>CALXBE010000004.1 GCA_944386495.1 uncultured Gemmiger sp. | reverse complement strand
GCACTTCTAGCTCAGTTGGTAGAGCAACTGACTCTTAATCAGTGGGCCCAGGGTTCGAGTCCCTGGAAGTGCACCAGTTTAGCCACCGCCTAAATTGTTAGGCGGTGGCTTTCTTTTTGTGCTGTTATTTTTCCTTGGGTGTGTTCCGGTGCACTTCCCCCACCGGGGCGGCCTCATCCGTCGCGGCGTCGCTGCGGACGACATATCGTTCGCAGCGATTTTTTTGTTTTAAATAGTTTTAAATCGCTTCTTACTCATTCTGTCGCAGCTCCTTCTCCCCATGAAATCTTGCTGCGCAACCTTTCACGGGGGCCCCTAGTGCGTGTCCCGCCGAGGGAACTTATTTTTTGGTTTGCACTCTGCGTACTCGGATTCGGCTCGCAGGGACTCTCGGGCTAACCAATATGCCACCGGCATATTGGTCTTAACGCCCTCGTCTGGAAGTGCACCAGCCCGGAATGGACTTTGCTCCATTCAAAAAGCCCCAGGCTTCGGCCTGGGGCTTTTCTCATACCGCTGCGTTATTCCTCGCTTTCCCCGTGAAATTTTGCTTTGCAACCTTTCACGGGGGCCCCCAGAGTACGGCGTGTCCCGACTTGCGGGTGTTTCTTTTTGGCTTGCCTTCCGGACGAGAACAGGCCGCAGATGTCGGAAAATAAGGATAACGCAGACTAGTGGAAATTATATGAAACCTGTGGATTCTTTTTGCCTTTTCTTGCAATGGTCTTGGAGATTTGTTACTATATCAATATATTCATTCATATTGCAGCCAACCTGCAGGAAAAGATACTTCCAGCCTATCAGTGCAAAAATGTTTTCCTAATATTACCAATTAGACATTGTAAAGGATGGTACTTTCAATATGGGCCCCTATTTTCTCACCCATCGTTGTGTATTCTCCAGCTTTTCCCGGGAGAAAGTGACTGCGAAAGCCAACCTTTTGAAGGACAGGGGCATTGAAACGCTGATTAAAGCTCACAATTCCAATCAACAGACAGGAGCTTCACTTCAGCTGCCTGAATATCAAATTGCATACGACTTGTTTGTGCCCAATAAGGACTATGACCTGGCTCAGGCTATACTGCGCTGAACTATACCGTGTTGGGATCAACAGATTGCGTAAAGCTACAAAGGAAGCAACTAACAAAACCGTCACAGAAGTTCTGTGACGGTTTTATCATGTGATAGGGCTCCCCTTTCCTTTATGAAATCTTGTTCCGCAACCTTTCGCGGAGCTCCCATTAGGGTAGCAGGAAAACAAGAAGTATCTGCAAGATCGTAAATATTGGAATTGGGAGTTTATGGAGTATACAAGCATTCCTAACTGAAAAAATCTAGAGAACCATTAGGATAAGATAAGGTCCCTTCTTGCAGAAGGAAAGTGAAAGAATTATAATAATGTCAATTCCAAATCTAAGGAGAGGGGCAAAAGAAAATGGCAGAGGATTTGAATCTGGAACTGCTGAAAAAAGGAATGCTCTTCCGGAATATGACGGATCAAGAAATTATGGAAACCATTGGGACCATGAACCCCAGGCGGATGAAGTATCCTCGCCGGACGGTGGTAGCCCAGGATGGGGATCTGTTCCCGGAAATCGGCATCATTCTTTCGGGAAGCCTGCACCTGGCCCACATTGACAGCAACGGGAACAACAATCTGCTCTATGTGCTCCAGGCAGGGGACACGGTGGGAGAGCTGAATGCGGTGGGACGGTACCGACTGCATCTGTCCATTTCCACGGAGGAGCCCACAGAGATTCTCTACCTGAGTGTTGAACAGCTCCTCCGGAAAAATGTTCTGACTGCCCCCACCTAGATTCGCTTTTTGCAGAATCTGACCCTGGCGGTAGCCCAGAAGGGACAGTATCTGACCCGGAAACTGGAGGATAGTACCCGCCGCACCATGCGGGAGCGGCTGCAGGATTATCTCTCCGCCCAATACCACAAGGCGGGAAGCCGAACCTTTGTGATTCCCCTCAACCGGCAGGATCTGGCGGACTTCCTGTTTGTGGACCGGAGTGCCCTCTCCAACGAGCTTTGCAAAATGCGGGATGAAGGACTCCTTCGATTTGACCGCAGCCGGTTTGAACTGCTGGTGGAAATGCCCATCACCCAGGACGAGCCGGACCCCAACGACGAATAAAGAAAGAGCCTTCCGAAAGGAAGGCTCTTTTGATTTTATGTCCCGGGAAGGAAGCCCCGGCGGTCCGAGAAGGATTCTGCCATGAGGGAGACTCCTGTAATGAGGAGGTAGGCTCCCCAGGCTGCAGTAACTGCCATCCACCCCAGAAGGGGCTGGAGGACTATGAGAACTCCTGCCACGGCGTTCAGGATTCCGCTGGCCAGGACCCAGCCCCCGCCGGGAATTTCATTCCGGCGCATTTCCCAAAAGGTCATGATCTGACCTGCTCCCTGGAGCATGGTAAATAGGGCGGCTACATTGGCCAGCCCTGCAATGAGAAGGGCGGCCCCATAGGGGGTGGCAAAGGAGGCCCAGAGGGAGAAGGCTGAAAATCCCAGAAGGACGATTCCTCCGATAAAGGTCCAGGGGCTCCGCTGCTCCTTTCCGGTCTGGAAGTAGGCCCAGAGCTGGGCGCCTGCGTACAATCCAAACCCTGTCATGAGAAGGAGTGAGAGGGCCCAGCCCACCAGAAGGGGATTGAAGAGGGCTACGGCTCCCAGGGCCATGAGGAGGGCGCCGATGGCCATACTGCCGGTAAATACCCGGCTGCGTGCTGCCCGGGCACTCTGCTCCGGGGATGATAGGGTAAAGGTTTGTTTCATGGTTCCTCCAGGGGCGTCAGGCCCCTCAAATCAGGTGATATTGGGTGAGAAGCTCTTCCAGGGTGGTTCCCTGGAATTTGTCCAGCCCGGCGTGCAGGGCCAGTTTGTAAGGAAGGGGGAGCTTCATCTCGGAGAGCTTCCTTCCGTCCAGCAGATAATGGGTGGCATTGAGGAGGCAACGGAGGTCGTAGACTGAGCCGTATACCTCTGGCACTCCCCGTTCCACATCCAGCAGGGTATAGACTGCTTCCATGGCAGTCCGTACCGAATACTCTACGGTGAATACGGTGTCCCGGGGCGTTTCGGTGAACTGACCCAGGAAGGCAAAGTTCACGCAGCCTTCCGGCACCACATCGGGGCGGTCCCCGGCCTGCCGGGGCATAAAGAAGGCGGTAATGCAGGGCATGATGCAGGGAATGGTGTTGGCGGATTCACGGGCAAGAGACTCGATTTCGGATTCCGGAACACCCAGATGATAGAGCCATTCCATGCAGATCTCGGCGCCGGTGCACTCGGTCATGGGCTTGCCCACATAGTCTCCGGGACGGTCAGGGTAAAGACCGTAGATCCAGCCTACCAGCTGTCCCTCAGGCTGAGCCATGAAGTGAGGCTGGCGGTTGAAGGTCCAGCTCATGAGCCAGGAGGAGTCCTTTACGGTGACGATCCCGCCGGTGACTACCTTTCCCGCATAGGGGTCCCGTCCGCAGATCTGCTCCACATAGGGGGCGATTTTGTCATCCAGAAGGGTGACGGTGGCAGACTCCCAAAGGGTAGCATCCAGGTCGGAACAGAATACTTCCGGATGTCCGAACAGGGGATTCTGCACGGAAAGGTTTTTCCAAAGTTCCCAGCTGGAACCCTCCCCGGGATTCAGGTCCAGTTCCGGAGCGTGGTCGTTGTCTCCCAGAACGCTTCGCTCGGTGCAGGAGCCATTGGTCACAAAGACCAGGTCATCCTCGGTAAGCTCCATCCGTTCCTCCTGTCCCTGCCGTTCCAGCACCAGCTGGTGGGCTACCTTTTTGCCGGGAAGGAAGTGGAACAGGACATTGGTCACCTTTACCCCGTATTCAAACTGGACTCCCTCTTTCTTGAGGTATTCCACCAGAGGAAGGACAAGGGACTCGTACTGGTTGTATTTGGTGAATTTCAAAGCGGAAAGGTCAGGGAGGCCTCCGATGTGATGGAGGAACCGCTGCAGGTACCGCTTCATTTCCAGGGCCGAGTGCCAGGGCTCAAAGGCAAACATGGTCTGCCAGTAAAGCCAGAAGTTGGAGCGGAAGAATTCCTCGCCCAAAACATCGGTGATGCTTTTGTTGTAAAGCTGCCGGTCAGGGGTGAAGAACAGCTCCATAAGCTCCAGGGCACCCTGGTCGCTTAGCTCAAACCGGTTGCCGGTGTTGGCGCTGGTCCCCTGTTCCAGAATCACCCGGTTATAGGAAATGTTGGGGTCATCCTTGTTGAGATGATAGAACTCATCCAGGACGCTTTCCCCCTCCTTTTCCAGAGAGGGAATGGAGCGGTAAAGATCCCACAGACATTCGTAGTGGTTTTCCATCTCCCGTCCGCCCCGTATTACAAATCCCAGGTCGGGCCGGAAGATGCCGTCACAGGCACCTCCCGGCAGAGGACTTTCCTCCAGAATATGGATTCTGCTTCCCTCCATCTGTCCATCCCGGATGAGGAAGGCTGCCGCGGCCAGACTGGCCAGACCGCCTCCTGCGAGAAATGCCTGTTTTTTGTCCACTCCGGCGGGTTTCCGGGGATGGGCGAATGCTTCATAGTTGCCATTGGTGTAGTACATAAGTGTACCTCCTGTTAAAAGGCGGGTCTCCCCGCCGGGTGGTTGGAATCAGACTGGGAAGCGCTGCGCTTCCCGGTCCATATTCTCAGTATAAGAGGGATGAGGAGGAAATTCGGTTTGCTGCACAACCAAATTGATTTTTATTTGAAAAATCAGAGGGGAGTTTCCCCGGGCAGCTGCATATTCTGGTACCGGTGTTCCAGCCAGTCGTCCGTGTACAATACATCCAGGACTTCTTCCATCTGGTTGGAGGGAACCATTCCACGGCTTCGCTCCTCCATCCGAAGGAGAGCAGCTGCGGAGAGAGCCATGTCGGCAGTAAGGAAAAGAGCGGCGGCCAGAGCTACAGCGTGACCTTTCCGGAGGGGAATTTTATCCAGAAGCCGGAGAAGGGCAGGTGCTGCCAGCTTTACCCAGAACACCCCGGCGGCGCCCCAGAAGAGAGCGAAGAGAAGGTTGGTGCGGCCATCCAGATTGAAGGGCATCCGGGAGTAATCCCAGAAAAGCCGGTGGGTGGTCATTTCCAGCACCAGACTGGCCATGTATTCAAACCCACCGCCCAGAATCACGCCTCCTGCAAAGAGGGCTGCGATGCCCTTTTGTGCCAGGGGAAAGAGAATCAAGGTCATAAGGACGGCGCCCAATCCCCAGACCAGACTGAGAGGGGCGTAGAGCAGACTGCTGCGGCTCATGAGAATGCCGGTCCTGAGTAAAACAAAGACGGTCTCAAAAAGGTCCCCCAGAAAGGCGCTGCTGATAAAGAGAAAAAAGAGTTCATACAAGCCGATCCCGGCCAGGGCGGTTTTGGCCCCGGACCGAAGGCTCCAGAAAATTACAGCCCCCAGGGCTGCTGCTACCAGTACTGTTGTCATTGTTACACCTTTGGTTTGGAGAACTTTTCCAACACCGGGTGCAGGTCAAACAACAGCAGGCGTTTTTATGGTTCTGGTGGATTAAAAAAATGGCCGGGGCCTTCCCCCGGCCGGAAATTTATCAGCCCAGATGTTCCAGGAACTGGGCCATCTTGTCCATGGCTTCCCCAGCGGCTTTCAGGGGGAACATCTGGAAAACATGCCACATGTCGGGCCATTCCTGGATGACAGCGGGGACACCCGCTTCCACCAGTCGCTTGTGAAGACGGGTAGAGTCATCCCGGAGGATTTCGTTTCCTCCTACCTGAATCAGGGTGGGAGGCAGGCCTTCCAGCTGGGCAAAGAGGGGAGAGTAGGCGGGCTGTGCGAAGTCCGCTCCGGGAGCGTAGGCCTCCCGCACTGCATGGATGTATTCCAGGGTGAGAAGGGGGTCACGGTCCTTGCACTGCTCGTAGCTTTCCCCGGAGGCAGTCATGTCGGTCCATGGGGAGAAAAGCACCATGCGGCTGGGAAGCATTCTCTGGGTGTCCCGCAGATCAAGAGCCAGTTCCAGAGCCAGGTTTCCGCCGGCAGAGTCACCTGCCAGAATGATCTGGCTGGCGCCCCATCCCTGATACATCAGGTAATCCCAGATTTTGCGGGCATCGGTCAGTGCCTGGGGAAAAGGCTGCTCAGGGGCAAGTCCATACTGGAATGCCAGTACTTCGTAGCCGGTGGCCAGAGCCATCCGGGCAGCCAGGAGCCGGGCATAGCCCAGGGTACCGGTGGTGTAGCCGCCGCCATGACAGTAGAGGATAACTTTGGTCCGGTCATGTCCCCGCTCGGGGCGTACCCAGGCGGCGGGAATGCCCTCCACTTCAAAAGGCTCCCAGCTGAAACCGATGGGAGGGGTCAGCAGCCGGCCCAGCGTCTCCTGGCCCATTCGCTGGAGTTTCAGGTCCTCCGGGGCGGTGGAGGCAGGGTTGGTAATGCCATGTACTTTCCGCAGTGCGGCCAGGATGGCCTCATTGGCGGGGGGAATATGTGTGCCTGTAATAATTTTATTCATAAGATTCAGCCTTTCATTGGAACAGGATCTTCCCTGTCCACTAAACTAAGTATATCAGATTGAAAGAATAAAAGCTGTTGTCTGACCAACCAACTATTGTAAATAGAAAAAAAGCCGCCGGTTTGAAGCCCGGCGGCATAGGAATTAGTTAGGTGTTATCCCGGCGGCGGGCGGTGAATACGGCGGCAAAGTCTGCGGCGCCGTCGGCAATCAGTCCGATTCCGAAAATTCTTACCACAAGCTGCACAGTCTCGAAGGGATTGATAACGATCACGGCTCCCAATACCAGGGGAATGAGACTGGATACAAGCAGGGCCATGCCGTCAGGCATTTCAGACCGCAGAGCCATAACGGCCAGGGGGAGCTTGCCAACCCCGTCCAGCAGAAGGAGGGAACCCAATACCAGAGGGAGGAAGGAGAGCAGGGTCTGAGGCCAGGCCAGTGCAAAGACGGTGAAGGCCAGGGGAAGGACGGTCAGAAACAGGTCCGAAGCGGAATCCGTTCCGTTTTTCCGCTCCTGAAGGTACCGGAGCAGATGACTGACTCCGTAGCAGGCGGCACCACCTGCCAGGGCCCAGACAAATACTGTGCTGGAGGCGGCGGGGAAGATGAGCAGCAATCCGCCCATCAGAACATAAAGCAGTGCGATCCAGACAGAGGCGCTGCGCTCCCAGAAATATGTTACCATAATGATCTCCTTTTCTGCCCGAAGGGCGGGTTACTGTAAAATGGCTTGGTCGATGAGGTTGCTGAGGGCGAACAGGTCAGCGCCGGACAAAAGTTCCAGGGTAACGCAGCCCAGGCCGGACAGCCAGAGTTTCATCTCGCTGTCAAAGTCCAGCACCCCCGCGGATTCCAGGGCATAAGCCTGGATTCGGTTATAGGGCAGTACGGAAAACATCTTTTTCTTGCCGGTCACACCCTGGGTGTTGATGGCAATCATCCGCCGGTCGGTAAAAATCACTCCGTCCCGTATTCCCTGATACTGCTGCAGGATTTTCTCCTGGGGCAGAAGCATGGGCTCTATGGTGCGGGCCAGTCGGGTGTCCTGTACCGGACGCAGTTTCAAAAAGGCGCGGTTTTCCAAATCCATAATTATGAACACTCCTTATCCTGTGGGACCGTTTGCTGGTCCCTATGTTCTTAGTATAGACGGTTCCCGGCAGGAAATCCGTTGTCTGTACAACCGGAAAAAGAAAAAACAGATTGACCCGCCTTTCAGCCGGGGATAGAATAAAGGAAGTATTGGTTATACAGGAGGAAGGACCTATGCCGGACAGAGAACTTCTTTTGGAGTATCAGGCCGTAATGCAGAATACCCGGGTGATACAGCTTTATGGGGAACTGCTTGCTTTTATGCAGGAGGCCGTCCGGGCTGCGGCAGACATTGAAGGCTCCTGGCGGGTGTCCGCAGTCCAGCCTGGCAGGTTGGATGCTTCCTATTTTACAGTGGTCACCCCTGCCAGCGGGGGGAGAAAGGGAAAATATGTGGTTGCCCTTCTCCATGGGAAACTGACTTTTGAATTGTGGCTCTGCGGGACCAACCAGAAAGCCCTGGGGGAGATAAGAAAGGCAAACTTCCCCTTCCCGGCGGAGGATCAGCGCCCGGTACCGGAGGAGTGGATTCCCTTTGTGGCGGCCCGCTGGAAACTGGGGGACAGCAGCCTTCTGGAAGCGGGCGCTCAGACTCTGGCAAAGAAGGCGGAAGAACTGATTTGCAAAATAGACGAAAGCCTGAGATAAAGGAATGCGGGGAAAGAATGACCTGAAAACAATGAGGTTTAAAAAGTATGCATCTGCCATCACGGAACAGGGTGGAAAGAATACGGTCTTCCCATACGACAACCCTGCATGGACTTTGAGGGGAGAAACAGAAAACGGAGGATTTCGGAAATAACCAATCAAAGGGCGCTCTCTTAGGAGAACGCCCTTTGATTTTTTATGGACAGGAATCAACGAATTCGTGATGAAAAAGGAATTGAACCAAGGGAAAAAATGTGATATTCTCGGAAATAGAATGGAGTAGTGTGTACAAGAGAAGGACAGCAGGAGAAAGACAAGGTCTCCGGGGTCGGAAACATGACGGAAGGAAATGAAATTGAGAAGGATTTACCTTAAAAAAACAACTCCCGAAAAACGCAGACAGACCGTGGGAGGCGGCATATGCGCTCTGGCGGCAATGGGAATTTTGGTGATCTTTATGCTGCTGGGAGTGCTGTATAATGCAGACTTGCGGTTTCAGGATATGCTGTTTCAAAGGCCGTCCCATGAAAAGCAGCCCAGCGATATTGTGGTGATTGGGGTGGACAGCTATGCTCTGGAAAAAAACCAGGGGCAGCCCTGGGATGCAGAACTGTACGCAGAACTGATTCAGGAGCTGAACAGCCAGGAAGACTGCCGTCCGGCTGCCATTGGCCTGGATGTTCTGATTACAGAGTCTTCTTACCCGGATGGGACCCAAGTCCTGGCGCCGGTGCTTCGCGAAGCAGGGAATGTGGTGCTGGCTTGTTCCACCCAATATACAGGCAGACTTACCGTTTACTCTACCCAGCTCAGCAGAACTGCGTTTGTAAATGTAAGTGACCCGGAGTTGATTTTGCCGGCTCAGGAATTGATGGATGTGGCCCAGGTCGGGCATACAGTCCCTCTTTTTGATACGGATGGGGTAGTCCGCCGGCATATGTGGAGCCTTACGGACCAGGAGGGCGGCGAGATTCTCTCCATGCCCTACCTGATGTACCTGAAATATTGCCAGGTGAATGGCCTGGAGGCAGAGTTCTCTCCCGACCTGAAGTTCCGCAATTCCTGGGTCATCCCCTTTTCCCGGCTGCCGGGCGGATACTATGTATACTCGGCCCAGGATATTTTGACAGGGGCATATGACCCCCGGATTTTGAAAAATGCCATGGTGTATGTGGGCGCCTACCATACAGCAGCTGCAGACGAGTATCTCAGCCCGGTAGACTACAGCCATCCCATGAACCCGGTGGAATGTATGGCCAACATCAGCGCAGCCATGGTGGAAAACAAATCCTGGCAGAATCTGCCGGATAACAGACAGATGGCCGTGCTGGCAGCTCTTTGCGTTCTGCTCACTTTTTATGTGAGTACAGCGGGCAGATTGTGGCAGGGGCTTCTGGCCGGAGGAGTGGCACTGGTCGGGTGCCTTACTGCTGCCATAGGTCTGTGCCATCTGGGAATGACGACCCACACCCTTTGGGCACTGGAAATGGTGGCCTTGTCAGTGGGAATGGGGGTGTTGTACAGAGGATGGCTCTGGGTCCTGGAACGGCGGCGGGTAGCAGACCGGCTTCAGAGATATCTCGACCCCCAGATCGTCCGGGAACTGACCCGCCCCGGGACCCGGTTCCACACAAGCGGACAGGTTTCCCAGGTGGCAGTGCTGTTTGCGGACATACGGGGGTTTACGACCATGTCTGAAAAACTGCCTGCGGACGCCATCATTGCCATTCTTAATGAGTATCTCACCCTGACCAGCGACTGCATCAAGCGCAGAGGCGGCACGGTGGACAAGTTTATTGGAGATTCCACCATGGCTCTTTGGGGGGCACCCCTGGAATGTGAGGACTCTGCCTATGCGGCCTGCTGTGCCGCAATGGATATGGTAGAACAGGCGCGGCTTCTGGCAGCCAAGACACAGCGACGGTATGGCTACCAGGTGGAGTTTGGTGTAGGCGTTCATTTCGGGCCGGCAGTAGTGGGAAACATCGGTTCTCCGGAGCGGATGGATTACACTGCCGTAGGGGATACGGTGAATACGGCCCAGCGCCTGGAAGCCCACGCCCCGGGAGGAAAAGTGTATATCAGCCGTAGAGTGTACGATCTGCTGAATGGCCGGGGGCAGGTGCGTTCCGTGGGAGAGAATGTCCGGCTCAAGGGAAAAAGCGGTGGTGTGGAAGTTCTGGAACTGGAACAGCTGGAAAGGTCCGGTATCCCTGATCTGCCAAAGGAGGATGTAGAATGAAGGATAACAGCCGTGAGCCAAGGCAGTATTCCAGCATCGGTGTATGGATGACGGCAGTAGGCGTGCTGATTCTGGGATGCTTCGCCGGCGTTCTCCTGATGATGCACAAGGCTAATGAGGACTCTCATCAGGCCCAGATGTTTGCCTATATGACAGAGTATAAAATTTCCTTTCGGGGAAAACTGGATTCGGATATTGAGACCCTGGGCATGATGGCTGAGATGGTGCGCTACAACGAACAGGTAAATATTGATATTTTCCTGGATGGCTTGGTAGGCGTGGAGGAGGACCTTCTCTTTGACCGGATCGGATATTATTCGGAGGATGGAACGGTATCCCGGGCGATCCTTTCCCAGGGTGTGGAGGAACTCCGGTTTGAGGAACTGGGCAAGGAGCTGCAGGAAACAGTTGAATCAGCCTGGGCGGGGAAAGACAGTGTTTCTCAGATTTACTATGACGAGACTTTGGAGAGAATGACCCTGACTTATGCGGTGCCGGTTCGGGATCTCACCGGAAATGTGGTGGGAGCACTGGCAGGAAGCCGCAGCCTCAAGACCTTTGCGGAGATGCTGCACGAGCCCACCATGGCGGGCACTGCCATGAACATTGACCTGGTGGGTGAAGACGGGACCATCTACACCTGGTCTAGGTACAGCCTGATTCACCAGAGAATGGAGAATCTTCTGGATGCTGAAAATCTTTCCGAAGAAACCCGGGAAACGATCCTGAGTCAGCTGGGAAAGGAAGAACAGTTTACCGTCCGGTATCCGTTGGAAAAGGAAACACTGCCCCTTTATGTGCTGCCTCTTGAAGTCAATGGTTGGAGCCTGGTGTTCCTGGATGATCAAAATGACACCGTTACTCCGGTCTACAATATGCTGGCTGCGGCACTGATCATCCTGATTCTTCTGCTGGTCCTCTGTGTAGGTGTATTGTTCTTCACTCAGAGCGCTCTGCGGCGGACCAACCTGGCTTTCCAGCGCTCTACCCAGTACGATAAAACAGGGGCTCTGCGCCTGGAACCTTTCCTGGAGCGGGCCGAACAGCAGTCCGGGGATGAAAGTCAGTGGTGCATGGCCATGCTGACTCTGCCCCGGTATGAGGAACTTTGTGCCACTTTCGGGCATCAGGCAGGGGAGGCGGTCGCCAAACGGACCGCCGGACTTATTCAGCAAAGCCTGGTGGGAAAGGAACTGTTCTGCCATGTAAAAGACTGTGAATTCTGCCTGTTCCTCACCTATGCCCGAATCGACCTGCTCCGGACCCGTCTGGAAGGAATCCTGGAGCAGCTGAAGAATGTGGGCTCTCCGGGGAAAGTACGGTATCCCCTGGAGTACACCGCCGGAGTGGCCAGCGGAGACTCCGTGGCAGAGCGGAGAGATGCGCCCGAAGAATGGTATCAGTGCGCTGGAATGGCGCTGAAAAAGACAGGTCTTTCCAGAGGCCGTCAGATAGAGTTCTTTAATACCGAAATGTATGAAGAGTATGTATTCCAGCGGGAAGTGGAACAGAAAAGCCTGGAAGCGGTGGAACGGGATGAGTTTGAGCTGTACTTCCTGCCCAAAATCGACCTTAAAACCGGAAAACTGTGCGGTGCAAGCGCACAGTTTCGCTGGGCTCTGGGAGATGGGCGCAGCCTGGAACCGGACCAGTACCGTCCTCTGTTTGAGGCGGGAGACCGCTGCTCCCGGCTGGATCTCTACCTTTTTGAAAAACTCTGTGCGGCCCTTCGGGAATGGCTGGATCAGGGGCTTGAGCCGCTGCCGGTGACCATACGGCAAACTCCCCAGCTTTTCTACCGCACGGATTACGCAGATGATCTGGAACAGATTGCCGGAAAGTACGGAGTCTCTGCGGGTTTGCTGGGGGTGGATATCCCCATTGATGTGAATCAGAGAGAGATCGAAGCCTCCTGCGGGACCTTCTCGGCCCTGAACCGGAAGGGATTCCTGCTTTCGTTGGATGACTATACCACTGCCCTCCATTTGCTGGAGATGGATTCCGTGCAGAGAATTTCCGAGGTAAAGATCCGCTCCGATCTGTATGTTCATTGCCCGGAGGAGTATTCCCAGGCAAGGGAGAACATTGTCCGGAATGTGGTAAATGCCGCTTCTGAACTGGGAGTACGGGTGGTGACCGTCGGCTTTGAAGATGCAAAGGCTGTATACAGGACGGAACCGGAAAATCCTTGGAAATTTGCGCTGCGCTTTTTCCGGAAGGACCAAGTACGATAATCTTTGACTCTTTTGACAATATGCTGAGAAATAATTGGGCTTTCTTGAGTAATATAGCGATTGATTTTATCTCATTTTGTAGTATAATATGAGAGTAATTCTAATATTCTGGATAGGAATGCCATAGACAAAAGCGTGGCGAAGCGATTTTACGGTCGTTGAGCAAAGCCCTGTAAAGGAGGATGTGGGAAACCATATGCTGAAACGAGTGCTGGGAATCACCCTGGGTCTGCTGGTGGTAGGCCTTTTGGTGATCATTGGAGCGGGTATCTGGCTGACAGAAAGCAGTCTGCCTGCATTTGCACAGAACGGATATGTGCTTCAGAGTGGGGAAGATTCTGTAAAACAGGTTGTATTCTCCGCAGATGAGAACTATAAGGTCACCAAGCTGGGCGTTGTGACTTTTACCGATGCATCCGGTGAGACTGCATCGGTGGAGCAGCGCAGTTTCCTCCATCTGGATGGCGGGGCAGTCAGCGCTTTCAGCGATGGTGTGCTGCTGGACTTCAATGATCTGTCCGCCAACTTTATCAATAACTACTATATTACCGAGGGGGTTGAGATCACCTCCTCCGGCGAGGGATACAATGCACAGACCAACTCCGGTACCCTTACCTTTGGCGATCATCTGTGGAAACTGTCTGATGACCGTTATATGGTGCAGTCCTCTGAGCTGACGGTCCACTTTTCTGACGAAGATGAGCGGGCCGTTTCCGGGTATGTGGAAGTGCGCATTACAGAGGACGGTATTGTGCAGCTTCTCACTGAGGAAAACCAGTGGAGCACCATCTCCGAGGAGTGCTATATCCAGACTGCTTCCGGGGTCAAAATTTATCCGATCACTCAGATCGTGGAAAATGATGAATACAAGATGTCCTTGGCAAAGCTGGCCGTCAACACTGACGACAGCATTGTACTTACCGAGGATGAGACCCGCCGGCAGATCGTTCCTGAACTGAACATCACCGGCATTGACGGTGAAGACGGCTCTGACGGCAATGTGGGTGCCCAGGGTGAAGCCGGCATGATGGGCGGCGGCGGCGAGACCGGATCTTCCGGCCAGACCGGCCAGAACGGAACCAGCGGCAAGGGCGGCGCCAGCGGTGCAGCCGGTGGCAATGGTGCCGCTGGTGATGATGCCCTTACCGAAAGCACTGTAAACAGCGCACTGCCCACCATGAGCATTACGGAGTGGGAGGTCACTGCCACCACTCTGCGGGGCGAGATCACCGTAAAGGATGAGAGCGGCTCCCTCACTGAGGTAGTAGGCAGCGGAGCCAACAGCTATGACGGCACCGTTACCATATACAACCAGGATACCGGAGAGGTGATCAGCTGCTTCCCCATTGCAGACCTGGGAGAAAATACTTGGCCTGACGATTTTGAAACCAATGCAGGCTTTATAGAGTTTGCCAACGGTCAGACCGAAATCTGCTTTGCCACAAAAAAGAATGCCCTGGAACCGGATACTACCTACCGTTTGTCTGTGGTGGCCTACTACCAGATGAACGACATGATCTATTCCCGGGAGTTCATTAACCGAATCTTCTATACCGATTCTACCGGTGTGATCCTGAGCAAGCATACTGCAGAGGCCAATGCCCTGACTGTGAACTCTTCCATTGCCCAGGCTTACCAGAACAGCGTAAAATCGGTGCAGGTGTTCCTGCTCACTCCTGAACAGAACGCCGGATTCAATCTGGCCTCTGTGGAAAGCGGAACCAATTATCAGGGCAAGTATGTGCTGGATTACCAGGCAGGAACCATCAGCCGCTTCGGCCCCGGAGGTTCCGGTCCTGAAAATCCCGGCGGAACCCTGGAACCGGATATGGCTCTGAATTTCCCCGACCTGGAAAGCAACACCAAATATATTGCCCGGGTCTATGTGGAAACGGATGCAGGCCTGAAAACCCTTACCAGCCAGGAGCTGGAGCTTCAGACCCTCAAGACCCCGCCCACCTGGACTGCGGGCGATAAACCCAAGGCCAGCTATAACCGGGCTACCGGCACTTTTGAGGTGTACCGTCCCACGGTGACGGACCTGGATTCCGGTATTGTCTCCTTCATTTATACTGCATATGACCAGGCCGGCAACCCGGTCCGCTCCCAGAAGGTGGAGCCTGCCCGGGGCGAGCCCATTACCTTCTCCCTGGAGTCCGGAAAGCAGTATACCTTCAAGGTGGAGGCTGTTTTCAACGACAATGAGAAAGAGGTCACTTACGATCTGGGAACCAGTGACCCGGTACAGAGCTATGGTGACCAGCTGCCCCATATTACCCTGACTCCTGTGGGTGAGCCTTCCTCCGAGTACAACAAATTCACGGGGGATCTCACCATTCAGCTTACTTCTGCCAGCTCTGAACTGGTGGTCAGCGAGTCTCAGCCTTTGACACTGAGCTTCTATGCAGACAGCCTGAACAGTGGAGACCTGGCCTTCGAGATCACCCTTACCGACAATAACCCTGTGGCGGTGGGCGATGAAGGCAAGCTGGGCACTGCCACTTACAGCCGGCAGGCTTCCAACTATCCTACCGTCAAGCTGGACCTGATAAATCTCTACAAGAACACCAACTACACCATCGTGGTGTCCGGCTGGCTCAACCTGGGCGACGGCAAGGGCGTGGTCTACCAGACCATCGGAACCACCGGGTTCCGCACCTATGCCCCCATCAACCTGGCAGCTACCTGGAGCACCCCCAGCGAAAGCACCGGTACCGCCATTTCCCGGAATCTGAAACTGTCCGCAGCCAATACCACCGAGGACAAAGAGCGTGAGGCTTATGCTCTCAACGAACTGCGGTCCGGTTCTGTCCGGCTGGAACTCTACAATGGCACCGGCGTGAACAAGGTGCGTATTGCCTACACCGATATTACCAGCACCACCCAGCTGGAACAGCTGTACGGCTCCGCCGGTATTGACATAACAGAAAACACTTTCGGCGGCAGCCTGACCCTCAGCCCCAGCGTGGACTACACCCTGGTGGTTACCACTGTCACCGACGCCACCTACAGCATGGCTCTGGGATACCAGAATGTCTTTGACTCGGTGGCCAACGCAAACCTGCCCATTACTGCACAGGCAACTCCGCCGGACTTGCTTTCCAACCCTGCCCAGGGTGTGAAGGTGACTCCCATTTATAATGAGGATGCGCCCAAATACGGAGCCAAGTATGATGAGACCCAGCCTGATGAACTGCTCATTGGCTATCGGCTGGAATCCACCTACGATAATGTGCAGCGGCTGGGCTACGATGTGACCTACTATGCCCTGGAATACAGCGAGTTCTATAATGCCCTCCTGGGCGGCAAGGACCCCATCCAGAATGCAAACCATCTGATCGAGGCGACCCAGCGCATTTCTGCCGCATCGGATGCGGTGCCTTCGGTAGCCTTCCTCTTTGGAGGAACCAAGACCGAGGATAAGGATGCTCAGTTCATCAATAACTGCTATGTGTACTATACCGGAGAAGATCAGCTCACCAGCGGTGCTCTCAGCGGTATGGGCCGCGGATACCGGTATACTTTTGCCTATACGGTCCGGTATTCTACCACCGGCAACTTTGACGAGAGCCAGCTGTCGGTCTATCCCTACGGGCATGCGGATTACACTGCTTACAAGGCGGCTTACGGCGCCGGTCAGCAGTTCGGCAAGGTCATTGGCCAGAACAGCGCCTATGTGCTGAACTCCGGTATGTATGAGGCACCTCGTATGGACCCCGAGATCCATACCATGGTTTACGAGACAAAGTCCAGCGAGGATAGCATGGGCCTGGCCACATCCGGTACAATTACCATCCAGTACAAATACCGGGATGTGGATGGAACCATCAACGATACGGGAACCTTCGAGGAAAAGACCAAGGTCACCTGGGTGGATGCGGATGGAATTACCCAGTCCTGCGCAATCAACGACACCAAGGCCACATATGATACAGACACCGGAATGGAAGAGGTGGGTGATGGCTGGTGGCAGGTGGACATCCCCTACCGGATCGCTGCCGTGGGCAACCAGCCTGCTACCGGCATGATAACTCCTCAGCTGGAAATCAGCCGGTATGGCATTGACTATACCGAGATTATGAAGGATCTGACCGAGGGAACTGCCTGGGAGGACCAGGACACCGATACCTTCTATCTGTGCCAGGTGCCTGTGGACTGGGCCTGGGATGACCGGTTCGCAAATTACGGCAGCCAGATCCAGGTGGAAGCAGACCTGAGCAACATGGCAGGAAACATCATCACCTTCCGGGTAAAGGATACGGTGGGCGGCGGTGCAGCAGCAGCGACCATTGCGGAGCGGCTTTACGCCATGAAGCTGACCTTCTCCTATCAGGATGGAAGGGAAACGGTCACTACCGATCCCATTTATCTGCCCGTAGGTGTCGGTGTGGATGGACGGCCCTATGCAGAACTGGCTACCGGACGGATCGCCAATCTGGTGGGCAAGACCATCCGGTACACTGCAGAGCTCCTGTACGATAACGGAGAACTGGGCTGGGCGCTGATAGACGAAGATGATGCCATGTTTGCCCTCCAGATAATCAACGGTACCGGTGAGGAAAGCAATACCTTCGGATTTGAGAGTTACCTCAGTTCCGTAACTGGCGGTACCGGTGCATCTCCCAGCGGCGCTGTTGCAGTCCACGACGGCGGCAACAATCATCTGAGCCTGAAGCGGCTGTACAACGGCCTGAATGACCTGAATAAGCCTGCCAAGACTTACGGTGTTACCCGATACCTTACCAGCGCAACAAACGCTGCGGTAGGACGCTACTTCTACATTGACCATTACGGTATGGATATTTCCACCGATTCCAGTGTGGATCTCCTTACCGGACGGTATGCAGTGCCCAAGGGCTGCGCGGTCCTGTCGGTTCCTTCCGCAGGCGATGGACAGTTCCAGCTTACCTCCATCACTCCCGCCATCGCCATGGGCAACTACCGGGCAACCACCACAAAGCTGGAGGTCTCCCCCAACTTTACCATTGACGGCGCTGCCAATGCAGACCCCGCAGAGGGTGAGGCAGAGAATATCCGCCTTGTGTACATGGGTGTATTCGCCAGCCAGGAGGATGCACAGGGACTGAAAAATCCCATCACCTCCGGACAGGTAAGGGTCGCCATCGATGAAAAGGGAACCGCCAAGCCGGTGGACCAGAGCACAAACCTTGTTCTGGAAGGCCTGGAAGCCGGCAAGACCTACTGGCTGGCCGTTTGCATGATGATTGATGGCCAGCCCACTGTTCTGATGGATGCGCAGTCCGCACAGCGGGCAATCTACCGCTTTACCGCGGTAGACGATGTAGTCATCGAGTCTGCGCAGGAAATGGTGTATTACAATAATTCCTATTTTGAAAAGTTCTTCAAAATGAATTACACCATTACCCCCTTCCTGGGATTTGAGGCACATTATGCCATCTATGCCAGCGAAGGCAACTATGAGAGCCAGACTCCCATTTACAGCGGAGCAGAACTGGATTCCATCCTGACAGCTCCCAAGAACCTGACCACTTCCAACTGTGAACTCACCCTCAACCTGGAACCCTCTCAGCTCCGCAACAAGCTGGTTCCCGGCGGTACTTACTACCTGCGGATCTATGTAACCGAGCAGGGCGGGGAAGACATTGTGGGTGAAAACACCTTCAAGTTCACCATTTCTCCGGTGGGCAATACCGGCGCACTCATCTATGCACAGAATGCAACCTCTGACGCTCTTACCTTCCAGGTGACCCTCAGCGATGCCCAGTTCTCTTACATGGGACGGAAGGAAGGCTCCACAGAGACCGATGAAGGAGCCCTGTATGCCGTGCGGTTTACCGCAAAGAACGGGGAAAAGGAATACCGTCTCCTTACCACCTACGATGAAGAGCTGTATTCCGGTGCAGATCTTCAGAAATCCTTTGTCCTCTCGGCGGATTGCCTCACGGCAAGCAACCTGGAAGGACAGAAGATCGACCAGGCCACCGAGTACACCATGCATGTGTTTGCGGTGCCCGACTTTGACCATGATGGTCTGGTGGAAACCGACGAAGCAGGGTCTGAGGATCAGCTTCAGAGCTATGAATGGTTCTTCGGAGACGAGGACAATTTCCAGAAGATGATCAACCGAATTTGGGACGATCAGGGCGGTTCCTATACCGAGCTTGATTCCATGAAGTGGATCAAGAAACGGTATGAGGTGGGCCTCAAGACCCAGCAGACCACCGACTCCGAGGGTATCCTCATCAATGAGAAGATGGCTTCCATCCTGCGTGTGGGAACCAACACCCTTCAGCTCAACCTGGCCGAAAGCTACGGCGTAGTCACCATTGACGAAAACGATCAGGCACGCCAGAGCTTCCCCCTGGTCAAGTGGTCGGTTACCGGCTTGAATGTGCCTACCTTCCTGTCCGGTGAGTCCAGGGTTTCCGCAGGCGATAAGATCTTTACCCGGACGACCGACGCACAGGGATACGAGGTATACACTTACGATATCCCCGCACAGGTCACAAGCGGTAACTACCTTATTACCGTCCAGCTTTACAGAAGTGAGGATGCTTCTGCACCTTACAAGACTCTGAGTCTCACATACCGCGGCTAAAAAAGAACGGAGGTTAGATGATGAACCCTACACGGAAATTCAATACGGGTACAAAGGTCTGCTTTGCCGTTTTTGCCGCATTGCTGCTGATTATGTTCGGCGCCATGGCTGTATCGGCCCGAACAACCGTAACCCACCAGGCGGCAGGGGTGACCCTGCCTGCCGGTGCGGTTCTCTATGACAACACCTTCACTCCCGTGGAACTGACGGACGGCGGAGTGGTTCGCCTTGGCGCTGACGGACAGTACACCCTGGGGGTGGAAGGGGGCGTCAGCCTTCCTCTGGGAGCCCATACCATGGCATACACCGGCGGCGGTGCCGTCATCTTCGGCGGCGGCTACCAGGTGGATGTGAATGGACAGGTGACCAGCGTCACCGATGGAGAGGAACTGGCAGGGGATACTCCCAGCCTTTACAAGCTGGCTGACCGCCGGTATCTCATCACCTATGACGAGATTACCGACACAGAAGGAACTTTCACTGCGGAAAACTACCTTTACATTGTTATGGATATGGTAGGCAACGCACGGATGTACTCCAGCAACCTGAGCCTTAAAACCACTCAGCCCACCACCCTGGTGGCGGGAGACCTTACCTTTGATATTGCCAACGAGCTGCTTACAGTCACCGGACAGACCATTGATATGGCACGGGTGATCGGCAGCACCAATACTTACGATTCCGGAATCTACAAAACCATTGAGGAAGAGCAGACTCCCGACTCCATCGACCTGACCATCCGGGGCGGTGATGGCGGTGACGGCGGTACCGGCGGTACCGGCGGCACTGGCGGCACCGGTGGAACAGGCGGCGTGGGCGGCACTGGCGGTGCAGGCGGCACCGGCGGTGTTGGCGGCGCAGGCGGCACTGGCGGTACCGGTGGTTCCGGCGGCGCAGGCGGCGATGGCGGTGTTGGTGAGGATCAGGAGGTAGTCCAGATCGTCACCCTGAAGAGTGCCCAGGCCCTGAGCAGCAACATTATCAAGGTGGACTACTACTTTGTGGATCCCTTCGGCACCCTGGGTATGGTTTATCTGGAACTGCACAAGGCCAGCGATCTGAAAAATCTGGGCATCACCGTTCAGGACCTGTATGACAGTGATACGGACAAGGCCGATGCAGTGGATAATTACTGGGCCAACTTCAACGCGGCTTTCCGCACTTCTGTCAGCACCTACGATTCCAGTTATGTTTTCAACAACGGAATCACTCCGGCTACGGAATACTATGTGGTTTTGGCCCATGTGGCGGAAGACGAGATGGGCAGTATGGAAAGGACCCTGGACGATTATTACCGTCTGGTCACTCCTCAGCTTCAGAACCGGCTGGCCATTGACTATGTAAATACCGGAGCCGTTGGAGTCACCCTGCTGATGGATTCTCTGGAGGGTGAGCCTTCCCGGCTGGAAATGACCCTGAACGGCGCCGGCGGCAGTCCACAGGTCATTACCCGGGAGCTGACTGCTGATGACCTGAAAAAGGCTTCTTCCGGCGGCGTGCTGGTGGAACTGCCCATCAAGGAAGATCAGCTGGCGGCCTTCAAGGCTACCCAGGTGCTGGAGGTTAAGCTGCTGGATGTAAATGATGCCGAAATGATGACGGCACGCTGCATCAACAACTTCTACACCACGCAGCCCTAACGGGCAGAAAATACGCCCCTTGAAAGGGAGCGTTCCGTAAATCAACGAATTACTCTGCCCCTCAGGGCAGCAGGAAGAGGAGGACGCAAATATGGAAAATATTTATGCAGCGGTGCTCAGCTCTATTGGCTGGATGATCGGCCTGGCTTTTCTGGGAATCGGGATCGGTTTGGGAATCATGGGCGCACGGATCGCAGAAGCAGTGGGCCGGAACCCCGAGACCAAAAACGATGTGGTACACGCAGCGCTCAGCGTAGCACTTATTGTTGCAGTACTGCTGCTGTTGCTGTTTGCCTTTGTGTTCCTGCTGCTGTACTTCAATCCTCTGGTATAAGTAGGGGCGGAGACTATGATCTACGCTTACATAGCAGTAGCCCTGGTAGTGGGGCTGCTGGTGGGACTTGCGGCTTTGGCTGTGGCCTGGCTGGCAAAAACGGTGGGCAGAAGCATCCGTTCCAGGACCCTGGAGCTGGTTTCTGCTTACGATGACATCCTGGAGGAGCGGAGCCGGGAACTGGCCTGGATCGAGAGCAAAAAGAATTCGGCCCAGGAACAGCCCCGGGTAGAGAAAAAACAGCCCTTCCAGCCCAAGGCTCCTGCCGGGGAGGCGGCAGCCCGCACCGCCCTGCTGGGAGCCGTGGAGAAAATCTCCTCTGCCCGGTACCGGGACGATGGGGCAGCCCGCCTTTACCAGAAGATCCGCACGGGATTTGCCTTTTCTCCCCAGGAAGCCCTTGCCCGGATACCCCGGGAGGCTTTGGAATGCAAGCCGGGGCCTGCCTCCCGCTTGCTGAAAGAACTTTCTTTTGAAACGGTGTTTACCCTGTCCACCCTGCCCGGGAAGGACCAGTACCGGCTGCTTATGGAGTCTTTGTCCCCTGAACAGCGGAACCTGGTTCAGGAATATCACAGCCAGTGCAGCGGCGGCTTCAAAAGCCTGGGGTTCTATGACTTCCTGAGAGAAAAAGCAGACCGGGAGCCTCATCCGCCCCTGCTGCGGGTGGCCCCCATGACCCGGTGTCAGGGGATTCCCCCCCAGGTACAGGTGGTGGAAGATCCGGCCATCTGTGAGGGCTTTTTGCTGGAGGCCGATAATTGCGTATTCGACTATTGTATCAAAACAAGGGAGATCAGTTAAATGAACAGCACCATTGATACTGTCCTGGAGCAGAAAATTGCAGATATCAAAAAGGGCGCCAATGCCTTTGCCACCGGCCATGTACGGCTTGTGCGGGAATATATCCTGGAAGTAACCGGGTTGGAAGGCGCCGCATATTTTGAGCGGGTGACCGTGGGAGACAAGGCCGAAGGTTACATTGATGCCATCCGTCAGGACTGTGTTCTGGTGGCGCTGACCCGGGTCACCGGGAAGGTACATATTGGAGACCAGGTGGTGGCTACCGGACGGGAATATACTGTCCAGTATTCCCCCAACTCCCTGGGCCATGTCATTGACCTGTCCGGCATGGACCGGCTGGTAGGCAAGCGGATGGATGAGTTGAAGGAACTGCCTTTGGAGACCGCTCCCATCCCCATTATGGACCGGACCACCGTCAACCGGCCTCTTCTCACCGGAATCACCGGCATTGACCTGATGTATCCCATCGGCCGGGGCCAGCGCCAGCTGATCATCGGCGATAAGAAAACCGGAAAAACCCAGATCACATTGGACACCATCTGCAACCAGGCAGGGGCCAATGTCCTCTGCATCTATGTGGCGGTGGGCAAGACCAAGAAGGAGATCAAGGATATTTACAGCCAGCTGCTGGCCCGGGGCGCCATGGTTTACACCGTGATCGTGGCCGCCTTTAATGACGACCCGGCTCCTGTGCTCCGGAATACTCCCTATGCGGCCCTTTCCATTGCCCGGTACTACCTTGAACAGCGGTATGATGTGCTGGTGGCCATCGATGACCTGAAGCGCCACGCAGATGTCTGCCGTGAACTTGCCCTTCTTATGGGAAAGACTCCCGGCCGTGATGCTTATCCCCCGGATATCTTCTACAGCCATTCCCGTATGCTGGAGCTGGGCTGCCAGCATAAGAACGGCGGTTCCATTACCATCCTGCCTATCTGTGAAACCAAGGGCGGGGACATTACCGACTATATTTCCACCAACATCATCTCCATCACCGACGGACAGATCGTACTGTCTGCCAAAAACTTTGAAAAAGGGCAAAAGCCTGCCATCAACTACGGCCTGTCCGTTTCCCGTCTGGGCGGCGCAGTTCAGAGCCCGGCCATGAAGAAAGCCGGCCCGCCTCTGCGGCGGGAGCTGCTGGCCTACCTGGAACAGCGGGAGGTCTTTGAGCTGGCCAATGCAGACGAGATGGGCGAGAATCTGCGCAGAACCATGCGCAGGGGCGCAAAGATCCTGCAGATGCTCTGCCAGCCCAAGTTTGCCGGCCGTACACCGGATCAGATGCTGGCGGCTGCCAGCCAGATCCAACAGGGGGAGAGAGAATGAACATCAAGGCTGTGGTCAAGGTTATGAACTTCCACGCCCTTCTGCGGGTGGAAGCCTCACGCAAGCAGGCGGAGCGGTACCAGACCATGGAGAGTGAGCTGGAAAACATGATGCGTATCGTCATGAACAACCGGAACCTCCGGCTGGACAAGCGGATCGCTCTGCCTGACCCCAATCAGCCGGTCCTGCGGATCTACATGGGTTCGGACTACGGCTTTTGCGGCAGTGTAAACAGCTCTGTTTCCAATGTGCTGGCCCGGGATGGGGATGCCTCCAAAATCGTGGTGGGCAAAAAGCTCCGCCGGCCTAAGCATGTGGAACTGTTTTTGACCCAGGAAGAATACTTTTCCGATTTGAGCCGGGTGAGAAAATACCTGGAGCAGGCAGTCCGGGAAAGAAAATGGTCTGCGGTGGAGCTGGTTTACAACCATTTCTATAATCTCAGCTCGGTAAAACAGATCACCAAGCGAATCTATCCCCTGGAAGCACAACCGGAAGACCAGGAACATCAGTGGGATGACTTTGAGGTGGAAACGGATGTGGTCCGGCTGCTGGAGGACATGATGGTCTCCTACCTGACCTACGAGCTGAAAATCGCCGCAGTCAGCGCGTATGCGTCTGAGAACATCATGCGGCAGAACGCTACCACAGAATCCCTGAAAAAGCTGGATGAGCGGGAAGAGGAAGAACTGCGGGAGGCACGGAAGCTGCGCACCCAGAAAGGGTTCCAGAAAACCATCGACAGCTATATCAAACAAAAATCCCTGAAGATCTGAACCGGCCGCAGAAAAGCGGTGTATCAAATTTTCCGCCGGGTCCGCCCGGCAGGACAGAGGTGCACAAATGGAGAATAACATGAATATGCAGGGAGGCCTGGCCCCCCGTGGAACAGCCCGGCGGCTGGGTAAGCTCATTGCAGTATCCAGCCTGAAGGTGGAGATCTTCCTGGAAGATACCAATGTGGGAATCCGGGACCTGGTGTATGCCCAGGCGGAAGATCGCATCTATCAGTTTGAGGTGGCTGAGATCAACGGTTCTGTGGCCTCCGCTATCTGTTTTGGAATGACCAACGGCCTTCGCCGGGGCATGGATGTTTACTGGCTCAGCGAAGGAATCCGTGTGGCCTATGATCAGGCGATTCTGGGCCATGTGTTCAACAGCTATGGTCAGACCATCGACGGAACCCAGCTGGAACAGGTGAACACCCGGAGTATCTACGAACGGAACCTGAGCATGGACGAAATCGAAATCGACGGGGATATCCTCTGGACCGGCATCAAGGTGCTGGACTTCTTCGCCCCCATGCGGAAGGGCTTCAAAATGGGCCTGCTGGGCGGTGCCGGCGTAGGCAAAACCGTTCTGATCAAGGAACTCATCCATAATGTATACCAGGGCCTGGGTTCCAACTCGGTGTTCGTGGGCGTAGGCGAGCGGAGCCGTGAAGGCCGTGACCTGTACGACGAAATGGTCGAGGCAGACCTGCTGGACAAGATTTCCATGGCCTTCGGCCAGATGGGCGACAACGCCATGAGCCGGAGCCGGGCTATGTATACCGGTCTGACCCTGGCTGAGTACCTGCGGGACGAGAAGAAGCAGGATGTGCTTCTCTTTATTGATAATATCTACCGGATGGTCCAGGCCAATGCGGAAATTTCCACCGAGCTGGCCCGTATGCCCATCGACAACGGATATTCTCCCGCCCTCCTCACCGAAATCAGTGAGGTGGAGGAGCGGATCAACTCCACTGCCGACGGGTCTATCACTTCCTTCCAGGCCATCTTTATCCCTGCCGACGATATCAACGACGGTGCAGTTCACGCTATCAGCCAGCATCTGGACGGCCAGGTAGTGCTGGACCGTAAGGTGGCGGAGAAGGGCCTTTACCCTGCCATCAATGTGTTTGCCACCCAGTCCCGGATCATCGACCCGGAGATTCTGGGACAGCGGCATTTCCACCTGGTGGAAGAAGCGCTTCGCTGCCTGTCCCGGTACGAGGAACTGGAGCAGATCGTAGCCGTGCTGGGCATTGACGAATTGTCCCAGGAGGACCATGATACCTTCTTCCGGGCCCGGAAGCTCCGGAATTATTTCAGCCAGCCCATGTATGTGGCAGAGCAGTATACCGGCATCCCCGGCCAGTTTGTGGCGATTGGGGATGTGCTGGATGATGTGGAAGCCATTCTGGATGGCCGGCTGGACGATGTGGACGAGGGAGACTTTACCTACATTGGAGCATACCTGAAGGGATTACATTAAGGGAGGACCCGAAATGGCGAAAGAGAAAAAGCCGTCCATCGTTGAGCAGCAGCGGGGAAGGATTCATGCCCGTGTCATCGATGAAGAAAATGGCCTGCGGGTGATCAGCGGAGTAAGAGGCGTGCGGGTAATCGACCGGCACAACCGTATGCTGATCATGGAAGACTATCTTCCCACGCTGGGCAGAATCGACGGCAGTATCGTCATCATCACCACCGAGGGAGAAATCGCCTACGACGGGATCAAAGGATTCTACAAGCATCAGCACAACGAATTCACCCTTTTGATCGAGCATGAGCAGGATGACCAGAAGGAAATGCCGCCGGCGGATGATGAAACCGAAACGGATTGAAGGTAAGTGAGGTGCAGGAAGGATGACATTTCAGGAATTAGCGCTGCGGATATTTTATGCCGCACAGCCCTTGCTGCCCTTTTTGGGGGCGGTAGGGGTGTCTACCTGCGCCCTGCTGGCCGCGCTGCTCTTGCTGAGCCGCGGCCTTTGGTTTGACCGTCCGGCTTTCCGGTGGCTGGGACTGTTTTACGGGCTCGGGAAATATGACTGTGTCCGGCTGGGTTCGGCCTGGGTCAAACTGAGCCTGCTTTTGTCTTATTTGATTGCCTTCCAAAAGCTGGAAGGGATTCATTACCTGGTGATTCTGATTCCCAGCCTTCTTTTTTCCATCCAGATCCGCTCTCCGAAAGGAATTCCGGCCAACCTGCTGGGCTGCCTGATGGAACTGGTGGGATTGGGCGCAGCCAATGTGGTCTGCGGATATATCCGGGATTTTCACCCCGGGGCAGGGTTTGTAGTGGTGTATATCCTCATCAGCCTGTTTTTGGCGCTGTATGGGGTCTACCTGTTCCTGACCGAGCTGAATGTGATTTCCAATGGAAGGAGAATCCTAATTGAAGACTAAAGAGATTCGGGAAACGGGAGATACCCGCCGGCCTCCCGTCCGCCGTGTGCCCCAGGCACCTCCGGAGACAGATGCACAGCTCAAAGAGAAAATCGGTGGAGCCAAGGCTCTGGAACGGCGGAAAAAACGCAGGATCAGAAATATTCTCATGATCATTATTCCTGCGGATATAGTGATACTGGCTGCGCTGCTCATGGTGCAGTTTGCACAGATGGCGGGCAGCTACACCATAAACGGAACGGCATACCGATATTATGCCGGACAGCAGACTCCTCTGGCAGACGGCACCCGGCTGAGCAGAAATGCGGAAGGCGTGACCGAAATGAAGGGGAGCCAGCTGGAAGGGGAAATGAGCAGCCTGCCTGTGTACTATGAGGACCGGCAGACGGTGGTGCTTCCCCAGCCCATGGTCTACTACGCATCCGGAAGCGTCACAGCCGTGCGGGCGGAATGCTTCACGGAGCTGGATTATCTGGATAACGGCACAGTTACCGCCGTTTCGGGAGGGAGAGAGACCTCTCTTACCCGAGGCTTTATGTATGATGGACAGGACACCTATCTCTTCCTGGAGCCGGTGACCCTGGAATTCAACGGCTACCAGCTGGAGCTGGGAGCCATGTCTTATGTTATTGCGGATTATCAGAACGATGTAATGGTATATAACCGGGCCGACGGCACCATGACCATGGAGCCTCCCACCGGGGCGGTGAGGGCCAAGGCCGTGTCCGGGGATTATACCGTGTCTCTGCTGGAGGATTCGCTGACATTACAGGACGGCACAAAAGTGCTGCTCTTTACACGGCCCGATCTGTTGGACGGGCTGAAATAACAGTCCGGGGCTGTCGCTGCGGCGTATGGCTCTCTTCACCTTTGGGCGAGTAAACGGACATTGATTTCAAAGCCGGTTAGGGCGTTTCCGGGAGGTTTCCATGAAGAAAGTCAGAGCGTTTTTTATTGTTGCCATACTGGTTATAGCCGTGTTTGTGGTGGCAGTGCTGGGCGCATCCAGAAGTTTTGCGGCGGCAGTGGACGACGGCATGATGATGCCGGCATCCTCCGGGCTTTCCCAGGCGCTGAATAGTGGAAAGAAAGGGGACCCCATTGCCCTTGTATCAGTGGGCAGCGAAGATGTTATCTACACCTCTTTCGGCCGTTTTTATGTGGGCGACGATCGGAAAGCCGTGGATGTGGATTACCCCATGTGGATCAGCGGAGGTGCAGGCCTGCGCTTCCTGGACGATGAAAATTGGCTGATCACAGCGGATGTAGAGGTGCTGCGTACCTTCGAGGGACTTTATCTTACCGGCGGCACTACATATAACGCAGACCGTACCCAGGCTGATCTTGAAGAGTTTATTCTCCTTCAGCTCCAGAACGGTCTTTACATGAATGCACAGGATGCCCAGTTTATCACCAAGCTGGACACCTACGATATCCCGGCCAACAGTGTACTTATGCTGGGCGAAAATGCCCTGCGCTGGTACTCTCCCAACGGGAGCGCAATGGAGTTTGGCCAGGCCGACGAAGTATTTGATGCCGTTCTGCGGATCGGCAGCCATGAATATGACTATGCCTCACTGCTGAAAGCACTGGGGCTGATCAGTGATGCCATCGGAAAGCTGGAGGATGGAAAAGACCCCACCGATGAGCTGAACCAGGCCCAGGAGATTCTGGCCGGTCAGGACAACGGCGGAAAGGGCAGCGGCTCTGATCTTGCAGGCCAGGCTGAGGATGCCAACCAGGGCGGAGCAGATTCGGAGGAGCAGGGCCAGAAGATCCCTGCTACCGGAGGCTCTTCTCTCCGCCAGGAAGGCGCAGAAGGCAACGGCGCTGACCCGGAAACCGATTCCACCGCTTCCGGCGGACCTGCTGACGAAGCACACGGCGGTTCCGGCGGCAGCGCTACCGGCGGAGATACCGGCCCCGGAGGGGAAGGCGGTTCCGACCACGGCGGCAGCGAAGGCGGCGGGGAGACCCCGGAAACACCCGTAGACCCTGAACAGCCCGGTGGCGGCGGCGAACCCGGTGATGGGGGTGAAGGCGGCGATGGCGAAGGAGAAAACCCCGGCGAACCCACTGAACCTGGTGAAGGGGGCGAACCCGGCGAGGGCGGCGAGAGCGGTTCCGAAGACGGCAGCGGCGAAGGCAGCGGCTCCGGCCAGCCTGTCCCCTATACACCTCCCGAGGTGCAGCTGCTGAATCTGGACCCCTGGAGCTATGCCGTCAATATGCAGCTTCAGATTGATGACCCGTCGGGCACCATCTCCAAGGGTGTGCGGATCACCGCATATAAGGAGCTTAAAGGCGGGGAAGAAAATGCCGAGCAGGTGGGCACCACCGAGGAAGGCTTCCCCATCTTCCGGGCAGAGGAAGGCCGCAGCGCCTTGCTGCGGAAATCCTATACCTCCGCCCAGACCCTGAATCTTTCTCCCGTGTCTCCTGATACGGATCTTTATCTCCAGTACTCTTATACCTATATTGCAGAGGAAAAGATGGAAGATCCGGATAATCCGGGCGAGTTTATTGAAGTTCGCATCCGGAAGACCTATTATTCTGACTTTATCAAGGTGCATACCCCCTCCATTGAAGAGGGAGGAGTGTACCCTATCGCAGCGGATTGGGAACTGCTTTTTGCACAGCATTCTGATGCAATCCAGGTAAATGACTTTACCCTGACCAATACTACGGACTACTCTGCGGAAGACGAGAGCTTCGAAAACTTCAAGAAGAATATGCTGCCCTACGCCAACCGCATTTTGCTGAGATGTACTCCCCTGGACCAGAACGGTGACCCCACCGGGGAGGATACGGTGGAACTTGTAATGAGCTCCACCGTGCTGACCCGTGCCCAGCAGGAGGGCGGCACCACCTTTACTTCCAGCATGCCCAAGTTGAAGTCCAACCAGAGGTACTCGGTCCAGGCAGTTCTGCGGGACCGGTATGGCAACGAGCTTCCCCTGCTGGTCAACGGTACCGACAGTGCCCAGTCTTTTGATGCTTACACAGCCAAGGTCCTGCCCAAGGTGGAAATTATTGAAACCGCCAATGTGACCGATAAGCTCACCCTTACTCTGAAAGTCAGCGATCCGGATGGAGCACTGGCACAGGAGGACGGGGTCAGTCTGCCTCTCACCCTGACCGCTCAGGACACCAACGGCCAGGCAGCGGTCCTTACGGGCACCTTTGAGGATGGCACTCCCTTTGGAGACAGCCAGAGCAAGACCCTCACCCTGGCGGAGCCGGAGGATGGAAAGAGTTACACCTTTACCATTGACAGCCTTGCCTTTGCCCGGACTTATCAGTTTATTGTGACCGGTATGTACGCTTCCCAGCCGGATGGAGTGACTTCTCCCTCCCTGCCGGTGCAGCGGGATGTACAGATGGGTTATGCCCGTATTTATACGGCCTCCTTGTCTTCCGGTCTGGTGAATTTCAGCACCAGTGTGGCCAATCTTGCGGATACCAGCATGACCCTGAATGCCACCATGACCAGCAAGACCACCCTGGATATTCTGCCGCTGGTGGACGAGTATCGTATCAATATCACCAAGGAGGGCAGCAAAACCCCGGCTGTAAGCTGTGCGCTGTCCATGGAGGAGCTGAACCGTCCCACCAGTGAGGGCGAGGCAGACGGAAGCTGGTACTATGACGATACCCTGGGAGCATTGGTCCTGCAGAAGGGGGATGCCCTGACTCCGGCTATCATGCTGGTGGCAGACAAGAGCCTGTTTGCAACTTATACTCCCTGGGAGGCTTTGTCTCCCAAGGTGGTAAATCCGGATGCGGAAAACATCCAGTACACTACTCCCGCCCGGATCAGGGTGGATGTACCTGCGGTATTGCAGACTTCCACACGGTATAATGTGCAGATCCAGTCTGTGGTTATCAAGAGCGGCGAGGAATATCAGATTCCTACCACCCTTTCTACCAGTGCGTTCACTACAAAAAAGATTCGGCCCAAGCTGCAGTACAATGACCTGTTTGCAGCAGGCGATATTTTGAGCCTCATCGATGCCCGGATTTATGACCCGGATGGTACGGTTCAGGGAGACGGACTTGTTTATGTCTACCTGTATTACAACGGGACCCTCCTGGACATGGAGAAGATGTATGCGGACACCAAGGAGAACGGTGAGACCCAGACCATCACCTTTGACGGCATCATCGAAGGGGCCGAGTATGAGCTGAAGTTTGTGGCTGCGGCATATAACGACTCCGAGGGCTTCTCCAACTACGAGACCAACTATCTCCTTTGGAGCTATATTGTAGAGGGCGGAAGCAGCCTGAATGGTGATATCAATATTGAGAGCATAGAGTATGCTTCCACCAGCCAGGCCCGGAACCCGGTGATTCAGATGACCGGGGAGGAAGTGCGTGCCCAGATCGAAAGCGGCGAGTGGATACCGCAAGGTTATTACAAGGATACATACACTACCCAGAAATTTGAAATTCCGGAGGGCATCACTTTCCTCCAGCTGGAAGAGGACCATTTTACCTGGTACAATGCAAACCCGGGACTCTACAATGTCATTCCTAAATTCTATAATAGTGAAGGAAAGTTGGTGACTCAAAACAGCCATAGCCAAGACTCCTACTTTGGTACTGGTGGCGACGCCATTTTTGCGGTGCCGGATGGGGCGGTCACCTTTACTCTGATGATTCCGGTTACAGAGGAAGGGGCCCTTCAGTGGGGGCTGGAGGTATACGGTTACACAGCTGCCAAAAATGATTTGCTCCAGGGGACGGCCTACGAGGAAGGGAAAAATATTGATATAAATACTGGTAAAATAATAGACAATGCAAGCTACAAAGTGACCAGCATGATTCCCGTTGAACCGGGCCAGCTCTGTTTCTGGACCAGCAGTGATGCTTCGGAATCAGAGTATTCCATGTACTTGTATACGGACACCGGCGGTTACATAGGATATGTGCGAAACCGGAAAAATCAGGTCATGACTATCCCTGAAGGGGTAGGTTATGTCCGGTTTGCCTACTGGAAGACTTGTAACAACTATGAACTGTTCCTCGTGGCAGATGCTGTTCAGGAAGACGGCTACACAGTTTCCACTACGCTGACAGTGACAGATAGTAATGGCTATCTGACCGTGGGCCTGCCGGAAGGTCAGGAACCCACCGTCACCTTGGAACTGTACATGGGCGACACCCTCTCTGCGACCCAGTGGGAGCTGAGCCAGACCTGGAAACTCCCTCTCCAGGACGAAGATGGAGATAACAAATATGAGCTGAATCCGGAGGATGCAGCCAAAGTTATCTCGGGCCTGCCGGCCAACCGGCCTTACCAGCTGATACTCAAAGCCACCTATCAGGGAAGTCAGGTCACCCTGGACAGCACCGCTTTCCAGACCGACGGGGCCTACTTTGTCATCCGGAATCAGCGTGACCTGCTGCAGGTGAGACAGAATCCCTTTGCCAACTATCTGGTGGTGGAGGACTTTGACCACTACATAAGCACAACTGTGGACTATCTGTGGGGAACCGTTGACTTCCAGGGGCATGTAATTACACGGTCTGGTGTAGATAACTATCTTATCAATACCGTTCAGAGCGGTGGGGTGGTGCGGAATCTGGTGTATGATTTCGGTGCCGCTACCACGGTGAAAAATGGACCTATAGGCAATATCTATGGTACTGTAGAAAATTATATCGTCCGCACCCAGGGAAAGGTTACACTCTACCAAAATGGTAGCAGCCTGCTGGCGTATGCAGTTGAAAGGGGCGGTGTCCTTCGGAATTTCATCCTTGAACTGGGGGGCGACCTTACAATTCAGGAGAATGCTGTAGGCGGCGGTGTCCGATACAATAACGGTCTGGTGGAAAATGGCTATATGTACGGGAAAAACGGCGCCGGGGTCATGCTTATGAAGAATTACGCCGGCGGATTCATGGGGGAGAACTACCCCACAGGCGTTACCCGGAATGTGTTCACCCTGTATGATACCTGGTTCTTGGGCGGTGCAGAGAGTACCGCCGGCGCAGTTGCCGTTTATTCTCACTACGATTACTCCAACAGCTACCATGTGGGAGACTTCTACCAGTATGTAAGCGACAAGAGCACCGTCAGCCCTATGGCCCAGGAACGGGTATTTTATCATAGCGCGAACTCGGCAAAAAATCATGATGTTTATTATATCTCCCTCAACAGCTATGCAGCCCGTACCAGCTGGTTAAAGAGTTCCAAGCCGGCGACCCTCTATGACGAGGAATGGCAGCAGAGCATACTGGGCGAAGGGTTTGATACCAGCACCATTCAGGTGGGATTCTATCCCCGGCTCAATCTGTCCACGGTTATGCAGAAATACCAGAACTATATCCCTCTGCCGGTTCTGGGAGACAGCGAACCTCAGATCCTCAGCGACAGCTGGGCTTCCGGGGACAGTGAGTTTATTTCCAATGAAGGGGGAAATGTCTCCTTCATTCTGAACAACCCCCGGAATGCCACCGTTACCGGTTTTACGGCGGCAGGCTTGAAGTTTACTATCCAAGATCAGTATCCCTTGGGAGACGGCTTGTACCAGGTGATTGCCTATGCAGCGGTAGATGGAGAAAATCCTCAGTACCTGAGTACCTATACCATCACCGAAATGCAGTATACGGCAGGCTCTTCCAATGTGACGGCCTACCCCAACTATAAAACCACCGGTTTTGAATTTTGGAAGACCGTAAGCAACGCCAACGAATGGTCCAACATCAATGACCATATGAACTGGAACTACCGGCTCACATCGGACATTGATTTCAAGGCCGATCCCCTTACTCCCGCAGCCCTTATACTCGACGGCAGAAAGACCAGCCTGACCAGCGGCGGCAGTAGCTTTACCGGAAAATTGGATGGGGATGGACATACCATCAGCAATATTTCTCTGGAAAATCTGGCCCAGCCCTGGGTGATTTACAACATGTCTGGTGGCACCAGCGAGATCCGGAATCTGACAGTCCAGGGGCTTACCATCAAGGCTGCCGGTACCGTGACCAGTTCTATGGCAGGCTTTGTGAGAAATCTCGGCAGTGGCAGCTTGGTAAATGTCCATCTTAGGGATGTGTCTGTCTCCGGAACCGGCTATGTGGGCGGCCTGGCCGGCCAGGTGGAATATGGTTCCGTCCAGGAATGTTCTGTGGCGGATGCGGTCATCAATGACGGCACCGGCGCCCATCCTGCCCGGGTAGGCGGTCTGGTGGGATATATGTACAGCTATAAGCTGGACCGCTGCTACACCCGGAACGTGGACATTCAGGTCATCAGTTCTCCGGTCGTGGAGGGCGTGGGCGGCCTGGTGGGGTATGACGCCCGGGTCCCGATAACCAACTGCTATGCCCAGGGGACCATCCAGGCCAACGGCGGCGTGACAGGCGGCATCTTCGGCTTCAACAGTGAAACCTATGGCTATACCGACCATGTATGGGCCGATGTGGATATTACCGCCACCGGGGATCAGGTGGGCGGCTTTGTGGGCAGAACCACCGGTCGCCACCGAGGAGGCATTGTCTTTGGCAACATTCTGACCACCGGCGAAAAGGTGAACCGGGTCAATGGTGAGGCATATGGTACCTCTGTGTCTGGACAGTACCTGAATGTTTATGCCTACGAAGGTCAGACGGTGAATAACCTGCCGGCGGAGGATGTGTCCGATGCCCGGGGGCTGGCAGATGCTCAGGACCTGACCAGCAAAAATTTCTGGGCGGATGTGGCAGGAATGGGAGATTCCTTCGACTACAGCCAGCTCACTCTGGAACAGCCGGGCATGCCTCTCATCCTTCGGGAGGACGGCACTCTGGTAGAGGGGCAGATTTGGATAGAACTTCCCGGCCAGGCAGAACCGCCGACCCTTCGCATTACCCAGGCAGGATATCTGCCGGGCCAGAACTATCCCTTCCAGCTTTCCGGAGAATTGGAACACCCCGGATATACATCCGAGGAAATCATTGCACTGCTCCAGACTGCTTCCGCTACCGGCAGCATTACCATTGATGGAATCGATATTTCCGAGTCTCAGCAGCAGCTTAAAAATGTGCAGATTTCCTTCAACAAATCTGCTGAATCCGAAGAAGCCACCACTTTCAGTATCCTCATCAAGGAAGACTTGGAAATCTTTACCAAGCGGTTGGATGTTTATACTCTGACAGTGGCATACCAGACAGCAGACGGGCGCAGCTGGAGCCTGAACGGTACTGTGGACTTTGGTCAGCCCCTCTACTGGGAGGTCCCGGATTTGACCACCTGGCGGAATCTCATGCGGGGCGGCCACGCCGATACAGGAGAAAACTTCCGGATTACCGGTAGAATCGACTTCCTGGGCAATGCTCAGAATGTGCAGGAAGTTGGTCTGAAAATCGGCAATCTGGAAGGTCAAGGGGATGAAGCGGGATTCTATAACCTGATTTATACCCCCAACCCCACCATGGGTACGCCCTGGATGGAAAATGTCTACGGAAACATTTCCGGACTTACTTTCCAGAACTTCTCGGTAGACTATTCTGCGGTCGCGGCGGCACGGGGCGTTTCCGGTGTGATTGTTTCGGTGAATGATATTACGGACTGTGACTTCCAGGATATTCGTCTTTTCGCAAACCGCAACACGAACAAACGGTTTGGCTTCTTTGGCCAGATCAACGGGAATATCCTGGATATAACCGTGAATCAGCTGGAACTTACTATCCCCACATCTGAAAATGGAGGAAACTATGTGGGCGGTCTGGCCGGGCAGATCCGCGGGTCCTTCAACAATGTGACCGGAGAAAACATTACAATCAATGCGCAACTGGCAAGCAATATAGGAAGTTTGTTTGGTGCTCAGGCCTACATTGTTGCCCCTGGCTCCAGTAGTGTTACCCTGAAACACATTTCCGTCACTGGCTATGATGGTGTGGGTGGATTGGCTCAGCAAGTAGCTTCCCTTACCAGCGCTACCGTGGAAGACTACAAGGTGACAGCTGTTTACACTGCAGGCGGTCTGACTTCATATGCTTATGTGGGAGATAAGGAAAATATAACCGCAAGGGATGGAGTTGTCACTTCCACCAATACTTCTGTAGGAACTAGATATACTGGCGGCGTTTTTGGGTCCATGGGCTACGCTTACAATAAGCTGAATAATGTTTTAGTGGAAAATGTACAAGTCACAGGCTACAACATGGTGGGAGGCCTGTCAGGGCAACTTGATAACCGGAGTATGGATAATATTCAGATTATAGGCTGTACCATTACCAATCCTTCCGCTATGCCTACCACACCTCCAGCCCAGGAATACTATCTTTCTGCTGGTGCGTTAGCAGGTATCAATCCCTCTCGTGACAGTCGTACGGTAAAGAATGTGACGGTTCGGGATACTACGGTTACCGGTCCCTACAATGTGGGCGGTCTTATTGGAATGAACTACATCAATGGAAGTTCTGTTGTTTTCCAGAATGTCTATGTGGCCGAGGATGTGGTTGTCAACTGCACCGGCGAAAATGCTGGCGGCATCCTGGGCCGTGGATATCTGTTTGAACTGTCCAATGTGGCCTGCGGTGCCCAGGTCCATGCCACCGGCAATGTGGCAGGCGGCATTGTGGGCAAGATGGAGAGAAACGAGAATTATGCTACGGATGCCAAGTTCTCCAATGTCTACTTCTCCGGCGAGGTATATGCGGGCAACTATGCCGGCGGTATCATCGGTCAGCTCAATGACCGGAATTATCAGATTCTTCCTGAAAATCTTTCCGGCGTGGTAATGACCGGCTCGGTACGGTCCGCAGGCGACAGGTCCTCTCTCTGGGCCAACGCCCTGTCCACCTATGCCCCGGCGGGTGACGGCACTGTTATGATCTGGGACGAAGCCACCCTCAACGGACAGACTGCAAAGGCCATCAAGGAAGGTCAGGAGGCTACTACCACCGATACCTTCCTCTATCCTGAAAAGGGCGGCCTGGCTTCCGGCAACAGCTTTGCAAAGCCCAAGTTCTACACTGGTCTGGGCTTTGCGGACACTGCATGGGACCTGAAAGCTCTGGAAAATGAAGGAAACCGGTACATGCCCTTCCTGCTGGGCAGCGATGGGGCTCGTCTGCCGGATACCGATTCTTACCAGGGCGAGGAAGTGGGCATCCTTCTGCCTCAGCCCGGCGCCGAGCCTGCACAGGTAGTCCTTTACGCCACCGGAGCAGATTCCTTTACCCTGGATCTGACAAACTTCCAGAGTCAGGACGGAAGCGGAGCTACCATTACCGTTCAGCTGGGAGATGGTGCTGCGGGGACTTATACCACCGATGCCAATGGTTCCATTTCCTTCGCCACCGACTTCCAGACCCCCGTCACCGTAACTGTGGATGGAGTGCCTACCGCCTTTACTTCTCAGGACATGCAGGCCCTTCGTCGGAATGTTATGACCTACGATGGACTCTGGTATTATCTGGATGGAGAGGGCAAGGTCATCCATGGCTCCAGCACCGGCGAGCGGGGTGTCCTTCAGGGAATTGATGAAACAGATACCCCCGTTCACCTGTGGCAGGGCAAGATCCTCTGCCAGGCAGGGGACGGAAGCTGGGCAGTCTATACCCTGAAAAAGGATATTGCCGGTTCCGTGGCAGCTGCGGACAGAACCGTAGTCGCTGTCAATGATACCAAACCGGAAGCCGTACCTCTTTACAGCTATACCTACACCGGCAACAGCCAGCTTACCGCTGTACGGGTATTCCATGAGTACACCATGTTTGGCTCTCAGCGGGCAGATGTCCGGCTGTTCGACCTGGGTGGTACCGCCTATGTGGTATCTCCCCGGCAGAATGTAGTGGCAGACGGAATGCTCCTTTCCCGGAAGGCCAGCATTACCGGCAGCTACACCAACTACTACGCCCTCCTTCAGAAGGACGGAGTCCTGGTGGATAACCGGAACAATATGAAGCTGAATGGTCTGCCCATGACGGGAATCGTCCAGATATCCAACAACTTTGGATATTCCGGAAATGTGGCCGTCATCCGCTATGCCGGTGACGATAACAGCGCCAATGTGGTGGTAGTGGATTACAGCAACGGGAACATCATCACCGATACCCGTCCTGCCATGACCGCCCTGCTCAGCTACGCAAAGGTAAGTATGGACGGAATTATGGATTCCTTCGGCACCCATGTGAGCGACAGCTTCCTGGAGAGCGAGGCTTCCCTGGGAACCGGCAGCGGCCAGGCTCAGGCACCTGAGGACCTGGGCGGCGACGGTACGGGCGGAGATGCTGAAAACCAGCTGGAAGGCGATACGGTTCTGGGAACCGGTGAGCCGGATGGCACCGGAAATGATCCCAACGGCACCGGAGATGAGCTTGACGGCGCCGGAGACCAGACGGACGGTACTGCACAGCAGCCCGGCCAGGGCGATTCTGCCCTGGACCAGGGACGGTACGAGTACATCCCCGGACAGGGACTCTCTCTCAACGGAACACCGGTAGCAGAGGAAGGAACCTATACCTACCAGCCCGGCGAGGGTCTCTACAAGGATGGCGTCCTGGCCTATGCCCAGGTGGGTCAGCCTCAGGGAGATAACCAGGCGGTAGTCATGGCTCCCGCAGGCGCTTCCGCTCAGGGTACTACCCCAGCAGACGGCACCGGCGCAGGGCAGGGAAGCGACCTTCAGGCACTTCTGACCGCATTGGGCAGCCAGGTGGTCGTCTACTCGGAGGAGACCGGCCGGTATGAGACAGTGGAAACCACTGCTCTGCTGGGCATGAAAGAAGAGTCTCCCGCTCAGGAAGTTCCTGAGGAAACTCAGCCGGAACAGCCTGAACAGGAACCGGCGGAAGATGATTTCACCGTAAATGATGCAGACTTCGGCCAGAAGCTGACCGCAAGCGAGCGCAACGGTTTTGTACTGCTGGGTGTTATCTCTGTGACAGCCCTTGCAGCGCTGATCATTCTCTATTTCCGTTACACAGGTAAAAAACACAAGGACAGATAATGTCCTGAAAAAATAACGGGCGGACCAGCAAGGCCCGCCCGTTTTTCCATAAATCATTGAAAGGAGAGTGTATAAATTTGGAGGGATCTCAAGCTGTCCTTACGATTTGCGGCAGCAGAGGCAGCCGCCCGGTCAGCGGACCTGGATACGAGGAATTTGGCGGACACACCACCTGCTTTGTCATCCGCTGGAAAGACCGGGCAGTGGTGATAGACTGCGGGTCCGGCCTTACCTGCGCTGCTCCTCTGCTGCGGGAGTGCAGCCGGGTGGATGTGCTGCTCAGCCATCTCCATTACGATCATATTATGGGGCTGACGGAATGGAGCGTGTTCCCGGCGGGGATAGAACCGGTGTTCTATTCCACCTTTTCCTGCTGGGGGGAAAAAGACCCCCTGGAAGAATTCTGCCGGCCTCCTTTTTGGCCGGTGGGCCCGGGAAAGCATCAACTCCGGGAGGTCACCCGGGGAGAACCCGTCCTTCTTGGCGATGGCATGGAAGCTGTTTTTTATAGATCGGAGCATCCTGATGAGGGAAACATTCTGCTGATAAAGGTGGAAAACACCACTCTGGCCATCCTCTGCGACTATGAGCATGGGGGACAACTGCCCAGGGAAATGGAAGGGTGTGACCTGCTTATCTATGACGGAATGTACAGCGATGAAACCTACCCGGCTTACCGGGGTTGGGGACACTCCACCTGGCAGGAGGCCTGCCGCTGTGCAGCACGAATGAAAGCAAAAAAACTGCTGGTTACCCACCATGCCCCCGAGAGCGAAGACGATTTGCTCCGGCAGTGGGAATGTCAGGCAAGAGAACTGTTTCCTTTAGCAAATTTTGCCCGCCAGGGACAGACAATTTTACTTTAATCCTATAGAATTTTTGGGAATTTGTAGTATAATCAAGATGAGTTTTGCGGACTTTTGCCAAAAAGAAAGATAAAAGGAAGATAAAAAAGGAGGCCCTACCGTGAACCTAGAGACCATTGAAATGTGGGATGCAATGAAAGATGTAAAATACCGTCGTACTCTGGAACAGCTTCGGGAAATCATCTGTAACCCTCAGGCAGACCAGACTGCAGCCCTCACTGCGGCACTGAATATTGTGGCCTCTGCAGTACACGCCGAGGCCGGAACCTTCTGGCACTATGACCGGTTTGGAGATGGACTTATCCGCCCCCGTGCAGTGTATGGCGGCGGAGAAATTTCCCAAATTACGCTGGTTCCGGGGGAGGGTGTTGCCGGTCAGGTAATCGAGAGCGGCAAGGCTTCCATTATCGCTGATTGCCAGAAGGACCCCCGATGGGCCGGGCGTGTGGACGCACGGACAGGCTTCGTTACCCGGTCCATGATCTGTGTGCCCCTGCTTGCGGCGGAACAGGCGTTTGGCTGCATTCAGATCATCAATAAAACTGACGGACAGCCTTTTGATGAAAAGGATCTTGCCTTTGCTCAGAAACTGGCGGCAGCAGTCTCCGAGGTATTTGTGGAGAACAGCCCGGAGGGGAAGGCCCCCCATGCCGGGGACGGGGAGGACCTCTGCCTGGACAAGGCTATGGATGCATCCAATCTGCGGGAAATGGAAGTGACCCTCCGGGGCTGCGGCGCTTTTGCCCGTCTGGGGGTCAGCGACCAGAAGATCCTGCTGGAACACGCCCGGGAGATCTGGAAGATCCTGGACCGGAAGAAATCCCGGGAGCAAGAGGAGGAGGCATCCTCCAAGCGTTCCCGTTTTGGATTCTTTAAGCGTTGAACCCGGAATATTGACCTTGTTGGAGAAATCTTGTTGCGGACGGAGAAGATACACCATGAGAAAAAAGATGGCGGGGCTGGTTCTGGCATGGCTGCTTCTGTGCATGATTGCGGCCCAGAGTCTGGCGGTTCTGGCTGAGGAAAATCAGACAGAAAAAAATGCGGTCCCTCTTACTGTGGGAACTGCCCAGGACCTGGAACAGGTAAAAGAGCAGCTGGAACAGGGGCTTTCGGTCAGCGTTACCCTGACCGGGGATCTTATTCTGGATAACTGGAACGGTCTGGGCAGTCAGGAACATCCTTTTACCGGCACCTTCAATGGCGGGGGCCATACCGTGACCATCCGGGATGGAAAGTCTTTTCTGGGAACGGTCAGCCAGGCAGAGGTAGAGAACCTGACCATAATGGGAACGGTTCTGGACTCTGCCGCACTGGCTTCCTTTGCGGAAGAAACCACATTTACGGACTGTGGGAATGCTGCCTGGGTCCTCAATAAAGAGGGAGGCCGTACCTGCGGTCTGGTGGGAGTGTCAGCTGCCGGCAACAGTTATATCCGCTGTTATAACACAGGAATCGTCCAGTCCGCCAACCAGGACCAGGTGGTCTGTGGGATCGCCAGCGACTATCAGCCGGCGGCGGGGATTGCTTCAAAAGCAGCCAATAACAGCTACAGTTACTGCTATAATGGAGGGGCTCTTCTGGGAACCACCCTTCATGCCATTGGGGAAGTGGATACCGGCAGCGTCACTGTAGAGGGTAAATGCTATTCTGTGGTGTCCTCCTCTACAGGAAGCAGTGATGTGACCTGTAATGAAATCTCTCCAGCGAGTATGGCTGCGGGAAGCCCTCCTGCCAATTGGGGAGGAGAGTGGACCTATGCCAAGGGGCTCTACCCTCACACTGCCCGGCAGGCTGTGACCGACGGGGATATTGCCCTTTCCGCTGCCGCCTGGGTGGAGGGAAGCAATGTGATTTTCAACACCTTTGAGGAAGGTTTCTGGAAAACCCAGGATGGCCTGGAAATCAAACAGGGCAGCCAGGTGAGCCTTCCCGGGCGGTTTACCTTTACATACCTGGGCCTTTCCCGGGAAGTCTGGCTGGACGGAAACGGAACAGCCACTGCCCAGGTGCGGAATGCGGCGATCCTGAGTATTGAAGATAAGCAGGAGACCACCGTTTACCTGGATGAACTTGATTACCTGCTGGAAAATCAAAGCACTACCAACGGAATCTGGTCCCTGTTCCAGGGGACTCTGCCCCAGGGACTCAAGGTGGAAGGGGACCGGCTTCTGGGACCAGTGGAGGAAATGCCGGGAGAATATGACCTGCAGTTTGCCTGCCGTGACCAGGCGACCCGGCAGTATGCACTTCTGAATGTGGAGCTTACCATAAAGAAAGCGGAGGGGGGAATAACGCTCTCTCCGGCCCAGATGGTGTACAGCGGAAAAGCATGGGAACCGGAGTATACCCTGGCAGAACATACTCAGCTGGAAAAGATTCTCTACACTGAAGAAAATTCAGGGGAGGAGACTGACCAGCCGCCGGTAAATGCAGGAACCTATACAGTGACCCTTTATACGGCGGAAACAGAGTATTATCAGGCCGGAAAAGCTGCTGCGAAGCTGGTCATCAACCCCTACATTCTGGATGAGAAGGACTTTGAAAGCTCGGCTCCGAGCCAGGGAGTCCCCTGTACAGATCAGCCGGCTCAGCCCCATGTCTCCCCGGTCTCCCTGGAGGACTGTGTTACCCCGGGCCCGGACGACTATACCGTGACCTACCAGAATAACAAACAGCCCACTTACAAGGAAGGCGATCCGGCACAGATCCTTATTGAGCCCAAGGGCAACTATACCACCGCCGATGGCCAGCCTCTGGCGATTCCCTTTACCATCTATGTGGGGGGAACGGAGGTAATGCTGGAGCCGGGACGGGGCTATACTCTGGGAACTCCTGATACAAGCTGGACCCTGAATGGCGAGGAAAACAAGGTGACCTATACAGGAGGCAACCTGTTTTATGTAACGACCCCGGGCGCATATCATTTTGCACGGTCGGCATGAGAGGTATAAAAATGAGAGGAATCAAAGGAATTATCCGAATCCTTCTGACGGCGGTGCTGATGGGAGCTTTGTTTGCCCTCCCCGTGTACTGTGAGGAGACCGAGACCCCGGCGGCCGATACCATGCGGCTGGAAAAGGCAGAGGGCGAGGTAGAGGTAGAAAACGCTTCCGGCCGGTCTGTCACCCTCCGGGAAGGGGGAAAGCTGTACAGCGGCTACAAGGTCACCACCCGGGAAGGATACGCCTGGATCAGTCTGGACCAAGACAAGCTGATCAAGCTGGACTGGGATACCCAGGTGACGGTGAAAAAAACAGGAGCCCAGTATGTGGTCATGCTGGAGTATGGAAAAATATTTTTTGATGTAGAAAAGCCCTTGGAGGAGGATGAATCCCTGGACATCCGGATCTCCACCCTGTCCACCGGTGTACGGGGAACCATAGGTGTGGTTGAATCCCAGCCCAAACTTACCGGAATGAACGGGAGCCCCCTGCGCTACGCTTCGGTGGAACTGCTGGAAGGCAAGGTGCTGCTGGCTTTCTATCCCTTGGAGGGGGAAAGCCTGGAAACCCGGGAACTTACAGCCGGGACACTGGCAGCTCTGGAAAGCACCCAGGCTGGAAATGGGGAAATCGCTTATCTGCCCCTTTCTGAACTGACCCTGACCCAGAGGAGTGCCAAGACTGCCCTGGAGGAAAATCCCTTCGCATTGATGGAATTTGTCCAGAATCCCGCTTTGGGTGAACGGGTGATAGCAGGGGGCGGCCTGACCCAGGAGGAACTGGATGACCTGGTAAACAGGGCAGAGGAACTGCTGAAAGAAAAAAATGATCAGGATTCCGACCAGCGCCGGGAGGAGGAAGCAGCCCGGGAAGAGGCGCTTCCCTCCCAGCCAGTGACGGACCCGGTGTTTGAAAAACCGGAGGCTACCCCGTCGGCAACCCCGACGGCAACGCCTCGACCCGGCGGAAATGGACAGAAACCCATTCCCACAGCAACCCCGACGGCAACGCCCGCTCCTACGGCTTCGCCCGCAGGGGGAGGGGAGGATGAACCGGAGGATAAGCCCAGTCAGCCGGTGATTACGCAGAATACAGTGGTATTCAAGTACGGTGATAAGCAGTTCGCCCAGGAAGAGGTGAACACGGGCAGCAAGGCGGAAGAACCCCTGATCCGGCCTACCGCCCAGGGAGCCTGGACTTTGGACGGAAAAGAATATGATTTCTCCCAGCCGGTGAAGTCTGATCTCACCCTGGTTTGGAGGGAGCTTCCCTGATGACAGGAAAGAAAAGCCCTCTGAGCAAAAAATCCAGACGATGGTTAAGCGGACTCTGCCTGTCCCTGTGTGGAGCAGGGGCAGCAGGGATTCTTACTCTGATGCTCTTTTTTGGGCGTTTGGATTCTATGCTGGGCGATGCCCTTTACCAGACCCAAACAGGCCCGGATGACCGGGTTTTCGTCATAGGGGTGGATGCCTATGCCCTGGAAAATATCGGTCCCTGGCCCTGGAACCGGGAGGTTATGGCCCAGGTGGTGGAAACCCTGAACCAGGACCCTGACAATCGCCCTGCCGCCATCGGAATTGATGTGGTATATTCGGGAGAGACTGACCTGGCGGGGGATCAGGCCCTGGTAGAAGCCGTCAGCGCAGGCAATGTGGTGGTGGCCGGGATGACAGAATATGGCACAAGGGTGGAGGGAGAAGGAGACCACCTTTCTCTCAATGACTTTACAGTGGTGGAGACGGCCCTTCCTTTCCCGGAACTGAGCCGCAGAGCGGCAACAGGGCATATCAACGCCATGTACGATACGGATGGGGTGCTTCGCCACCATCTGTGGGAGGTAAAGCTCCCGGACGGAACAGCCATTCCCTCTATGCCCCAGCAATTGTACCGGATGTACTGCCAGGCCCACGGGATTTCCGCGGATTTCAGCCCTGAGACAGACAGCCGGGGATTCTGGCGGATCGATTTTTCCGCCGGACCGGGGGATTACTACGCGTACTCTGTCCAGGATATTCTTTCAGGCCAATATGATCCGGAACTGCTGGCAGGGAATATCGTTCTGATCGGCCCCTATGATACGGGCCTGTCCGATGACTTTGTTACGGCTGCCGACCATGCCCGTCGGATGTACGGAGTGGAATATCTGGCCAATGTGACCAGTGCATTGCTGAACCGAGTCAATCCTTTGGAAGTATCGGAGCCCATCCAGTATCTGCTTCTTCTGGGAATCTGCCTGGGAGGAGGTCTGGCCATCTACTTTTCCGGTCTGGCCCTCTCGGTGGTGCTCTACCTTCTCCTTGCAGCGGGAACGCTTTTGGGGGCGCAGACACTTTACCAGTGGGGCTGGGTGGTCCATCCACTCTGGGTGCCGGCAGGGCTTACCCTTATCTTTTTTGCCAGCCTGGGAGAGCGGTATTACAAGGCTTCCCGGGAACGGCGGTTTATCGTAACAACCTTTGAACATTATGTGGACCCTTCTGTTTTGAAGGAACTGCTGCGGGAAGACCGGGAATCTCTGGGATTAGGCGGAAAGACCCGGGATATAGCAGTATTGTTTGTGGATATCCGGGGATTCACCTCCCTGTCTGAAAAGATGGAACCTGAAAAGGTGGTGGAGGTACTGAACCGGTACCTTACACTGACCAGCCGCTGCATCAAATCCAATGGAGGGACCTTGGACAAGTTTGTGGGAGACTGTACCATGGCCATCTGGGGGGCGCCCCTGGCCTGTGAAGATCCTGTCTGGCAGGCTTGCAGGGCCGCTTTGGATATGGTGGAACAGGCTGCTCCCATGGAGGAACAGCTTTGCCGGCAGTTTGGAGCTGGCGTGAGCTTTGGCGTAGGGGTCCACTTTGGCCCAGCCGTGGTAGGAAATATCGGGGCAGAGGACCGGATGGACTACACTGCTATCGGGGACACGGTGAACACCGCCTCCCGGCTGGAAGCCAACGCACCGGCGGGAAAGATTTATATCAGCCGGCGGGTGGCGGATATGCTGGGAGACTGTGCCAGTGTCACATCCCTGGGAACAGGGATAAAGCTCAAAGGAAAAACTGAGGGCTTTGAAGTGCTGGAATTGAATGATTTGAAACCGAAAAGGAGGGAGTGCGGAGATTCCGCCCGCCAACCATGAAAAAGAAAAAAATTCTCGCCATAATTATTGGGTTGGTTGCACTGTCCGCGGTGGCGGTGGTGGCACTGCTGCCCAGGCCGTCCCAGACGACAACCCCTAAAGGAACTTTGGCCTTCCGCTCCCCCCAGGGAATCCTGATGACCGAAGAGGGAAGGCTCTATGTGGCGGACAGCGGTCTGCATACCATTCTGGAACTTTCAGAGGGGGAAGCTGACCGTGTGGCCGGCAGCGTTCTGTCCCAGATAGGCGGAATCATTCCCGGAGCGTACGGGGATGGGGCTGCTGCGGAGTCCTTCTTCAATCAGCCTTCTGCCATGGCAGAGTGGCTGGGGGGCATTGTGATCAGTGACACGGGCAACGATCGTCTCCGGCTTTTGAAGGATGGAGTGGTCCAGACCCTGGCAGGCACCGGGGTGCAGGGCTGCGAAAATGGGGATGCCAATAACGCTACTTTCTACAACCCCCAAGGACTGGCCGTGGGCGGGGATGGAGCGCTCTACCTGGCGGACAGCGGCAACGGCTGTATCCGGAAAATTACCGCGGAGGGAATGGTGGAGACTGTTCTCTCAGGCCTGAATTCCCCTTATGGCATTTGCTGGGACGGAGACATTCTGTATATTGCAGATGCGGGGGCAAACCAGATCCTCTCCTGGGACGGCCAGGAGCTGAAGGTGGCCGCAGGTCTTACGGGCGGAGAAAACCCGGAGGACAATGCGGGTTTTGCCGATGGACCGGCAGACCAGGCGGCATTCTCTTCTCCAACGGCGGTTCTCATGCAGGGCGATACCCTTTATGTGGCCGATACCGGAAACTCTGCGGTCCGGTGCATTGAAAAGGGAGAGGTAAAAACCCTGATTTCTTTCCAGGGAACGGGAGGAGAGCTCTGGCCTGCTGCGCCTTCCGGACTGGCCTGGGCGGAAGGGGTGCTCTATGTGGCTGACTCCTTTGCTGGAATTGTGTTTACCCTTCCGGCAGAATAATATAATAGATTAGGAACCTGACTTTTTCTGTTGAAAGATAAAAAAGGGACACCCCTGCGGGGGTGTCCCTTTTTCATTGGTGACAAGCGGTCAGAAGATTCGGAATAACTTCCGGGAACAGACTGACAAACGGACAGAATTGTCCTAATTTTACACGGGGTAAGAATCCTGTACAGTGCAATAAAAGAAAGATATGGTTACTATTTTAAACAGCGCCAAACTTGCGCAGAAAGGAGAACTCCGTACCGCTCCAGCCCGAAAGGCTCAGGAATCTTGAGATTGGCTTTGCAAATCCAGAAGCTGTTTGAAAATTTTCCCGGACATAAGGTCCCGGAGGGTCTCAATCACCGGGGCAGGGTCTCCCACCATGCCGTTTTTGGCCCAGCTGGAGATGGCACCGGTCATCCCAAAAGCGTAAAAGTTAGAGATGGTGCGGATCTGTTCCGGGGTCAGGATCTGGTCCCCTTTGGCATTTACCAGCAGGTCCCGAACCAGCCGGGCATGGAATTCCATGAGGCATTCGGTAAAGCTGTTCTGCCCCTCCACCTGGAGGACCTTAATATAAAAAGCCTTATTTTCCTGCAGGTAGCGGCAGAGTATCAGGAGCACATCCGCCCATTTCCCCACAAAGGGAGAGGAACCGATCAGGGGCATGATCTCAGAATAGAAAATCCAGCTGACCACATCGTACTTGTCCTGGAAATGGTAATAGAAGGTGTTTCGGCTGATGTGGCAGTGACCGGCAAGGTCGCCCACGGAAATCTTTTCAAAGCTCTTTTCAGCCAAAAGTTCCTTCATCCCCCGGGCTATCATGTACTTGGTGAATTCGGCGGTGGACATAAGCCCTGACCTCCTCTGTGGCAGAATGGCAGATACAGTTATAATATCATTTTTAAAAGAGCTTTACAATAAACTCTTTGGAAAGCGAGGAAAATACAATGTTGGATATTTTATGCTTGGCTTTAGCCATTGCACTGGCATTTGGGGCAGGAAAACTGGCCTCCCTGGTGAAAATGCCGGCTGTGCTTGGCGTTCTGATTTCGGGTATGATACTGGGGCCCAATGCCCTGAACCTTCTGAATCAGGGAATTCTGGATGCTCCTGCCTACGAGACCCTGGTCTCTTTCCTGGAATGCTGCATGGGCCTGATGCTGGGCAGCGAGATGGTCTGGAAAAAAATGCGGTCCTATGGAAAACAAATCCTGGTGATCACTTTCGCACAATCCCTGGTCACTTTTGGGGTGGTCAGCCTGGCCTTCTCGGTTATATTCCATTTTATGGGGATTCCTGTATTCCTGGGATTGATTTTCGGCGGAATCGCCATGGCTACTGCCCCCGCCCCTGCACTTTCCATTATCTCGGAGTATAAGACCGACGGGCCGGTCACCCGGACCCTGATCCCTCTGGCGGTAATAGACGATGTAATTGCCATCTGTACCTTTATCTCGGTGATGGGGGTGGTCCTCCACCATACCTCCAATGGCTCCATTCCGGGGTATCTGATTCTGCTCATTGTGGCCTTCCCCCTTCTCATCGGAACCCTGGTGGGATGGCCCCTGTCCCTGGTTCTGAAAAGAATCTCCACCGGAAAAAAGCGCGCGGCGGTCCTGCTGGGGGGTATCGTTCTTACTGCCGGACTGACCATGTTTGCCAATGCCTATCTCATGCCCTTCCCGGTGCTGAACTACATGATGAGCGGAATGGTCTACTCTGCGGTGCTGGCCAACCGCACGGAGGAAAAGGCTTTCCAGGAGACCATGAAATACTGCAATCCCATTGTGGGAGCCTGCTTTACGGTTATCATCCTGAATCTGGGTGCACCCCTGGACTATCATCTGATTCTGGGGGCCGGAATTTTTACCGCTGTGTATATTATTGCCCGGGCAGTGGGAAAAATGGGAGGGGCAGCCTTGGGCGCAGAACTGTCCCATGGCGCGCCCACCGTGAAAAAATATCTTGGAATGACTCTGCTGCCTCACTCCGGTGTTTCCCTGGTCCTGACCGGGATCGCCATCTCTGCCCTGACGGGGGAGTACAGCCAGTACGGGGATATTGTCCGGGGAACCATTGCAGCAGCGGCGGTAATCAATGAAATCATTGCGGTGTTTGTGGCCCGGTGGGGATTTACTCTGGCCGGAGAGATGGGAAAGGCCGGAAACAAGGCCTGAAAATCTATTGCCACAGGCGTAATAATTGTGTATAATACCATCAGTGAAGACAGCGGGGTCTCGGATCATGAGGCTCCGCTGGTTTGTTTAAGGAGGGAAGGGAAAAATGAAAAAACCGTTGGTGGGAATCGTCCCCCTGGTAGACGAGGAACGGGAAAGCCTTTGGATGCTTCCGGGATATATGGAGGGTCTGACCCAGGCCGGGGCCATTCCTGTAATGCTGCCCCTCACCGCAGACCGGGAGGACCTGGCCCGGCTGGTGGAGGAACTGGACGGAGTTCTTTTGTCAGGCGGCCATGATGTGGACCCGGCTGTCTATGGAGAGAAGCCTCTGCCCCAGTGCGGAGTTCCATGCACCCCCCGGGATGAGATGGAAAAAATCCTTTTGGAACTGACACTGGAACAGGATAAGCCAGTGCTGGGAATATGCCGGGGAATCCAGTTCCTCAATGCAGCCCTGGGAGGGACCCTGTACCAGGATATTCCCACCCAAAGACCCTCCCACCTGGAACATCATCAGACCCCGCCCTATGACCAGCCGGTCCACCGGGTAGAGCTGAAGAGGGAAGGCCCTCTGGCCAGGCTGCTGGAAGCTGAAACCCTGGAGGTAAACAGCTACCACCATCAGGGAATCAAGACCCTGGCTACCGGCCTGGAGGAGATGGCCCGGGCGGAGGACGGCCTGATCGAGGCGGTATGGATGCCGGGAAAACGGTTTGTCTGGGGAGTGCAGTGGCACCCGGAGTTTTCCTGGAAAACCCAGGAGGCCAGCCGCAGAATTCTGAAAGCTTTTGTCCGGGCAGCGGAAAAGGCGTGACCATTCTAAACAGGACAATAAAAAAGGACACTTCCTCAGGAAGTGTCCTTTTTGTTTACCCCAAAATGCAATTATTTATTTTTGTCCTTTTTGCGGTACTCGTCATCCTTCTGGAGCAGGGTGGCGGATACGATATCCAGCCGCTCGACCTGGCTGTAATTGTCCACCAGACCATTTTCCTGGATGGCAGCAGGGGACTGGCCGCGGAAGGAGAGCTTGAGCATGATAGGAGTGAGAATGGCACAGCCTACAACGGTAATGATGACGGGGGTCATAAGGTCCTGACTGAGCACTCCCATGGAAAGACCACGGTTGGCAACGATCAGGGCAACCTCACCACGGCAGGCCATGCCAACACCGAGCTGGATGCATTCATGGTTCTGGAACTTGCATAACTTGGCACCCAGACCACAGCCGATGATCTTGGACAGAATGGCCACGGCCAGCAGGCAGAGGGAGAAAAGAATCAGGGAAAGGCTCAGCTCGGGAAGAATTACCTTGGTGCCTATGCTGGCAAAGAAGACGGGGGTAAGCAGCAGGTAGCTGAGAGCCTCAAACTTGGACTGGACATACTTGGCTTTGGGGGTGGCGGAAATCACCAGACCGGCGGCAAAAGCGCCGATGATGTCGGCAACGCCGAAGAACTCCTCAGCGCAGTAGGCCAGCAGAAGGCAGAGAACAAATGCCAGGACCGGATACCGGCGCAGATTCCGGCCATCAGCCCGGCTGATCATCCAACGGAAGAACCGGATGGCCAGAAGACCTACTACGGTGATAAATACAAAGAAGAGCAGGATCTTGAGCAGGACCAGCAGAACATTGGTGCCTTCTCCGGCAAAGCTGGTGACGATGGTCAAAGCAACCAGACCCAGAACATCATCGATGAGGGCAGCAGCCAGAATGGTGCCGCCTACCTTGGTGTCCAGGTGCCCCAGCTCCCGCAGAGTTTCCACGGTAATGCTTACGGAGGTGGCGGTGAGGATGGTGCCCAGGAAAATGCTCTCCAGAAGGGTGGCGTTGGGCAGCCAGCCCAGTTCCCCGGCGGCCAGACCAAAGACTGTACCCAGAACCATGGGGACCAGCACGCCGCAGAGGGCGACCAGGAAACCGGATTTGCCGGCATTCTTCAATTCATGCAGGTCGGTGCCGATACCGGCGGTGAACAGGATGACAATAACACCCATCTCGCTGACCTGAGACAAAAACTCCGTACCGTTGAGAACATTCAGCACGGCAGGTCCCAGGATCAGACCGGCCAGCAATGCGCCTACTACCTGAGGCATCTGGAAGCGGCGGGTGATGATTCCCAGCACCTTTGTGCTGAGCAGGATCAGGGCCAGGTCTAACAAATATTGGTAAGACATAGCGACATTAACCTCTCTCTCTGTAAAATATACACATCCTTAAAAATCAGCCCGGCAGAGCCTCCGCCAGGGCCAAACAAGAACTGTTCTGACCGGACAGCCATGCCCCTTCAGAACAGCGGCTCCTAGAATACCACTTTATAATATGAAAGTCAAGTAGGGGGCCGGGGGCGCTGCGGGAAGTGATTCGGGAAGGAACAACAAAAAATCCCGCCTTCCCGGAGGGGGAAAGGCGGGAGAGGAAGAATCAGCGCTTGTTGCTCCGCTTCCAGATGTTCATTTTCTCAGCATCAGCAATCAGCTGCTCCCGGAAATCGGGGTGAGCCACACTGATGATTTTCTCACACTTCTGCCAGGTGGGCAGGCCCTTCAGATTGACAATGCCGTACTCGGTGACCAGGTAATGGATGTTGGCACGGGTGTCGGTGACAATGCTGCCGTTGGCCAGGGTGGGACGGATGCGGCTTACCAGCTGGCCGGTCTTCTTGTCCTGGAAGGTGGAGCTGCAGCAGATGAAGCTCTTGCCGCCCTTGGACAGATAAGCGCCCAGCACAAAGTCCAGCTGTCCGCCGGCGCCGGAAATGTTCTTGATACCGGCACTCTCGGCGTTGACCTGACCGAACAGGTCCACATCAACGGCGTTGTTGATGCTCATAAAGTTGTCCAGGGCAGAGATGCTCCGGATGTCGTTGGTGTAGTCCACGGGAGCGCTCATGCACTGGGGGTTGTTGTTCAGATAGTCATACAGCTTCTGGGTGCCGGCGCCGAAGGCGTATACCTGACGACCCTGGTCAATGGCTTTCTTGCTGCCGTTGATCTTGCCGGCCATGGCAATGTCCACAAAAGCATCCACATACATCTCGGTGTGAACACCCAGGTCCTTCAGGTCACTCTGGGCAATCAGGCTGCCAACGGCGTTGGGCATACCGCCAATACCCAGCTGGAGGCAGGCACCGTTGGGGATCTCGTTGACGATGAGCCGGGCCACAGCCTGGTCCACTTCGCTGGGGGCAGCGCCGCCGCCCATCTGGGCTACGGGGGGATTCTCGCCCTCCACCACCATGTCTACCTGGCTGATGTGGATTCCGTTTTCAAAGCCGCCCAGGCAGCGGGGAATGTTTTCGTTGACCTCAACGATCACCACCTTGGCCTTTTCGCAGGCGGCAGCCAGATGGCTGGCACTGGGACCAAAGTTGAACCAGCCGTGCTGATCCATGGGAGCAACCTGCATGATGGCTACATCCAGGGGCTCCTGGCTGTCACGGTAGTACCGGGGCAGCTCGCTGTACCGGATGGGAGCATAGAAGCTGAAGCCCTGGGCAACAGCCTTCCGCTCAATGCCGCCCATGTGCCAGCTGTTCCAGGTCAGATGCTCGGCGGGGTTCTCCACCTTGAAGATCTCGGGCACCCACATGAGGATACCGCCCCGGAACTTTACATCGTACAGGTCGGGCATCCGCTTGGCCAGGGCCTTGTCCACGGCTACAGGAGTGGTGACACACCAGCCGTAGTCTACCCAATCGCCGCTATTGACCACGGCGGCAGCTTTCTCGGCGGAAACCAGCTTCTGGGAATACATCTCCTTGAAATCGCTCATAAAAAACCTCCTGGAACCCTTCCGCCCAAAAGGGGGAGAGGGCCTTGTGTTATAGCCTTTTATATAATGTTAATTTCTTAACTAATTATAAATATAGCCTCTTTTATTCCCGGGGTCAAGTGAAAAGACATTTAAATTTTCCCCTGAAATTGGTCAAAGTGACAATCTTTCCAAATGTTCCAAAATTCACATCCTTTTCATTGACAAGAATTTGACAATGTGATATGCTTAATTAACAAAACAAGGAGGAGTCGTACCCTACTTTGTTTGATTTTTAACAAACCGTGAGAAGCATTTTTCCCAAAAAGGGAGGGTGTTTCAAGAGAAAGGCCGGAAAATCGCAATGACCGTCGCTATCTATCCCGGCAGTTTTGATCCGGTCACCCGGGGCCACCTGGACATTATCCAGCGGGCCGCCAAGGTGGTGGACAAGCTGATCATCGGGGTGCTCATCAACCGGGCAAAGGACCCCCTCTTTACCATTGAGGAAAGGGTGGAGCTGATCCGGGAATGTGTCCGGGACCTGCCCAATGTGGAGGTCAAGAGCTTTACCGGGCTGACCGTGGATTTCGCCCGGGATAACGGCGCCACCGTCATTATCCGGGGGCTTCGGGCAGTAACTGATTTCGAAAGCGAAATGCAGATCGCCCAGACCAACCACATCATTGACCCCCAGGTGGACACCATGTTCTTCACCACCAGCCTGGAGTATGCATATCTCTCCAGCACCATCGCCAAGGAGGCGGCTTTCTACGGGAGCGATGTATCCAGGTTCGTCCCTGACCTGGTGGCACGGCGGATGAAGGAAAAAATGGACGCCCTCCACCGGGAGGAAGAATAAGTTTGCAGCACCGTCTGCCGGAAAGCGGCGGTGTTCCAATAAATAAAATTGTTTTCGATTAGCAATCACTTGAAGGAGGCTATTCAGTATGAAAGTTGTTATCGCAAGCGCATGCCGTACCGCCATTGGCAAGTTTGGCGGCACTCTGGCCAACACCTCTGCAGCCGATCTGGGCGCAGTGGTCATCAAGGAAGCCATTGCTCGTGCAGGCATTAAGCCCGAGCAGGTAGACCATGTGTACATGGGCTGTGTTATCCAGGCAGGTCAGGGCCAGAATGTAGCTCGCCAGGCCTCCCTCAAGGCTGGTCTGCCCATTGAGACCCCCGCTGTTACTGTGAATGTAGTCTGCGGCTCCGGTCTGAACTGCGTCAACATGGCTGCTCAGATGATCAAGGCCGGCGATGCCGACATCATCGTGGCCGGCGGCACCGAGAACATGGATATGGCTCCCTTTGCTCTGCCCAAGGCTCGTTACGGCTACCGTATGGGCGAGGGCAAGATCATTGACACCATGGTCAACGACGCTCTGTGGGACGCTTGCGGCAACAATGTTCACATGGGCATCACTGCTGAGAACATCTGCGACCAGTGGGGTCTGACTCGTGAGGAGCTGGATGCTTTTGCAGCTTCCAGCCAGCAGAAGGCCGTGGCCGCCATTGAGTCCGGCGCTTTCAAGGATGAAATCGTTCCTGTTGTCATCAAGACCAAGAAGGGCGAAGTTGTGTTCGATACCGATGAAGGCCCCCGTGCAGGCACCACCGTTGAGACCCTGGCTAAGCTGAAGCCCGCCTTCAAGAAGGACGGCATGGTCACCGCCGGCAACTCCTCCGCCATCAACGACGGCGCTGCTGCTCTGGTCATCATGAGCGAAGAGAAGGCCAAGGAACTGGGTATCACTCCTCTGGCTACCGTTGTGGCCGGCGCTCTGGCTGGCGTTGAGCCCTCCATCATGGGTATCGGCCCTGTTGCCGCTACCAACAAGGTCATGGCTAAGGCTGGTCTGACCGTTGACGATATGGACCTGATCGAGGCCAACGAGGCTTTCGCTGCTCAGTCCCTGGCTGTTGCCCGCGACCTGAAGTTCGATATGTCCAAGGTCAATGTAAACGGCGGTGCTATCGCTCTGGGCCACCCCGTAGGCGCTTCCGGCGCCCGTATCCTGGTCACTCTGCTCTACGCCATGAAGGCTCGTGGAGCCAAGAAGGGCCTGGCTACCCTCTGCATCGGCGGCGGCATGGGCTGCGCCACCATCGTGGAGATGGATTGATCCTATTCCGGCTGCGGCAGGCCGTAACAGGCCTGCCGCACCCCTGTTTTAGAAAAACATAAGGAGGAACCTCCCATGGAATTTGTAAAGTATGAAGTCCAGGGCGCTGTGGCCGTTGTTACCATCGACCGTCCCAAAGCCCTGAACGCCCTGAATCCCGATGTGTTGGCTGAGCTGAAGGCTACCTTCGAAGCCATCGACCAGAACACCATCCGCTGCGTGGTCCTCACCGGTGCAGGAGACAAGAGCTTCGTGGCCGGTGCCGACATCGGCAGCATGAGCACCATGACCAAGGCTGAAGGCGAGGCCTTCGGCAAGCTGGGCAACGACATCTTCCGGATGATCGAAACCTTCCCCCTGCCTGTTATCGCTGCCATCAACGGCTTTGCCCTGGGCGGCGGCAACGAGCTGGCCATGAGCTGCGACATCCGCATCTGCTCCGACAATGCTGTGTTCGGTCAGCCTGAAGTGGGCCTGGGTATCACCCCCGGCTTCGGCGGCACCCAGCGTCTGGCCCGTCTGGTCAGCCCCGGCATGGCCAAGCAGATGGTTTACGCTGCTCTCAACATTGATGCTCAGGAAGCGCTCCGGATCGGCCTGGTCAATGCTGTTTATCCCCAGGCTGAGCTGATGGAAGCCGCTCTCAAGCTGGCTACCAAGATCAGCCGGAACGCTCCCATTGCAGTGCGCAACTGCAAGAAGGCTATGAACGAGGGCCTGCAGGTGGATATGGACCAGGCCATCGTCATCGAGGAAAAGCTGTTCGGCGACTGCTTCGAGACCCACGACCAGGTGGAAGGCATGGCCTGCTTCCTGTCCCGTGAGAAGCCCAAACCCAAGGCAGTGTTCACCAACAACTGATTTCAGTTTGTAAAATTAAGATTTTTAGGAGGATATAACCATGAAAGTAGGAGTTATCGGCGCCGGCACCATGGGCCAGGGCATCGCAAAGGCTTTCGCACAGTGCGAAGGCTACACTGTAGCACTCTGCGACATCAAGCAGGAGTGGGCTGAGGCCGGCAAGGCCAAGATCGCCAAGGGCTACGCCAAGCTGGTTGAAAAGGGCAAGATGACCCAGGAGAAGGTAGACGCCATCCTGGCTGCCATCACCCCCGGCCTGAAGGAAGACCTGTGCGCTGACTGCGACCTGGTTGTGGAAGCTGCTTTCGAGGATATGGGCGTTAAGAAGACCACCTTCGGCGAGCTGGACAAGATCTGCAAGCCCGAGTGCGTATTCGCTTCCAACACCTCCAGCCTCTCCATCACCGAGATCGGCAAGGACCTGAGCCGTCCCATGATCGGCATGCACTTCTTCAACCCCGCTGACCGTATGAAGCTCATCGAGGTCATCGCCGGTGTGAACACCCCCGCCGAGACCGTTGAGACCATCAAGAAGATCTCTGTTGAGATCGGCAAGAACCCCGTTCAGGTGAATGAGGCTGCCGGCTTCGTGGTCAACCGGATCCTTATCCCCATGATCAACGAGGCTGCCTTCATTAAGATGGAAGGCGTTTCCGACATCGCCGGCATCGACACCGCTATGAAGCTGGGTGCCAACCATCCCATGGGCCCCCTGGAGCTGGGCGACTTCATCGGCCTGGACATCTGCCTGGCCATCATGGATGTTCTGTACAAGGAAACCGGCGACAGCAAGTATCGTGCCTGCCCCCTGATCCGGAAGATGGTCCGTGGCGGCAACCTGGGTGCCAAGACCGGCAAGGGCTTCTATGTCTACAATGCCGACCGCACCAAGACCCCTGTGGACGCCCTGTAAACTAAGCTTTTCTGCCCGCTGCCGGTGGAAAATACCGGCGGCGGGACTTTGCTGAGACAAACCAAGTAAACGGAGGATGTTTCTATGGATTTTAATCTGTCCAAGGAGCAATTGATGGTGCAGAAAATGTACCAGGAATTTGCTCAGAATGAAGTAAAGCCCCTGGCCGCAGAAGTGGACGAGGAGGAGCGTTTCCCCCAGGAGACCGTCAAGAAGATGGCCAAGCTGGGCATGATGGGTATCTACTTCCCCAAAGAGTTCGGCGGCGCCGGCGCTGATGTGCTGAGCTATGTTATGGCCGTGGAAGAGATGAGCAAGGTTTGCGGCACCACCGGTGTTATTATCTCCGCTCATACCTCCCTGTGCGCTGCTCCCATCTTTGAGAACGGCACCCCCGAGCAGAAGGCCAAGTACCTGCCCAAGCTGTGCAGCGGCGAGTGGCTGGGCGCTTTCGGTCTGACCGAGCCCGGTGCAGGCACCGACGCTCAGGGCCAGCAGACCTGGGCCATTGACGAGGGCGACCACTGGCGTCTGAACGGCTCCAAGATCTTCATCACCAACGCCGGCTATGCCGATGTGTTCATCATCATTGCCGTTACCGGCTGGATCACCGACAAGCGTGGCCGGAAGAGCAAGGAGATCTCTGCTTTCATCGTAGAGCGCACCGACCCCGGCTTCAAGGTTGGCAAGCATGAGAAGAAGATGGGTATCCGTGGTTCTTCCACCTGCGAGCTGATCATGGAAGACTGCATCATCCCCAAGGATCGTCTGCTGGGCGTGAAAGGCAAGGGCTTCCCCCTGGCCATGAAGACCCTGGACGGCGGCCGTATCGGTATTGCTGCTCAGGCTCTGGGCATTGCCGAGGGCGCTCTGGAGGAGACCGTTGCCTATGTCAAGGAGCGTAAGCAGTTCGGCCGTTCCATCGCTGCTTTCCAGAACACCCAGTTCGAACTGGCTGAGATGAAGGCTCGCGTGGATGCTGCCAAGTACCTGGTTTACAAGGCTGCTCTCAAGAAGCAGGCTGTTATGGACGGAAGCAAGGAGCGTTACAGTGTGGACGCTGCCGAGGCTAAGCTGATCGCCAGCCGCACCGCCAGCGATGTGACCCGCCGCTGCCTGCAGCTCTTCGGTGGCTACGGCTACACCCGTGACTACCCCCTGGAGCGGATGATGCGGGATGCCAAGATCACCGAGATCTACGAGGGCACCAGCGAAGTTCAGATGATGGTCATCTCCGGCGATCTGCTGAAGTAAGGAGGCTAAAACAATGAAAGTAGTAGTTTGCGTAAAACAAGTTCCCGATACCTCCGGTAAGGTGGCAGTGAACGCCAACGGCACTCTGGACCGTGCTTCCATGGCTACCATTACCAACCCCGATGACCTGGCCGCTGTGGAGTGCGCCCTCCAGATGAAGGACGCCAACTCCGATGTGGAAGTTGTCGTAGTTACCATGGGCCCTCCCCCTGCCGAAGGCATGCTCCGTGAGCTGCTGGCCCGGGGCGCCGACAAGGCCGTTCTGGTTTCCGCCCGTGAGTTCGGCGGTTCCGATACCTTTGCTACCAGCCAGATCCTGGCTGCTGCCGTCAACAAGGTTGGCGTAGGCAAGGGCGACATCGTTCTCTGCGGCCGTCAGGCTATCGACGGTGACACCGCTCAGGTTGGTCCTCAGATCGCTGAGAAGCTGAACCTGCCCCAGATTACTTATGCAGCTGACATCAAGCTGGAGGGTGACAGCGTAGTGGTCAAGCGTATGCTGGAAGACGGCTACATGACCCTGAAGGCTCAGACCCCCTGCCTGATTACCTGCCTGAAGGAGCTGAACGAGCCCCGTTATATGTCCGTCAGCGGCATTTTCGAGTGCTACTCCAAGCCCATGGAAGTGTATGACTATGAGGCTCTGAAGGATGATCCCCTCATCGAGAAGGACACCATCGGCCTGCTGGGCTCTCCCACCAATGTTTACAAGAGCTTCACCCCTCCCCAGAAGGGTGCAGGCACCATGGTTGAGGACGCTGCCGCTCTGGTTGGCATCCTGAACGCAAAGCACCTGATTTGATAGAGAGGAGAGAAAAAAATGGCTGAATTCAATAGCAAAGATACCGCCGCTTTCAGCGGCGTATGGGTATTCTGCGAGCAGCGTGACGGCGTTATGCAGTCCATCAGCTACCAGCTGCTCAGCGAGGGCCGGAAGCTGGCCGACGATCTGGGCACCGAGCTCTGCGGCGTGGTCCTGGGCAGCAATGTAGATCCCTCCTACCTGAAGGCTCTGGGCGGCTACGGCGCAGACAAGGTTCTGTATGCCAACAGCCCCCTGCTGAAGGATTACACCACCGACGCTTACACCAAGGTCATCTGCGACCTGGTTGAGGAGAAGAAGCCTGAGGTATTCCTGATTGGCGCTACCAACATTGGCCGTGACCTGGGCCCCCGCTGCGCTGCCCGTCTCCACACCGGTCTGACTGCCGATGCCACCCATCTGGATGTAGACACCGGCAAGTACATTGAGTTCCTGAAGAACAGCTCCACCATCGATGTGGAGAACACCAAGTTCGAGGAGACCACCAACCTGAAGATGACCCGTCCCGCTTTCGGCGGTCACCTGATGGCTACCATTATCTGCCCCCGGTTCCGTCCCCAGATGTCCACCGTTCGTCCCGGCGTTATGCAGACCCAGGAGTACGATGCTGCCGGTGCTGAGAAGTGCGTAGTTGAGGAAGTTCCCGTAGCTCTCACCGCTGACGACATCAAGGTTCAGATCCTGGAGATCGTCAAGTCCACCAAGAAGATGGTCGACCTGATCGGTGCAGATGTTATCGTTTCCGTGGGCCGTGGTATCAGCGCTGATCCTGAGAAGGGCATTGCCCTGGCTGAGGAGCTGGCTGGTGCTCTGGGCGGCGTTGTTGGCGCTTCCCGTGCCGTTGTGGATGCAGGCTGGATGAGTGCTGACCACCAGGTTGGCCAGACCGGTAAGACTGTCCATCCCCGGATCTATGTTGCTCTGGGTATCTCCGGTGCTATCCAGCACACCGCTGGTATGCAGGACTCTGAGACCATCATCGCTGTGAACAAGAACGATTCCGCCCCCATCTTCGGTGTGGCTACCTACGGCATCGTAGGGGATCTGTTCAAGGTCGTTCCCCAGATGATCGCTGAGATCAAGGCTGTCAACGCCTCCAAGTAATTCCAAAGTATCAAGCCCCCCTCACCCTGATTGGGTGAGGGGGGCTTTTTGCTTCTAAAGATAAAGAAAAGCGCCTCCGGACATTGCATCCGAAGGCACTTGCAGGTTGGCAAATCGATTATATGCCGGGGGAGAGAAGCTCTTCACCGGTGAGAATCCGGTGGACCGGCTGGTCGTGGTCCTCCAGAGGGATCTCATCGTAGAGAACAACGGAGGGGCAAAGGGCGAGACTGGGACCCTGATACTCCTGGATAAACCGGTCATAACAGCCCCAGCCATGGCCCAGGCGGTGGCCGGACCGGGAGCAGGCCAGACAGGGAAGAATGGTCAGGTCAATTTCTCCGGCAGCGCGGGCGCGGCCGGTAAGGGGTTCAGGAATCCCGTACAGCCCCGGCATCAGGGAAGAAAAATCGGGGATTTCCAGAGGGATCATGGAGCCCTTTCCCACAATTTTGGGAACACAGAGGGCTTTCCCGTCCGCCACCACTGCTTTCAGGATGGGGATGGTATCGGGTTCATTCTCTGCTCCTACAAAGCAGAACACCCGCTGGGCCTGCTGATACTCGGGAAGGCTGCGAAGCTGCTCCAGCATGGACAGCCCCATTTCCTTGTACTGAGCCTGGGTAAGCGCGCTCAGCCTCTCACGCGCCAGGGTACGCAGTTGATTTTTTTCCATCATTTCTTATCTTCTCGTATCCTCTTGGGTAAAAAAGCACAAATTAAACAACTTTATTATAGGGGGTAAAAATCCGTTCGTCAAGGGAAGAAACAACAAAAGAAAGGAAGGATTGTCAGTTTTTGAAAAAGAAATCCCCTGAAAGCCGGGACAGGATTGCAATATCAGGGGAAATCAGTTACAATAAGAACAATTATATTTGATAGATACGGGAGAGATTTCTCATGGGAAAATTTCATTTTACTGAAACTGCGATCCCCGGTGTCATGGTCATCGAACCTACCGTGTTTGGTGATGCCCGGGGTTATTTTATGGAAACCTACCATAAGGAAGAGTTTGCCGCCGCCGGTATTGACAAGGAGTTTGTTCAGGATAACCAGTCCAAGTCCAGCCGGGGAGTGCTGCGGGGACTTCACTTCCAGACCGAGAACACCCAGGGTAAGCTGGTCCGGGTGACCAAGGGCGAGGTCTACGATGTAGCAGTGGACTGCCGCCCCGGCAGTGCCACCTACGGGAAATGGGTAGGTGTGACCCTCAGCGAGGAGAACAAGAAAATGTTCTATATCCCCGAAGGCTTTGCCCACGGTTTCCTGGTCCTCAGTGATGAGGCAGAGTTCTGCTATAAATGCACCGATGTGTACAATCCCAATGCAGAAGGCGGCATCCCTTACAATGACCCCACTGTAGGGGTGGAATGGCCCGATTGCGGCTGCCCCCACAAGCTGAGCGCCAAGGACGAGAAGCATACCCCCTTCGCCCAGCAGGAGTTTGAATATTTCAAAAAGTATCTGTAAGGGTAAAACAACGGAAAAAGGAAACAACAACCCATGGTTAAAAATTCATTCCAAGCCTTCTGGAAGTATCGGTATCTGCTCCAGAATCTTATTACCAGGGATTTCAAACTGAAATACCGCCGCAGCGTTCTGGGCGTGGCCTGGAGCGTACTCAACCCCCTGCTCACCTGCCTGGTCATGTGGGCCGTGTTCGGCAGCCTGTTCAATGCCCGGGGCTCCGGGATTGAGAACTTCCCTGCATTTTTGATTATCGGCCAGCTTATGTTCAGCTTCTTCCGGGAAAGCACCACCATGGCCATGGAGAGCGTTCTGAAAAATGCGCCCCTGCTGCGGAAAGTTTATATTCCTAAGTATATCTTCCCTCTGGAGAAGGTCTGCTTTGCTCTGGTCAACTGCTTCTTCAGCCTGATTGCCCTGGTGCTGGTGCTGCTGGTCACCTGGACCCCCATCTCCGTGACGGCACCTCTGGCAGTGGTGCCCATGCTGCTGCTCTTTGTGTTCAGCCTGGGAATCGGTCTGCTTCTCTCCGCCATGTATGTCTTTGTACGGGACATTATGCATATCTGGGAAGTGTTCTGCACCCTGCTGGTCTACGGCAGCGCCATCTTCTACGACCCTGCCCAGATGGAGGGCTGGGTCCAGATGGTGATTAAATTCAACCCTATCTACCATTACATTACCGCAGTCCGTGAGTGTGTGCTCTGGGGAATCGGACTGGACCCCTGGCGGCTGGTCATCTGTGCTGGCTGCTCTCTGCTCAGCCTGGGTGTGGGTGTTATGGTATTCAAGGAAAACCAGGATAAGTTTGTGCTGTATATGTAAGGAGGAACTGGATGGAACCCATTATCAGTGTGGATCATGTGTCCATGCGGTTTAACCTGGCTAAGGAAAAACACGAAAGTCTGAAAGAATATTTTGTGGCCCTCCTCCACGGAGGAATCCGCTTTGACGAATTTTATGCCCTCAATGATGTCTCTCTGGACATTATGCCGGGGGACTTTTATGGACTCATCGGCCTGAACGGCAGCGGCAAATCCACCCTGCTGAAAACCATTGCCGGGGTATACAAGCCCAGCAGCGGCAAGGTCACGGTCCGGGGAACCATTGCCCCCCTCATTGAGCTGGGCGCCGGTTTTGACATGGACCTGACCGCCCGGGAGAACATCTACCTGAACGGCACCGTGCTGGGATATACTCCCAAGTATATTGCCTCCCGGTTTGATGAAATTGTGGATTTCAGCGAGCTGAAGGACTTCCTGGATGTGCCTCTGAAAAACTTTTCCAGCGGCATGGTGGCCCGGCTTGCCTTTGCAGTAGCCACCATCACCAAGCCGGACATCCTCATCGCAGACGAAATTCTGTCGGTAGGCGACTTCCTCTTCCAGCAGAAGTGCGAGAAGCGGATGGCCGAGCTCATGAGCGGCGGCACCACCGTGATTCTGGTCAGCCACTCCATTGAGCAGATCGAACGGATGTGCAACAAGGTGGCCTGGCTGGACCACGGCAACCTGCGGCGGCAGGGAGAGACCCTGGATGTGACCCGGGAATACCGGCATTTTGAAAAGAAGGATGCCATGCCCGCCAAAAAGGGCGGCTGAGAAAAGGGGAGACCAATGGCAGATACCAAGGATAAAAAACAATCCCTGCCCGCCGATGTGGCCCGGGCGGACAGTGTGGGCAGCATGGCCCGTCGTCTGGCCAACCCGGCCCATCTGGCTGACCTGTGGAACCGGAGTGTCAAGACCCTTCGGGAGGAGGGGGCTGAACAGCTTTGGCGGGATGTGACCTTCCGGGTAGGACTGGCCTTCCACTACGACAGCTGGCAACACCGGGCCGACCTGCCCACCCGCCGTCAGCTGAAACGGCAGCGGGAAAATCCCCTGAACCAGGGAACCGTGTCCATTGTAGTCCCCCTCTACAATACCCCCAAAAAGTACTTTGACCAGATGCTGGCCAGCGTGAAGAAGCAGACCTATCCCCATTGGCAGCTGGTGCTGGTGGATGCCTCGGATGAAGCCCACAGCGCATTCAGCAAATACGCCAAGGAGCAGGGGGAGAAGGACTCCCGCATCACCTACCAGAAGGTGGAAAACGGGGGAATTGCCCTTAATACCACCGCCGGCTTTGCCCTGGCAACCGGTGACTGGGTCACCCTGCTGGACCACGACGACCTGCTCTACCCCAACGCCCTCTATGAATGTATGGAACGGGCCGGGGGGACGGGGGCCGACCTGGTCTATACCGACGAAATTGTCCTCTCTGACAATTTGAAAGAGCTGGGAGGATACCACTTTAAGGCGGACTGGGCCCCGGATAACCTGCGGGGGTGCAACTACATCACCCATCTGGCTGTCTTTACCCGGGAACTGCTGGACAAGGCAGGTGCCGCCCAGTACAAGGAATTTGACGGAGCCCAGGACCATGACCTGCTTCTCCGTCTCACTGAGAAGGCGGGGAAAATCACCCATATCCCCAAGGTCATGTATATCTGGCGGGCAGGGCAGGGAAGCACGGCCGCCGGTATGGAGGCCAAGCCCTACGCTGTGGCCGCCGGAGCCCGGGCCATCCAGGCTCACCTGGACCGGGTGGGACTGGCAGGGACCGCCACCCCTCTGGAAAAGGCACCCGGAGCATTCCGGGTGGAATATGGGCTGACCGGCCAGCCTCTGGTCAGTGTCCTCATTCCCAGTAAAGACCACACCGATGACCTGGAACGGTGCCTGTCCAGCTTCCATGCCAAGGCGGGATATGACCGGTTTGAGATCATTGTCATCGAGAATAACTCCACTGACCCGGAGACCTTCGCCTACTATGAGGCCCTGCCCCGGCGATACCCCAAAGTACAGGTGGTGAAGTATGAGGGCCCCTTCAATTTCAGCGCCATCAACAACTTTGGCCGGAAGTTTGCTCAGGGAGAACAGCTTCTCCTGCTCAACAACGACATTGAACTGGAGAGCGATAACTTCCTGAAAGAGCTGCTCAGCTACAGCCAGCGCCCGGATGTGGGCGCGGTGGGGGCCAAGCTCTGGTACCCGGACGGGACCCTCCAGCACGGGGGCGTGATTATGGGAATCAACGGCAGCGCCGGACACAGCCATAAGGGATATCCCCGGGGGAAGGTGGGGGATATGTACCGGCTGGTGACCACCCAGGACTATATGGCGGTCACCGGGGCCTGCCTTATGACCAAGGCTTCCCTCTACGATGAGATGGGCGGACTGGACGAGGAACAGTTTGCCGTAGCCTACAACGATATTGACTACTGCCTGAAACTGTGGGAAAAGGGACTCCTCAATGTGTTCACTCCCCACGCCCAGGCCATCCACTATGAGAGCAAGAGCCGGGGCCTGGACACTACCGGGGAAAACGCCCGGCGGTACGCCCGGGAGAAGGCCAACTTCTACGCCAAGTATCACCAGTATATTGACAACTACGACCCCTACTACAATCCCCATTTCAACAATCTGTTTGAAAATTTCGGCCTGAAATGACCGGGGAAGAGGAAGGACTGTGCCGCTATGAATCAAAATTTGAAACGAATCCGGGAGCTGGGAGGGTATGCCGTTACCCTTACCCGGGAGGAGGGACTGCCCACCATGGTCAAGCGGGGGGCGGGATTTTTCCGCCGCCGGTTCCTGGGCAAGCGGGCCCGGTATCTGCCTAAGAAGGAGGTACTGGAGGCCCAGCGGCAGAAGGCAAAGGGGGAGATCCTTCCCCTTGTCAGCGTGCTGGTCCCCCTCTATAACACCCCTGAAAACTACCTTCGGGATTTGCTGGACAGCCTGGAAGGACAGACCAGTCCCTGCTGGGAGCTCTGCCTGGCGGATGCCAGCGACCGGGACCACCCTCAGGTGGAGGAAATCGTAAAAAGCTATCAGGACAGCCGGATTCGATACACCCGAATTGAAAACAAGGGGATCGCAGAGAATACCAACCAGGCCGCTCAGCTGGCCCGGGGAGAGTATCTGGCCCTGGCCGACCATGATGATATTCTGGCGCCTCATGCCATTTATATGGTCCAGAAGGCCATTCAGGACCGGTCCGGGGACTTCTATTACAGCGATGAAGCTCTCTTCTCCACCAGCATTCAAAAGCCTCTGGTGGGGCATTTCAAGCCGGATTACGCCTACGACTATCTTCTTTGCTGCAACTATATCTGCCATCTGGCAGTGTTCCGGGCAGACCTGTTCCGGGAAATCGGGGGAGAGCGGCCGGAATGTGATGGCAGCCAGGATCATGACCTGTTCCTCCGGCTCATTGAAGCCAGCGGAAAGGCTCCGGTACATATCCCCCATGTGCTCTACTATTGGCGGGTCCATGAGGGCAGCACCAGCGGCGGAGTGGCGGCCAAGGAATATGTGACCCAGAGTGCCATCAAAGCCATCAGTGACCATCTGGAACGGACCGGCCAGAAGGGCCGGGTGGAGGAAGGATTGTTCCCCAGCACCTACCGGGTGGTGTGGGAGCTGGAGGAGGAACCCCTGGTTTCCATCCTTATCCCCAACAAAGACCATATCGGGGAACTGAAAAAATGCCTGGATTCCCTCCGGGACAATACCAATTACAAAAACTGGGAAGGGATCATTATTGAGAACAACTCCACCGATCCCCTTACCTTTGCCTATTACCACCAGCTGCAGGATGTTTATCCCAATTGCCGGGTGGTCAACTACGAGGGCCCCTTCAATTTCAGTGCTATCAACAACTTTGGCCGGAAGGAAGCCAAGGGGGAATATCTCCTGCTTTTGAACAATGATGTAGAGGCCATCGATCCGGACTGGCTGACCGAGATGGTCCGCCAGACCTCCCGCCCCGGGGTGGGATGCTGCGGGGCCATGCTCTATTACCCGGACGATACCATCCAGCATGCGGGTATCATCACCGGACTGGGAGGATATGCAGGCCACAGCCACAAATACCATAAGCGGGGAGGCAGCGGATATATGTTCCGGGCCGCCACCGTCCAGGATTTCAGCGGGGTCACCGCTGCCTGCCTTATGGTAAAGGCTTCTGTCTACGATGAGATGGGCGGGCTGGACGAAGAGTTCACCGTGGCATTCAACGATGTGGATTTCTGCCTCCGTATCCGGGATGCGGGATACCGGGTGGTCTGGACCCCCTACGCCACCCTCTACCATTACGAGAGCAAGAGCCGGGGAAGCGACGAGAAAGACCCGGCCAAGCTGGAACGGTTCAACGGGGAGCGGAAGCGGCTGTATGACAAGCATACCCGGGAGGGCATCCTGGCCGACCCCTTCTACAATCCAAGCCTGACCAAGGACCGGGAGGACTTCAGCGAAAGCCCCGACCTGAGAAACTTACAGGAAATCTGAACAAAAACCCCGCCTCACCGGTTTGGTGGAGCGGGGGCTTTTTTGTCTCATGCAATATAAAGAAAATCCAGCTGGCAGAGAAGGATGGGCAGAAACATGGCTGGCAGGAAATTCATCAGTTTCAGCCGGGTGACACCCAGAAGGTTGAGGCCGGTTCCAATGATGATGAGGCTGCCCACGCAGGTCATTTCTGCAATTACCGAGTTGGTCAGGACCGGGGCCAGCAGGCTGGCGAGAAGGGTGAGGGCTCCCTGGTAGACCAGCACAAATCCGGCGCTGAGAAGGACCCCAATCCCCATGGTGCTGGCAAAAACCATGCTGCTGCATAAATCCAGCATACTTTTGGTGAGAAGCATGGTCTGGTCGTTCCGGAGCCCTGCATTGAGAGCGCCCACCACCGTCATACTTCCAATGCAGAAGAGAAGACAGGCGTTGATGAACCCGTCCGCAATGCTGCTTTCCTTGTCCGGAGAGGAAAACCGTGCTTCCAGCCGGTGAAAAAATCCGTTTACACGCTTGTCAATGTCGATCCCTTCCCCCAGGGCAGTACCCAGGATCATGCTCAGAATCATTACCAGGGAGTTTTCTCCCTGAAAGGCACCGTTCACGCCCAGATAAATGACACAGAGCCCCAGCCCTTTCATAAGGCTGTCGCTCAGCCTGGGGGGAATTCCCCTCTTGAATAAAAGTCCTGCGGAACTGCCCAGCAGGACGGTGCCGGTGTTTACCAGCGTTCCCAACAAAATACCCATTTTATCTTTCCTTTCCCCGGCAAACCGCACTTTGCCGTAAAGAATATTATAAAAAAATTCCGGGGAAAATTCAACGGAGAGAGGAGAACATTTGCCTTTTGAAGGCGGATGTGGTAGAATAAAACGATTACAAACGGAAAGGGGAGAATCTGCCATGGCGGCCATTACCGCTACCATTGTGGCTTACGGGGGAGCAGATGAGATCATCGCCGCTGTCAACAGCATTCTGGCACACGCCCCGGAGGATTTCCTCCTCTATCTGGTAGATAACCACAGCCCGGACGACACTGCCGCCCGGCTGGCAGAACAAAACTGGGATGGCCGGGTCAAACTTATCTGCCTGGAAAAGAACCTGGGGTTCGGAGGCGGCCATAACGCAGTCCTGCCCCTGCTGGATTCCCGGTATCATTTTGTCCTCAACCCGGATATTCTGGTGGACAGTCCGGTGCTGTCCCAGCTGGCCCAATGGATGGAAGACCACCCTCAGGTGGTCATGGCCACTCCCCAGCTCTATTTCCCCGATGGCAGGATTCAGCACCTGCCCCGGCGAAAACCCAATTTCATGGGTCTGCTGGCCCGTCAGCTCTCCCATGCGGGGCCTTTGGCCTGGTTTGACCGGCGGTACACCATGCAGGACCGGGACCTGACCCAGCCTCAGGAGATACAGTTCTGTACCGGCAGCTTTTTCTGCATCCGCACCCAGGTTTACCGGAAGATGGGGGGCTTCGACCAGGGCTACTTCATGTATGTGGAGGACGCCGACATTACCCAGAAAGCCCTGCAGTACGGAAAAGTCTGCCTGGTCCCGCAGTTCCGGGCGGTCCATGCCTGGCACCGGAACCCTATGCGGGATTCCAGCCATTTCAAAATGCAGCTCAAGAGTATGTTCCGGTACTGGAAAAAGTGGGGATTCTCCCTTTTTTAAGGGAAAACGAGCCTTTCACCCGCCTGGGGGTTGCCCCGGGCGGGTTTTTATTGTATACTATTATCTGTATAAGACTGTCCCTTTTTGGGAAATGGTTTTCCTTTGTAAGTGGTGGGCGGTACTTAGCCCAATAATATAAATAGAATACGAGAAAAGGAGCTAAGCAATGAAAGGTATCATTTTGGCCGGCGGCGCCGGAACCAGACTGTATCCTCTGACCATGGTCACCAGCAAGCAGCTGCTGCCGGTGTATGACAAACCCATGATCTACTATCCTTTGTCCACCCTTATGCTGGCGGGGATTCAGGATATCCTGATTATCTCCACCCCGGAGGACACCCCCCGGTTTGAGAACCTTCTGGGGGATGGCAGCCAGTATGGGGTACGCCTCAGCTATAAGGTGCAGCCCAGCCCTGACGGACTGGCTCAGGCATTTATCCTGGGCGAGGAGTTCATCGGGGACGAGCCCTGTGCCATGATTCTGGGAGACAACATCTTCTATGGCAACGGCTTCAGCCGGATTCTCAAGGACGCTGCCGAGGCCGCAGCTGCTGGCAAGGCCACCGTTTTCGGTTACTATGTCAATGATCCGGAGCGGTTCGGAATCGTGGAGTTTGACGAAGCCGGCAATGTGGTCAGCGTGGAAGAAAAGCCCCAGAACCCCAAGAGCAACTATGCCATTACCGGCCTTTACTTCTACCCCAAAGGCGTTTCTGCAAAGGCTGGTCAGGTGAAGCCCAGCGCCCGTGGAGAGCTGGAAATCACCACCCTCAACGATATGTATCTCCAGGAGGGAACCCTGGGGGTCAAGCTGCTGGGCCGGGGCTTTGCCTGGCTGGATACCGGCACCATGGACAGCCTGGTGGAAGCTGCCGACTTTATCCAGATGATTGAAAAGCGCCAGGGAATCAAGATCAGCGCTCCCGAAGAGATTGCTTACAAGTATGGCTGGATCACCCGTGAAAAGCTGTTGGAGAGTGCTCAGCGGTACGGCAAGAGCCCCTATGGCCAGCATCTCAAGAATGTGGCTGACAACAAGGTAAAGTACTGATAGCCCGGAAGAAGGAACACTGTTTTATGAAGATTTTGATTACAGGGTGCAATGGTCAGCTGGGCCGGGAACTGCAAAAGCAGCTGGCATCCGGCCGCAGTGAGCTGGGCCCTATCCCTGCCCGTCTGCAGGGGGCCACTGTGGTAGCGGTGGACCTGCCCCAGTTGGATATTTCGGACCGGAACCAGACCATTGCCTTTATTGAGAAGGAAAAGCCGCACACCATCATCAACTGTGCGGCCTTCACCAATGTGGACGGCTGCGAGAAGCAGACCGATGATGCCTTCAAGGCCAACGCCATCGGACCCCGGAACCTGGCCCAGGCAGCCCGGAAGGTGGGAGCCCGGCTGATTCATGTCTCCACCGACTATGTGTTCAGCGGCCAGCCCAACGGGGGAATCCCCCTGGACGAGACCGCTCTGCCCAACCCCAAAAGCGCTTACGGTTCCACCAAGCTGCTGGGAGAGGAGTATGTGGCCCGGTTCTGCCCCCGCCACATGATCGTGCGGACTGCATGGCTTTACGGCTATGAGGGAAAGAACTTTGTCAAAACCATTGTGAACGCCGGAAAGAAGTTCGGCCATCTGGAAGTGGTCAACGACCAGCTGGGCAATCCCACCAACGCTGTGGACCTGGCCCATCATATTCTGAAACTGGCCGTAAGCCACGAGTATGGCACCTACCACTGCACCGGAACCGGAATCTGCAGCTGGTACGATTTTGCGGCGGAGATCATCCGGCTGTCCGGTGTGGAGGCTACCGTGGCCCCTTGCACCAGCGCCGAGTATGCCGCCAAACATCCGGACGCTGCGGACCGCCCGGCCTGGAGCGCACTGGAGAACCGGATGCTCCGGGTGACCGTGGGGGATGAAATGCGCCCCTGGCAGGAAGCACTGAAAACATTTTTTGAGAATTGGGACGGTAATTGAACCATGAAAAAATATCTTGTTACCGGCTGCGCCGGATTCATTGGCACCAACTTTGTTTACTATATGCTCAAGAAGTACCCCGAGATTCTGCTGGTCAACCTGGATAAGCTGACCTATGCAGGAAATCTGGAAAACCTGAAGGACTGCGAGGGAGATCCCCGGCATATCTTTGTTCAGGGCGACATCTGTGACCGGGAGCTGGTCACCGGCCTGTTTGAAAAATATGACTTCGACTATGTGATCAACTTCGCTGCCGAGAGCCATGTGGACCGCTCCATCACCAACCCTGAAATTTTCGTGGAGACCAATGTGATGGGCACCGTCAACCTGCTCCAGTGCGCCAAGAACGCCTGGTACAACAGCGAGACCAAGACCTGGGCAGAGGGCAAGAAGTACTGCCAGGTATCCACCGACGAGGTATACGGCTCCCTGGGCGAGGATGGCTACTTTATGGAGACCACTCCTCTCTGCCCCCACAGCCCCTACTCCAGCAGCAAGGCCAGCGCCGATATGTTTGTTATGGCTTACCATGACACCTACGGTATGCCGGTGAATATCACCCGCTGCTCCAACAACTACGGCCCCTACCAGTTCCCCGAGAAGCTGATTCCTCTCATGATCAACAATGTGAAGAATCACAAGAAGCTCCCTGTTTACGGGGACGGCATGAATGTCCGGGACTGGCTGTATGTGGAGGACCACTGCAAGGCCATTGACATGGTAGCCAACGGCGGCCGGGACGGAGAAGTGTACAATGTGGGAGGTCACAACGAGCGGCCCAACATCTTCATTGTCAAGACTATCATTGCCCAGCTCCATGACCGACTTAAGGATGACGGCATTGACGAGGGCCTGATCCAGTATGTGGCCGACCGTCTGGGCCATGACCGCCGGTACGGCATTGACCCCACCAAGATCAAGGACGAACTGGGCTGGTACCCCGAGACACCCTTTGAGAAGGGAATCGTCCTCACCATTGACTGGTACCTGGAGCACCAGGAATGGATGGAGAATGTGACCAGCGGCAACTACCAGAAGTACTACGAAGAAATGTACAAAAATAAGTAATTTATACTGATTATATAAAAAAGGACCCCTGTCTCCCGGCGGGAGCAGGGGTCCTTTCTCAGTTTTGTAAAAACCTACCGATTGCACCGGGAGGGGTTTTGTGGTACAATAGTAGGGAATTGTACTGCGGGCCTTTTTCTTCTTGGAGAAGAGGAAAAAGAAATTTTTCCATGGCCCGGCATGATTTCAGCGCATAAAGCGGGGGGACCCGCAGAACGATAGAAGGAGGTCTCAGATGGCCACATTGATTACAAGAGAGGAACATCAACGCCGGCAGCGCCGCCGTCGCCGTCAGTTCCTGGGCATAGTTGTGGTGATCATGGTGTTCCTGGGAATGCTGCACCTGATCGATACCGCAGTGGGGATTTACAAGAAGGTGACTGACCCCACCGAAAAAATGAAGGAGTATGAGAGTCTGCTCCGCAGCGTGGTCATGTATGACCCCGCCTACTTCAACGGATTGGAGAATGTAAGCGATTCCTTCATTAAACAGACCTCCGTCTGGGGCACCATCTTTGAACTGATCGAAAAGGGACAGTGGGAGAGCCTGGAACGGTCTGAGGACGAGCGGGCTATCCTTCCCGGAGTGGATGTGAGCGCCTTTGCAGCAAAGCTCTACGGACCTTCTGTCCAGCTGACCCACGGAACCTTTACCGATGATTTCGGCCTGGAATATGTCTATGACGAGTCTCTCCAGGGATATCTTATCCCCGTTACCAGTACCGAAAACAGTTACTCTCCCACCGTGGTCCAGCTTCAGAACAAGGACGGCAAGCTGCGGGTAAGCGTGGGGTACATCAGCAACACCAGCGACGGTATTACCCAGGGCGTTACCCAGTCCAAGCCCCAGAAGTATGCGGACTATATCTTCGAGCGGGGTCTGGACCGTGAGTGGTATCTTACCGGCATCGAGGAAAGCGAGTGGAAGGCCGAAGAAGGGGATATCATCCGCCAGGAAACCACCGCAGACCTGGTTTACGACCCCACAGGAGCCCTCCAGCAGCAGCTGGATGAAAACAGCACCTTGGGCGGGGATAAATAAGAATAAAAAGAAAAAACTCCGGACCCATCAGGGTCCGGAGTTTTTTTATAAAATCAGGAAAGAAATCAGGTTTACAGAACCTTGCTGAGAAAATCAATGGTACGGGCTTCCTTGGGATGATCAAGCACTTCTTCAGGAGTGCCTTCCTCCACAATGTAGCCGCCTTCCATAAAGATGACCCGGCTGGCAACCTCACGGGCAAAGCCGATTTCGTGGGTGACCACCACCATGGTCATTCCCTCGCTGGCCAGCTGCTTCATGACCTGAAGCACTTCACCTACCATTTCGGGGTCCAGAGCGCTGGTAGGCTCGTCAAAGAGGAGAATGTCGGGGTTCATAGCCAGGGCACGGGCAATGGCCACACGCTGCTTCTGACCACCGGACAGCTGGCTGGGATAGGCCTCAGCCTTGTCCAGCAGACCTACCCGCTTGAGCAGCTTCAAAGCGTTTTCGGTGGCCTCGGCCTTGGTGGCCTTTTTCAGCTCAGTGGGGGCCAGGATCATGTTCCCCATAACATTCAGATTGTTGAACAGATTAAAGTGCTGGAACACCATGCCGATGTTCTCCCGCACCTTGTTGATGTCGGTTTTCTTGTCGGTAATGTCGTAGCCATCTACAATGACCTGACCGTCGGTGATGGTCTCCAGACGGTTCAGACAACGGAGAAAGGTGGATTTGCCGCTGCCGGAGGGGCCCAGCACAACCACCACTTCGCCCTGGGTAACATCTACGGAAACATCTTTCAAAACTTCCAGGTTGCCAAAACTCTTTTTCAGATGGCTCACATGGATTTTAACATTATTCTCTGCCACGGTTGAGCCTCCTTTCCAGAATCTTTGCTACACGGGACAGGACGGTGATGACCACCAGATACATGAGGGCAACAAGGGTCCAGACTTCAAAAATCTTGAAGGAGTTGGCCACAACATTCTTGGCGGTGTTGACCAGTTCGGGGAAACCAATGACCGAAAGAATAGAGGTATCTTTCAGGGTGATGATGAACTGGTTGATGATGCTGGGGATCATGGTCCGGATGGCCTGGGGCAGAACGACCCGGTACATGGCCTTCCAGTAGGGCAGGCCCAGGCTCCGGGCTGCCTCCATCTGGCCCTTGTCCACGCTCTGAATACCGGCGCGGATGATTTCAGCCATATAAGCGCCGCAGTTCAGGGAAAGGCAGATGGTGCCGGCCTGAAGAGCGGTAAGAGTGACGGCGTTGTAACCCATCAGACCGTTGAAGAGGGCCGGCATACCAAAGTAGATATAGAAGGCCAGCACGATCATGGGTACGCCCCGGATGGCGTCTACAAAGATAATGGAGATAATGTTGCAGGCCCGGTTTTTCAGCACGCTGAGCAGACCGAAGATCAGGCCCAGGATACAGGCAAAAAACAGCCCGCAGAGAGCCAGCAGCAATGTCTGGCCCATGGCGGTCAGCAGCAGGCCGCCGTAGGTGGTGATGATGCGGATCAAGGACAAAACTCCCTTCAGAGAAAATCGGTGATATAAAAGGAGGGACGCCTGCAAACACCAGGCGTCCCCGCGGAATCTTACTTAGCCCAGGTACTTGGCAAGGATCTCGTCGTAGGTGCCGTTTGCCTTGATGTTGGCAAGACCGGCATTGAACATATCCAGCAGCTCCTGGCTGTTCTCACTGAAAATAGCGAAGCCGTAGTCGCCGCCCTCGTTGGCGGTGTTCTCCAGCACCTTCAGAGCCAGGCCGCCGTCCTTGATGGAAGCCTGCATAATGGGGGTATCCTCAAAGCAGGCAACACACTGGCCGCCCAGAACTGCCTGGTACATGGTGGGGGAATCCTCAAAGGACTGGATGGTGAAGCCGTACTCGTCCTTCAGGCTCTCGGCGTAGGAAGCGCCCTGGGTGCCGATCTTCACGGCAACGGTCTTGCCTTCCAGATCCTCGAAACCGGCAATGTCGGAGTTCTCGGCAACGGTCATGGTCTGGGTGGCGGTGTAGTAACCGTCAGAGAAGGTCCAGCCGGAAGCAATACGATCCTCGGTGATGGAAGCACCGGCGATCATACCGTCAGCCTGACCGGACTGGCAGGCTGCAATGGCGCCGTCCCAGCCCAGGCTCTTGAGCTCGTACTCAAAGCCCTGGTCCTCAGCAATGGCGGCCAGGATGTCAACATCGATGCCTACAAAGTTACCGCTCTCGTCGGTATACTCGAAGGGCTTGAAGACGGTATCGGTGGCAATGACCCATACCTTGCCGTCAGAAGCGGTGGCGTCGCCCTCGGCAGCGTCGCCCTCAGCGGCGGCATCGGGAGCAGCGGTGGCCTCGGAGTTGGCAGCGTCGTCAGCAGCAGGGGCGGTGGAGCCGCAAGCTACCAGGGACAGAGCCAGAACCAAAGCCAGTGCAAGTGCAATCAGCTTTTTCATGATGTTTGGTTCCTTTCCTTGATATGTTATTTATGCAAACGCCCCCTCTGGGCGTAAGCAACCAATTGATAGGGGAAACAGAAAAAGGCAATAGCAACGAATCGGTTTGCTATCGCCTTTGATATGCGCCCTATGCCTAAATATTATAAAGTATTAGACCCTCCCTGTCAAGGGAAAAGGGTGAAAAGCCAGGGAATTACAGGTCTTTTGCCGCATCCAGAACCATCTGGATGGCCTTCTCAAAGCCGATTTTTCCAACATTGATGCAGAGGTCATAGTTCCGCAGGTCTCCGTAATACTGGCCGGTAAACCGCTTGCAATATCCTGCCCGGGCCTTGTCGGAACGCTCCATCTCAGCCTGGACCTCTTCCAGGGTGCTGTCAGGCCGCAGCTCCAGCATATGATTCAACCGCCAGGCGGGGTCAGCGTGAAGGAATACCCGCAGGCAGTGATCAAACTCCCGGAGAATGTAGTCCGCATTCCGTCCCACAATGACACAGCTTTCACGGTCGGCCATGTTCCGGATAGCCTCCACCTGAGCCTTCCACAGCTGCTCACTGAGGGGCTTTGCGTAAAAGTTGAACAGACTCTGGGAAAGCCCGAATTCGTGGGGCACCCGTTCGTCCCACTGGCGAACCTCCTCAGGGGTCAGGTTGGTGCTGGCTGCTGCCGTGCGGATGATGAGATCCCGGTCATAATAGGCGATCCCCAGGGCCTTGGCTACTGCCCGGCCGATGGTGCTGCCGCCTGCGCCGAATTCCCGGCCGATGGTGATGATTTTTTTCATGGTTCAGCCTCCTTGTGCAGGGATTCTCCCGGGCCTGCGCCCCTTATATCATCCCTCTCTATTTTTATTCTATCCCTTTTCGGAAGATTTGCAAGCTATTTTTACCGGTGGAGGACAGGGCCTTTTCCAAGGTCAGAAGCCCCTTTTTCTCCAGGCGGGATACATAGCTCCGGCTGATCCCCAGCCGCTGAGCGGTCTGCTGCTGGGTCAGGGCTTTGTGTCCGTCCAGACCATATCGCAGGGTGAGAATCAGTTTGAGCCGGGAAGGCAGCCGGTCCAGGGCCTGACGGAGAAGCACCAGCTCCTCCCGGTGCTCCAGGCCCTCGGTAAGAACAAAATCGTCCGCCAACAGGTCGGCCACCGTCAGCTCGCTGTCTGCCCGGCCGGTTTCAATGGGCTCCTGAAGGGAGACGGTGACGGCTCCCCGGCGGCTGTGGCGAAAATACATTTTGATTTCGTTTTCAATACACCGGCTGGCGTAGGTGGAAAAGCGGCTTCCCCGTTCCGGGCGGAAGGTGGAGACAGCTTTGATCAGGCCAATGGTGCCAATGCTCACCAAATCGTCCAGGGATTCCGTGTCGCACCGGTATTTTTTTGCCATGTGCACCACCAGCCGGAGATTGTGCTGGATGATAAGGTCCCGGGCGGCGGAGTCCCCCTGCGCCAGCCGGGCGAACGCCTCCTGCTCCTGCTTGGGGGAGAGGGGACGGGGAAAGCTGCCGCTCTCCAGGTGAAGGGCCAGGAAAAGAAATTTCCCCAGCACAAATTGTAAAAACAGTTCCAGCATACAGGCCACCTCCCCAGATACTTCTGTGGGAGAATATGCCTTTGATTGTAGAAAAAAGAACCAGAGTTCAGGAAATAGAATACAATTCAAAAAGCAAGTTGGGGAAAATGTCAAAATAATGTTTACCCTGAAAGGTAAACTGATGGTCGAGAGAGGGAAACCACAGGGCGGTTGAAAAATACAGGGCCTTGGTGTAGGCTGAAAGCAACAACCGACGAAGGAGTGGATTCTCATGGAAAAAAGCCTGGGCAGCGTGATTGCCGATAGAAGAAAAGAAAAAAAGATGACTCAGCTGGAGCTGGCACAAAAGCTGGGAGTGACCGATAAGGCAGTGTCCAAATGGGAGAGGGACCTGTCCTGCCCCGACATCGGGACACTTCCCGTTCTGGCCCGGGAGCTGGACCTGTCCCTGGACGAACTGCTGCAGGGAAGGGCCGGCAAAGCCCCGGAAAAAGAAAAGCTGGATGCCCTTACATCTCTTGTACTAAAAGGGGTGGCCCTGGCTATGGGAATTGGTGTAACGGTTCTGTCTGTCTTGGGGCAGGCAGGGCAGGAACAGGCTGTCCCCATGCTGGGCCTTGGGCTTGCCTGTCTGGCGCTCTGGACCCTGAAAAAAGAGAATTAAAACAAAAGCCGCCGGAGCAGCTTCGCTTCCGGCGGCTTATCTTATTTTTATTATACTTGTCCCTTCCATACCCGGGCCAGGATATCTTTCAGCACCAAAAGGGAATCGGTGCGGTTGTATCCGTATTCCACGCTGAGCCGGGTCATCATCTCCTCCAGGGCGGGAGCGTAATCGCTGACCTTTACCTTCTCCTGGTAGGTGGCCAGCACCGGGTATTTTTTGCTCCAGACCTTATTCCAGTTGATTTTCTCCTGGGCCTTCTCGCTGACGGAGTCGATCATCTGCTGGGCCTGGGCCTCGTCAAAGTCATACTCAATCAGCTCGTCCAGGGTCATGTGGTAGAGCTGAGCCAGACCTTTGGATTGGCGGATGTCGGGGAGGGTCTCCCCGGTCTCCCACTTGGAAATGGTCTGACGGCTGACCCCCAGCTTCTCGGCTACATTCTCCTGGGACAGTCCGCTTTTCTTCCGGGCAGAATACAAGCTGCTTCCTAAACTCATAACTAAATCCTCCTTGTTTGACTTTTCGGTTATAAGTATACCGGCGGAGGAGAAAAACTTCCACCAATCAAAGCGGTCACTTTTGCCCGGTTTTTTAACATCCGGTTATTTTTCCGGGGAAAAATCAAACCCTTGCCGCCGCTCCAGCTGAAACCGGAGCAGGTCCTCGTCCGGGTAACCGGAGGGCAGACAAAACTCCCACCGGCCTGTTTCTCCCGTGGGGCGGCGGATAAGGCAGCTGACCCGGGAAAAGTCGGAGTACTCCCGGATTTTTTTCACAGTCAGAATTTCCAGTGCCTGGGGCGGGAGAGTGGGGGAGGCGGCCAGCCGGTCCAGCGCTTTCTGGGTGTCCAGGGTCATGGAGGTAAATCCCAGAACTCCCCGGCGGTAGGAGGCCAGGGTTCGGGAATCCAGCATATACAGCCGGTCATCCTGGGTCAGGAAAAATACCAGGGATTCCCGCAGGGAACGGCGGCCGGCGCCCAAAGCCAGAACTACCCCCAGGACCACCGCTCCAATGCAGAGAGTGCCCAGGGAGGCTTCTTTGGGCAGGGACAGATAGAGGGTGAGGAAGGTCCCTCCCACAATAAGCACCATGAGGAGTGCCAGAATTCCCAGAATTCCGCCCAAAGTGGAAAGGGCATACCGGTTCTTCTCGCCGGGACCTTTTGAGATCCAAATCTTTTTCAAAGGCATGGAAACGCCTCCTTTTCCGCTTTTTATCAGTATATCATATCCTGAATCCTTGTAAAAGAAGGACTTTTGGGAGAACGGGATTGCGCAGCGGGGGATGGGTATGCTATCCTGAAATCAGAAACAAAACCCCGCAAATGGGAAAGGAGTGACTCTCATGAAATTAGGCAGACTGGTGCCCGCACTGGCACTGTCGGCAATCTTGATCCTGACCGGGTGCAGCCGGGAAAGCACCCCGGCCCAGACCACCCCGGACCCTCAGGGCCAGTCCACCGAAGCCCAGGCCACAGCGGAGCCTCCTTACTGGGAGGGATGGAGTGACCCCTTTACCCAGGAAGAGGCCCAGGCCCTGGAAACCAGGGCAGCCGCCTTTTGGGAGGAATCCATGGACTGGCCCACCCGGTATAAAGAGGTGAGCGGCATCCAGGGATACTACCTTGCCCCTGATCAGTGGGCAGGCCTGGAGGAACTGTCCAGAATTTTGCAGAATACCCAAGGACTGGACCGTGATGCCCTGGAGGGGGGAACGGCAGGGATCTGCCGGGTGGACTTTACCGTCTGGTACCAGCCCGAGACCTACTATCTGGGGCCTCAGTACGGGGATGGAGCCATCTATATCTATCTCCTGGTGTACGCCGATGAGACAAAAGAGCCTCAGTATCTCAGCGCCTGGTATACCCAGGATGTCCAGACGGAAAGACCCGCTGACCCTCAGGCTGTTAGGCTGGGCCTGAACGGCTACCAGTATGATATTCTCCTCCACCAGTGCCGGGCTCTGGCGCTGGCCGGAATCACTGATTTTTCCACCCCGGCGGATTGGACCGCCCGGGAACTGGCCCGGTACCTGGTGGTGCGGGGCCGGGACTTCGGCATGGAACCGGAAGAGTGGATGACCGAGGAAGGCTATTATACCGCTGATATGGCCGGCCTGATTATGGCGGTGGACTTTACCGGGGAAGATGAGTGGTACAGCACCCAGGACCCCTCCGCTTTGGAGACCGTTACGGAGGAGGATTGGCAGGGGGCGCTGACCGCTTTGGAAGCCCAGGAGGGAACCTGGACCTATGAGAGCGGCAAGGACCGGGTCCTGGCCCGCTTTGAAGGGGCAGATGGAACCAAGGCAGAGTATACCTTCTCACTCTGTCCCGGCTTTGAGGATTGGAACAGCCGGACTTTCTGCACCCTGGCGAAAAGCCTTTAAGGCGTGAAAATTAAAAATAGAGTATTCAAATCTTCCCAAATGTGGTACAATGATTCCTGCATGAGGGAAAATCCCGAAAAGTTGCAGGAGGAATATAAATCATGGGCGTACCTGTTTTAGTTGTGATCGGAGCAATTCTGATGATTTTGGGAGGGACTTTCTGGCTGGTAGTCAAGGTGTCCCAGAAGTATTATGCAGAACTGTACCAGAGCTGCACCAGCACCGCAACCGGTGTGGTGGAAAAGGTGGTAGGGGCACGGAACTTCCGGAATATGGGAAACGGTCATACCTTCTTTCCTGTTTACAAATACACTGTGGACGGAGAGGAATACCGCTGCCAGGGCAACAAAGGCGCCCACAAAGAGGATAAGGTAAGCCGGGAAGATGTGACCATCTATTACGACCCCAATAAACCCGGTGTTTCTTATACTGACCGGGCAACCAATGACAAAATCTTCCTGAACTTCAAGGTGGGAGGAACCGCTTTGCTGGTATTGGGAATTCTGCTCATTATCCTGGAAGTGGCAGGAGTATTCTGAGCAGGGACCTCCATTTGAAAACAATAGAAAAAGAAGGAACAGCGCCTGGGCGGCAGAAAGCCCGGGCGCTGTTTTTTATCAAGGATTGACTGAATTTGACCGAAAATGAATAAAACTGGACGATTGCACAAAAATGAAAGGAAGAATTTGGTGGATAATTCGAATGATTTTGATTGACTTTGACTGAAAATGGTGATATTCTAAAGTCAACAAAGAAAAAGAAATCAAATCCAATCACAACCCCCCATCCGGAGGAGTGAATGAGAAAGGAGCGAAGAATGTTAGCGGAAGAACGGTTCGAGAAGATTCTGGGAATCCTGGCCCGCCGCCGGTCGGTAACAGTCCAGGAATTGTGCGAAGCCCTGGATGCCAGTGAATCCACCATCCGCCGGGACCTGGTGCTGCTCCACCAGCAGGGGCGGGTGAACCGGGTCCACGGGGGAGCTACCCTGCCGGAGGCCGCTTTTGTGACCGGTGAGGAATCCATGTCCGCCAAGGAACATCAGGCGGTAGCCCAGAAGCAGAGCATTGCAAAGCTGGCAGCGGGGCTGATCGGTCCGGAAGATTTTGTCTACCTGGATGCGGGCAGCACCACCCTTCAGCTGGTGCAGGCTTTGCAGGGACCAGCCCTTGGAGCCACCTTCGTGACCAACGGCATTGCCCATGCCCGGCTGCTGGCCCAGAAGGGCTGCCGGGTCTACCTGCCGGGAGGGCAGATTCGCCCCAACACCGAGGCCATTGTGGGAACCGCCGCCATGACCAGTATTGGCCGGTATAATTTTACCAAAGCCTTTATGGGCGCCAACGGAGTGTCCCTGGACAGTGGATTCACTACCCCCGATGTGGAGGAGGCAGCCCTGAAAGCCCTGGCCGTAGGCCGGGCATTGGAAAGCTGGTTTTTGGTGGATGATACCAAGTTCGGCAAGGTTTACCCCGCCGTAATTTGCTCCCTTACCGATGCCGCTATGGTGACCAATCATCTGCCCAACGAAAAATACCGCCGCTACACCCTCATCAAGGAGAGCGACAGCCAAGGGGAAAAGGAGGAATAACCATGATTTACACCGTTACCTTTAATCCCGCCATTGATTACCTGGTCCATCTTCCCGGCAGTCTTACCCTGGGCCAGGTGAACCGGACGGTGGCGGAAGAGTACCAGTTCGGGGGAAAAGGAATCAATGTTTCCACCGTTCTGGGGGTCCTGGGGTATGAAAGCACCGCCCTGGGATTTGTGGCAGGTCCCACCGGCCGCTGGCTGGAGGATGGCCTGAAAGAACGGGGAATCCACACCGACTTTGTCCGGCTCAAGGATGGCATCACCCGAATCAATGTAAAAATCAAGGCGGACGAGGAAAGCGAGATCAACGGCATCGGTCCCCGAATCGGGAAAGAGGATATGGACCGGCTGTATGAAAAACTGGACGGCCTTAAAGCCGGAGATGTGCTGGTGCTGGCAGGGAGCATCCCCAACAGTCTGGCAGGGGACACCTACCAGAAGATTCTGGCCCGGCTGGCAGGCCGGGGAGTGGAGGTGGCGGTGGATGCCACCCGGGACCTGCTGGTGAATGTGCTGGAATACCGGCCCTTCCTCATTAAGCCTAACAACCATGAGCTGGGGGAAATTTTCGGGGTAGAGCTGAAAAACGATGAAGAGGTAGCCCATTACGCCGCCAAGCTCCAGGAAAAAGGCGCACGGAATGTGCTGGTAAGCATGGCCGGGGACGGTGCCCTCCTTCTGGACGAGGAAGGCCATACCCACCGGGCGGGAGTGCCCAAGGGAAAGGTGATCAACAGCGTGGGTGCAGGAGACAGCATGGTGGCCGGATTCCTGGCCGGATGGATGGAGCGGAAGGACTATGACTGGGCCCTTCGCCTGGGAACTGCCTCGGGCAGCGCCACCGCCTTCTCCCTGGGACTGGCCGACCGCCAGACCATCCAGCAGCTGCTGACCCAGTTCTAAATTAGGTTTCCAAAACGGTAAAACAAGCCACTGACCATACAGAAAGAGAGGATCACTATGCGGATTACTGAATTGTTCTCTGTCCAGGCCATCGCTCTGGACAGCGCCGCAGCCAGCCGGGACCAGGTAATTGATACCCTGGTGGAGCTGCAGTGTACCCATGGCAACATTACCGACAAGGCCGCTTACAAGGCCGCCATCTATGCCCGGGAGGAAGAGGCTTCCACCTATGTGGACAACGGAATCACCGTTCCCCATGCCCGGGCAGCCTGTGTCACCCGCCCCAGCCTGGCCGTCCTTCGGCTGGCTCAGCCGGTGCAGTATAACCAGGAGGACGAAGAAAAGAGCGATCTCTTCTTTATGATTGCCGCTCCCGAGAATGGCAGCCTCCATGTGGATATGCTGGCCCGGATGATGCAGATGCTCATGCATGAGGACTTCGTGGAAAAGCTGCGGGCAGCCAAGTCTCCCGAGGAGTTCCTGAAACTGATTGATGCCCAGGAGGAAACTCAGTTCGGTGACGAGAGCTTCACCCAGGAACAGGTGGCTCCCCAGGGATATCGTATCCTGGCCGTTACTGCCTGTCCCACCGGCATTGCCCATACCTACATGGCAGCCGAGGCCCTGACCAAGGCCGGCGAAAAGCTGGGCCTGCCCTGCAAGGTGGAGACCAACGGCTCCGGCGGAGCCAAGAACATCCTCACCCCTGAGGAGATCGCCGCCTGCGACGGTATCATTGTAGCCGCCGACAAGAATGTGGAGACTGCCCGTTTCCACGGCAAGCCGGTCCTCTTCACCCGGGTGGATGACGGCATCCACAAGCCTGAAGAACTGATTCAGAAAATCGAGAGCGGGGAAGTGCCGGTGTTCCAGGCCAAGGGCGGCCAGCCTGCAGCCCAGACCGCAGGAAAAGACACCCTGGGACATACCCTTTACAAGCACCTGATGAACGGTGTCTCCCACATGCTTCCCTTTGTGGTAGGCGGCGGTATCCTCATCGCCCTGGCCTTCCTCTTTGACGACTTCTCCATTGACCCGGCCAACTTTGGTATGAACACTCCCCTGGCTGCCTTCTTCAAGACGGTAGGCAACGCAGCCTTCGGATTCATGCTTCCCATCCTGTCCGCCTACATCGCCATGTCCATTGCAGACCGTCCCGGTCTGGCCGTAGGCTTTGTGGGTGGCGTTCTGGCCATGAACGGCACCAGCTTCTCCGGGCTGATGGCAGGTCAGACCACCGGTATCTCCGGCGGCTTCCTGGCTGCTCTGCTGGCTGGTTTTGTAGCCGGTTACCTGGTGAAATTCCTGGAAAACATTACCGAGAAACTCCCCAGCAGCGTGGACGGGATCCGGCCCATGCTCATCTATCCCCTGGGCGGTATGCTGGTCATGGGCGTGGTCATGTGCGCCGTCAACCCGGTCATGGGCTTTATCAACGAGGCCATCGCTGCCTGGCTGAACACCATGGGCGGCACCTCCAAGATCCTGCTGGGCGCCATCTGCGGCGGCATGATGTCCATTGATATGGGCGGCCCCTTCAACAAGGCAGCCTATGTGTTCGGCACCGCAGCCCTCTCCTCCGGAACCTACGATGTAATGGCTGCCGTTATGGTAGGCGGTATGGTTCCTCCCATTGCCATTGCGCTCTCTACTACCTTCTGCCCCAAAAAGTGGACCAGCGAGGAACGGAAGAACGGTTTTGTGAACTACATCATGGGCCTTTGCTTCATCTCCGAGGGTGCTATCCCCTTCGCAGCAGCTGACCCCCTCCGGGTCCTGCCCAGCTGTGTGGCAGGCTCCGCAGTAGCCGGTGCCCTCTCCATGCTCTTCGGCTGCACCCTCCGCGCTCCTCATGGCGGAATCTTTGTCTTCCCTGTGGTGGGCAATGCAGTCCTCTACCTGGTAGCTCTGGCAGTGGGCAGCGCCGTGGGCGCACTCCTCCTGAGCCTGCTGAAAAAGCCGGTCCAGGAATAAACAACGACATTCTCCAATCCTGAATAGAACTAAAGCAAGAGAAGGACCCCATGCTCCGGCATGGGGTCCTTCTCTTTATATGTTGCAGGAGAATATTATTTTTTGGAAATCATCTTTTTCAATGCCAGAGCGGCCACAAACAATACGGCAGCCACCGGCCAGATGGCCCAGGTGGTTTCCCAGGAATCCAGATAGAAGCTGACAGCCAGATAAATGGCAGAGGTCACACACCAGTAGAATACGGTGAAGGGAGAGTTCTGTTCATTTTCAGCCTTTTGCTCCCGGGTATAGTCTCCTTCCTCCAGCAGCCGCTGATAGCAGCCCCAGCGGGAAGCCACCAGAATAATGAAATGACAGCCCAGGGAAACCATGCAGAACATAAGGCAGACCCCGCAGACTGCGGCAAAATCCCGTTCCAGGGCGGCAGCGCCGAACAAAGGCACCACACTGAGGATGCAGAGAAGGATTCCAATGACCAGCCCGGAGTGATACCGGTCCTCAAACTCCTCCTTCTTTTTCTCCACCATCCCGGCCACCCCATACTGGGTGTTCAAAGGCTCCTTTTCCAGATACTCGTACTGCTCCATTTTGATGCTGCTGGGCAGGATCAGAGCCACCCCCAGAGCTACAATGCAGAAAAGGGCAATGATTCCCAGGGCAGAGACGATGTCTTCCCCCATGGGAATGAGACCAAACTCGGCGCAGCCGGTCAGAAAGAGAAGGGGAATAGGGCAGAGAATACAAAGGCTTACCCCCAGGGCAATCTTCCGGTGGGCAGTCTCAGCCAGTTCCAGGTAAGCGTTGGCTTCCTCCAGGGACATGGTGGGAATGGACACCTCCTCCCGGGGAGAAAGGTCTGCAAAGCCTTCCTCCTGGGGAGCATCGTCTTTTAAAAGGTAATCGGTGGATACCCCGAACAGCTGGCTCATTTTCAGAATTTTGTCCAGGTCGGGGGTGGAAGCCATGGACTCCCACTTGGAAACAGCTTGGCGGGAAATGTCCAGACGGGCGGCCAGCTCTTCCTGGCTCCATCCCTGGCCCTTTCGCAGTTTTATGATTTTTTCGCCCAATGTCATGGTGATACAGCTCCTTTGGCTTGTTGATTTCATTGGCTTGATTCTACCAAAAAAATTGGTTGCAGACCACCAACCAGACCCACTTTTTTGTCAACCGGGGGTTGCAACCGGAAAAATCCCGGGTTTCACTCCCGGATTCCGGTAAATGTTTGGGAAAAATTCAAAAAAGAGTTGACAACTATTCTTGTCAATGCTATTCTAAAGTTGACAAGAATAGTTGTCAGCTTGACTTGGAAAGTTGTCAGAATGGAGGTGGCGCCATGCCCCTGTACAATCGATTGAAAGAGCATAGAGCCCGCCTGGGAGTGAACCAGCAGGAGATGGGACGGCTGGCAGGGGTATCCCGCCAGACCATCAGCCAAATAGAGAGGGGAGACTATTCACCCTCCGTGACCCTGGCCTTGAAGCTGGCCAAACTCTGCGGGGTGACAGTGGAGGAAATATTCAGCTATGAGGAGGAGAATGACCATGAAGGATAACATTGAAAGAGAAAACAGAAAAGCGTTTCCCAAGTTCATTTTGTTTTTGCTGGCTTCGGCTCTGGGCGGGGGCGTGCTGGGCTTCTGCGGCGGGATTCTGGGAATCCAGAACCTGGAAAACGCCCAGGAAGCCATCCTCAAGGTGCTGGGGGTAATAGTTCCCTGGGGAATTCCCGTTATTATGGTTACATTGGTGCTGCCGGCCTGGCTGCTCTACCGCAAGGCCAACAAAATGTTCCAGGGGTGGGACGGGGAGGAGGAAGAACTTCCCCGCAAAGCAGAAGAAAAGCTGAATTACAGCTTGCTTTTCTCCAATCTGGCTTTTATTCTGGACTGTTTCTTCCTGTCGGCCTGCCACATGGCCAACACCAACCAGGGCATGTTTCTGACCATTGTACTGTACTGTCTGGATCTGGTGCTGGTGGTCTTTCTCCAGCAGAAAGTGGTGGATTTGACCCGCCGGATGAATCCGGAAAAGCAGGGCAGTGTCTATGACCTGAAATTTCAGAAAAAGTGGCTGGAAAGCTGCGACGAGGCAGAGCGGGCCAAAATCGGCCAGGCCAGCTATAAGGCTTACTTTGTCACTGCCCAGGTGGCCGCCATCTTGTGGCTGATAACGGTGGTGTCCAACTTTATGCTGGGGACCGGGCTCTTTGCCACCCTTCCGCCCCTGATTATCTGGGCTACCCTGCAAGTGGTCTACACGGTCACAGCCATCAAGCAGGAACGGGGAGGAGACCCCCTGTAAACAAAACAGCCCCGGAGGGAATCCTCCGGGGCAATTTCATTTATTGGTACCAGCCGTGATGACGGCCCTGGCCGCCCTGGGGGCGGTAGTCGCAGACTCCGTCCCCGTTCTGGTCGGTATAGTTTGCTCCACGGCCCTCCTGCCGGGCGCAGCGCCCGCCGGAGCAATCCTCCCGGGTGTAGGGGCATACCCCAGTCCCGGGACCAAAACCGTGATTGGCCCCGGAGGCAAATGCGGCGGTAGCCGCCACGATTCCTGCGGTCAAAAGAACAAAAACAAGGGCAATCAGCTTTTTCATAAGAAGTTCTCCTGGCGGTTTTGAATGTCTGGTAGAAACAATATCCGTTTATTTTCCCAGATATTCCAGGATGGAGTGGGCGGCAATGTTCCCGTCCCCCACAGCCTTGGCGATCTGGTAGGGGCGGCCGGTGCAGTCCCCGGCGGCAAAACAGCCGGGAATGTTGGTGGTCAGGTCCCGGGCGGTGCGGATATGGGGACCGTCCATTTCAAGACCGGGAAGAAGAGTGGCGGGGGCGACTGAGTTCCGGAGCAGGAATACCCCGTCCACTTCCCGCTGGGAGCCATCCCCCAGAAGGATGGATTCCACCTTGCTTTCCCCCTGGATTTTCCGGATGGGAGAACTGAGCCGTTCCAGGTTGGCTGCTTCCGGGACCCCTTCCTTGTAGGGGGTGTGGAGGTATACCTTCCCGGCCATCTGGGCCAGGTATTCTACTTCGTGGTGATACTGGGGGTCGGTACAGAGGATGGCAATGGTCTTTCCTTTGTACAGGAAACCGTCGCAGGTGGCGCAGTAGCTCACTCCACGGCCCAGCAGGGCTTCCTCCCCATCCAGGGCCTTGGGTCCGGCGGAACCGATAGCCAGCAGGATGGTCTTGGCCTGGTAAAAATCGTTGCCACCCAGAAGAGAAAATCCGCTGTCATCGGGGAGGATATTGGTGACCAGCCGGTCGGTGATCTCAAGATCCATGGAGTTGATCTGGTCGGTGAACTTCCGGTTCAGCTCTGCCCCGGACAGGGTGTCCAGGCCGGGATAGTTGGCAATGGCGTGGGAAAGCTGCACCTTCCGGCTCAGGGCAGGGGAGCCCAGCCAGAGGATGGATTTGTTGTGGAGTTTGAGATTGAGGGCGGCGGAGAGCCCGGCGGGGCCGGTGCCGATGATGGCTACATCATACATAGTGATTCCTCCTTTAAAACAAAGGGTGGGCTTTTTCTTAAAGCCCACCCTTTTGAAAGATTATTTCATCAGCTCGTCGGCCATGGAATCCAAAGCAGCCTGGTCGGCAGGCTTGAGAGCGGACATGATTTTGAGGCCGTTCTCCATCCAGGTGATGTTCTTGCACCCTTCCAGCATACCCTTCATGATGCGGGCGGCGGTGGGAGCCCAGGAACCGTTCTCAATGAGACCGATGGTTCGGTTCTGGTATCCGCGCTCTTTAAGGCTCTCAATGAACTGGCGCATATAGGGGAAGATGTCTCCGTTGTAGGTGGTGCTGGCCAGTACCAGCTTGCCGTACCGGAAAGCGTCCTCCACACACTCGGCCATGTCTTCCCGGTGCAGGTCAGCCACCACTACCTTGGGGCAGCCCCGGGCGGTGAGTTTGTCGGCCAGCTCCCGGGCAGCCTTGGCGGTGTTGCCGTAGACGGAGCAGTAGGCAATCATAACGCCCTCGCTCTCCACCCCGTAGCTGGACCAGGTGTTGTACTGGTTCAGGTAATGGGACAGGTCCCCGGACAGAACGGGACCATGGAGGGGGCAGATGGTCTGGATGTCCAGCGCGGCGGCCTTTTTGAGGACGGCCTGGACCTGAACGCCGTACTTGCCCACAATGCCAAAGTAGTAGCGGCGGGCTTCGCAGTCCCACTCTTCCTCTATATCCAGGGCACCGAACTTGCCGAAGGCGTCGGCGCTGAAAAGAATCTTGTCAGCGGGGTCATAGGTGAACATGACCTCGGGCCAGTGAACCATGGGAGCAAAGATGAACTGGAGTTCCCGGCTGCCCAGATTCAGGGTGCCGCCGTTGGTGACCTCTACCTTTTTTTCTTCCAGGGTCAGGCCATAGAAGTTGTTCATCATGGTAAAAGCCTTGGCATTGGATACCACCTGGGCCTGGGGGAATGCTTCCAGGAAAGCGGCAATGCTGGAGGAATGGTCCGGCTCCATGTGCTGGATCACCAGATAATCAGGCTGACGGTCACCCAGCTGGGCTTTGATCTGATCCAGCCACTGGCCGGCAAAGTGACCGTCCACGCTGTCCATAACGGCTACCTTCTCATCCTGAATGAGATAGGAGTTGTAAGCCATTCCGTTGGGAACAATGTACTGACCCTCAAACAGGTCAATGTCATGGTCATTGACACCTACATAAAAAACATCCTTGGCAATCATCATATCTAAAACTCCTTCACTGTTTTGGAATGGAATCCACACACTGTAATAGTATACCATATTTCCCGGCTTTGCAATGGAAAATTGACTCTCTTCCAAGAAATTGTCTATAATAAGGAAGAGAAAGGAGGGCATGGCTGAAATGGAAGATAAATACCGCTTTTTCGCCCACCGGGAATGTGAGTTTTTCCCCTGCCATCCGGGCGCTGACCCGGACCGGTTCAACTGCCTGTTCTGCTATTGCCCCCTCTACTGCCTGGGGAAAAACTGCGGAGGGAATTTTACCGTCCTGGAAAACGGGATCAAGGATTGCAGCGGCTGTTTGTTTCCCCATATCCCTGAAAATTACCAGGCGGTCAACAGCCGGTATCAGGAGATCCTGGATATTATAGCAGGGGAAATGAAAAAATAAATGTTGCCCAGGCAACAGAAAAAAGAAAGAAAACTGGGTATCCTATATCCAGAACCAAGAGGAAAGGAGGATTCAGGCAATGAAGAAGTATGTTTGCGAAGTGTGCGGTTGGGAGTACGATGAGGCTGTGGGCAGCCCCGATCATGGAATTGCTCCCGGCACCAAGTTTGAGGATCTGCCCGAGGACTTTGTCTGCCCCCTGTGCGGTGTGGGCAAGGACCAGTTTGCAGAGGCTTGATCCTGCGATAGTATAGAACCAATAACAGCGCCGGAGATTACTGGGACTCCGGCGCTGTTTTTTTGTCTGTATAAAAGAGATTCCAGGGGAAGGCTTCTGCCGGGGGCAGGGAGGTATACTCCACCCGCAGGCCGGAGGCAGGGTCTAAAAAGGAGAGCTTGCAGCTGAACAGGGCAGGCCCGGCGGCTTTGACTCGACTGCCGTATTTTCCGTCCCCCAGAAGGGGCATTTTCCGGGCGGCAAACTGGCACCGGATCTGATGGAACCGTCCGGTGTGGAGCTTTATCTGCACCAGGCTTACAGTCCCCTCATCCAGGGGCCGGGAGGCTTTCACCTGATATTCCAGCCGGGCTTCCTTCACACCCCGGCGGAGCTTTTTTACCGGATAAGCCCGGCCTTTGGCCTTATCCTGGTAAAGATAATCCGCCATCTCCCCGGCGGCAGGCTCCGGGATCCCGGCGCAGAGGGCCAGATATTCTTTCCGGAGGGTGTGGTCCTGCACCTGGGCGGAGAGGTGGGCGGCTCCTTTGGGGGTGAGGGCGTAGACCATCACCCCGCCCACGGCCCGGTCCAGCCGGTGGACACAACGCACCGTTCCGGGAGAAAGATTCAATTGGGCTTCCAAAAGGGAAGGGAGCTGGTGTTCCGATTCCAGGCCGGGAAGCTTGCAGCAGACCAGATAATCGGCAGCCCGCCCCAGGATTTCAATTTCCATAAATCACCCCTCCTCCCATGACTTTTTTCGATTATACCCCGGGGAAAAGGAAAAGTCCAGCGCCCCTGGAAAAAGAAGAAAAAATCCCATATAATGGACTTGTAATATGGTATTATTATAAAAATATGGGGGATAGTGACCTGTCCCCTCCGGAAAAAGGGAAAGGAACGGCCATGAAGTTTTTTCATCTCTCTGATCTTCACCTGGGCAAGCGGGTGAACGAGTTCTCCATGATGGAGGACCAGGCCTATATTCTGGACCAGATCCTGGAACTGGTCCGCCGGGAAAAGCCTCAGGCGGTGGTGATTGCCGGGGATGTATATGACCGGGCAGTTCCCTCAGCGGAGGCGGTCCAGCTTCTGGATGATTTTCTCTGGAACCTGTCCCGGCTGGATACCCAGGTACTTCTCATCAGCGGCAACCATGACTGCCCCGAGCGGATGGCCTTCGGGGGCCGGCTCATGGAAGCCAGCGGTATTCACATTGCCCCGGTCTACCAGGGAAAGGTGGAGTGGGTGACCCTGGAGGATGAATGGGGTCCGGTGGAGTTCTGCCTCCTTCCCTTTGTAAAACCAGTGACGGTGAGACGGTACTTCCCGGAACGGACCATCCAGAATTATACCCAGGCCATGGAAGCCGCCCTTTCGGAACTGGGGGAGGGGTCAGCCCGCCGGGTGCTGGTGACCCATCAGTATGTGACCGGTGCGGACCGGACCCAGTCGGAGGAACTCTGGCTGGGAGGCTCCGAGGCAGTGGACGGAACAGTGTTTGCGCCCTTCAGTTATGTGGCCCTGGGCCATATTCACCGGCCCCAGACCATGCTGGGGGGAAAGGTCCGGTACTGCGGCACCCCCTTGAAATACTCCTTCTCAGAGGTGAACGACCATAAGTCGGTGACGGTGGTGGAACTGGGAGAAACCGGGGAAGCAGCAGTCACCACTCTGCCCCTGACCCCTCTGCGGGAAATGCGCCGGGTGAGAGGCAGCTTTGAGGAACTGACCGCTCCCGCGGCTCTGGCTGCTCCCGGACGGGAAGACTACCTGGGAATCACCCTCACCGACCAGGAGGACATCCCCGACGGGATGAGACGGCTCCAGATGATTTATCCCAACCTGATGGCCCTGGAATACGACAACCTGCGCACCCGGACCCAGAATCAGGTGAACGCAGTCCAACAGGTGGAGGAAAAAAGCCCTCTGGAACTGTTCGGGGAATTGTACCAGACCCAGAACAACAAGCCCATGAGCCCTCAGCAGGAGGAATATCTGGAAGAATTGATCCGTGAGATTTGGGAGGAGGAAGCATGAGACCGCTGCGATTGACCATCAGTGCCTTTGGCCCCTATGCCGGTCAGGTAGACCTGGACCTGGCCCGGCTGGGACAGGGGGGACTGTACTTGATTACGGGAGACACCGGGGCGGGAAAAACCACCCTGTTTGATGCTGTCTCCTTTGCCCTGTTCGGAGAGCCCAGCGGAGAAAACCGGAAACCGGAAATGCTCCGGTCCCAGTACGCCGACCCGGCCACCCCCACCTTTGTGGAGCTGGAATTCCAGTACGGGGGAAAGAATTACACCGTCAAACGGAATCCCGCCTACCTGCGCCCTGCCCTGCGGGGAGAGGGAATGGTCCAGCAGCAGGCGGAAGCGGTCCTTACCTGGCCGGACGGGCATACCACCGATAAACTCACCCAGGTGAACCGGGAAATTCGGGAAATTTTGGGGGTGAACCGGGAACAGTTCGGACAAATCGCCATGATCGCCCAGGGAGACTTCCTCAAGCTGCTGCTGGCAGACACCAAAACCCGGCAGGAGATATTCCGGGAAATTTTCAAGACCCGCCGGTATCAGAAACTTCAGGACCGGCTGAAAACCCAGGCCCAGGAACTGGAAAAGAACTGGAGAGAGGCCCAGTCCAGCCTGACCCAGTACCTGGCAGGGCTGAAAGGGCTCCCTTCCGAGGCGGAGGAAAAAGCCGCCCAGGGAACCCTGGACCAGGGGGAGGCCCTGGCACTCACCGCCCTTGTATTGGAAGAGGACCAAAAGACCCGGGCAAACTTGGAAAAAGCCCTGACCCAGGTGGATGAAGAACTCTCCCTGGTAAACGAGACCCTGGGACAGGCCCGGGCCCTGGAACAGGCCCGGAAAGACCGGGAGGCCAAAACCCGGCTGCTGCCCCAGGTCAAGGCCCGGTACCAGAAGGCCTTGGAAGGGGATAAACTGGCCCGGCAGCAGGAGGAACCCCTGCAAAAAATCACAGGGGAACTGGGGGCTTTGGAACAGCAGCTGCCCCAGTATGACCGGCTGGAAGAGATGCGGAAGAATGCCAAAGGGCTGATGCAGGAAATGGGAGAGGAGCGGAAAGCTCTGGAAGCAAACCGGCAGGAGATGGAAAACCGCCGGGAGGCCCTGGCCCAGGACCGGCAGCGGCTGACCCAGCTGGCCCAGGCGGGCCAGGAGCGGGAAAAACTGCTTCGGCAGAAGGAAGCCCTGGACCGGGAAAAAACCAGCCTGGCCGGTTTGAAGGAGGGGCTGGAGACCCTGGCCCTTCTGGAAAAGAAGGTGGAGGAAGCCCAGAAACACTATACCGCCCTGGCAGACCGGACCCAGACCCTGGAAGAAGAATATCGGGGAATGGAGCGGGCCTTCCGGGACGAGCAGGCAGGGGTGCTGGCCCAGACCCTGGAGGAGGGAAAGCCCTGCCCGGTTTGCGGCTCGGTACACCATCCCGCCCCGGCGGCCCTCTCTCCCAAGGCACCTACCCAGGAAACCCTCAACCAGACCAGGGAAAAACTGGACGACTTGACCGCCCAAAGAAATGAGGCCGCCACCCAGGCCGCCAAGGAAAGAGCCATTGCCCAGAACCGCCGTCAGACCCTGGAAGAGGAGGGGGGCCGGCTTCTGGAAGGGGCAGGCTGGGAACAGCTGCCCGCCCGCCGGGAAGCTGCCCTGAGCCGGTGGGAGGAGGAAAACCGCCGGGTGAAGGAGGCTCTGGCTCAGCAGGAAGCCCGGGAAAAGGAGCGCCGGACCCTGGAAAATTCCCTGCCCGGAAAAGAAAATGCCATCGCTCAGCTGGAACAGGTGGTGCTGGGACTGGAGACCACCATTGCGGGAAAGGAAAGCCGAATGAATGAGCTGACCCGGCAGGGGAAAGCCCTGGCCCAATCCCTGCCCTACGCCGGGAAAAAGGAAGTGCTGGAGAGGCAAAACCGGCTTTCCGCCCGACGCCGGGAACTGGAACAGGCCATCCGGCAGGCCCGGCAGGAACTGGACCTGGCGGGAAAGGAGCAGGCGGCTCTGGAAGCTGCCCTGGCTCAGCTGGAAATCCAGCTGAAAGACCAGCCCGCCCTGGACAGTGAAGCCCTGGAAAAACGGCAGGGAGAGCTGAGGGCCCGTCAGCAGAGCCTTCGCCAGGAGGAAAACATCCTCCACAGCCGGATGGAAAACAACGCTGCCCTGGTGGAGAAAATCAAAAAGCAGGGACAGAAGAAGGACCAGCTGGAAGAAAAACTGAGATGGGTCCGGGACCTGGCCATTACCGCTGGGGGAAACATTGCCGGAAAAGAAAAGGTGATGCTGGAGACCTATGTCCAGACCACCTACTTTGAACGAATCGTGGAGCGGGCCAACACCCGGTTTCTGGCCATGTCCGGAGGACAGTACCAGCTGGTGCGGAGCCGTCAGGCCGAGAACAACCGGTCCCAGAGCGGTCTGGAACTGGAGGTAATCGACCACTATAACGGCAGCTGCCGCAGCGTCAAGACCCTGTCAGGGGGGGAGAGCTTTATGGCTTCCCTCTGCCTGGCCCTGGGACTTTCGGATGAGATTCAGTCCAGCGCCGGGGGGATCCGGCTGGACACCATGTTTGTGGACGAGGGCTTCGGCACCCTGGACGAGGAGACCCTGTCCCAGGCCATCCGGGCTTTGAGCAGCCTGGCCCAGGGCAACCGGCTGGTGGGAATCATCAGCCATGTGGCGGAATTGAAGGAGAAAATCCCCCGGCAAATCCTGGTCACCAAAGATAAAATCGGGGGAAGCACCGCCCGAATCCAGGTGGAATAAGGGGCAAATACCCCTGCAACCAAAAGTTGCGGGATAGTTGGTGGCAGAACAGGGCTTCCAGCAGTAGAGTGAAACCAAAAGAAAGGAGGACGCTTGTATGCTGTTTACAACAGTATTTCAGATGATATCCATTTTGGTGGAGCTGTTACTGCTGGGGGTCACGGGATACCTGGTCTGGCTCCTGATACGGGCGCTGCGAAAGTATCTGCGCTCGGGCCCGGTGCGGAAGGAACAGGCACAGGAGCGGGTGTCCCTGGCCCATGCCTTGAAGGAACACCGGCTCCGGTGCCAGATGACCCAGGAGTTTGTGGCGGAGCGGCTGGGAGTCAGCCGTCAGGCAGTCTCCAAATGGGAGACCGGCACTGCCGACCCCAGCACCACCAACCTGCTGGCCCTGGCCCGGCTTTACGGTGTCAGCCCGGAAGAACTCCTCCGGGCTGCCGCCGGGGAGGGCGAGCCCCCACCTGAAACATCCTGATAAAAAAAGAGCAGGCCGCTCTCCCACACCGGGAGGGCGGCCTGCTGTTATTTCAGTTTTCTTCCAGCCGGGCCTGAATCAGGTCGCTGGCGATCTCAAAGGCAGTCACTCTTCTTCGGGCGAGGGTGAGCTGGGACTTGTACCGTTGGGGATTCTCCTTGGCTTCAAGGGTTTTGATGGTCTCCCGCAGCTTGTGCAGGGTGGAGTCGATCTGCCGTTTGGCTTCCGCCAGTTCTTCCTTGGAATATTCCATGGTTTCCTCCTGAAAAGATTATTTGGGGGCACAGGCTACCCGAGTAGAGTAAAAGCCCCTACCCGTTTTTTCCAGGACCACCAGTTCTCCCTGGTCAATAAAATGCTGGATTCGGCGGGCAATGAACACATCTCCAGTGGGAATCTTCTGCCGCCCCAGGGAAAGGCCGATGATTCGGGCCACTTCACAGCTTTGGGCAGGAAACTCCTTCCGGATGAGAGGGTCATAGTAGGAGAGGGGAGCGCTCACCACCCGGCCGCCCTCCACCACCCGCAGGGGGGCATTTTCTGCCTGGAGCTGCCGCCACTGCCGGGCCAGGGCGGATAGTTCCTCACGACGCATCACCCGCTCCCGGTTCAGGAAGGTGCCGAACCGCTGGGGCTCCACTTCACCCCAACTGCGGTATTCCACCACACAGCCGTCCTCCCGGGTGACGGCCCGGGGCAGCTCTACCAGATGAATCTCCGTCTCTTTTCCTTCCAGCAGATTGGCCAGGAACAAAAGCCCGCACTGGGCATTGGGGGTATGGTCCACCCATACCCGGAGCCGGGGCGGGGCAGCCTGCACTTTTTCCAGGTCGGCCAGGCAGGCGGACCAGAATGCCTGGGTGGGCTCCTCCCTTTCACCCAGTTCGCAGTAAGGGTCGAAGGCGAGCCACTGCCGTATATATTCTTTCCGGGGGCATTCTCCGGGTAGGATGGGCGCCTGAATGTCTCCCTCTGAAAAGCCGAAAGACAACCCGGCAATATCCTCCCGTTTTCCGCCCAGGGGGACGGCAATTTTGGCCAGTTCCTCCTGGCGCTTTTTGTATTCCCGCAGGGCTTTCCATTTGGCCAGCCAGGCCGCAGGGCCTTTCCGATCCGTGATAAAACTCAGGGCGCCGCCTGCCATATCCTTGTCACAGTGCTGGGCAAGGGCCAGGGCGCCTTTCACCGAATCGCTAAAACAAACTTCCAGCATAGGGAACCTCCTGTTATTCTCCGCCCGGGTGGAACAACTGGTCCACCGTCAGTTTCAGCTCTGCCCCAAGGCGGAAGGCCAGGGCCAGGGTGGGGTCGTATTTGTTGTTCTCAATGGCGTTGATAGTCTGCCGGGAAACCCTGCACCGCTTGGCCAGCTCCTCCTGGGAGAGCCCCAGTTCCTTCCGGCGGCTGCGAATCCTGTTTTCCATGGTCAGTCTCCATACCTTTTCTTGTAGTACAACAGACTCAGAAAGTAAGTCATGGCTCCCACACTGAGGATGATAAAGGGGTTGACCGCCATGGCCTCCACCTTAATGATGGACTCCACAATGTGGAGAATCAGACTCCCCATTACGGCAGCCAGGGTGAGGGTGCTGGCTTTCCAGACCATGAGCTGCCGCCGTTCGTCCCCGGTCCTGACCAGGGAAACGATCATGGCAATGTCCAGAATGATGAGGGCCAGCAGAAAAACTCCGAAAACAGCAAGCAGAGCAGCGGTGGTCGACATGGCAATTCTCCTTTCTCATTCTAAAAATGTAAAATTCTTTTTACACTTTCAGGATAGCATCACAAAAGTGGAATGTCAAGAGCTTTTGACATTTCAAAAACAGAAAAACCCGGGACCCTAAGGCCCCGGGAAACAGAAATGGGGAAAGAAAAATCAGAACAGACCGGTGATCTTGCCGTCCTCGGTCACATCAATGCCCAGAGCGGCGGGAGCTTTGGGAAGCCCGGGCATGGTCATAATGCTGCCGCAGATGACCACCACAAATCCGGCCCCGGCGGAAAGGCGGACCTCCCGCACTTCCATGGTAAAGCCGGTGGGAGCGGCCAGAAGCTTGGCGTTGTCGCTGAAGCTGTACTGGGTCTTGGCAATGCAGACGGGGAGCTTGCCGTAGCCCAGTTCTTCCAGCTCGGCCAGGGTCTTGGAGGCGGCGGCAGAATAATTCACCCCGTCGGCCCGGTAGATTTTGGTGGCGACGGCGTTGATTTTTTCCTTGAGGGAAGCATCATCCGGGTAGGTGAACTGGATGGGTTTGTCCTCCATAATGTCCAGAACGGTCTGGGCCAGTTCCTTGCCGCCCTCGCCGCCCTTGGCGAATACTTCGCTGAGGGCTACGGGGACGCCCATCTCGTTGCAGAGGGTGCGGACGGCTTCCAGCTCCTCGGGAGTGTCGGTGGGGAAGGCGTTGATGGCCACGCAGACCGGCAGACCAAACTGATTCTTCATGTTGTCAATGTGCCGTGCCAGGTTGGCGGCACCGGCCCGCACCAGCTCGGGGTTGGGCTGGTTCAGCTGGGGCTTGGGGCAGCCCCCGTGGTGCTTGAGGGCACGGCAGGTGGCGACCACCACCACGGCGCTGGGAGCAAGACCGGTCATCCGGCACTTGATGTCCAGGAACTTCTCGGCGCCCAGGTCGGCACCGAATCCGGCCTCGGTGACCACATAATCTGCCAGCTTCAGGCTCAGCTTGGTGGCAATGGCGCTGTTGCAGCCGTGGGCAATGTTGGCGAAGGGGCCGCCGTGGATGATGGCGGGATTGTTTTCCAGGGTCTGGACCAGGTTGGGGTCCAGAGCATCCTTGAGCAGGGCGGTCATGGCCCCGGCGGCGCCGATCTCTCCGGCAGTCACCGGCTTGCCCTCATAGGTGTAGGCGCAGACGATACGGCCCAGCCGCTCTTTCAGGTCTTTCAGGTCGGTGGCCAGGCAGAAGATGGCCATGATCTCGCTGGCTACGGTGATGTCAAAGCCGTCCTCCCGGGGGGTGCCGTTTACCTTGCCGCCCAGGCCGTCCACAATGAACCGGAGCTGCCGGTCATTCATATCCATGCACCGCTTCCAGGTGATACGCCGAGGGTCAATGTTGAGGGCGTTGCCCTGCTGGATGTGGTTGTCGATCATGGCAGCCAGCAGATTGTTGGCGGTGCCGATGGCATGAAGGTCGCCGGTAAAGTGGAGGTTGATGTCCTCCATGGGCACTACCTGGGCATAGCCGCCGCCGGCAGCGCCTCCCTTGATTCCGAATACGGGGCCCAGGGAAGGCTCCCGCAGGCAGAGCATGGTCTTTTTTCCCATGGCGCAGAGAGCGTCGGCCAGGCCCACGCTGGTGGTGGTTTTGCCCTCCCCGGCAGGGGTGGGACTGATGGCGGTGACCAGAATCAGCTTACCCTGAGGGCCTTCCTTCTTGGCCAGCTTGTGGTCGATTTTGGCCTTGTACTTGCCGTAGGGGATAATGTCGTCCTCGGTCAGGCCCACCTTGGCGGCCACCTGGGTAATGGGCTTCATAGAAGCGGCCTGGGCAATCTCAATATCAGTAAGCATGAAACAGTCTCCTTTCCTTCTTACGAACAAAACAAAAGGGCAACACCCAGGGATAGCCCTGTGTGTTGCCCAGACGGTCGGCATTTAACGGGATGCTTCCCCTGTGGTATCCCACAAATTCCGTCAGTCGGCATCCTTTACAAGGTGAGAATAGCACAGCAAATCGGCCTTTGTCAACACCTTTTCTCATTTTGCGGGAATATAGGAGAGTGGGTCCACTTTACTGCCGTTCACCCGCAGCTCCAGGTGAAGGTGGTATCCACCGTATTTTCCCACCACATCCCCGGTGTTTCCCACATATCCAATCAGCTGGCCCTTCTCCACCTGCTGGCCCACCGCCACGCAGTAACTCTGCATGTGGGCGTAGAGGGTGTCAAACCGGCGGCCCTGACTGTCGGTGCCGTGGCTGATTTGCACATAGTTCCCGTAGCTGTTGTGGGTGGTAGCCACGCTCACCACCCCGGCGGCGGCCGCATAGATGGGGGTCCCACCCGGGGCGGCAAAGTCGGTGGCGCCGTGGATGGCCCCCTTGTAGTCGGTCTCCCCGTAATAGCAGGAGATGTAGCTGTAACTGTTCAGGGGACACCGGAAATCCAGCTCGCAGGTCAGGTCGGGCGGGGTGTAGTTGCCGCTCTGCTGGTTCACATAGGCATCCACCTCCGCCTGGGCTTTCAGCCAGGCGGCCTTGGCCTGCTGGGTGATGGCTTCCTGGGCCTGAGCCTGGGCCTGTGCAGATTCCAGGGCCTGATTGCTCTCCTCCAGAGCCTGGGCCAGCTGCTGGGCAGTCTGGTTCAGCTTGTCCTGCATGCCGGCCAGGGATTCCTGCGCAGCCTGAGCCTGAGCGGCGGCCTGCTGGGCTTCCTCCTTCCGGCGGTTGTATTCCTCCGCCTTCTGGGAAAGCTGGTCCAGCAGATGGGTGTTCTGGCGGCTCATGTCCTGAAGCACCTCCCCAAAGGTGAGAAGCTGATACAGGTCGGTAAGCTGGCTGAGCAGGGCAATATCCCCGCCGTCGTGGAGCTCCTGCATGGCGGCCAGCTGCTTTTTCCCCTGGTCATAGGCCTGGTTGTACTCTGCCTGTGCCTGGTCTGCAGCAGCCTGGGCGTCGGCGGCTTCCTGCTGGGCCTGGGCCAGGACTGCCCCCTGGGTCTCCATCTGATTATAAACGGCAGCCAGCTGGGTCTGGAGGGCAGAGGCCTGCCCTTTTAGGGAGTTGACCTGATTTTCCAGGTTTTCGGCGGCCTGCTGGTTTTCCTCCAGCTTGTCCGCTTCCTGCTGGTATTCCTCCTGGGCCTGGGAAAGATTGTCTTCCAGCTGGTCCAGGGTGGAATTCGCCAGCACCGGCAGGGCAGTCCAGACTGCCATAAAGAAAATCAGAGGGAAAAGAAAAAATCGTTTCATGATTCCAGATTCAGATAAGTTTCCGGGTCGGTCACGGTGCCGTTTTCCCGGACCTCAAAGTGGAGACAGTTTCCGGTCACATTCCCGGTACGGCCCACGGTGCCCAGCTGCTGGGAGGTGGTCACGGTTTCTCCCTCCTCCACCGTCAGGGTGTCCAGGTGGGCATACAGGGTGGTCAGACCGTTGCCGTGGTCTACTATTACATAGTTGCCATAGCTCCAATGGTTCTGAGCGGTGGTCACCACGCCGGAAGCGGCGGCCAGCACAGGGGTCCCCTGGTCGGCGGCCAGGTCGATTCCCTTGTGGTAGGAAAAGTTGTCGGGGTTGGAGCCAAACCGGCAGGAAACATGGTCGTATTCCTCCACCGGCAGGGAGAAGACGGTGGCTTCCTCCCGGGCCGTTTCCGGAACACTGGCTTTGGAGGGGAGAGACTGCCCCTCCACCGGCTGAGCAAAACAGGCCAGCCCCATCCCCAGAGCCAAAGCCAGGGAGAGGACCAGGGCCCAGACCGCCGGCTTTTTGTACCCCAGAATGGCAGTTACCCGGGCCTTCACATTGCTCTGCCCCAGGGCCAGTGGTTGGAGGGTCAGGGAAGGGAAGAGGGCAAAGTCCACCAGACTCTGGCAGTAATCTTTCCGTCGGGAAGGTTCCAGCCGGGCGGCTACTGCCTCATCGCAGGCGGCTTCGCTTTCCAGGGAAAACTGCCGGTAAGCCAGCCAGGCCAGGGGATTGAACCAGTGGAGACAGACCACCAGATAACAAAAGGGCTTGAAAAAATGATCCAGCTGCCGGAGGTGGGTTTGCTCGTGAAGGAGAATCCCTTCCCGCCGCTGGGGGTCCAGCCCGCCGGGGAGATAGATTTTAGGTACAAAGGTCCCCAAAACAAAGGGGGTGGTTACCCCTTCCCCAGTGTAAAAACCTTCCTGGGTGCGATAGGCCAGGGCTACCTACTTTTTCAGCTTGCGGGAGGAGGTCAGGGCGTGGAGCCCCAGCCCCGCTGCACCAGCACACCAGCCCAGAACCAGCAGCTGAGTTCCCAGGGAAGGAACGGAGGAGGAAACCGGAGTGTCAGTCCGGGAGAAGAAAACCGCTTCCTCCGAAGGGGCGTCTTGTTCCCAATGAACCGCTTCCTGAACAGAAGCAGGGTTTACCTGGGGCAGGGATACCGGGATTCCTACCGGGCAGACCATCCGAATCAGGACGGCCAGCCAGAGAATCCGGCAGATCTGCCGGGGGGCGTGGAGCTGGTGAAGCAATTTGCAGACCAGCCATACCCCCAGGGCAGCAATGCTTCCTTTCAGGGAAAGGAAAAAGACGACTTGGAACAGATGGATCATTTGGCTCCCTCCTCATAATTTTTTATCAGTTCCCGGAGCTGGGCGGCTTCCTGGGGCGTAAGGGAACGCTCTCCCAGAAAAGCCGCCACAAACCGGGGCAGGCTCCCCTCAAAGGTACGGTCCACCACGGCGGAGCTCTCCGCCTGCTGCACCTGCTGCTGCTTGATCAGGGAAGTGACCTGGCTGTCCCGGTTTTCCAGAACCCCCTTGGCAATGAGATTTTTCAGAACGGTGTAACTGGTGCTTTTCTTCCAGCCCAGCTCCCGGGCGGCCAGTTTGACCAGCTCCCCGCTGGCAACAGGCTCATTGGCCCAGACCAGACAGGCAAAGCGGTATTCACTCTCCCCCAGGGAAGGAATTACAGAATTCATAGATGCGGCCTCCTTGCTTGGTCTAATCGGTTAGACCTGATAAGAGAAGTCTAACACTATAGACCAAACATGTCAACCCCAATTTTTCCCGGGATTTCTCCCCATTTTTTCCTTGCCCCTTAGGGAAAAATAGGGTATAATGTAAACTGTATATTTATATGCTGCCCTCCTGTGCCTTGGTTTGGGAGGACCCTAAAGGAGAACTGAAAACCATGGTGCAAGATGCCGCCCTTCATTATCTGGACAATGCCGCCACCACCATCCCTTCCGGGACGGTGATCGGGGCCATGACCAAAAGCCTGGAACAGGACTGGGCCAACCCGTCCAGCCTGTACAGCCCCGGCGCTGCCGCAGAAAAGCGGCTGGCTCAGGCCAGAGGTGTGGTAGCGGCTTCCCTGGGCTGTCAGCCGGGGGAGGTGTTCTTTACCGGCTGCGGCAGTGAGGGGAACAACCTGGCCATTCTGGGGGCCGTCCGGGCCCGGAAAGGCTGGGGAAACCGAATCATTGTTTCGGGGTTTGAACATCCCAGCGTAGCCCAGCCCATGGCACAGCTGGCCCGGGAAGGGTTTGATGTGCAGGTGGTGAATCCGGAACGGGACGGGCACCTGGATGTCCAGAAAATGCTGGACCTGGTGGATAAAAATACCATTCTGATGGCCTGCATGGCGGTGAACAACGAAACCGGCACCATTGTGGATATCCAGACCCTGGCCGCAGGGGTGAAGGAGAAAAACTCCCGCACCGCCGTCCATGTGGACGGGGTCCAGGCCTGGATGAGGATTCCCCTGAATCTGAAAAATGTGGACAGCTGCACCGTCAGCGCCCATAAAATTCACGGACCCAAAGGGGTGGGAGCAGTTTATCTCCGGCAGCGGTATCATATTCTGCCCCCTTATCTGGGGGGAGGCCAGGAGAGCGGCATCCGCCCCGGCACCGAGAACCTGCCCGGAATCATCGGAATGGCGGTGGCCGCCCAGGAGGCCAAAAAGACCATGACCCAGCGCCATGCCCGGCTCACCCAGCTTAACCGGCAGCTTCGGGAGGGGCTGGCTCAGATTCCCGGAATCACCCTGAACAGCCCCCCGGACGGGGTGGCGGAAGTGGTGAACTTCAGCCTGGGAGACATTAAGAGCGAAAATATGCTCCACTTCCTGGAGCAGAGGAAGATTTATGTGTCCAGCGGCAGCGCCTGCAGCAAGGGGGCGGCCAGCCATACCCTGGCGGCTATGGGGCTGGATGAGGGGGCCATCGACACCGCCATCCGGGTCAGCTTCTGTGCTGACAACACCCCGGAGGATGTGCAGGCCCTGCTGGAAGGACTGAAAGAGGGTAAAGAAACCCTGGCAAAAAGGAGAAGCTGATGAAAGAAATCATTGTAGCCTATCAGGGGGAGATGACCCTGAAGGGACTGAACCGGGGCACCTTTGAGGCGGTGCTGGCCAAGAGCATGAAGTACCGGCTGAAGGACCTGGGAAACTTTAAAGTATACAAGGCCCAGAGCTGTATGTACGCTGAGCCTATGGACGACAATTGTGATGTGGATGCCGCCTTCGACCGGATCAGCAAGATTTTCGGAATCATCCGGCTGTCCCGGAGCGTAGTTTGCGACAAGGACTTTGACACCATCTGCAAAACTGCAGAGGAGTATCTGGGCCCCACCCTCCGCAGCTGCAAGACCTTCAAGGTGGAGGCCAAGCGGAGCGACAAGAAATTCCCCATGAACAGCCCCGAGATCTGCCGGGAACTGGGAGCCTACCTTCTCAGCAAGCACCCCCATCTCCGGGTCAAGGTGAAGGACCCTGACCTGGTGGTCATGGTGGAAATCCGGGACTTTGGCGCCTACATCCACGGGCCCAAGTTCCCCGGCGCCGGCGGACTGCCGGTGGGAACCAGCGGCCGGGCATTGAATATGCTCTCCGGCGGTCTGGACAGCCCGGTGGCGGCCTATTACATGGCCCGCCGGGGACTGGCCCTCCATCATATCCACTTTGCCAGCCCCCCCTATACCAGCGAGCGGGCCCGGATGAAGGTGGAGGAACTGGCCGGCATCATCAGCCAGTACACCGGAAACTGCATCCTCTATGTGGTGCCCTACACCAAGCCCCAGGAATACATCCGGGACCATGCCCCGGCGGTGCTCTTTACCGTGCTTATGCGCCGGAGCATGATGCGGATTGCCAGCATCATCGGCCATGAAATCGATGTGCAGGCCCTTATTACCGGGGAAAGTCTGGCCCAGGTGGCCAGCCAAACCGCATGGGCTCTGGCCTGCACCGACAGCGCCCAGGATATTCCCATTCTCCGGCCCCTCATCGGTCTGGATAAGACCGAAATCGTGGAGGTGGCCCGGAAAATCGGTACCTATGAGACCAGCATTCAGCCCTACGAGGACTGCTGCACCATCTTTACTCCGCCCCATCCCAAGACCCGGCCAACCCTGACCGAAATTCTGGAGGCGGAGGCGGCCATGCCCGGACTGGCCGAGCTGGAAGCCCAGGCCGCCGCTGAAGTGGAACGGGTGCGGATTCGGATGGACCAGCCCCAGGAAGTGGAGTTCTGATGGATGAGATGTACCAGGCGGCCGCCAGGTTGGTGGACGGTCTGAAAAAGAAAGAAATGACGATCACCACCGCCGAGAGCCTGACGGGAGGGATGGCTGCCCAGGCCATTACCGCAGTGCCGGGAGCTTCCCAGGTTCTGGGGTTCGGATTTGTCACCTACTCTCCGGCGGCCAAAACCAGGCTTGTGGGGGTGGCGCCCCGGCTGATTGAGGAGTACACGGTGGTCAGCCGTCCGGTGGCCGCCGCCATGGCCCGGGGAGCCTTGAAGGTCAGCGGAGCCGACCTGGCCCTGGCTTTTACAGGGCTGGCCGGACCGGATGGAGGAACCCCGGACTGCCCGGTGGGGACCGTTTATATTGCAGTGGCGGACAAAACCCAGACCTGGGTGAGCCGGGAATCCTTTGGAAATCCCGGCCGGGAGCAGGTGCGGAAAATGTCCGTGCTCAAAGGGCTGGAATTGGCCCTGAAACTGGCGGAGGGAGAGCAGCCCCCCGCCGGGGTGTGGAAAGAGTTGCTATGAAGACCATAAGGGAGGGAGAAAACTATGGCCGCTGAGAGCCAGACCATCATCTATACCATACGGCTCTTTGGTGCTACCGGGGAGGAGGTGGCCCGAATCCTGCGTCAGGCAGCCCGGGACGGCTGCCCCGGACTTCGTCTGCTGAGCAAAAACGGTGAGTTTGCAGTTCAGATCCAGATGGAGGGAAAGGGAGATCCCCAGAAGGAGACCATCCTGAGGCACTGGGTCAAAGTATTGATTCAGCAGTTCGGGGATAATGTGTACGGCACCGGGGACACCACCCTGGCCAAAGCCTCCCTGGATGCACTGATCAAAAACGGCCACCGGGTGGCCGCGGCAGATGTTGTCACCGGCAGGATGCTGGCCAAAGCCTGGGAGGAAATGCCTCAGGCTCGGAATGTTTTTGACTTTGGCAAAGACAGTTACGGTAATCCTGATGTGTCTGCCAAGATGGTCCCTGCCCAGGGATTGCGGTATAAGTATCCCGGAGATCCTCTCCAGGAGACTGCCAGTCTGGCAGATGTGACCCGGAAGCTCACCGGAGCCGATTATGCCATTGCCTATACTCCCCACGAGGTGGGATACAGCCCCTTTGTCCTGATTTCCACCGTGCGGGCCTGCTGGGCCTGCCCCATTCCCGCCGGACTCAACCAGGGGTCGGTGGCCAATTATCTGCTGGATGTGCTCCGGCGGATGTCCCTCTCCAAGCGGCCGCTCCTGGGAACGGTCATGATGAGCCCCGGCGGGGCAGGCCCGGAATTGGGTCAGCCCGCCCTGGATACCACCATTCCTCCCATTGAAAAACCGGGGGAGCAGCCCAAGCCCCCTGTCCGGGTAATGAACCCGGGCCCGGAAGCTCCCGGGGAGGATACCCTGGAATTCCTGCTCAGCTGGGACCCGGAGCAGTTCCTGTACGGAGATAAAAAAGCCGGGACACCTGCCCCGGCAGCTCCCGGGAAGACGGAGACCATTCCTCCCGTGACCCGGAGGGAAGAAGTTCCCCGGCCCCCTGTCCGGGAAGAACCCCCGGTGGAGGAACCGGAGGAGGAAGAACTTCCCCCTAACAGCCTGGATGAGATCACCGAAACCGTCCGGCTGGCTTTGGAACAAAAAGACCTGGAAGAAGCCGAGCGCCGGGCACAGGCAGGAAGACACCTGGAGGAAGCCGCCCGGGCCATGTATGGCGGGGAAGAGGATGAATCCCTCTTTGAAGGCCAGAGCGAGGAATTGGAACAGCTGAAAAAACGCCGCCGGGAGAGCCGAAGGGGCAGGGGAGGGCTGACCCTCTTTGTCTGTGTTCTGGTCCTGATCGGCTGTGCCGCTGCCTTTGTCACCGGGTTTATGAAACAGCGTCAGGTGGAACCTCCTGAGGCCCGGGGCTACGGAACCGTGGACTTTGACCAGCAGGCCCAGAGTTACCTGGACCAGGCTATGAGCCGGCAGGAGGGAGTTTCCGGATATCTGGCCTGGCCGGGACAGGATGGCGTCCTCATCACCCAGGGTGAGGATGGTTCGATGGAACTGAGTGCCCAGGCAGAGGAGTACGCCCTCACCGATACCCTGGACTGGAAGGGCTACAATACCGTACTGCGGCAGGATTCCCTGGCTCAGTCCCTGGCAGGGCTGGAACAGGAGGATACCTTCCTGGATAATACCGGATTCACCTTCTACACCGGGGATGAAATCTACCGGTACAAAATCATGGGTGTGTTCCGGTTGGACGAGCAGGAGGAGGGCCAGACCGCTTTCCCCCTGGATACTTACACTGATCTGGTCAACTACCTGGATTACCTGGAGTTTGTACTGGAGGTCAAGATCCGCAGCCTCTACAATGTGCCCCTGGAAGTGGGGGAGACGGATAGCTTCCTGACCATGCTGGCTCCTGCCGGGGAGGATACCCTGGCAGTGGTAGCCCGGCTGGTGGGGGAAGGTGAGGACCAGAGCCTGGTCCCCTCCGCCATCGAGACCAATGAGGGAGCACTCTGGCCCGCCAAGTATTACGAGACCCCGGACCAGGCTCTGGAGGTCTGGCAGGCCGGATATGATACCTGGAGCGCCTGGTACCTGGAAATGTCCCAGGAGAAGACCACCGAGGAACCGGGCCGGGACAACACCAGCACCGGCTACCAGGAGGACGAGCTGGAACAGTCCATTGATGAGATGGAGCAGACCACCCAGGACCTGCTCAACAGCACCGACCAGTTGATCAAGGATTTGTTGGCCCAGATGGATGATGTAAAGGGAAGCGCCAACGAGTCGGAAAGCAATATCAACCAGGGCGCCGAGGGCAACCTGCCCGACAGCGGCGTGAGTGTGGACGATATTATCAACGGAGGCTCTTCCGGTGGGTCATCCGGTGCTGCGACACCCGCCCCCACCACCCCCTCCGAGGGTGGAGACGGAGGCCAGGGCGGCGACACCACCAATCCCACTCCCGCACCCACCCCGGCCCCGGTCAATGACACCATCACCGTTACCATGAACGGCAGTGTCACCACCATGGACCTGGTGGAATGCCTGGCCATGGTGGCCCGGAACGAGCTGGGCCCCAACGCCCCCGACGAGGCATACAAGGCTCAGATGGTGGCTACCCATTGCTGGATTCTCAGCCAGGGGGGAGCCCCCAGTGTGGCGGGTATGACCCCCACCGACCATCTCCGGGATCTGGCTCGGGAGGTAGCCCATGTTCTGATTACCTATAATGGTCAGGTATGCTTTACCCCCTACTTTGCCTCTGCTTCCACCGGTACCGCTTCCAGTGCGGACATCTGGGGCGGGGAACGGGCCTGGCTCCAGGCGGTGGACAGCCCCTATGACAAGACCTATGCCTCCAACTGGAACACCAACGGCAATTCCAGCGGTACCGCCCGGTATTCCCGTCAGGTGCTCCAGGATCGGATTCTGGAAAAGCTGGGCATTGACCTGTCCAGCCTGGACCCCAGCCAGTGGTTCACCATCCTGAAAACCAACGCATACGGCTGGATCGGCCAGGACGGCATCCAGATCGGTCAGGGCTCCAACAGCACCACCTGCTCCGGACGCTGGTTCCGGGAGACCCTCACCGCCGGACGGTCCATCGACGGACGGAGCCTGCGGTCCAGCTGCTTTACCGTCCAGTATGATGCTGCCACCGACACCTTTATTTTTGATGTGTACGGTTACGGCCATGGCTGCGGTCTGAGCCAGTGGGGCGCCATCGGTTACGCCAGCAACGGCTGGAACTACCAGCAGATCCTCACCCACTACTACACCGGAGTCACCCTCATTACCTACTGATAAGGAGACAGAGTATGGAATATGATGTCCTGCTTTTGGGAGGCGTTCTCCTGGTGGTCGGGCTTCTCTTGAGAAACGGGGAAGACCGGAATCCTCAGGGAAAACGGGCCAAGGCCATGGCAATCATGGCCTTTGGAGGATACATCCTTGTTCAGCTGGGGCTGACCGAGACCATCTGGCCTCTTTTGCCCCAGACCCAGGGCTGGGCCTGGGCTTTGCAGCTGCTTACCCTGGTCATTACGGTAGCGGTGGCCTTCTGGCTGCTGGTCCCCACCTGGAAAAAGTAAGATAAAAAAGAAGAGCCTGTACCCGGAAGGGTACAGGCTCCTTTGATTTTAAAGGTTACTGGGGATGGTACTGGGCACAGGTGCACTTTTTCCACTTGAGGCCGCTGCCGCAGGGACAGGGGTCGTTCCGCCCGATTTTTACCACTTTCACAGGGGTGCCGCCCTTGGCACCGGGACGGGGGACAGCGCCCTCGCCGGTGGGTTGTGCCACCTGCTGGCGCTGGGGAGCAGAGGCCTTTACCTCAATGGTCAGGAGCATCCGGGCGGCATCCTCACGAATGCTGTCAATCATGGCGTCGAACATATCGAAGCCCTCGATACGATACTCGACCACCGGGTCCTTCTGACCATAGCCCCGCAGGGAAATGCCTTGTTTCAGCTGGTCCATGTCGTCAATGTGCTGCATCCACTTCCGGTCCACGGTCTGGAGCAGGCAGATGCGCTCCAGCTCCCGCATGACAGGGCTGCCGTACTTGGCTTCCTTGGCGGCAAGAATTTTTTCGCCCCGCTCGGTAAGGATGTGGGACACATCATCCCGCTTCAGGTCCTTCAGCTGTTCAGGCTGGTAGACAAAGTCGGTGGGCAGGCAGAGCCAACCCATGTAATGCCGCTTGAGTGCGGAGAAATCCCACTGGGCAGGGTCGTCTCCGCCCAGGAACATCTGGCAGTTGGCGGCAATGCTCTCTTCCATCATGGTGTGGAGGGTGGAGCTGATATCCTCGCCGTCCAGAACCTTCCGGCGCTGGCCGTAGATGATCTCACGCTGCTGGTTCATTACATCGTCATACTCCAGCACGCTCTTACGGATGGCAAAGTTCCGGTTCTCCAACCGCTTCTGAGCGGATTCGATGCTGCCCGAAATCATCTTGTTCTCAATGGGCATATCCTCTTCCAGTCCCAGGGTATTCATGAGGTTCTGGACCTTCTCCCCGCCGAACAGACGCATAAGGTCGTCCTCCAGGCTGAGGAAGAACCGGCTGGCGCCGGGGTCGCCCTGACGGCCGGCACGGCCGCGGAGCTGGTTATCAATACGGCGGGACTCGTGCCGCTCGGTACCGATGATGAACAGACCGCCTGCATCCCGCACTTCCTGGGCTTCCGCCTTGGTCTCGGGCTTGAACTGGGCCAGCAGTTCCTCAAACCGCTTCCGGGTCTTGAGAATGTTCTGGTCCTGGGTCTCGGCGTGGCCGTCGCACTCGGCGTAGAGCTGTTCCACCATCTCGGGGTCCAGATCAGAGGGCTGGGCGTCGGGATTCTCAGCCAGCAGTTCCTGAAGCAGCAGCTTCTCGGCAAACTTCTCCTGATGGAGGGCATCCTTGGCCATGTATTCGGCGTTGCCGCCCAGCACAATATCGGTACCACGGCCTGCCATATTGGTGGCGATGGTCACGGCGCCCTTCTTGCCGGCCTGGGCAACAATGGCGGCTTCCTGCTCGTGGTGCTTGGCGTTCAATACATTGTGGGGGATTCCCCGGCGCTTGAGCATCTTGCTGAGAATTTCGCTCTTCTCAATGCTCACGGTACCTACCAGCACAGGCTGGCCCTTTTCGTGGCACTGGGCCACCTGGTCGCAGACGGCGTTGTACTTGCCGTTGACGGTCTTGTACACCACATCGGGCATATCTTTCCGGGCAATGGGCAGGTTGGTGGGGATGGTGACAATGTTCAGCCCGTAAATCTGGGAGAACTCGTCCGCCTCGGTGCTGGCAGTACCGGTCATGCCGGCCAGCTTTTTGTACATACGGAAGTAGTTCTGGAAGGTGATGGTGGCCAGGGTCTTGCTCTCGGCTGCCACCTGGACCCCTTCCTTGGCCTCAATGGCCTGATGGAGACCTTCGTTGTACCGGCGGCCGATCATAAGCCGTCCGGTGAACTCGTCTACAATGATGACTTCGCCGTTCTTGACCACATAGTCAATATCCCGCTGCATAACGCCACGGGCCTTGATGGCCTGGTTGATGTGGTGAGCCAGGGTCATATTCTCGGCGGCGGCCAGGTTCTCTACCTTGAACCAGGCTTCGGCCTTTTTGATGCCGCTCTCGGTAAGGGTGCAGGTCTTGTGCTTTTCGTCCACCACATAGTCCCCCTCGGCCTGCTCGTCGCTCTGGGTCTTGGTGTCCAGCTCCACTACCACACTCTTTTTCAGAGTCCGGGCAAAAGCATCTGCCTGCTGGTACAGGTTGCTGCTGTCGTCGCCCTTGCCGCTGATGATAAGGGGAGTACGGGCTTCATCAATGAGGATGGAGTCCACCTCGTCCACAATGGCGTAGGAGTGGGAACGCTGGACCATCTTCTCCTTGTAAACCACCATGTTGTCCCGCAGGTAGTCAAAGCCGAACTCGTTGTTGGTGCCATAGGTCACATCAGCCTCGTAGGCTTCCTTCCGGGCCTTGGAGTCCACTCCGTGGACCACCAGGCCTACGGTGAGGCCCAGGAACCGGTAGAGTTTGCCCATCCACTCGCTGTCACGGCGGGCCAGGTAATCGTTGACGGTGACCACATGGACCCCTTCTCCGGCCAGAGCATTCAGGTAGACGGGGAGGGTAGCCACCAGAGTCTTGCCTTCACCGGTGCACATCTCAGCGATCCGGCCCCGGTGCAGGGCGATGCCGCCGATGATCTGAACAGGGTAATGCTTCATTCCCAGTACCCGGGAACTGGCCTCCCGGCAGACTGCAAAAGCCTCGGGGAGCAGATCGTCCAGGGTTTCCCCGGCGGCCAGCCGTTCCCGGAAAGCGGGGGTCATTTCCTGAAGCTGAGCATCAGTCATCTCCGCCATTTTGGATTCCAGGGCCAGCACCTTGTCCGCCAGGGGACGGATCTTTTTCAGTTCCTTGTCGGAGAAGGTACCGAACAGTTTATCAATAAAAGCCATAGAAAGGCCCTCCTGCCTCTTTAATATATAAGAATAACCGTATTATAATACACCCTAAAATGAAAGGCTGTCAAATTATCCCACCCAGATTTAACAGAATTCTTACAAATGCACCGCCTTGGCAGGGATGCAATTCCGGGCAAAGGAAAGGTTCCGATGAATGCAGATAACGAAAAAACCGCCCTTCCGGGCTTAGGATTTCCCGGAAAGGCGGCAGTCAGAATTTATTTGTGGAGAAAGACTCCCCGGAGGGCCGGGTTGCTTTCAATCAACCGGACCAGGGCCACGCCCAGAATCATGCAGCTGACGATCTCTCCCAGGCCCACGGTGATTCCGTTGATGACGCAGGCGGCCAGGGTAAAGGGGGCATCGGAAAAGTAGTAGGCAATCTCAGGCCCCACAATGAGGGCGTTGAACACCACCGGAGGGATGGAGGCGGGAATGGCCAGCTTTTTCCACCGTACATTCCGCAGAGCATAGGTACACAGGCAAGCCAGCAGGGTGGCCAGGGTACCGAAGAGAATGTCGGGAAAGCCGGTGACCAGCAGGTTGCTCAAAAAGCATCCCAGGGTGACAGCCAGAATGTACTCGCCGCCAAACACCGGCAGCAGGCAGAGGGCCTCAGCCAGACGGATCTGGACCGCCCCAAAGCTGACAGGGGCCAGCACCATGCAGAGTACCGTGTAGAGGGCGGCCACCATGGCACAGCGGGCCATAGTGGAAACGGACAAGGTTTTGGTTTTCATATTCAATTCTCCGGCGGCAAAGATTTTATCCGCAGCAGCGCCGCCAGGTCGGCTGCGGGTGGCCGGACGCCAGAACAGGGCGCCCGGGGGCCTAAAATCCTAAGAGACCCAACCCACTGCGGAGTTTTCCGCAGATGGAGCTATTATACCACGGGGATTTTTTGGTGTAAAGGGGGCTCAGGCCCTCTGTCCCTCTTGAAAGATGGTGATGAATCGTGTAAAATATAGTTTTATGAGAAGTCTGTCCGCATTTGTGCGGATTTCAAAGTTATGAAGAGAGGTTTTATCATGGCAGAAAAGCCCAGCAACTTTTTGACTGAGATCATCGACCAGGACCTGGCCGAGGGTGTGGTGAATGAAATCCATACCCGGTTCCCCCCCGAGCCCAACGGCTACCTGCATATCGGCAGCGCCAAGGCCATCTGGATCAACTGGAGCATCGCCAATGCTTATGGCGGTAAGTTCAACCTCCGGTTTGACGACACCAACCCGGTGCGGGAAGATGTGGAGTATGTAAACAGCATTCAGCAGGACCTGGAATGGCTGGGTGCCATTCCCAACGGCGGTATCTTCTACGGCAGCGACTACTTCCAGCAGTGCTATGAGTGCGCTGAGAAGCTGATTCGGGAAGGCAAAGCCTATGTGTGCGAACTGTCCCGGGAGGAAATGCGGGAGTACCGGGGCACTGATGCAGGCGTTCCCGGCAAGCCCAGCCCCTGGCGGGACCGCCCTGTGGAGGAGAACCTGGACCTGTTCCGCCGGATGAGAGCCGGAGAATTTGAGGACGGCTCCAAGACCCTCCGGGCCAAGATCGATATGTCCAGCCCCAACATGAATATGCGGGACCCGGCCATCTACCGTATCAAGCATGCCCACCATCACCGGCAGGGGGATGCCTGGTGCATCTACCCCATGTATGACTTTGCTCACCCCATCCAGGATGCCATTGAGGGTATCACCCACAGCATGTGCAGTCTGGAGTTTGAGAACCATCGCCCCCTGTACGACTGGGTCATCTCCAACCTGTTCGGGAAGCAGTTCCCCAAACAGCGGGAGTTTGCCCGTCTCAATGTGACCAACACCGTTATGAGCAAGCGGTATCTCCGGGAACTGGTGGAGCTGGGAATTGTGGACGGCTGGGACGACCCCCGCATGCCCACCCTCTGCGGCCTGCGCCGCCGGGGCTATACCCCCTCCAGCATCTTCGACTTTGTACAGCGGGCCGGTGTGGCCAAGGCCAACAGCCTGGTGGACCATCGTCTGCTGGAGTTCTGCATCCGGAATGAGCTGGACCCGGTAGCTCCCCGGCGGATTGCCGTGCTGGAGCCTGTCAAGCTGATCATTGACAACTATCCCGAGGACAAGACCGAGACCTTCCCGGTCTCCAACAATCCCCAGGATGAGACCGCCGGCGTGCGGCAGGTCACCTTCAGCCGTGAGTGCTGGATCGAGGCCAACGACTTTGCCCTGGTTCCCCCGCCCAAGTTCAAGCGGCTCACCCCCGGCAAGGAAGTCCGGCTCATGGGCGCTTACATTGTAAAGTGCGAGAGCGTGGACACCAACCCTGACGGCTCCATCGCCGCCATCCACTGCACCGCCGACCTGGAGACCGGCAACGGAAATCCTGTGGACGGACGGAAGGTGAAGGGAACCATCCACTGGGTCAGCTGCACTGACGCCGTAGATGCAGATGTGAACCTGTATGATGTGCTGTTCACCCAGCAGGATATGAACGCCATTGCCCAGGATGCGGACTATAAGGAGTACCTGAACCCTGAAAGCATCCGCACCCTCAAGGGCTGCAAGCTGGAAAAGGCTTTGGCCGGCGCCCAGCCGGGAGAGTGGTTCCAGTTTGTCCGGATGGGATACTTTACTCCCGACTCCAAGAACCCCGGCACCTTCAACCGGATCGTGACCCTGAAGGACAGCTTCAGCAAGACTCTGGAAAAATAATCCTACGGAAAGGCGTTTGTCCATGAATCTGATCGTGTTTGACCTGGAATGGAATATCGGTTACCAGACCAGGACCTTCGAGTACCACGGAGTGGAGCAGACCCTGCGGGGGGAGATCATCCAGATCGGGGCTGTGAAAATCAATGAGCAGGCCCAGGTCCTGGATACCTTCCGAATCAATCTGAAACCCCGGATCTTCCGGAAACTTCAGCACCATATTGCCAAGGTCACCGGTCTGACCCAGCAGGACCTGGATGGGGGCGTTCCCATCAAGGAGGGCCTGCGCCGGTTTGTCCAGTGGGCAGGAGAAGACGCCGCCTTTGCGGAATGGGGCCTGGACGATGTGCCGGTGCTGAAACAGAACCTTTACCTGGTGGGGCTGGACGATACCTGGCCCCGGGAATGGTATGACATCCAGCGCCTTTTCCTCCGGGAATATCCCCGGCAGGAAGGGGAGGGGATGACCCTGGAAAGCGTGGTGGAGCGGCTGGGTCTGCCCATGGACCGACCTTTCCATGACGCTTTGGCAGATGCCCTCTATACGGTGGATGTCTGTACCCGGCTGGACCTGGAGCAGGGATTGGCCGCCTATCCCACCGAGGCCAACCAGCTTCGGGAGGCCCTTTGCTCTGACCCGGAAGCGGAGTATCTGGATTTCCGGCATTTTACCGGATTTTTGGATAAGGAAGGCTTCCGTACCCAGGAGGAGGTCCAGAACATCCACTGCCCCCTCTGTGAGGAAAAACTTTCCCCGGCAGAGATTTGGCTGAAACGGGGAAATACAGGGTATTATACTCTTACAGCCTGCCCTCAGAATCACCAGTGGCTGGTGCGGATCAAGCTGATGCGCCGGGATGGCCTTCACTGGAGTGTGGGCCGCTGCCTGGAAAAGCCTACCCAGCAGAGCCTTGCCCGGTGGGAGGAGCAGAAAAAGAAATATTTGATCCGGCTTCAGAAAGCGGCTGAAAAGGCCGAAAAGGAAAAGTCGGGAAATCAGTGAGCCAGACCTGTGCAGGACTGGCTCCTGCTTTTTCAAAGGGGAAGGAAAGTCCCTCTTATATAATGAAAGAAAGAGAGAAGATTGAATGAAGAAACTTTGGGAAAAATGGCATGAAATCACCTTGGTCACCCGTATCGCTCTGGGACTGGTCATCGGTGTGGTGGTGGGCGTGGTTTTTCCCGGCGCCAGCTGGCTGACCATCCTGGGCAACCTGTTTGTGGGGGCCCTCAAGGGAATTGCCCCTCTGCTGGTATTCGTATTGGTCATTGCCAGTGTGGCCAACGCCAGCAACGCGGTAGGCCATAAAATGGGAAAGGTGCTGGCTTTGTATATACTCAGCACTGTGCTGGCTGCCAGCTGTGCGGTGGTTGCCAGCTTTCTCTTCCCGGTAAGCATCCGGCTGACCGGGGTGGAGGCGGCTGCCAATGCCGCTCCCGGCACTTTGGGAGAAGTGGTGAATAATCTGCTGGTGAACCTGGTGGAGAACCCTGTCTCCGCCATTGCCAACGCCAACTATATCGGGGTGCTCTGCTGGGCTATTGTCATTGGCCTGGCCCTGAAAGGGCTGGCTGCGGACGGCACCAAGAGTGCCATCGGTGAGCTGAGCGATGCCGTCACCCAGGTGGTCCGTTGGGTCATCCAGTTTGCCCCTGTGGGAATCCTGGGCCTGGTTTATACCTCTGTCTCCACCAACGGCCTGTCCATCTTCCTGGACTATGGCAAACTGCTGGCCCTGCTGGTGGGGACCCTCCTGTTCCAGGCCCTCATTGTCAGCCCTATTATGGCATCCCTCTATATTGGGCGGAATGCCTACCCGCTTCTCTGGATCTGCATTAAGGAGAGCAGTGTCACCGCCTTCTTCACCCGCAGCTCTGCCGCCAACATTCCGGTGAATATGGCCCTGTGTGAAAAGCTGGGCCTGGATAAGGACCTCTACTCTGTCTCCATCCCCCTGGGAGCCACCATCAATATGGACGGCGCTGCCATAACCATCACCATTATGACCCTGGCCGCCGCCAACACCCTGGGAATCCAGGTCAGCCTTTCCGCTGCCATCCTTCTCAGCCTGCTGGCCACTGTGGCTGCCTGCGGCTCCTCCGGTGTGGCAGGGGGAAGCCTGCTGCTGATCCCTCTGGCCTGCTCCATGTTCGGGATTCCAAACGAGATCGCCATGCAGGTGGTGGGAGTAGGCTTTATCATCGGCGTGATCCAGGACAGCTTTGAAACCGCTCTCAACAGCGCCGGAGATGTGCTGTTTGCCTCCTCGGCAGAGTTCCGGGAATGGGTAAAACAGGGCAAACCCCTGCCTTTCTGAGGGAATAACTTCTGTCAATAGTGAATATATACATTGTAAAATGCATATAATTTGCTTCTTTTCTTAAAAATATGGCTGGTTTTACCAGAAAATAAACTGTGTTGTGGAAGATGTTGGGGCAGATTACCAATTGCAAATGAATGAATATTCATGTATACTGCCTATACAGTCTGAAGCGACTGGAAAGGATAGGATGACATCATGAAAAAAGTACTTGCTATTATGTTTGCGCTGACCCTGCTGGTCAGCCTGCTGGCCGGTTGCGGCAGCACCGCTACCGATTCTCAGGACGCCGCTGCGGAGTCCACCCCCGCTGCTGATGCAGCTGCCGAGGACACCTCCTCTGAGGAGAAGCCCGAAGGCTGGTGGAAGGAAGAGCTGACCACCGTTTCCGACGGCGTTCTCACCGTGGCTACCAGCCCCGACTTTGCTCCCTACGAGTTCTACGCCATTGACGAGGAAGGCAACGCTCAGCTGGCCGGCTTCGATATGGCTCTGGCTCAGTACATTGCTGACTACATGGGCCTGACCCTGGAAGTGGTTCCCATGGACTTTGACGGCGTTCTGGCCGAAGTTACCGCTGGCAATGTAGACCTGGGCATGGCTGGCCTCAGCCCCGACCCCAACCGTATGGATGCCATGGATTTCTCTGACATCTACTATCAGGGCGGCCAGTCCCTGGTGACCGTTCAGGCCAACAAGGACAAGTGGGCTTCTCTGGAAGAGCTGAACGATCCTTCTGTGACCATCGGCGCACAGCTGGGCTCCATCCAGTACGACCTGGCCATGGAGAACACCCCCGACGCTGATGTTGTGCAGCTGGCTAAGGTGACCGATGTGGTTTCCGAGCTGCTGGGCGGCAAGCTGGATGCCGGTTTCATTGAGACCGTTGTAGCTGAGAGCTACGCCAAGAACTACCCCGACCTGTGCATTGCCTTCGATGTTCCCTACGAGGTGGAGGGTTCCTCCATTGGCGTGGTTAAGGGCAACGAGGCTCTCATGGCCGGCGTAAACGAGGCTATCGCCGCTGCTCTGGCAGACGGCAGCCTGGACACCTTCATCACTGAGGCCAACGAGCTTGCTTCCGGCAACATCTACGAAGGCCTGATGGAAGGCTGATTCCACTTTACCCTAGGTTGATTCGCAATTCCTCTCCGTCTTTTGACGGGGGGGAATTGCCCTTGTTTTCCAGAACTAATCCCCCCTGAAAGGAGTATATGCCATGAGTGTTTCTGCTGCTGGCTTTGCAAAAACATTCCAATATGCCGATATGTTCAAAGAGGGAATGCTGTGTACAGTTTATCTCTCTTTCTTTACGGTGATCCTGGGCTTCCTGCTGGCTCTGGTGCTGGCAGTCATGCGGCTGAGCAATTTCCAGCCCCTGCGGTTTCTGGCCATGACCCCCGACGGCCATCTCCGGGAGGAGGGATTCCTGGCTGCCGTGGGCCGGTTCAACCCCATCAGCTTTATCGCCACCGTCTATGTGGAAGTGGTGCGTGCCACCCCCATGCTGGTACAGCTGTTCATTGTGTACCAGGTGGTGTTCAGCAAAAATGTAATTGATCTGCCCTCCGTGACAGTGCTGGGCTTTTTGAAGCTCAACCGGTTCCTGCCCGGTGTGGTGGCTCTGGCCCTCAACTCCGGTGCTTACCTCTCCGAGATCATCCGGGCCGGTATCCAGTCTGTGGACGGCGGTCAGACCGAGGCTTCCCGTTCTCTGGGCCTTACCCAGGGTCAGACCATGCTCTACATCATTCTGCCCCAGGCCATCAAGAACATCCTGCCGGCCATCGGCAACGAGTTCGTTACCATCATCAAGGAATCTGCCATTACTTACACCATCGGCGTGCAGGATCTTATGTCCGCCGTCAAGGCAGCCCAGGCCGGTACCTTCCTGGTGCTGGAGCCCCTGCTGGTAGTAGCAGCCATGTATTTCTGTTTGACCTTCCCCACCAGCAAGGTCATTGCTTACTTCGAGAGGAGGATGCGCCGTGGCGACCAAAGATAATCTGATCCAGGTTACCGACCTGAAAAAATACTACAACCGGGGAGCCATCAAGGCTCTGGACGGGATCACCGTCAATGTTCAGAAGGGCGATGTTATGGTAGTCATCGGACCTTCCGGTTCCGGTAAATCCACCTTCCTGCGGAGCCTCAACCTGATGGAAATGCCCACCGGCGGCTCCATCATCTTTGACGGGGTGGACATCACCAAGAAGAAAGTTCCCAACGAAAAGGGAAAGATGGTCAAGCTGGACATTGACAAGCACCGCCAGAAGATGGGAATGGTGTTCCAGCACTTTAACCTCTTCCCCCACATGACCATTCTGGAAAATATGACCCTGGCTCCCATCAAGGTTCATCATATGCCCAAGGACCAGGCCGAGAAGAAGGCTCTGGAACTGCTGGGCCGGGTAGGACTGGGCGACCGGGCGGGAGCTTATCCCATCCAGCTGTCCGGTGGTCAGAAGCAGCGTGTGGCCATTGTCCGGGCCCTTATGATGGAGCCGGAAGTCATGCTCTTTGACGAGCCCACCAGCGCTCTGGACCCGGAAATGGTAGGAGAAGTTCTGGATGTAATGAAGGAACTGGCCCAGGAGGGGATGACCATGGTAGTGGTCACCCATGAGATGGGCTTTGCCCGGGAAGTAGGCAACCGGGTCCTGTTTATGGCAGACGGAAAACTGCTGGAGCAGGGAACTCCGGATGATATTTTCCTCCATCCCCAGCATCCCCGTCTCCAGGAATTCCTGAGCAAGGTATTGTAAGAGGGGTTAGACATAACCATGAGTATGGATAACAAAAACAAACAGGCGGCCCTGTCGGTCATTGACCGGCAGGCCGATCTGCTGTGTCAGGTAAACGACAAAATCTGGGATTATGCAGAGCTGAGCCTGCGGGAGGAAAAGTCCGCAGCCCTCTACTGCGACCAGTTGGAAAAGCTGGGCTTTACCGTGGAGCGGGGCCTGGCTGGAATCGACACTGCCTTCCGGGCAAGCTGGGGCAGCGGAAAACCGGTCATCGGAATTCTGGCTGAATATGATGCCCTCAGCGGCCTCTCTCAAAAGGGCGGACTTCTGGAACACCAGCCCCGGCAGGAGGGCGGCTGCGGCCATGGCTGCGGTCACAATGTGCTGGGAGCAGGCAGCATGGGCGCCGCCCTGGCAGTAAAGTCCTACCTGGAATCCACCGGCTGCTCCGGCACGGTAGAGTTCTACGGCTGTCCCGGAGAAGAAGGGGGCGCCTCCAAGGCATTTATGGCCCGGGATGGGGTCTGGAACCATCTGGATGCCGCCATTACCTGGCATCCGGGTGATGTAAACGAGGTGGTCACCGGGTCCAGCAACTCCTGCATTCAGACCCAGTACACCTTCCATGGAGTGGCAGCCCACGCTGCTGCCGCTCCCGAACGGGGCCGCAGCGCTCTGGACGGGGTAGAGCTGATGAACATCGGCGTTCAGTTCCTCCGGGAACACATGGGCTCCCGGTGCCGGGTCCACTATGCCATCACCGATGCCGGCGGATGCAGCCCCAATGTGGTCCAGAACCAGGCTTCCGTGCTGTACATGGTCCGGTCCAATAAGGTGGCCGAGGCCGTGGAGCTGCAAAAGCGGGTGGACGACATCGCCCAGGGCGCGGCCCTTATGACCGGCACCACCTTTACCAAGACCTTCATTGACGGTCTGGCTGATACGGTTCCCAACCACACCCTGGAAAAGGTGCTGTACGACAACTTTGCCCAGCTGGGAGTGGCTCAGCATACACCCGAGGAGCTGGAGTTTGCCGACCGTCTGGCGGCTACCTGCCCCCAGGCTCCTACCCCCGGCATTGCAGCCCACCACAGCCCGGAGATGGCCCTCCAGGTGGAAGCCCTGCAGAAGGAAGCCGGTCACGCTATGAACGACTTCCTCATTCCCCTCTACCAGGGCCCTGCCTTTGAGCCCGGCTCCACCGATGTGGGGGATGTAAGCTGGCTCACTCCTGTGGGACAAATCCACACCGCTGCCTGGCCCAGCGGAACTCCCGGCCACAGCTGGCAGATCGTCAGCTGCGGGAATACCTCCCTGGCCCACAAGGCTATGCTCCAGGCTGCCAAGGTTATGACCGGGGCGATCATCGACCTGTACGAGAATCCCCGGCTTCTGGCCGCAGCCCGGAAGGAATTTGAGGAGGCCACCCGTTCCGGGTATGTCTGCCCCATTCCTGCGGGAGCTGTTCCCACCATTGCAGAATGATTTGTCTGTTTTCCGCACCCGGTTCGGGTGCGGATTTTTTTGTCCAAAATAAAAAGGTTCCGCTTCTTTCTCAACTGAAAGAAGCGGAACCGGATAATTTTGTTACAATTTGTGGTCCTGGAAGAGGGGATCGTCCTGCCACAAAACCAGATTGCCGGTGGCGCGGGTTTGGGCCAGGTCAATGATTCGCTGATTGCTGCTTCCCCGGAACCGGAGACCCAGGTCTTTCTTGGCCTCAATGAAGGGGCCGTCTACCAGCACATCGATGAGCCCCAGCAGCCTGTCCGTGTCCTGGCAGCGGGCGTGACTGGGGGTCAGCAGTTCGGTCTCATAGACATTTCCTGTATAGCACCAGATAGTCTTGTCCGGGTACAGCACCCGCACATGCTCCAGAAAATCCGCCAGGGGACCCTGGTTTTCCGGCTCGAAGGGCTCTCCGCCCAGCACCGAAAGCCCGGCAATATAATCCGGCTTGAGGCTTGCCAGAATGTCGTTCCGAATCTGGGAATCAAAGAGAGAACCATAGTTGAAATCCCAGGTCTCGGAATTAAAGCAGTTGTAGCAGTGACGGCGGCAGCCGGACACAAACAGACTGGTCCGCACTCCCGGACCGTTGGCTATGTCGCAGTATTTGATTCCGGAATAATGCACCAACACACCCCCTGTTTAAAATTACTCTACTTCATTCTACCCAAGCCGCCCCAAAAAGGCAAGTGCAGGGCTCTAACAGTACAGTTTATAGGGCCCAAAAAAGAGTAATATATTTTGTATGATCCTACAAAAATACTGTAAAAGGAGTCCAAACCCAATATTTTGGATGATTTTATGGGGCTAAACACTATTGGTTGTGTATTTGGCTATTGACAGGGGGGATGGAATGGGATATGATAGTTCACGAACCCTTTTAAGGGGTGACCACAATATCTAGTGTTTTAACTGGGATAAATCCCAGAAAATCGGATAAATATAGTGTTGAGAAACAAAGAGAAAGAAGGAGAAGCAATCGTGAAGATCATCAAGCGGAACGGCAGCGAAATGGCCTTTGATATTACCAAAATCATCGCTGCGATCGGTAAGGCCAACCATGTAGTAAAGGAAGACCAGCGTCTGACGCAGGAACAGGTGGTTTCCATTGCAGACCATGTGCAGAAGGTCTGCGACAGCCGCCCCCATGCCATGAGCGTGGAGGAGATACAGGACCTGGTAGAAGACGGCATTATGGCAGCGGGCGCTTTTGAGGTGGCCCGGAAATATATTACCTATCGGTATGTGCAGACCCTGAAGCGGACCAGCAACACCACCGATGACCGGATCCTTACCCTCATTGAGTGCAACAATGAGGAGGTCAAGCAGGAGAACAGCAACAAGAACCCTGCTGTCAACAGCGTTCAGCGGGACTACATGGCCGGCGAGGTGAGCAAGGATCTGACCATGCGGCTGCTCCTGCCCCAGGATATTGTGGAGGCCCATGAGGAAGGGATCATCCACTTCCATGACAGCGACTACTTTGCACAGCATATGCACAACTGCGACCTGGTCAACCTGGAGGATATGCTCCAGAACGGCACCGTCATCAGCGGCACCATGATCGAGCGTCCCCACAGCTTCAGCACCGCCTGCAACATTGCCACCCAGATCATTGCCCAGGTGGCTTCCAACCAGTACGGCGGTCAGAGCATCAGCCTGACCCACCTGGCTCCCTTTGTGGATGTGAGCCGTCAGAAGATCCGGCGGGATGTTCTGGCCGAGATGGAGAGCCTGGGCATTGATCCCGGCCCCGAAAAGCTGAAGGCCATTGTGGAGAAGCGGCTCCGTGAGGAGATCAAGCGGGGCGTTCAGACCATCCAGTATCAGGTGGTCACCCTTATGACCACCAACGGCCAGGCTCCCTTTATCACCGTATTTATGTACCTGAACGAGGCCGGGGATAACCAGCAGCTGAAGGATGACCTGGCCATCATCATTGAGGAAATGCTCCGCCAGCGGTATCAGGGCGTTAAGAATGAGGAGGGTGTCTGGATCACTCCCGCTTTCCCCAAGCTCATCTATGTGCTGGAGGAGGACAATGTCCGGGAAGGCACCAAGTACTACTACCTGACCAAGCTGGCTGCCAAGTGCACCGCCAAGCGGATGGTGCCCGACTACATCTCCGAGAAGAAGATGCTGGAGTACAAGGTGGATAAGAACGGGGAAGGCCATTGCTACACCTGCATGGGCTGCCGCAGCTTCCTCACCCCCTATGTGGACGAGAACGGAAAGCCCAAGTACTACGGCCGGTTCAACCAGGGCGTAGTCACCATCAACCTGGTGGATGTGGCCCTCTCCTCCGGCGGAGACATGGACCAGTTCTGGAAGATTTTTGACGAGCGTCTGGAGCTCTGCCATCGTGCACTTATGTGCCGTCACAACCGGCTCAAGGGGACCCTCAGCGATGCAGCTCCCATCCTCTGGCAGGACGGCGCCCTGGCCCGCCTCAAGAAGGGGGAGACCATCGACAAGCTCCTCTACGGCGGATATTCCACCATCAGCCTGGGCTATGCCGGCCTTTACGAGTGCTGCAAGTATATGACCGGGCGCAGCCACACCGACCCTGTGGCAAAGCCCTTTGCCCTCCAGGTCATGCAGCATATGAACGATGCCTGTGCCGGTTGGAAGGCCAAGCACAACATTGATTTCAGCCTCTACGGCACTCCTCTGGAGTCCACCACCTACAAGTTCGCCAAATGCCTCCAGAAGCGGTTTGGGGTGATTCCCGGCGTTACCGACCGGAACTATATCACCAACAGCTATCATGTCCATGTGGCGGAGCAGATCGACGCCTTCACCAAGCTGCGGTTTGAGGCCGACTTCCAGAAGCTGTCTCCCGGCGGCGCCATCAGCTATGTGGAAGTTCCCAACATGCAGGATAACCTGGAAGCAGTTATCAGCGTTATGCAGTTCATCTACGATAACATTATGTACGCCGAGCTGAACACCAAGAGCGATTACTGCCAGGTCTGCGGCTATGACGGAGAAATCAAAATCGTGGAGGATGACGGCAAGCTGGTGTGGGAGTGCCCCCACTGCAAGAACCGTGACCAGTCCAAGCTGAATGTGGCCCGCCGTACCTGCGGCTACATCGGCACCCAGTTCTGGAACCAGGGCCGTACCGCCGAGATCAAGGACCGTGTGCTTCACCTGTAATTTCCTGAAACCATAAAGAAAAGGCTCACCCAACAGGGTGAGCCTTTTTTGTGCGGCAAAATAAATAATATGGAGCTAAAAGCATGATTTCTTCAATGAACTAAACTTTTCTCGAAACTGGGGCGTGAGCTCAAGGTATCCTCGCTGATTGCGTACAATACCAGCCCAATCCATGATGGCTGCCAAAACAAAGACGGGATCGTAAACGGATTCGCCATTTTTCTTGCCAGTATAGTTTTTAGAAATAGCCCCAATTACAGTATCTTCCGTACAATTTCCTTCGCCCATGCGATAGTTTCGACCGTTTCCTTTCCGGGCTTTTCCGCCTTGGCAAATGAGCAAGTCAACAATAATATCGAATACTCGATATTCATAAGGCGGTTTGATAGGTAACTCATCGCAGGTGAAAGACTTCCCATCACGGGAAGCTTTAACAATGTAACTATTTCCATTGATGGAGGAAACTGTTGCGATTCCTCCGTTTTCAAGTAATTTTTGGCGAATAACATCTGAAGCTTTAATGTGTTGGCTAGGATTACAATTGGAAATTTTCTGGAAAAACATAGCAACACCCCACTATTCGCTTGAAAATTTTATTAGTGTATTTTAAAGTCACAACACCCCTGCGTAGACCAGCTCCATGAACTGCCGGGCCACACGGGGACTGCGGCCTCCGGCACGGATGGCGAAGGCTTCCGCCTTGACCAGCAGCCGGTCAAAGGGTTCCTCGATGCCGAACTGCCCTGCCAGCTCCTTCACGATCAGGGCGAACCGGTCCCGGTCAGGACGGCCAAAGGTGACAGTCAGACCGAACCGGGCGGACAGGCTCATCAGCTCCTGACGGGTGTCGGAGAGATGAATATCGTCTCCCTCCCGGTCGCTGAGGGTCTCCTTGATAAGGTGACGGCGGTTGCTGGTGGCGTATACCGCAATATTGTGGCTCCGGCCTCCCACGCTTCCCTCCAGAATGGCTTTCAGGGCGGCAAAGTTGTCGTCGTTGGCGGTGAAGCTCAGGTCATCAATGAAGAGGATGAACTTCAGGGGATTGGCGGCCAGAGTGTCCATGAGATGGGGAATCTGGTAAAGCTGATTTTTCTTCACCTCCACCAGCCGAAGCCCCTGGTCTGCAAACTCATTGGCAATGGCCTTGATGGCGCTGGACTTTCCGGTGCCTGCATCCCCGTAAAGAAGAACATTGTTGGCAGGTCGGCCTTCCAACAGGGCTTTGGTGTTGGCAATCACCTTGGCCCGCTCCGCCTCGTAGCCGGGCAGCTCGCTCAGCTTCTGAGGGTCGGGATGACGGACCGGCACCAGCTGACAGTCCTCCACCGTGAATACCTTGTACCGGGCAAAAATTCCATAGCCGGTGTGGTGCAGGTCGGCTAGACGGCTTTTGTACTCGGCGGAAAAATCAATTTCCTCCACCTGCCACTGGGGCAGAAAATCCGGTAGAGTAAGGTCTTTCCGCGCCAGCTTTCCCAGCTGGGTAAAGAAGTCCAGCTCGTTGTCCAGAGCCTGAGTAAGAAGTTCATCCGCTCCCTGGGAGGTGCAGAGGGCCTTCACATACAGGTTTTCCTCCTCCAGCACCCGGGCCAGCAGATACCGGCTCCAGTTGGTGGTGTGACCGAACAGCCGGGAGCAGAATTCCCCGCAGCTGGAGACGGTGGGCTGGGCCAGCATGCGGCCCAAAGCCTCCACCACCGGGTCCTGGAGCAGTCCCCGGAAAACCACCAGAGCCTCCAACCGGAGGCTGTATTCCTTCAATTCCATCTTTCTTTCCCACCTTTTCCCACAGTTTCCATCATTATAAACCTGCACTTTGCCTTTGTAAAGCGTTGACTTTGTTTGGCGGGTGTACTACAATTAAAATCAGCATTTTCCTCTCTTTTTTGTGCGATGTGAGAGGGGAAAACGGGAAAGATTCAAGGATAAGGAGAGAAAGAATATGCTTCTGACAGGCTCGGAAATTTTTGCCGAGGTCCTGGTGGAGCAGGGAGTTACCACCATGTTCGGGTATCCCGGCGGGGCGGTGCTGAATCTGTACGATGCCCTTTACCACTATCAGGACAAAATCACCCACATTATGACTGCTCACGAGCAGGGGGCCGCCCATGCAGCGGATGGATACGCCCGGGCCACCGGAAAAACCGGCGTGGTTCTGGCAACCAGCGGCCCCGGCGCCACCAACCTGGTCACCGGCATTGCCACCGCTTATATGGATAGTATCCCCATGGTGGCTTTTACCGGCAATGTAGGCACCAGCCTCATTGGCAAGGACAGCTTCCAGGAGGTGTATATTGCCGGAATCACCATGCCCATCACCAAGCACAACTTTGTGGTGCGCCATGTATCCGAACTGGCCGCTACCATGCGGGAAGCCTTCCGGATCGCCCAGGCAGGGCGGAAAGGCCCGGTGCTGGTGGATATCCCCAAGGATGTCACTGCCGCAAAGTGGGAGTTCACCCCCGCTCAGCCAGTGCCTGAAACTACCGTGATTTCCTTTAATGAGGAGAATGTCGTCCAGGCTGCCCAGTGGATCAACGAGGCGCAGCGGCCCCTGGTCTTTCTGGGAGGCGGCGTGCGGAGCGGCAAGGGCTGCTATGCCCTCAAGGCCATGATCCACAAGGCCAACATTCCCGCCACCCATACCCTTATGGCAGCGGGAGTGCTGGGATATGAGGAACCCCTCAACCTGGGTCTGCTGGGCATGCACGGCAGCTATACCACCAACAAGGCCATGGACGAGGCAGATGTGGTGCTGGCTGTGGGGACCCGGTTCTCGGACCGGGTGGCCCTGAACACCGACAAATTTGCCCGGAAGGCAAAAATCATCCAGATCGACATTGACCCCAGCGAGATTGGAAAGAATGTGGATGTGGACCTGAGCATCACCGGAGACGCCGCCATTATTCTGGAGGCCATGCTGCCCCATATCCAGGCTGCCAAACATGAGGAATGGCTCCGGGATATTGACCAGTGGAAGAGCATTGACTACCACCCGGTCAACCACAACGACCGGCTTATGCCCCACCAGATCATCGGGGAGATTTGTGCCCAGGCTGGTCCCGATGCTGTCTATGTCACCGATGTGGGCCAGCACCAGATGTGGGCTGCCCAGTACCTCCGCCATGTGAAGAGCCGTGGATTTATCACCAGCGGCGGTTTGGGAACCATGGGCTTTGGCTACGGTGCCGCTTTGGGCGCCCAGGCAGCCCTGGGCCGGGAAACTCCTGTGATTATGCTCACCGGGGACGGCTCCTTCCACATGAACCTGAATGAGGCCTGCACCGCAGTCAGCTATGACCTGCCGGTCATCACCGTCATCTTCAACAACCAGGTGCTGGGAATGGTCCGCCAGTGGCAGACCCTGTTCTACGGCAAGCGGTATTCCAGCACCGACCCTCACCGGAAGACCGATTATGTCCAGCTGGCCAAAGGCTTTGGCCTGAAAGGGTATCACTGTGAGAACCTGGCCCAGTTCCAGGAAGCCTTTGCCCAGGCTCTGGCTGAGAAAAAGCCCGCCTGGATCGAATGTGTCATTGACAAGGACGAGAAGGTCCTGCCCATGATTCCCGCAGGGGGAACCGTGGAAGACCTGATGATGAGCTGAAAGGAGGAGCGGTATGGCAAACGAGCGCAAGGCCATCGGCCTGCTTTTGAAGAACAATCCCGGTGCCCTCAGCCGGATTTCCGGGCTGTTCTGCCGGAGAAATTTCAACATTGACAGCATTACCTCCTCCGCCACCACCGACCCTGCCGTTACCCGGGTGACCATCACTATCCATGACGACGAGACGGTGCTGCGGCAGCTGATGCTCCAGACTGCCCGGCTGGAGGATGTGATTGAGGTCTTTTTCCTGGAACCGGAGCACACCCTTCAGCGGGAACTGCTCCTGGTCAAGCTCTCCGCCACCGTCAACAACCGGAGCGAGCTGCGGGAAATTGCCGCCATTTACAAGGCAAAAATCATTGACCTGACCCCTGAAAGCATGGTCTTTGAACTTACAGGCGCACCTCAGAAAATCGATGCTTTCCTGGCCATGCTGGAAGGGTACACCATTCTGGAAATGTGCCGCACCGGTATTACCGCCATGGAGCGGGGGCCGGTTCGGGTCCATAACCGGAAGCCTGCGGAGACCCTGAGGCCGGAACCCGAAATCCTTGAGTGATTTTGCATAAAAAAATAGTTGAAACCGGGAAAACAAAGGTCTATAATAAAATCTATTAAAGGTCCCTTAAAAGGAAAGAGGGGGACCGAGGAAAGAGGAGAAATACTATGGCAATCAAGAAGTACTATGATTCCGACTGCAATCTGGGTGTGCTGGATGGCAAGACCGTAGCCGTCATCGGTTTCGGCAGCCAGGGCCATGCTCATTCCGAGAACCTGGCCGAGAGCGGTGTCAATGTAGTGGTTGGTCTGCGTAAGGGCAGCGCCCACTGGGAGAAGGCCGCCAAGTTCGCTGAGACCTGCCCCAACTTCCATGTAATGGAGGTTGAGGAAGCTGCAAAGGCCGGCGATGTGGTCATGATGCTGGTTCCCGATGAGCTCTGCGCTGACATCTACAACAGCCAGATCGCTCCCTACATGACCGAAGGCAAGGCTTTGGCCTTTGCTCACGGCTTCAATATTCATTTCAAGACCATTGTGCCTCCCGCCAATGTGGATGTCATTATGATCGCTCCCAAGGGCCCCGGCCACACCGTCCGCAGCCAGTACATGGAAGGCAAGGGCGTGCCCAGCCTGATCTGCGTGGAGCAGGACTACACCGGCAAGGCTAAGGAAATCGCCCTGGCTTATGCTTCCGGTATCGGCGCAGGCCGGGCCGGCATTCTGGAGACTACCTTCAAGGAAGAGACCGAGACCGACCTGTTTGGTGAGCAGGCTGTTCTGTGCGGCGGCGTGTGCGAGCTGATCCGTGCAGGCTTTGACACCCTGGTTGAGGCTGGTTACGCTCCCGAGATGGCATACTTCGAGACCTGCCACGAGATGAAGCTGATTGTCGACCTGATCAACGAGGGCGGCATGGGCAAGATGCGTTACTCCATCAGCAACACTGCTGAGTACGGCGATTACCGCACCGGCAAGCGCCTCATCACCGAGGAGACCCGGAAGGAAATGAAGAAGGTCCTCACCGAGATTCAGGACGGCACCTTTGCTTCCGAGTTCCTGGCTGAGATGAGCCCCAAGGGCGGCCGGAAGGTCCACTTCCTGGCTCAGCGCCGTATGCAGGCTGACCACCTCATCGAGAAGGTCGGCGCCGAGCTGCGGACCATGATGAGCTGGCTCAAGAAATAAGCGACTTTTTCAGAATCCAGAAAGCCGGATACGATTCAGTATCCGGCTTTTTATAAAACAGGAGGTCCCCATGAGAAGTGATAATGTGACCAAGGGCGCCGAGCGCGCACCTAACCGAAGCCTTTTTTACGCTTTGGGCTATACAAAAGAAGAATTGGACCGTCCCCTCATCGGCGTGGTCAGTGCTTACAGCGAGATCGTTCCCGGGCATATGAACCTGGACAAAATCACCGAGGCGGTCAAGGCCGGCATCCGGATGGCCGGAGGCACCCCCATTATGGTCCCCGCCATCGGTGTCTGCGATGGCATTGCCATGGGCCACGAGGGAATGAAGTACAGCCTGCCCAGCCGGGAACTGATTTGCGACAGCGTGGAAACCATGTTTACCGCCCATCAGTTCGACGGTCTGGTCCTGGTGCCCAACTGTGATAAAATTGTTCCCGGTATGCTGATGGCTGCGCTCCGGATGAATGTGCCTGCCGTGGTTTGCAGCGGCGGCCCCATGCTGGCCGGCAACCATGAGGGGAAGGAAGTCAGCCTGAGCTATATGTTCGAGGCTGTAGGCGCCTTCAAGGCCGGCCTTATGAATGAGGAACAGCTGACCCAGTGTGAGGAAGGCTGCTGCCCCGGCTGCGGTTCCTGCTCTGGTATGTACACCGCCAACAGCATGAACTGCCTGTGCGAGGCTGTGGGCATTGCCCTGCCCGGCAACGGCACCATTCCCGCTGTCTACGCCAAGCGGCTCCAGCTGGCTAAGAAGGCCGGTATGGCCATTATGAACCTGGTGGAGAAGAACATCTGCGCCCGGGATATTTTCAACGAACGGAGTGTCCGGAACGCTCTGGCCTGCGATATGGCTCTGGGCTGCTCCACCAACACCGTTCTCCACCTGCTGGCTCTCTGCAAGGAAGCAGGGGTGGACCTGAAACTGGAAACCTTCAACGAGGTCAGCGCCAAAGTCCCCAACCTCTGCCACCTGGCCCCTGCCGGCCCCACCCACATGCCCGACCTGGATGCAGCCGGAGGAATCCCCGCCGTTCAGGCAGAACTGGCCAAGAAGGGGCTGCTGGACCTGGATGTGATGACCGTTACCGGTAAGACCCTGGGGGAGAACATCAAGGGTGCTGTCAACCGGAATCACAATGCCATCCGTCCCATTGAGGACCCCTACACTCCCACCGGCGGACTTCAGATCCTTTGGGGCAACCTGGCTCCCAAGGGCTGCGTGGTCAAGCGGAGCGCCGTGGCTCCCGAAATGCTCTGCCATACCGGTCCTGCCCGGGTGTTCAACAGCGAGGAAGAGGCCATCAGCTGCATTTATGCAGGGGGAATCCACCCCGGTGATGTGGTGGTCATCCGGTACGAAGGCCCCAAGGGCGGCCCCGGCATGCGGGAAATGCTCAACCCCACCAGCGCCCTGGCCGGCATGAAGCTGGACAAGACCGTGGCCCTCATCACCGACGGACGGTTCTCCGGTGCCAGCCGTGGCGCCTCCATCGGCCATGTAAGCCCCGAGGCTGCCAGCGGCGGCCCCATCGGCCTGGTTCAGGAGGGAGACCTGATTGAGATTGACATTCCCAATGCTTCCATCAACATGAAGGTAAGCGACGAGGAGCTGGAAAAGCGGAAGGCTGCTTATGTACAGCCTGCTCCCAAAGTCACCAGCGGCTGGCTGGCCCGGTATGCCCGGCTGGTCACCAGCGCTGACGAAGGCGCAGTTCTGCGGTAAAATAGAACAAAAAAGAACCGTTTCTTTTGAAACGGTTCTTTTTGCATGGCACTTGTAAAAATTGTGCTGATTCAAAGGAGGCCTCTGTAATGAAATGGCTCATCTGGGTTATGCTGGCTGCACCAGTGGCAGGACTGGCAAGAGAGTGGTGGACCCGGAAGGAAAAACCGGCTCCGGGAGTGCTTTATCTGCACCCTGTCTGGAGGATATCCTGTCACCTGATCAGCGCCGTGTTCGGGTTCATGGCATTGATGGCCCCGGGGAACGACCCCAAGATGATGGTTATGCTGGGGCTCTGTATGGCTTTCATACAGTGGGCGGCCTGGGCCAGCTGCCGGTACCGGGCATGGGTGAAAGATGATATCCTGACCGTGATTCCCTACTGGGGAAAAGCAAGGTCCCTGCCCTTGAATCAGATTACCCGGGTGACCAGGATGGGGCGGAGCGGTCAATTGGTGCTCTATCAGGGCAAGAAGCCTTTTTGCAGGATTCCTTCGGCTTGTGTGGGGTATGAATCCTTCCGTGCCATGCTGGAAGCCCGGGGACTGATGGACCTTTGAACTTGAATAGAAAAAGACCGGTGCGCCCCTGCAGGCGTGCCGGTCTTTTTTGTAAAGGAAATCAATTTATACCCCTTCCAGGTCAAAGGGTGGGGTATATTCTTCCTTGGCGCTGCTTTTGTCCTGACAAAAGCCTTCCTCCAGGCCCAGTGCCAGGGCATGGTTCAAAATCTTTTTGTACTCGTAGCTGGTGATTCGTCGTCCCAGTCCCGCTTCCGCTGCCTTGTGGAAGGGGGTGAACTGACTCATCAGGCTGGGAATATAGCTGCCTTTAGGCAGGCTTGCCATCCAGTCCAGTACCTTTTGACTGTCTCCGGTCTGGCCGGGGAGGACCAGGTGACGGATGATGACCCCCTTTTGAAGGATTCCCTCCTGGTCATACCGGGGGAGAGGACATTGGTCAATCATCTGCTGGATGGCATCACGGGCCACGGTGAAATAATCCGGAACCCCCGAAAGCCGCTGGCCCAGGGTGTCGTCCCCATATTTCAGGTCTGTGAGCCAGATATCCACATAGGGGGCCAGCAGACGGACAGTCTCCACCCGTTCATACCCGCCGGTGTTGTATACAATGGGTAGGGTAAGGCCCAGATTTCTGGCCTGGTCCAGAGCAGGGAGAATCCAAGGCAGGTACTGGGTGGGGGAGACCAGATTGATATTATGGGCCCCCTGCGCCTGTAACTCCAGAAAAATATCCCGCAGCCGTTCCACAGAGATTTCTTTCCCCAGGCCCTGGGCGCTGATGGGAAAGTTCTGGCAGTAGCAGCAGCGGAGAGTGCAATGGCTGAAAAATACGGTGCCGCTGCCCCGGCTGCCGCTGATGCAGGGTTCTTCCCAATGATGGAGGGCGGCCCGGGCCACTTTCAGGGAGCCTGCCCCGCAGGCCCCGGGCACTCTGGTCCGGTCAACCCCGCATTGGCGGGGACAAAGGGTGCAGGACTTGGGAATTTCCATAAAAAGGCGGCCTCCTTCCGGGCAGTGGTGCCCCTGAGAGGAGCATCGGGAACTTCGTTGCCATTGTACCACAGTTGTGTTATAATTACCATAACTTCAGAAATACAGGGCGCTTTCCTTCCCTGCGGGGAAGGCAGGCGTACTTTATAAAAAAGGAGTGTTATTACTATGTCTACCCCTCATATCAGTGCCCAGATGGGCGATTTCGCCAAAACCGTCCTTATGCCCGGTGACCCTCTGCGGGCAAAGTATATTGCCGAGAACTTCCTGGAAAATCCCCGGCTGGTAACCGATGTGCGGGGAATGCTGGGCTATACCGGCACCTATCAGGGCCGTCCCATCAGCGTCATGGGCAGCGGTATGGGTCAGCCCTCCATCGGCATCTACTCCTACGAACTCTATACCCAGTATGGTGTGGAGAACATTGTCCGAATCGGCACTGCCGGCAGCTATGTTCCTGAGGTCAAGGTGATGGATGTGGTGCTGGCTACCAGCGCCTTCTCTGAGTCCACCTTTGCCCTGGTCCAGAGCGGGGTGACCGAGGACGAGCTGCCCAGCAGCCCCGCCCTCAACGACGCCATCCGTGCCAGCGCCGCCAAAATGGGAATCAAAATGCACGAAGGCTGCACCCATTCCTCCGATGTGTTCTATCCCGTAAATCATCCGGATGAGGCCGGAAAGGCTGCCCGCCGGGCCCAGCACCACTGTCTCTGCGTGGAGATGGAGAGTTTTGCTCTCTTTGCCAACGCCCGGGCGCTGGGCAAGCAGGCCACCTGCCTGATCACCATTTCCGACAGCTTTGTCACCCCCGAGATCATCAGCGCCGAAGTCCGTCAGAAGGGCCTCAATGACATGATCAAGATTGCCCTGAATGCTGAATATTAAGCGAGGCCCGGCCATGGATGTGAATGTGACCAAGCTGATTGAGGCTGCCTTTGAGGCCCGGGAAAATGCCTACACGCCCTACTCCCATTTTCGGGTGGGGGCGGCGCTCCTGGCCAAAAACGGACAGGTGTTCAAGGGATGTAATATTGAGAATGCGGCTTACTCAGTGACCAATTGTGCGGAACGCACCGCACTGTTCAAGGCGGTCAGCGAGGGAGTCCGGGAATTTGAAGCCATCGCCATCGTGGGCAGCATGGAGGGGCAGGTCAATGAGCTTATTTCTGCTCCCTGCGGAGTTTGCCGTCAGGCGCTCTTTGAGTTCTGCGGCAATGACCTGCGGGTGATCCTGGCCAAATCCACCACCGATTATCTGGATACTACCCTGGGAGAACTGCTGCCCTATGGGTTTGGTCCTGCCAACCTGGAACACTGAATAACTAAAAAAGCTCCCTGCCTGGGCAGGGAGCTTTTTGTATCTCTGGTTTTACCGCCGTGCAACGCCGGGGAAGGTGATGGCGATAGCGTCAGGGCCGGTGTTGGAGCTGACGGCTGCGCCCAGCTGGAAAAGATAGGCGGGCTCATGGCCGAAGGCTTTCTTGGCCTGCTTTTTCAGCTCCTTGATGCGGTCTCCATCAGTGTAACCCAGACCATACTCCACCATGTTCATGTCTGCGCGGCTCTGGCAGTATTTGATCATGGCGGGGATAACGGCGGCATCTCCCCGGACCTTGGACTCCACCTTGCTGATTCCGTCGTTCAGGCTGATGATGGGCCGCAGACCCAGCAGCTCGCCCACAAAAGCGGCGGCGGCGCTGATACGACCGCTCTTCTTCATCTGCTTCAGGCTGAAAGCTGCCAGGCAAACTTCCATCTGGGCGTAAGCCTGATTCAGCTCGCCGATGACCATTTTCAGCTCTGCACCGTTCCGCAGTTTCCGGGCCGCCTGCACCAGGGGCCAGCCCTGGACCATGCTGTAAGTATGGCTGTCTACCACCTGGATGTTCAGTTTGTGGCCGGGATGCTCCTCTTCCAGCATTTTAATGCCGGAGAGAGCATTGTTGTAGGTGCTGCTGCCGCCGCTGTTCAGGGTGACCACCAGCAGATCGGTGTAGTTCTTGTCCAGGTACTCGCAGTACTTTTCGCAGTACTGGATGGGGGTGATGGCGGCAGTGGTGGGGACCCCTTCTGCCTGGCGCATCATGTTGTAGAACTGGTCGTTGGTCATGTCCTGCCGCTCAATGTAGGTTTTCCCCTCCAGCAGAACAGGAATGCACAGAATATCGATTTGGTATTTGTCGGCCAGCTCCTGGGGCATATCGCAGCAGGAGTCGGTCAAAATGCCGATTTTGCTCATGGTTTTACATCCTCATTTCCATTCATATCGTGTCAGTTGTCCAATATCTTCCAGGTCCGCAAAGTCGTCCTGGCGCAGCGCCTCGTACACACCTACTGCTACCGAATTGGAAAGATTCAGGCAGCGCTCTCCCCGGCGCATGGGAATCCGCACACAATCCTCGGGGTGGGCCAGAAGAAGCTCTTCCGGCAGACCGGCGTCCTCACGCCCGAAGACCAGGGCCACCCCGTCCGGGTAGGTCACCTGGGTGTGACGGTGCTGGCCCTTGCTGGTGAAAAAACGGCAGGGGCCGGGATTTTTAGAAAAATATTCCTCAAGATCCTGGTAATATGTTATATCAAGATCATGCCAGTAGTCAAGTCCGGCACGCTTTAATTTTTTGTCGTCAGGAGTAAAGCCCAAAGGCCCTACCAGATGGAGGCGGGCCCCGGTGACGGCGCAGGTGCGGGCAATATTTCCTGTGTTTTGGGGAATCTGAGGTTCCACCAGTACAATATTAACTTCCTTCATTTTCCAGTCCTTTTTCAGATTTTCCGCTCCGGCTGAGCCAGAGCTTTTTCCAGCCATACTCCCAGCCGGGGGTCGGCCTCGGGCGGGGTCAGCTCAATACAGTGGCTTACAAAAGCAGCGGCGTTGTCCACGGCGGCGCTGAGGGCATTGCCCCGGAAAAGTCCTCCCAGAAGCACGGCCCCGAACAGGTCTCCGGTGCCGGGATAGGACCGGGACAGGAAGGGCTTCTGGATGACAAAGTTCTCCTCGCCCGCGCCTGCACAGCCCAGGTATTTCCCCATGGGCAGCCCCGTGATTACCACATTGGGGCAGAGGGCGGTAAGCTCCTGGGCAAGCTGGGAAGCCTCTGCCTTGGTGAATTCCTTTTCCTGGTAAGGCTTGCCCAGAAGCAGGCAGGCTTCGGTCAGGTTGGGAACGATAAGGTCTGCCTGCCGGGCCAGGTCCTGCATGGCTACTGCCAGTTCAGGGTAGATGCCGCTGTACAGCCGCCCGTGGTCTCCCATTACCGGGTCCACCATTTTATAGGCTTTGGGCCAGAGGGAAAAAGCCTTCCGCACCAGCTGGGCCTGATTCAGATTGCTTAAGTATCCGGAGTAAATTCCGTCAAATTCCAGCCCCAGCTGGGCAAAGTGGTCCAGAGCGGCCTGGCCGTACCCGCCCCCGGACATGACCACCGGGTCGCCCAATCCCCCGGTATGGGTGGAAAGAACACTGGTGGGCAGGGCAATGGCCTGTACCCCCATCACTGCCAAAGCAGGGCAGATGGTGGATAATCCGGCCCGGCCTACCGAGGATAAATCATGAATGCAAAGCACCGTTTTGGGTGCGGATTTAGGACGCTGCAAAACAAAAAACTCCTTCCCGAGTGAAAATTCCCCTTGCTGCTCCATATTGTATCATAAAGCCCGGTGCAAAAAAAGCCGTATAAACTCGAAGAAGACAGGGAATTATAAAATCACAATCCAATAAAGGAGGTTATGCCTTATGAAGAAACAGGGAATGGGCGGCGTGGCCGCCGGAGCCATGATGGGAGCCGCTATGGCTGCCGCCGGTGTGTACCTTATGAACCAGGACAAGCGGAAAATGCGGAAAGCCGCACACCGCCTGGCCTGTGGCTGCGAACAGATGATCAGCGATGTGGACACTGTGATCGGTCGCTGGATGAGATGACCGCAAAAAGCTGCCGCATGACCTTTCATGCGGCAGCTTTTTTTGTAAGACAATAACAGGTTACAGAACCCGTACCCGAATCACGGCAGGGATGGATTTCAGCTTGTTTACCACATCGGGGTCCAGAGCGCCGGTCACATCAATAATGGTGTAAGCCACATCTTTACGGCTCTTGTTCACCATGTTCTCAATGTTCACCTTGGATTCGGTGGTCACAGAGGTGATGCTGCTGATCAGGCCCGGCTCATTCCGGTGGATAATGCACAGCCGTTTGCCGCCGGTGCGGGGCTGGCATACCTCGGGCAGGTTGACACTGTGGAGAATGTTGCCGTTCTTCAGGTAATCGCTGATTTCAGCGGCGGCCATTACGGCGCAGTTCTCCTCGCTCTCGGGAGTGGAAGCGCCCAGATGGGGAGTGGCTACCACGCCGGGAACGCCCAGAAGCTCCTCACAGGGGAAGTCGGTGTAGTAGGCGCCTACCTTGCCGCTCTCCAGCCCGGCCAGGATGGCCTGGTTGTCTACCAGCTCACCCCGGGCAAAGTTGAGAACCCGAACGCCATCCTTGCAGGCGGCCAGGGTCTGGGCATTGATGGTGCCCTTGGTGGTGGGCAGGTAGGGGACATGGATGGTAATGTAATCGCACTTGGGCAGCATGTCGTTCAGATTGAAGCAGTGCTGTACATTCCGGCTCAGGCTCCAGGCACTTTCCACGCTGATGTAGGGGTCATAGCCGTACACTTCCATTCCCAGATGGGTGGCCATGGTGGCGACCTTAGCGCCGATAGCGCCCAGGCCGATAACACCCAGTACCTTGCCCCGGACTTCGGGGCCCACAAATGCTTTCTTTCCCTTCTCTACGGCTTTGCCGATCCCCTCGGTGCCCTTCAGGTCCTGGGTCCACTGGGCAGCAGCGGCCAGGTTACGGCTCCCGGCAATGAGGGTGCCAATGACCAGCTCGGCCACGGCGTTGCTGTTGGCGCCGGGAGTGTTGAATACTACGATACCCTCCTGGGTGCACCGGTCCAGGGGAATATTGTTTACACCGGCTCCGGCCCGGGCAATGGCCAGCAGGCTTTCGGGAAATTCCATGGAGTTCATGTCGGCGCTCCGGACCAGGATGCCGTCAGGAGTATTGGTCTCGTTATCCACGGTAAACTGGGCCTTGGGCAGCTTGGCCAGACCCAGAGGGCTGATGGCGTTGAGGGTTTTGATGGTATACATAAGGCGGTTCCTCCCTTGTCTGTGAAAAATCAGCTGTTGGCTTTCCGGAAGTCATCCATAAACTGGACCAACTTGGCTACGCCCTCCGGGGGCATGGCGTTGTAGATGGAAGCCCGCATGCCGCCTACCAGACGGTGACCTTTCAGGTTGACGAACCCGGCGGCAGCAGCCTCGGCGCAGAACTTTTTGTCCATGTCCGGGTCAGGGCTGGTGAAGGTCACATTCATCAGGCTGCGGTATTCCTTCTCCACAGGATTGTGGAAGAACTCCTGACTGTCCAGATAATCGTAGAGGACCTTGGCCTTGGCCTTGTTGATCTCGTGCATTTTTTCCAGACCGCCCATGGTGTTCTGGAGATAGTCGACCACCAGACCGGTCATGTAAATGCACCAGCAGGGGGGAGTGTTGTACATGCTGTCCTTCTCCAGGATGGTGGTGTAGTTCATCATGGTGGGAACATTTTCGGGAGCCTTCCCCAGCAGATCCTCCCGGACAATGGCCACGGCCATGCCGGCGGGGGCTACATTCTTCTGTACGCCAAAGTAGATGAGACCGTACTGGTTCACATCCACCGGCATGCTCATAATGTCACTGCTCATGTCGGCCACCAGGGGGATTCCCTCTACCTGGGGCACCTGCTGATAGGTGGTGCCAAAAATGGTGTTGTTGTGGCAGATGTGGATGTAGCTGGCATCGGGAGTGTATTCCACCTTGGTCACATCGGGAATGTAGGTAAAGTTCCGGTCCTTGCTGCTGGCCACAATGTTTACCTGACCGAACTTGGCGGCCTCTTTGGCGGCCAGGTTGGAGAAGTTGCCGGTGACCAGGTAGTCAGCTTTGCCGGTGGTCATCAGGTTCAGGGGGACCATGGCGAACTGCTGGGTGGCGCCGCCCTGGAAAAAGCCGATTTTGTAGTTGTCGGGAACATTCAGCAACTTCCGGATTCCGGCCTCGGTCTTGACAATGATGTCGTCAAAATATTTGCTCCGATGGCTCATCTCCATAACGCTCTGACCGCTGGTGCCGTACTCCAGCAGTTCGGCCTGGGCGGTCCGCAACACCGCTTCAGGCAGCATGGAAGGGCCTGCGCTGAAATTGTATACTCTTGCCATAAGGGTTTCCTCCTCAAAAAGCGGCTTGACCGCTGCATTTGTAATGGAATATCTTAATTATACTCTTGTGTTTGGGGCAGTCTCAACTTGCGAAATACCAAAAAAGAATCTCCTTTTTGGGAGAAATCCCGGCAAAAGCAACAAATGTATTCAAATGAAAGACAAAAACTGCTACAAATGTAAAAGAAAACGCATAAAAAATAGGCTGAGAACTTGACGCGCTCAGTATAAAGTGATAAAATCTACCACAAATGTAAAAGAATTGCGGAGGCGAAGAAGGTATGCAGCCACTGTCATCCAGCGAACGGCAGGTACTTATGGCCCTTTACAGATGCAACGGCCCGGCAGGGCGGCGGCAGATTCAGTATAAGCTGCCCGTGGGCTGCCGGTGGGCGGACAGCACGGTGCTGAATTTTCTCTACCGCCTGGAAAAGAAGGGGTATGTGAAAGGGGAGAAGGAGGGGAACCGGAACCTCTACCGGCCGACCCTCACCCGGGGAAAATTCCTGGAAGGGGAAGCCGGGGAAATGCTGGAGATCCTCTTTGACGGGGAGGTCACCGGGCTGCTGGAAACGCTGGTGGCCTCAGGAGCTCTGGACCTGGAAAAACTGGAGGAACTGCGGGTCTGGCTGGACGGACAGATCCTGGAACTGGGAGACTACGATTTGTGGGAATAAAAAAGGACGGAGATCACTCTCCGTCCTTCTTTTCATTTTCGCAGCGGTTAAAACAGCTGGCACAGTTGCCGTTGCATCCTCCCTCGCTTTTCCAGCCGCCGTTTTTGGCAATGAACCAGATGGCGGCGGTAAAGCCCACAATAAGAAGAATGATAACCAGGATGCTTTGCAGATTCATATAAAACTCCTTTATAATATGCAGAATGAAAGTCAGGGCTGGGCATGAAGCCGGGCAAGCCGTTTGTATTCCTCGGCATTTTCCAGAATCCCCTGGGTCTGTTCCGGGCTTACAGGGCGCAGAACCTTTCCGGGAATTCCTACTACCAGGCTTCCCGGGGGAACTACGGTGTTTTCCGGAACCAGGGCTCCGGCAGCAATAATACTTCCTTCTCCGATCCGGCAGCCGTTGAGGAGGGTGGCATGCATCCCCACCAGAACATGGTCTTCCACCACGCAGCCGTGAACCACGGCATTGTGACCCACGCTTACCCCTTCACCGATAACCACATCCAACTCAGGTCCGGTGTGAAGACAGGCCAGGTCCTGAATGTTGCTGTCCCGGCCAATTCGGATGGCTCCGGTATCTGCCCGCAGGACGGCTCCGTACCAGATGCTGGTCCCCTCTTCCAGACTGACCCGGCCGCAGAGCGCAGCATCCGGGGCAACAAAGGCGGCCCGGGCGGTGTCCGGACAATGCCCTTCAATTTCTCGCACCATAAGCCATACCTCCTGCAAATGCCTTTTTCAAAAGGATACTCCCGCCGGGATAGGATGTCAAGGACCTGCCCCTCAGTGGTCAAAGTGACGATTTTTGAACTACTAGATTGTGCACTTAAACGAAAAATAAAGATTTCAGGAATCACTTTGAAAAAAGTAACCAAAAAAAATCAGGAATCATGGGCGGTTTGCCCAAAAAGCTATTTTCTGTAAAATAAAAAATTGTTGCATTTGAGGGTGGAAAGAGTTATCATCTATATATAAGAAAGGGCTGTTAGCAAAGGACGGTCCGCGCCCCGTTTTTTGGGGCAGAATTTTACATTCGTAGGAGAGAGAAACCATGAAACAGTTTACTTACACCGTGAACGACCCCGTAGGCATTCATGCCCGTCCCGCTGGAATGCTGGTAAAGGAAGCCAAGAACTACACCTCCACCATCACCATCGAGAAGAACGGCAAGGCAGTCAATGCCCTCAAGCTGATGGCTCTCATGGGTCTGGGTGTTCGCAAGGGTGACACCGTTACCGTAGCCGCCGAAGGGGACGACGAGGATGTGGCAATCGCCGGTCTGGAGAAGTTCTTTAAGGAGAACCTGTAATTAAGGATTAAATGCCCTGTCAGCGGGCAGGCTGCCCAGCCTGCCCGCTGCATTGCTTTCAGAAGAACAGATGCGGGAGTACCCGCCGGAAAGGAACGAGTTTATGATTTTGGTGCAGGGAAAGGGCGTCTCCAATGGCGTGGGAGTAGGTCCTTTGTATTACTATCGTCGGAAGAGCCACAGCATTGTCCGCTCCTCCATCACTGATCCGGAAGCTGAGTGGGCACGGTTCAAGGCTGCCCAGGCCACTGCCATTGAGCAGCTGGGCGACCTGGCTGAGAAGGCCCGGGCTGATGCAGGTGACGAAGCTGCCCTTCTGTTTGAGACTCACCAGATGCTGGCTGAGGATATGGACTTTGAGGATGCCATCAAGGACCAGATTTTTGAGGAAAAGCTCAACAGTGAGGCCGTGGTCACCGATGTGGCCGCTCAGTTTGCAGAGATGTTTGCCAGCATGGACGATGCCTATATGCAGGCCCGTGCAGCGGATGTAAAGGATGTTTCCGGCCGGATCATCAAGATCCTGTCCGGAGATGACGGGGACGAGGGAATCGCCTCTGATGTGCCGGTGATCCTGGCTGCCGATGATCTGGCTCCCTCCGAGACCGTTCAGATGGACAAGAGCAAGATCCTGGGCTTTGTGACTGCCGGCGGTTCCGGCAGCAGCCATACTGCCATTCTGGCCCGGACCATGGGCATTCCCGCCATCATCGGCGTGGGCGATGCCCTCAAGCCCGAGTATGAGGGCCGTGAGGTAATTGTTGACGGCGGCACCGGCGAGGTGGTCATCGATGCTGATGAGCTGACCCGGTCCACCATGATGAAGAAGCGGGAAGAGCAGCTGCGGCTCAAGCGGTTGCTGGAAACCCTCAAGGGCCAGGAGAATGTGACCAAGGACGGCCAGAAGATGATGGTCTACTGCAACATTGGCTCTCCCGATGATGTGCCTGCTGTCAAGGTGAACGACGGCGGCGGCATCGGCCTGTTCCGCAGTGAGTTCCTGTACCTGTCGGTGGACGACTATCCCTCCGAAGACATGCAGTTCGAGGCATACCGGAATGTGCTCAGCGCCATGGAAGGCAAGCGGGTCATCATCCGCACCCTGGACATCGGCGCCGACAAGCAGGTGGATTACTTCCAGATGGAGAAGGAAGAGAACCCGGCCATGGGCCTGCGCGCTCTCCGTATCTGCCTGACCCGCCCCGAAGTTTTCCGCACTCAGCTTCGTGCCCTCTACCGGGCTTCCGCCTACGGCAAGCTGGCCATCATGTTCCCCATGGTCACCAGCGTATGGGAAGTGCGGGAGTGCAAGCGCGCCTGCAAGGCCGTCATGAACGAGCTGGCTGCAGAGGGAATCCCCTATGCAGACAATGTAGAGCTGGGCGTTATGATCGAGACTCCTGCCGCCGCCTTTATGAGCGACCGGCTGGCCCAGGAAGTAGACTTCTTCAGTGTTGGCACCAACGACCTGACCCAGTACACCCTGGCCTGCGACCGTCAGTGCAACAACCTGGGCAAGTTCTATGACCCCCACCATCCTGCTGTGCTCCGTGCCATCAAGATGGCTGCGGACAATGCCCACAAGTATGGCAAGTGGATCGGCATCTGCGGCGAGTTGGGCGCAGACCTGGAGATGACCGAGACCTTTCTGGCCATCGGCATTGATGAGCTCTCCGTCAGCCCCAGTGCAGTGCTTCCTCTCCGGAATGCTATCCGGATGATCGATGCCGGCGCAGTTCGCCCCGGCATTCTGGCAAAGCTGGAAGGCAGCGTCGAGTAACCCAAGGATAAAGAAAGCCCCCCGGAAAGGAGCGGTGTTCATAAGACAGTTAACAGCCACCGTAGTTTGAACTGCGGTGGCTGTTCTTGTATTTTATCCCCGT
>CALXBE010000003.1 GCA_944386495.1 uncultured Gemmiger sp. | reverse complement strand
ACCTACTGGAGCACAAATAACAGTGGGGAGCTAACACAATCCACTGAAAACAATGCTTGGAATGTCAAATACGACCCCGGCACCGCCACCCTGACCTTAAACGGGGCAACAATCACGGGAAGCGGCAATATTTCATCAGTACCTTATGGTGCCGGGATCTATGCTCGTTGCAACAACGGTAAATCAGTTGCCCTGACTATCGAACTGATTGGCACGAATACCATTCAAGGTCTCTATGGAATCTATGTGAATGCAGAGATGAGCGTGACCAGCTATGGTACAGACGCCTCCCTGACTATTACGAGTAAAAGCAATGGCAGCCTAGATGTTTCTGGTTCTTCTCACGGAATATATGTCAAAAGCGGAACAGGCGATGCCTCCCTTACCATCAACGACGCATCTGTCGTGGCAAAGACTACTCAAACCAATTCTGGCTACGCCGGCGTCTATGTGCAGTCCAGCGCGCACGCTACCAGCTCCCCGCAGCTCTCCCTTGCCGTCAATGGCGGCAGTTTGACCGCAACTGGCAGCGGAGCGGCATATGCGGGGATTCAAATGCAGTTTGGCACCAGTACCTCCGGCTCCGGCACTCCCACAGTAACCGTCAGCGACAACGCCACCGTGCGGGCCAACGGCGGGATTGCAAATAATTCTACTACTCCGATCCAGTACGGAACAGGTAGCAGTACAACCGGCGGCATGGTCTTTGACGGTGCGGAAGGCACCGTGTACGGCAATGTGACCTTGCAGAAGGACCTGACCGTCGGCAAGGATGAGACCCTGACCATCGGCAAGGGTGCAAGTCTTACCGTGCCGGAGGGCAAAAAACTGACTAATGATGGCACTGTGAATGTCCAGGCAGGCGGAACCCTCACCGGTAAGCCGGAGGGCAGTGGAGCGGTCAATTATGCGTCCACCCAGATTACCGCCCAGCCGGGTAAGGCTGATGTGAAAGAGGGCGAGAAGGCAATCTTCACCCTTACCGCCACCGGCAGCGGCAAGCTGACCTATCAGTGGCAGAAGAGCCTTGATGACGGGGACAATTGGGCAGACATCGAAGGCGCAACCAATGCGACCTATACCATCCAGCAAGCCACAATGGAGATGAGCGGGATTCAATACCGCTGTGTGGTCAAGGGGGATGGCGGCGAAGCTACAAGCGATGCGGTCGTCCTGACGGTCCAACATCAGCATACCCTGGTCAAGACCGAGGCCAAGCCTGCTACCTGCACCGACAAGGGCTGCCAGGAGTACTGGTACTGCAACGGCTGCAAAAAATACTTTGCTGATGATAAGGGAATGACCGAGACTACCCTGGAAAAGCAGGAAATCCCTGCCACCGGCCACAGCTGGGGCGAACCTGTCTGGAGCTGGTCTGAGGACGGGAAGAACTGCACCGTCACCTTTACCTGTACGAAGGACCAGAGTCATACGGCATCTCCCACAGTGAAAATCACTTCCAAGGTCAAGACCCCCGCCACCTGTCAGGCCAAGGGTGTCACCACCTACACCGCCACGGCAGAGCTGGACGGAAAAACCTATACCTCCACCAAGGATGTCACCGACATCCCTCTGGGGGACCATGTGGCCAAGTGGGAAGGGGACTACCCCGCCACCTGTGATACCAACGGCCGGGAAGGCACTGCCACCTGCGTGGTCTGCGGCAAGGTCCTGGTAAAGGATAAGGTCATCCCCGCCCCCGGCCACAAGTACGGGGAGCCGGTCTGGACCTGGTCCAAGGACGGCAAGAGCTGCACCGTCACCTTCACCTGCTCTGTCTGCGGTGAAAAGAGTGAAAACAAGGCCACCGTCACCACCAAGACCTCCACCGAGGCTACCTGCACCCAGCCCGGCACTGCTACCCAGCAGGCCCAGGTGGTGTTCAACGGCAATACCTATACCACCACCAAGGGCAATGTGACCCTGGCTGCCCTGGGCCACAACTACAAGGACGGCAAGTGCACCCGGTGCGGCCAGGCTGACCCGAATGCCAAGCCCGCCGCCACCGCTTCCGTCACCGCCGGCGCCAATGGCAAGTGGCAGACCGACAGCACCCAGGGCCTTTCCTTCACCTATGCAGGGGATGGCAAGTTCCTGCGGGTCCAGGTAAACGGGACCACCCTGAAAGAGGACCAGTACCAGCAGCAGGGGAACACCGTCACCCTGACCCAGGAATACTTAAAGACTCTGGACCCGGGCAGCTACACCCTGGTCATTGCACTGGAAAACTCCAGCGCCAAGACCACCTTTACCGTGGAGCAGCCTGCTCAGGCTACCCCGGTGCCCACCCCTCAGCCCACCCAGCAGCCTGAGGAACAGGAAGATTCCAAGAAGAGCGGAAATCTGCTCTGGATCGCCCTGGGCGGCGGCGCTGCCGTTCTCCTCATTGGCGGCGTGGCATTCCTGCGGTTCAAGCGCTCCCTTTACGACTGATACCCCGTAAATCCGGGACAGTCGACTTCTGAGAATCAGTCCCCCGCCTGACCGGGAAACCGGCAGGCGGGGGACTTTTGCGTAAAAAAAGCTGCTTCCTGGCCTTGCGGCAGAAGCGGCCATCCCGATTTTTTAAAATAAAAACACCGCAGACGGAACATCTGCGGCAATGGTGGTGGGCCAGGCAAGACTCGAACTCGCCACAACCCGGTTATGAGCCGGGGGTTCTAACCAACTGAACTACTGGCCCGTGAAGGTTACCCTCCCATTATACCAAAAAAGGCCGGTATTGCAAGCCTATTTTTCTGTCTGAGCCGGTTGGGCTTCCAGTTTTTCCAGCAGAAACTGGTCCAGCAGCTCCCGGGGAAAGACCGGTTCCCCGTAGCCGAAGGCTTCCCGGAGAAAGATGAGGGTGACGATGGTCTGTTTTCCGCTGTCCAGCCGTAAACTGTACAGAGTGTCCAGGGGCTGGTTGGTGGGCTGATGGGTGGTGAAATGGAGGGTGAAGCTGCCGTCCCGCTCCCGGCGGCAGGTGTACCGGAACAGGTCCCGGGGGCCGGGGTCCCGCAGCCGGTCCAGACATTCGTCAAAGGCCAGGGGGGTCCGGTATTCCAAAGGGGCGCAGGGGCCGTCCCCTTTCCGGCGGTCCAGCTCCTTTTTCCGGAGCACCCAGAAGATTCCTCCCACCAGCAGCAGGGCCAAAGCCAGAGAAATCCACATACCTGCCCCCTCCTTCCTGAAAAGTTTATTAAGATATTATAACACTTTCGCCGGGAAAGTGCAAAATCTTCCCGGATATGCTATAATAAGCGGCAGGATCGGTCTTTTCCCAAGACCGGAATTTTCCCACAAGAGGAGTAGCCCATGAAAGCCACTGTGACACGGAAAACCTACTACCTGATGGGGCTGGTTGCGGCCTGCTGCACCATGGCGGGGGCCTTTTTCGCTTTGTCGGGGGACCCTATCGCTCCCCTGGAAAGCGTGGCCTTTGCCCTGACCGGGTTGATGTTTCTTTTCCTGGCCGCTGTAAAAGGCAGCCCCACCAGGGAAAAACAGAAATATTTCCTCTGCTTTTTGGTGACCCTGGCCGCCAATGTCCTGTTCCCGGGGCTTCCCACCCTGAACTATATCCTGATGGCTCTGCCCTGGCCCCTGTTCGGCTGGTTTGAGCTGAACCGGGGAAACTCGGTGCTTCGCCAGCTTCGGCTGCTGGCCTTCGGGGAAGCCCTGGCCGCCGTGGCCCGGGTGGCAGTGGCCCTGAATGTGGCAGGGCTGGGCCGGAGCGGCTGGCTCTATTACGCCATGGAAATACTGGCCTGCACAGCCCGGGGCTGGCTGGCCCTCACCCTCTACCGGCAGGAGGACCGCCGGCAGCAAGAAAAAGGAGAACGATAAAATGAAACGATGGATCGCCCTGGGCCTTATGCTGGCTCTGGCCCTGACCCTTCTGGCAGGGTGCGGAAAAGGGGACTCCCTTCCCCAGGAAGGGGAGGCTTCCCCCTTTGTCACCGATGCTCCCGCCCAGACCGCACAGCGGGTGGAGAATCCCCGGGTGGGAATGTGGATCTCCTACCTGGAATGGATGAACACGGATTTTTCCAGCCAGGAGGCATTTATCGCCCAGTTTTCGGAAATCTGTGAGAAGAGCGCCGCCATGGGTGTGACCGTGCTTTATGTTCAGGTACGGCCCTTTGGGGATGCCTTCTACAAAAGCGAGATTTACCCCTGGAGCAACTACATCACCGGCACCCAGGGCCAGGACCCGGGATATGATCCCCTGGCCATTATGGTGGAGCTGGCCCACGGAGCCGGGCTGGAAATCGAAGCCTGGATCAATCCCTACCGTATCCAGCTGAACAGCACCTACCCGGGCTGTGCGCTGAGCCAGGATAACCCGGCAGTCCTCAACCCCCAGCGGGTGAAAACCGTGGGGGAGGGCCTTTACTATGACCCCTCCCTCCCTGAGATTCGCCAGATGGTGGTGGACGGGGTGGTGGAGATCCTGGAAAACTATGCCGTAGACGGAATCCACCTGGACGACTATTTCTACCCCACCACCGACCCCTCCTTTGATGCCGGGGAATATGAGGCCAGCGGCACCAGCCTTTCCCTGGAGGAATGGCGGCGGGAAAATGTTTCCGCCCTGGTGTCCCAGCTGTACGCCGCCGTCAAGGAGACTGCCCCGGACTGCCGGTTCGGAATCAGCCCTCAGGGCAACCCGGACAACAACTACCAGGGCCAGTACAGTGATGTGGGCCTTTGGATGACCGAGGAAGGCTACCTGGATTATGTACTGCCCCAGGTATACTGGGGATTCGGGTACCAGCTGTCAGGAGGCAGCACCCGGTTCGCCTTTGAGAACATTACCGCCGAGTGGATGGCCATGCCCCGGCGGGAAGGGGTGGAGCTCATGTTCGGCCTGGGCGCCTACCGCATCGGAGATGGGGACGGGGGAGCCAACCCGGACAGCGTGTCCCAGTGGAATACAGGGCATAACCTGGCCGACCAGGCTGAACTGGCCCTGGAACAGGGAGCGGACGGATACGCCCTTTACCGGTACGATTTCCTGGGAAGAAACTCCACCTGGCCGGAACTGGCCCAGCAGGAGGTCCAGGCCCTGACCCAGCTCAACGGAGTGGCCTGAAACCCCTTGCCCTGAAAGAAAAAATCGGATATAATAAACGGTAACCCATTGTCCGAAATGGGGTATCATTACCCGGCAGCTTTGATGACCCAAAGCGGGAGGATTAAAATATGAAACGACTTTTGAAAGTGATGGCGCTGGCCCTGGCTTTGGTGCTGGCTCTTTCCCTGGCCGGCTGCGGCGATGAGGCTGTGGCTGAAACTGAGAGCAACTATCTCCCGGTCACTCCCGGCGGTTCCATTGACACCACCGGCGTGGAAGGACTGGACCAGACTGCCCGGATGAGCTGCGCTGCCCAGGACGGTACCATGTACGCCGTGTTCAACGGGATCCGGGATAAGAGCACCGACTATTTCCGCCCCGGCAGCGACACTATCACGGTGGTCTGCCAGGCTACCTCCACCTCGGATTCCTCGGTGATCCCCTCCTTCCGGCTCAGCCTCTGGATGATGACTGATGACGGCCGTGCCCAGTATGTGGGGGATGCCATGACCCTGGTAAATGCGGACGGCAGCTGTTATTCCATCACCTTCTCCGGGCTGGACACCAGCCGGGAGTATAAGCTGACCATCGGCTATGCCACCGCCACCTACTACCTCAACGGCGCTCTCACGGTCAGCCCCCTGGCCACCGAGGAACTGACCTCCGTCCAGGCCGAGGAGTAAGGTCTCGGCTTATACCATGAGCAGAAAGGTCCGGGAGAAATCCTCTCGGACTTTCTTGCTGCCTTGATTTTTTCAGAAAAGGAAGTCCATATGAAAAACAATCGTACCCATCTTCTCATGCTTTTTGTCTGCTCTTTCCTGTGGGGCACCACCTTTGTGGCCCAGAGCCTGGGAGCAGATAAGCTGGGCCCCTTCACCTATCTTATGGGCCGGAGCGTTCTGGGATTTCTCTTCCTCATTCCGGTGATTCTGGTTCTGGACCGGATGGACCGGAAAAAGGGAAGAATCCGGAAACCTCAGACTCCCGCCCAGCGCCGGGAACTGTATAAGGCCGGGTTCCTCTGCGGCACCCTGCTTTTTGCCGCTTCCACCTGCCAGCAGATCGGCATTGGAACCACCACCACCGCCAAGGCCGGATTCATTACCGCCATGTATGTGGTGCTGGTGCCGGTGCTGGGGGTGTTCCTGGGCCGCCGCCCCGGGGGAAAAATCTGGGCCTGCGTGGTGGTCTGCGTGGCAGGTCTTTACCTGCTCTCCATGAAAGGCGGGTTCTCCCTCTCCATGGGAGACAGCTGGGTGCTGGCCTGCGCCCTCCTCTTTGCCTTCCAGATCATGACAGTGGACCACTTCTGCACTCGGGTGGATGCGGTACGGCTCAGCTGCGCCCAGTTCTTTACCGTCACCGTCTGGTCCGGAGCCTTCTCCCTCATTCTGGAGCATCCCACCCTGGCTCAGATCTGGGACTGCATTCTCCCCATTGCCTATGCGGGCATCCTGTCCAGCGGCGTGGCCTACACCCTTCAGATCGTGGGCCAGGAAGGGGTGGAACCTCCCATTGCCAGCATGGTCATGAGCCTGGAAAGTGTGTTCAGCGCCCTGTCCGGATGGCTGGTCCTTCAGGAGAGCCTGACCCCCCGGGAGTTCCTGGGCTGTGCCCTCATGTTCGGAGCCATCCTGGCTGCTCAGCTGGACCTGAAATCCCTGCCTTTCCTCGGCTCCAAAAAGCAGACGGCTCCCTGAAAATAAGCTGTAAAACAAAAGCGCCTTTCCCGCAGCGGGAAAGGCGCTTTTTTGTTTATGGAATTCAGCCGGAAACGGATTCCAGCACGGCACGGGCCACAGCGGCGCCTTCCGCCCAGAGGGTGGTGGGGTCGCTGACACTCTCGTATTCCCCGGGATTGCAGATGAACCCGGTCTCCAGGAGAACGCTGGGACAGAGGTTGGTCCGGGTTACATAATAGTAATCGTAGTTGTCTCCCCGGTTCTGCCGTCCGGTGATTTCGCAGACATTGGCCACCAGCTTGGCTGCCAAAGGCTGGCCCTCGGTGTAGAACCAGTAAGCCTCGGTACCCTTGCTCTGGTTGGCGTCTCCGGTCAGGGCGGTGCTGTTGTGGTGGAGGCTGATGAAGAAGTCGGGACGAAGGTCCTCAATGGCCTCCAGCCGCTGGTCCAGGGTGAGGTAGGTGTCGTCGCTGCGGGTCATCAGAACGGTGGCGCCCAGCTGCTCCAGCCGGTACTTGGCCGCCAGAGCTACTGCCAGGTTCAGCTCCTTCTCAATGGGAGCGTCATATCCGCCGGTGCCCATGGCGCCGCCGTCATCCCCGCCGTGGCCGGGGTCCAGCAGCACCCGCACCCCGGTCAGGGGGCCGGTGGCGGCCTGGCTCAGGACAGGAGCCTTTTTCAGGTAGATTCTGGTGACATTGGCCTCGGTGTCATACTCCACACACCAGCCCCAGAGGGGATTGGATTCCTCAAAGGTCATGGTCAGGATGAAGTTGGATCCCTGGGCAGAAGCCTGATACTGGGTCACAAAGCCGTCCCCGCCCGGAACTTCCCCGGAGAAGCCGGCATCCAGGAAGGTGAGGGAGAGAACATTGCCTTCCCAGTTATGGTAGACGGCAGGGGTGCCGGTCCCCTCAAAGGTGAGGACCTGACAGTTGGTTTCGGCATCCTGGGAAACGGTGATTCCGGTAAAGGCGGCGTTCCCTACGGTGGAGACCTGCTCCTCCACATAAAGGCCCAGCCGCTCCATGATTTCTTCCTCGGTGACCTTGCTCTCCTTTACCCCTTTTTCCTTGGCAATGGCGGTCCGGGTCGCTTCCAGCTGGTCCTGGAACTCGGCGCTGGTCATCAGCCGCTGGCTGGATTCCATGTCCAGCAGCTGGCAGGTGGAGGACCGGACCCAGTCTCCGGTGGAGAGCTGGTAGGCGTAGGTGAGCTTCCCGCCAAAGGTGATCTGTTTGCTGGCCACCACCTGGGCCACGGCTCCCTTGTACAGGGTCTGGGAGATGGAATCGCTGTTGGTGGGGTCAGACAGGGCGCTGGCAATGGTGTCGGTGATTTGAAGCCGCTGTCCGGGCTGGGCGGCCTGACTGTCATCCGCCTGGGGCGGGGTGTAGCTGCCGCCGCCGGAGGGGGCGGGCTTGTAGAGGACGATTTGGGCGGTGGTGCCGTCCTCCTGGGTCAGGGTGAAGGTGTTGTTCCCCTGGTAGACCAGTACCTGGTATCCCCAGGCGCCCTTGGTCCCGAACCGCTCCACCGTGGCCTGGCCTTCAATGCCGTTGCCGCTGATGGTCAGGCTCTGGGAGGGGTCACTGGTTCCCATCAAGAAGCAGGTGTCGGTGGTGATGGTGTAGCTCCCTTCCTTGTTGGGGGTGTTGGGATAGGTGATGGCCAGGGCAGTGGACTGGGATTTGCCCCCCAGAGCCTGGGCGGTCAGATTGGGGGCTCCCGAACCAATGGAGGTGGTCCAGGAGGTGAAGAGGGCAATCTCCTCCTGCCGCTGGGACAGGCCGGAATAATTCCCCAGAATCACAGTGCCGTCCAGACTGCCCTCGGTGAGAGCAGCGGCCAGGGCTTCCACGCTGTCGTCACACCGAAGCCCCCAGAGCAGGGTCTCCTGCCCCTTCCCGGAAGCGGGGTAGAAGTAGTAGGTCTCCAGCCGGTCACCCAGCTGGGTGTACTCGGACCCGGTGCCCTGGGAGGGGGCGGGGGCGCAGAGAAGCAGCCCGTACCGCTGAGCGGCCCAGCTTACAGAGGGGGAGAGGGAGGACTGGGTCTGGGAATAATCCAGAACAGCCCCATCCTGGTCGGTGGCCAGAAGGTTCACCGACATGCCCCGATGGTTGGCCCCCTCAACAAGGTATTTCAAGGGGTCAAATTTCTGAATCAGGGAGTTGTTGGCGGCCACGCCGGCGGCCAGTTCCAGCTTTTCCCCGCTCCGGTCCCGGAACAGGGCTTCTCCCGAGGAGGTGCGGGCAGTCCAGAGAACGCTGTCCGCTCCCATGGCCTGGATGGTGTCCAGGGCGGTGTCCAGGTATTCCTTCTGTTCCTCCAGGGGGGCCTCCTGGCTGAACCAGTCCGACCAGCTTTGGTCCAGCACTACGGCACGGCTGCCGGGGCCGGAGGCGTTCAGGGTGACCCGGGTGACCAGGCTGAACACCAGGTAGGCGGCGGCCCCCAGCAAGACACCTAAAATCAGGCTGGAAATGTACAGGGCTGTGCCCCTCGAAGATCGTTTCATGGAATCCCTCCCCTTTTATGGTATGCCTTTTCCTGCCGGGGCAGAAAAAGAAAATCAAAAGTTCAGATATATGAATCCATTGTACCATGTTCCGGGGCGTATGACCAGAGGAAAGAGATTGGAATTTTTTTGCGGGGTGTGGTATACTGGACGGAAGGCGCCGGGCAATGAAAGCCCCGGCGGGGAAAGAAAGGAAAGAAGAACCATGGAGATACCTGCAAAGGGCTTTACCCACGGAGGAAAATTTCACGCAGACGATGTGCTGAGCACTGCCCTCCTCCGAATCATCCGCCCCGACATCCAGGTGGAACGGGGATTCCAGGTGCCGGAGAATTTTGAGGGGATCGTATATGATATCGGGGACGGCCCCTTTGACCATCATGCCTATCCCCGGGAGGAGCGGCCCAACGGGGTGCCTTATGCCGCCCTGGGAAAACTGTGGAGAGAACTGGGCCCCGGACTGGTGGGGGATAATCAGGCCCGGCTTATTGATGAGAACTTTATCCAGCCCCTGGACCTGAACGACAACGAGGGTGTTCAGGACAGCCTGGCCGACGCCATCGGCAGCTTCAACCCCCGGTGGGATTCCCACCAGAGCAGCGATGAGTGCTTCTGGCGGGCGGTGGATTTTGCTCAAATCGTGCTGGAAAACCGGATTCAGGATGCCCTGGCCGTCAGCCGGGCAGATGCCCTGGTCCAGCAGGCCTATCGGGAAAGCAAAAACGGCATTGTGGTGCTGCCCGGATATATGCCCTGGAAAAACGGCCTCTACCGCACCGATGCTATTTTTGTGGTCTATCCCAGCCAGCGTGGAGGGTGGAGCGCCCAGTGCTGCATGGACCGGAAAACCAAGAAAAACAAGGTCTCCTTCCCCCAGAGCTGGGCGGGCCAGCCTGCGGCGGTCATCCAGGAGAAGAGTGGCATTCCGGGAATGAAGTTCTGCCATGCGGCCCGGTTTCTTATTACGGCGGACACCCGGGAGGAAGCCATCCAGGCCTGCAAGCTGACCCTTCGCCTTAACGGCCGGAAGGTGGAAGACTGACCATGGGCGAAAAAAATTATGTATATATGGTCCGGTGCGGAAACGGAAGCCTTTACACCGGCTGGACCAATGACCTGGGCCGCCGGATCCGGGCCCACCGGACCGGCAAAGGGGCCAAATACACCCGGGGCTTTGGAGCCAAAGGGGTGGTCTACCTGGAACAGTTGGAGGACAAAAGCGCCGCCCTTCGCCGGGAGGCCCAGCTGAAGGCCCTGTCCAAGGCTCAGAAGGAGGCCCTGGTCCAGGAGTGGTGCCGGGAGAACCGGCCTCCCATCCAGCTGGGGGGAGTGGAGGATGCTCCCCAGATCGCTCAGCTTTACCGATGGTATGTGTCCAACAGCACTGCCACCTTCCAGACCAGTCTGCCCACCGACCAAGAGTACCGGCAGTGGGTGGAAGACACCCTGAAAACAGCCCCCCTTCTGGTGATGAAGGACCGGACCGGGAAGCTGCTGGGATATGCATGCGCCCATCCCTTCCGCCCCCGGGAGGCCTTCCGGTGGGATGTGGAGACCACCATCTACTGCGCCCACGATGTGCGGGGAAAGGGAGTGGGGACCCGGCTCATGTCCGCCCTTCTGGCAGTGCTGAAAATGCAGGGGTATTGGAATGCTTACGCTCTCCTGGCCGACCCCAACCCGGACAGTGAAGCCCTTCACCGCCGGCTGGGGTACCACTGCGAGGGCCGCAGCCCCCGCACCGGGTATAAGCTGGGAGCCTGGCAGGGACTGTCCACCTGGTGTTACCGGCTCCGGGAAGGGGAGGAAACACCCGAGGAGCCCAACCGCACCCCCGACCTTGAGGTTGTGAAGGAACTCATTGCACAATATTAAACCAAAAGGACCATGCTGGAAAGCATGATCCTTTTTTATGTAAGGGTATCAGAATTTGGCAATTTCCATGGACTCGTCGTCCTGGCCTTTCTGGATGGCCCGGATGACTACCGGGTAGGAGACAGTGTCATTCACCTTTACCTGGGCCTGGTCGCCCACCTTCTTCCCGAAGATGGCCCGGCCCAGGGGGCTTTCCCGGCTGATGCGGCCCTGGTCCGCTTTGGTCCGCAGGGTGGTCACCAGCTGGACCGTCATCTCCTCCTCGTCCTCGGGGAGATAGAGGGTGACGGTGTCAAACAGGCCTACTCCGGGGCCGGTGTTGGTGGGGTCCACCACCCGGGCAGTTTTGATCATCCGCTGCAGGTACCGGATGCGGCTTTCGTTCCGGCCCCGCTGCCGCTTGGCTTCCTTGTATTCAAAGTTCTCGCTCAGATCCCCGTAGCTGCGGGCAAACTGGACATCCGCAATCAGCTTGGGCCGGAGGGTGAGAATCCGGTAATCCAGCTCCTCCTGCATTTTTTTGATGTCCACCTGGGTCAGCTCGTCGTACATTACAGCTTTCCCTCCGCTTTCATGGCATAGAGTTTGAGGATTCCGGCCACGGTTTTGGCATCCCGGATGGTCCCGTCCACCACCATTTCATAGGCTTTGGCAAAGGGGACCTTCTGAGGGGTGAGGAATTCGTCCGGGTCCAGATGCATCTGGGCGGGATGAAGCCCGGTGGCCAGATAGCAGTAAATCACTTCATCGTCATAGCCCACGGTGGGGTAGATGGGGTGAAGGTCCAGATACCGGTCAGCGGTCAGGCCGCATTCCTCCTCCAGCTCCCGCTGGGCAGCCATGAGAGGGTCTTCTCCCTCTTCCAGCTTCCCGGCAGGCAGCTCATAAATTTCCTCGTCCAGGGCATACCGGTACTGCTTTACCAGATAGATTTCGTCCTCGCTGGTCAGGGGGAGAATGCAGGCACCGCCGTGGTGGCGGACCACCTCCCGGAAGCTGGTGTTCCCGTTTTCCAATTCCACGGTGTCGTAATAGACCCGAATGACCTTGCCGTCAAATACCTTTTCGCTGGTGAGGGTCTTTTCAAAATGCTGGTTCATAATAAGCTCCTTTGGGGCCTGTCAGCCCTCCTCTTCCCGGACTACCTTTACCTGCTCAATGTGGTTGTGCCCCGCCCGGGCCAGGGTGAACCGCAGTCCGCCCCAGACCACGCTGGCCTGGTCTCCCGGCTCGGGGATACGGCCCAGCAGGTCGGTCATGAGACCGCCGGCAGTGTCAAACTCCTCTTCCTCCGCCTTCTCGGGCAACTCCAGCCCAAAGGCGGTAAACAGGTCCTCCAGGTGGGTGCTGCCGTCGCAGATAAAGCCGTCGGCAGTCTGCTGGATCTCGGCAGTCTCGTTGTCGTACTCGTCCTGGATGTCTCCTACGATTTCCTCCAGGATATCCTCCATGCTCACCAGTCCGGCGGTGCCGCCGTACTCGTCCACCACTACCGCCATCTGGGTGTGCTGGAGCCGGAAATCCTCCAGCAGCTGCCGGGCCAGACGGCTCTCAGGCACAAAGCTGGCGGGATGGACCAGATGGTGGACCGACTCTTCCAGCCGCTGGGGATCCTGAATAAGACGGAGCAGGTCCTTGGTGTAAAGGATGCCCACAATGTGGTCCAGGTCCTTCTGGTAAACAGGAATGCGGCTGTGACCGGTGGCCATGGCCAGCTCCACCGCCTCCCGGCAGGTGGACCCTGATTCCAGGGCGGCAAAGTCGGTACGGTGGGTCATAATATCCCCGGCGGATACCTGGTCCAGCTCCACAATGTTTACGATCATTTCCTTCTGCTGGTCAGCAATTTCCTCGCTCTCCACCTCGTCCAGCTGCTCCAGCAGCTCTTCTCCGGTGAGGGCATCTTCGTTGCCCAGACCCATGGGGGCCAGTGCCTTGTCCAGCCAGCCGGGCAGATGGATCTTCTTGCCTCCGATCCAGCCCAGGGCCAGCCCCAGGAGCATGGCCGCCACCAAAAGAAGGAACCATATATACGGGTCCATAATTTTCTCCTATACATTATATTATAAAATTATATTTATGCAGGCGGATGCCTACGGAACAAATGATACAGCGCAGGCGATGGAATGTCAAATCTTACCGGTAAAAAGCAGGTAAAAAGACGGGGAAGATTTCATAAAAGAGAAACATTGGAACAAACAGTGCAATATGCACAGTATTTCAGAGGAAAATCTGTGCAGAATTGTGGCGCAAAAACTTTGAAAATCCATCACTGATTTGATAAAATATATGGTAAGCAAAAGCGCCTTTGAGATGGTGGCACCCTTTCCCAGGGCAACCGCCAGGAATCAGCGGTTTTACCCTGACCAGTCCAAGATTGAGAGGGTGCGGGTGCTTAAAAACAGTAAATGGAGGAAAGAAAATGCCTAGAGCAAAACAATCCATGGATGGCAACACCGCTGCGGCTCATGTAGCGTATGCTTTTACTGATGTAGCTGCCATCTACCCCATCACCCCGTCCAGCCCCATGGCTGACACCATTGACCAGTGGTCTGCCGCTGGCCAGAAGAACATTTTCGGCAACGAAGTCCGCGTGACCGAGATGGAATCCGAGGCCGGTGCTGCCGGTGCCGTACACGGCTCCCTGGCTGCCGGTGCCATGACCACCACCTTCACCGCTTCCCAGGGCCTGCTGCTCATGATTCCCAACATGTACAAGATCGCCGGCGAGCTGCTGCCCAGCGTGTTCCATGTGTCTGCCCGTACTGTTGCTACCCAGGCTCTGAACATCTTTGGTGACCACAGCGATGTTATGGCCTGCCGTCAGACCGGTTTTGCCATGCTGGCTGAGTCCAACCCCCAGGAAGTTATGGACCTGGCTCCCGTAGCCCATCTGGCTACCGTGGAAGGCCGTGTGCCCTTCATCAACTTCTTCGACGGCTTCCGTACCTCTCACGAGATTCAGAAGATCGAGAAGTGGGACTACGCCGACCTGGCTGAGATGATGAACTGGGATGCTCTCAAGGCTTTCCGTGACGGCGCTCTCAACCCCGAGAAGCCCGCTATGCGCGGCTCTCACGAGAACGGCGATATCTTCTTCCAGCATCGTGAGTCCTGCAACCCCTACTATGACGCTATGCCCGCCATCGTAGAGAAGTACATGGGCAAAATCAACGCCAAGCTGGGCACCAACTACGATCTGTTCAACTACTACGGCGCTCCCGATGCTGACCGTGTTATCATCTGCATGGGCTCTCTGTGCGATGTGGCCGAGGAAGTTATCGACTACCTGACCGCCAAGGGCGAGAAGGTCGGTATGATCAAGGTTCGCCTGTACCGTCCCTGGAGCAGCGCTCACCTGCTGAAGGTTCTGCCCTCCACCGTCAAGAAGATCGCTGTTATGGACCGTACCAAGGAGCCCGGCTCCCTGGGCGAGCCCCTCTACACCGATGTTGCCACCACCCTGCGTGAGGCTGGCCTGAACGACATCGTTCTGGTTGGCGGCCGTTACGGTCTGGGCAGCAAGGATACTCCTCCCAGCAGCGTGTTCGCTATCTACACCGAGCTGGAGAAGGATACTCCCAAGAGCCGCTTCACCATCGGCATCGTGGACGATGTTACCAACCTGAGCCTGCCTGAGGTCAAGCCCGCTCCCATCACCGCTGCTCCCGGCACCAAGGAGTGCAAGTTCTGGGGTCTGGGCGGCGACGGCACCGTTGGCGCTAACAAGAACTCCACCAAGATCATCGGTGACCACACCGACAAGTATATCCAGGCATACTTCCAGTATGACTCCAAGAAGACCGGCGGCGTGACCATCAGCCACCTGCGCTTCGGCGACAAGCCCATCCGTGCTCCCTACTACATCAACCAGGCTGACTTTGTGGCTTGCCACAACCCCGCCTATGTTGTCCAGGGCATGAAGATGGTTCAGGATGTCAAGCCCGGCGGCGTGTTCATGATCAACTGCCAGTGGAGCGATGCTGAACTGGAAGAGAAGCTGCCCGCAGAGGCCAAGAAGTATATCGCTGACAACAACATCCAGCTGTATACCATCAACGCCATCGACAAGGCCATTGAGATCGGCATGGGCAAGCGCACCAACACCATTCTGCAGTCCGCTTTCTTCAAGCTGGCTGATGTGATGCCCATCGACGACGCCATCGACTTCATGAAGCAGGCTGCCAAGAAGAGCTACGGCAAGAAGGGCGATGCCATTGTTGAGATGAACTACAAGGCCATCGATGCCGGTGTAGACGCCATCCACAAGGTAGAAGTTCCCGAGAGCTGGAAGAACCCCGCTCCCGATGCTGCTCCCGCTGAGCTGAAGGGCCGTCCCGAGACCGTTAAGATGGTCAAGGATCTCATGCAGCCCATCGCCCGGATGGACGGCGACAGCCTGCCTGTTTCCGCCTTCACCGGCCGCGAGAACGGTCAGTTCGAGCAGGGCGCTTCCGCTTACGAGAAGCGCGGCGTTGCCGTTACCGTTCCCCAGTGGGATTCTAGCAAGTGCATCCAGTGCAACAACTGTGCATTTGTCTGCTCTCATGCTACCATCCGTCCCTACCTGCTCAGCGAGGAAGAGGTTGCTGCCGCTCCCGCCGCTGGCTCCTATGTGGACACCAAGCCCAAGGCTGGCAAGTATAAGTACACCCTGGCTGTATCTCCTCTGGATTGCATGGGCTGCGGCGAGTGCGTAACTGTCTGCCCCACCAAGGCTATCTCCATGCAGCCCCAGGAGAGCCAGGCTGCTCAGCAGGCTGTGTTCGATTACTGCGCTGCCAACATCAACCTGAAGCCCGAGACTGCTGCTGAACCCATCAATGTGAAGAACAGCCAGTTCCGTCAGCCCCTGCTGGAGTTCTCCGGCTCCTGCGCAGGCTGTGCTGAGACCAGCTACGGTCGTCTGATCACCCAGCTGTTCGGCGAGCATATGTTCATCTCCAACGCTACCGGATGCTCCTCCATCTGGGGCGGCCCCGCTGCTACCTCTCCCTACACCGTCAACAATGTGTCCGGACAGGGTCCCGCTTGGGCTAACTCCCTCTTCGAGGACAACGCCGAGCATGGCTTCGGTATGTACCTGGGCCAGAAGGCCATCCGCGAGAACACCGTGAAGCTGCTGGACGAAATGGCTGCCAGCGACAAGGCTTCCGATGCCTTCAAGGCTGCTCTGGATGCTTACAAGGCTTCCTACAAGAACACCCTGAAGAACAGCGACGACACCAAGGCTCTGCTGGCTGAGGTTGAGAAGGCTGCTGCTGAAGGCTGCGAGACTGCTGCTAAGGTTCTGGAGAACAAGCAGTACCTGGCCAAGAAGTCCATCTGGATCTTCGGTGGTGACGGCTGGGCTTACGACATCGGCTTCGGCGGTCTGGACCATGTTCTGGCTTCCGGCGAGGATGTCAATGTAATGGTCTTCGACACCGAGATGTACTCCAACACCGGTGGACAGGCTTCCAAGGCCTCCAACATCGGCGAGGTTTGCCAGTTCGCTGCTGCCGGTAAGGAAATCGGCAAGAAGAGCCTGTCTGAGATCGCTATGAGCTACGGCTATGTTTATGTAGCACAGATCGCTCTGGGCGCCAACCCCGCACAGGCCCTGAAGGTCATTCAGGAAGCCGAGGCTTACCCCGGCCCCTCCCTCATCATCGGCTACGCTCCCTGCGAGCTGCACGGTGTTAAGGGCGGCATGACCAACTGCCAGGTTGAGATGAAGAAGGCTGTGGCCGCTGGCTACTGGAACCTGTTCAGCTTCAACCCCGCTCTCAAGGCCGAGGGCAAGAACCCCTTCACCCTCACCTCCAAGGAGGGCGATTACAGCCAGTATCAGGACTTCATGGCTAACGAGACCCGTTACAGCCGCCTGAGCCGTGCATTCCCCGAGCGTGCTGCTAAGCTGTTCGCTGACAACGAGAATGCCGCCAAGGCCCGTTACGAGCATCTGAGCCGTCTGGTCGAGCTGTACAAGTAATTATAAAGAAGTAAGACCAATCGGTCGGACCTTCTGAAACAGAGAGGCCCCCGCTATTGCGGGGGCCTCTTGTTGTTTCTGACCTTCCAAGGTCTCATTATTGGGTTTTATTGTTTCGGAAACAAGCAGATGGACGATGGCCTTTTCAGCCGCCGCCACCACAAGTTCCTGGCAGGATAACCGAGGTTGTTTGATGGCCGGGTAACAAGGGCCTGAATTAAGCCTGGGGTGCTTCCTCCACCTTGATGACCCCAACGGGACATTGACTGGCAGCGTCCCGTACCGGGTCCTCATCCTGAGGGCGGGGAGACTGAACCACCTGGGAAGTCTCTTCTTCTCCAAACTGGAACACATGGGGGCAGATGTTGACACAAAGGCCGCAGCCGATGCAGCCGGGAAGTATTGCAACTCTCATAAAAAAGCCATCCTTTCCTTGAATTCAAGGTTAGGATGGCTTTTCTTGCTCCAATTATGCAGAAATCACTTTACCTGATGGAGGGTGTACTGGCGGGTACCTACCCCGATCTTCTCGGCGTGCTCCAGGCATTCCTTCCAGGTGGCGGCGGGAGTGGTATCCACAAAGGGGTCTCCGCAGCAGTTCAGACCGTTCCGGCGGTTCTCTCCCAGAACACTGTTCTCCATGGGAAGAACATTCATGCAGGCATCGGCGCAGGCCTGGTCCAGAGCCACCGGGTCAAAGCTGGCGAACATCCCGATATCCGGCAGGATGGGAGCATCGTTCTCAGGATGGCAGTCGCAGTAGGGGCTGATGTCCAGCACCAGGTTGATGTGGAAGCAGGGACGGCCGTGGACCACAGCCTGGGCATACTCGGCCATCTTCCGGCAAAGGTCGGCGTTGGCGCTGTCGTTTACATTGTAGATGGCATCAAAGTTGCACCGGCCAATGCACCGGCCGCAGCCCTTGCAGAGATCCTGGTCAATGACGGCCTTTCCGGTGTCAAACTTAATGGCATCAGACCCGCACTCCTTGGCGCACTGATGGCAGGCCCGGCAAAGTCCTTCCTGAACCACCGGCTTGCCGCTCTTATGCTGGTCCATCTTACCGGCCCGGCTGCCGCAGCCCATGCCGATGTTCTTCAAAGCGCCGCCGAAACCGGTACTTTCGTGGCCCTTGAAGTGGTTCAGGCTGATAAATACATCGGCATCCATAATGGCGGCGCCAATGTGTGCTTCCTTGATGTACTCACCGTTGACCACGGGAACATCCCGTTCCTCGGTGCCCCGCAGACCGTCTGCGATGATTACCTGACAGCCGGTGGAGAAGGGGGTGAATCCGTTTTCGTAGGCGGATTCAATGTGCTCCAGAGCATGCTTCCGCCGCCCGGGGTAGAGGGTGTTGCAGTCGGTGAGGAAGGGCAGGCCGCCCTGAGCCTTGATCTGGTCAGCCACTGCCTTGGCCCAGTTGGGGCGGAGGTAGCTCATGTTACCCGGCTCTCCAAAATGGATCTTGATGGCCACAAACTTCTTCTCCATGTCAATGCTCTCTATCCCGGCCCGCTTGATAAGCCGGGTGAGCTTGGCAGTCAGGCTGTCCCCGGGCCGGACCCGGAAGTCAGTGTAGTAAACCTTACTGGGTTCCATAACAATCTCTCCTTTTTTCAGCCCCTGCAGAGGGGAAATATGCCAGAGAAAGAAAAAACCCCCAACCTGGATTCCTTTTACAAATTGTTCATAGTTGGAACATAAATTCTTCTTATCTCTGGGGTAGACTATAATTGCAGTCAGGGAGAAGCCGCAGCTCCCGATTGCAGAGAACATGATTCCTCCTCAGGTCTAATGACCCAAGGCGCCCCACCGACCGCAACGGTGGGGCGATTCCTTTTTTAAAGGGAATCAGAGGAAGCTTCCCTGCACATGCCGGTGCTCGAAGGTGGCTTTGCCCCGGTCACAGCAGATCACGCCGTAGCTGGCGCCATATCCAAGGCTTCCCGGATTGAAAAGGGTGGGAAGCTCCGGATCATCCTCGTTGAGGACCAGGGGAGTATGGGTGTGTCCAAACAGTCCCACATCCGCACCCTTGGTCTGCACCACACTGGTGAAATAATCCAAATCGTATTTTACACGGTAACCATGACCGTGAGTATAGAAAAACAGCACCCCGTCAAAGGCGGCCAGGCCTTCCAGAGGAAAGTCTCCTGCATAGTCGCAGTTTCCCCGTACCGCATAGACCTTCCGGAGGGAGATGAGATGCTCGATCTGCTCTATATCCCGCTCTCCGTCTCCCAGAAAAACCAGGTAATCCAAGTCGGCCTCCTGTTCCAGAAGCCGTCTCAGCCGGCCGATTGCACCGTGGATATCGCTGACGATCACCAGCTTGGTCATGGTCAGATCCTCCTGTTTCTTTTTATTCCCCAATCAATTTCCGATAAATTTCCCCCTTGGAGTAGGGGCTTGCAGCTGCCGCAGCCTTGGCGGCGGCGGTGGGGCTTTCCCCCTGGGACATCTTTTCCCGGGCCAGAGCCACAGCCTGTTCCAGGGTCAGCTCCTCCTGTGAGGTGTCAGGCTGGCCGCCGGCCACCACCAGAACGAATTCCCCCCGGGGCGGTGTTTCCCGGTACTGGTCCAGAGCCTGGGCCAGGGTGGTTTTCTGAATTTCCTCGTGGAGTTTGGTCAGCTCCCGGCAAAGGGTAATGCTCCGGTCAGAGCCCAGAGCCTGGGCCAGGTCCTCCAGGGTGTTCACCAGCTTGTGAGGGGCTTCATAGAGGATGATGGTCCGTTCTTCCCGGGCCAATGCCTCCAGCCGTTGACGGCGGGGCTTTTTGGGGATGGGAAGAAACCCTTCAAATACCCAGCGGGCGGTATCCTGACCGCTGACAGCCAGGGCAGACACGCAGGCGCTGGCCCCCGGAATGGGACAGACCGTTATCCCACGGGCCAGGGCATCCTTGACCAGCAATTCGCCCGGGTCGCTGATGGCGGGCATTCCCGCATCGCTGCAAAGGGCGCAGTTTTCCCCCTCCTCCAGACGGCGGAGGATCTGGTCCCCCTTGGAGAAGTTGTGCTGGTAGTAACTGAGCATGGGCTTTTTCAGCCCCAGATGATTGAGAAGCCGGAGGGTCACCCGGGTATCCTCGGCAGCAATAAAATCCACCATTCCCAAAGTGGCGGCGGCCCGGGGAGTAAGGTCCTCCAGGTTGCCGATGGGGGTGGCTACAATGTACAGGGTACCGGCCATGAGTGCCTCCTTTTTATTGGAAAATAGGGGAGGGCGGTACCGCCCTCCGAAAAATCCACACAGTTATACACTGTCTAATCATTATACAGGATTTTCAACTTTTTTGCCATACAAAGCGGCGCCGGTTTTTAAAATTTGTTCCGGTTCCCAAATCAAACCGGGCCGCCGGTTTTTCTGGGCCTCCACCAACACCAGCCAGGGAACCTCTTTCCCCCGGTTCCGTACCGTCTGGATGCGTTTGGGCTCCAGCCGGTGGTTGGACAGAACGGTGAGAAGCCGGGCCGCCTGGTCCGGCTTGTGGCAGACGGTGAGCTTTCCCCCATCCCGGAGATGTCGGGCCGCAAACTGAGCCATCTCCTCCAGGGAAAAATCTCCCTCGTGACGGGCTCTGGCCCGGGCTGCCTGGGAAGAACGGGGACCGGCGGTAAAATAGGGGGGATTACAGGCAATCAGGTCCACCAGCCCGGCGCAGGGCAGAGTAAGGCTCCGGGCATCCCCTTCCACCGGGATGCACTGGGCGGAGCCGGTGTAGTCGGCATAGCCCTGAGCCATGAGAGCAGCAGCGGGAGCATCCAGCTCCACCCCGTACAGGGTGAAGGGAAGCCCTCCGTCCAGCCATTCCAGCCCCACGATTCCGCACCCGGCGCAAAGGTCCACTGCCCGCTGACCAGCCTTGGGCCGGGAAAAACGGGCCAGAAGAAGGGCGTCACTCCCAAAAGTGTGCCCCTCCCCGGTGTATACCTTGGTCTGGTGGTCCAGCAATTCTACAGACATAGAAAACCTCCCAAAAGAAAAAGGCGGACGCAAAAGCATCCGCCTTTCTTGCCAAGCAAATTACTCTGCTTCGATGGCACCGGTGGGGCAAACGCCAGCGCAGGTGCCGCAGGATACGCAAGCATTAGCGTCGATCTCGTACTGGGTATCGCCCTGAGAGATAGCACCAACGGGGCACTCACCAGCGCAGGTGCCGCAGGATACGCAAGCATCGGTAATCTTGTAAGCCATGGTCGTCCTCCTTTTTCATCTCCGTGCTGTGAAATTTTATTGGATTTCCCCCGGTCAAACTGCACGGGAAATGACCGGGTACCACGGAGGATAGACCCCTCCTGTAAAATTTAGTATAGCAATCCGCCATGGATTTTTCAAGAGAAAATCCTAAAAAAATTGAAGTTGGCAGCTGCTACTGTTTCTCTTTCGGGGGAAATTTTCAATCGTCAGAATCCCCTGCATCGGTGGCATCCGGCTGTTTGGGAGGCCGCTTCCCGCCCCGGATGTAGGTGCATTCACTGGACTTGTAATATTTGGGGGCCATGCTCTGGGTCCCTACCCGGACCCGGAGGGTGCCACCGATGGGGTTGGTCTCCACCACCTGGCCCTCTCCGTCGGGGGTCATAACAATGCTGCCCACCATGGGGGTAATGCTGTTCAGGTATTCGTAAGCCTTTTCCTCGTAGCTCAGGCAGCACATAAGCCGCCCGCAGGCTCCGCTGATTTTGGTGGGATTCAGGCTCAGGCCCTGCTCCTTGGCCATCTTGATGGAAACAGGCTGGAAATCCTTCAAAAAGCGGCTGCAGCAAAAAGGCTGGCCGCAGATTCCCAGACCGCCCAGCATTTTGCTTTCGTCCCGGACCCCGATCTGGCGCAGCTCGATCCGGGTGCGGAAGGTGGCGGCCAGGTCCTTGACCAGGTCCCGGAAATCCACCCGCCCGTCACTGGTAAAGTAGAAAAGGATCTTGCTCCGGTCCAGGGTGTACTCTGCTTCCACCAGCTTCATGTCCAGATTGTGCTTGGCGATCCGCTCATTACAGATCTCAAAGGCCCGCTTTTCGTCGGCCCGGTTCCGCTCCATCTGGCGGATGTCCATGCCGTCCGCCATCCGGACCACCGGTTTCAGCTGCTTCTGGAGCTGGCTGTCCGGAATCTCCCGAATGCCGTTTACCACCTGGCCGCACTCGGTGCCCCGGGCAGTCTCCACCACTACATAATCGCCTTTTCGAATATCCAGGTCCCCGGGGGCGAAATAATAGGACTTGCCGCCCGGCTTGAACCGTACTGAAATAACTTTGCTCATATTGCTCCTTTACTGGGGCCCGGCTTAAAAGAGCCGGGAAATGAAATGGGTCAGGGCCAGACGGGTGTTTCCGTTTCCCTGGAGATAGGCCCGGGTCTCGCCTGCCAGCTGGGTCAGTTCCAGACACTGCTGGGCCTTGAGAGGGGAGAGACTGGGCTCATATAAGGTGGCCAGGGCCAGGGCGGAGAGATTCTCCAACAGCAAAAGCTGCCCTGCTTTGTCCTTTTCCAACCCTGCCGCCAAAACCTGGGCGGCATACTCTTCCCGGGCAGCCACCAGATCGGTCAGCTGCCGGGCCAGGGCCAGGGATTCCTTCCGGGGAGATTCCAGGCAGGCCAGACAGCTGCCCAGCTTCCCACCGCAGAGAAGGCTCAGCTCCCGGGCCTGTCCCTGGGAGATGCCCTTTTCCCTGACCAGTGCGGCGGCGCATTCCTCCCGGGAGATGGGGGCCAGGTCATAGACTCCGCACCGGCTGAGAATGGTGGGGAGAAGTCCTGCCTGACTGTCTGCCGTCAGGATAAAGAGGACCCCCGGCGGGGGTTCCTCCAGGGTTTTCAAAAGGGCATTAGCGCTGGCCGGGTTAAGCCGCTGGGCCTGGTAGAGAATGACTACCCGCCCCCCGGCGGACAGAGCGGTGCCCTGAATTTCCCGGCGGATGGCCCGAATCCGCTCAATACGAATCTGACCGCTGGCGCCTTCCCCTTCTACTTCCAGACACTCGGGGCTCTGCCCCTCCATCACCTGGCGGGCGCCCTCCCCTCCCTGGGGATAGAGGTAGTCGGCAGCCAGACAGCGGGCAGCAAACCCGGCGCCGCAGCCCGGCTCGCCCACCAGAAGAATGCTGCCGGCCAGCCGCTGCCCTTTCAGGGCGGCAGCCAGGTCAGCCTTGGTCTGGGCATTGCCCAACAGCCGGTCCAGCATCACAGCTTTTCAAACCGCTCCACATTGGTCACAAAGACGGTAGCGCCTCCCACGGTAACGGTTATGGGCAGGCTGGTCTCCCCGCTGCCGAAGAGAGCGGTGCTGGGGACCACTTCGGTGTGCTGGCTGCAATACTTCCGGAGAATCTCAATGCACTCCTCCACCCGTTCGTCTTCCACGCCCATCATAAGGGTGACATTTCCGGTCATAAGGAATCCGCCGGTGGTGGAAAGCCGGGTCACGCTGAACTTGGAACGAATCAGCTGAGAGCATACCTGCCGGGAGTCCTCCTTATTGACGATGGCGGTGATCATTTTCATACAAAAACCCCCCTTTGCCGTTCTTGCGGCAAGAAATATACATTATAACGGTTTGCCGGGTGCCTCTTTCTTTATCTCTTTCCGGGAAAAGAAAAAAGCCGGCTTTGAATAATGAGGCATGATACTTGGTGCCTATTATACCATAGCGGCATGCCCTGGGGCAGATGCCTTCTTTTTGGCAGCCCCGGAAAAGGCCGTATAAAAAAAGTAGTATAATAGTCAAAGACTATTATACCACGGATGTGAAAATTTTACCAGAGAAGGAAAATTACTTCCACTGATTTTTCCATTGCTTGCGGCGGCGGTAGTTGATCCAGGTGTCCTTGCACCAGTGCCACAGCTCCCGACCGAAGAAAATCAGGAAACCAGCCAATCCCAATACCAGGCTCACCTTCATATAAAGGCCGCCCACAATAAACTCATAGGCCCACCAGATCCCGGCAGCCCAGCCCATCCACTTGGCCTTGACGGGAAGGATGAAGAAAAGAAGGATCTGGGTGTCGGGGAAGAGCCATGCAAAGGCAAAGAAGAGACTAAGGAAAAGACCGGTGGAGGACCCAAATCCTGTCAGCAGGCAGGAGAGGATGCTCCCCAGCATTCCCAGCAGGAAATACACATTCAGCCGGAAACCGCCCCAGGCCCGTTCCAGGCAGCTGCCCATAAACCAGAGGAAATAAAGCTCAATGACCAGGTAAAGGGCGCTGGAGATGGGAGGAAGGAAGACAAAGCTCACCAGCCGCCAGAGCTGGAAATGCGCCAGACCGTCCCGGGTGAGCATCATGGCATAATAAAGATTCTGGTTGATGAGCATGACAATGACCCAGACCAGGGCCTGCCCTGCCACAATAACATTCATCAGCTGGGGAATATAGAGATGACCGAATTTACGCTCCAGTTTATCCAGCCAGTTCATAGACGGTGTCCTCCTGAATAAAGTTTTGTAAAAATGTTGCCTGACGCCGTAAAAGCCGGCCGCCGGACACGGTAAGGATATTGTACCAGACCGGGCCTGCAAATTCAACATTTAGTTGATTGTTCCCGGAAAGGGAAAAAAGAATGTGGAAAACTCCCGGGGATAACAGGGGAGTTATTAACATTTTCCACCGACTTTTCCACAGCGGGGGAAAAGGCCGGGGAAAAACAGGGAGTATACAAAAGGTAATTCTCCCGGCAAAGGTTTTTGCCGGGAGGGGAGGATTTTTGAAAGAGAATAGAAAAATGGTGCAAATTTCAAAAAAATCCGGAGAAATTTTACTCGATCCTTACATTGACGGGTTTCACGGTCAGGGTCCCGCCTCCCTCCACCCGGTACCACTTTCCCCGCTCCAGCCGGATCTTTTCCCCTTTGCCGGGGGTAAGGTACTCAATGGTAAAGGTTTCGCCGGTTTCCACATCGGTGAAAACCACATCGGTGTCCTGGTCCCCGGTCACCTGGACCGTTCCAATAAGGGGCTGGATCTCCTCCCCTTTGACGCCGGTCCCTTCCCGGTTGGCCAGGGTGACCGTGTGGGCCAGGTGAAGCCAGAAATACAGGGCCAGGGCAGCGGCAGCCAGGACCGCCAGTGGGATGATGAGCCGTTTTCCTTTCATGGGGGAAAACCTCCTTTCGGGGTGAATATGAGGTCAGTTTATCAGGAGAATATGAATAATTCTAGTTTTGTACCCTGAAAAGAAAGGCCCGGGGAAAGAACCTTGTCCTTTTCTCTGCCCCGTGATAGAATCGGCTTAAAAAGAGACACGGCCGGCCTGGCCGGAGAAAGGAATCATCATGAATAAGAAGAAAATGGCTGTTCTGGGCTGCGGCTATCTGGGCGGGATCGTGGTCCAGGCATACACCCAGGGGCTGCTGAAGGACTATGAGCTGGTGGGGGTCACCAGCCGGACCCTGGCCAGCGCCCAGAAGCTGGCTTCTCTGGCAGGCTGTGCCTGCTGCCCGGACATGGAATCTCTCCTGGCCCTGAACCCTGACATTGTGGTGGAAACTTGCGGAATCCCGGGACTTCGGGCCAATGCCCTTTCCATCCTGGAAAGGGGCGCCGACCTGGCCGTTATCTCCATCGGGGCCTTTGCAGACCAGGAATTCAAGGCTCAGGTGGAGGAAGCTGCTGCTCGCCTGGGCCGGAAGGTCTACCTGGCCTCGGGGGCCGTGGGCGGCTTTGATGTACTGTCCACCATCACCCTGATGACCCGGGCCGCCGGAGCGGAGCCCACCGTCACCTTCCATACCCATAAGAGCCCGGGGTCTTTGAAGGGCTCCCCGGTCTACCGCCCTGAAATGGAGGCGGCTGAGGCTCAGGCCTTCCAGGGCACAGCCACCCAGGCCATTGCCCTGCTTCCCACCCGGGTGAATGTGGCGGTGGCGGCATCCCTGGCGGCAGCCGGCCCCGACCGCACCCAGATGGAGATCACCAGCGTGCCCGGCTTCATTGGGGACGACCACTGCATCACAGTGGAGGGCGCCGGAGCCAAAGCGGTGGTGGATATCTACTCTGACAAGAGTGCCATCGCAGGATGGAGCCTGGTTGCCCTGCTGCGGAACCTGGCTTCTCCTTTGGAACTGCATTAAAAAAAGGAACCCTTCCGGCAAAAGCCTGCCGGGAGGGTTCCTTTTTTATAGTATGGGTTTTATTTTGGAAGCTGGAACATCCAGGAAGCCAGGGTGAAATAAATCACCAGGGCGCCTGCGTCCACGATGGTGGTGATAAAGGGGGTGGCCATAATAGCCGGGTCAGCGCCCAGCCGCTTGGCCAGGAGGGGAAGCATGCCGCCCACAAACTTGGCCAGAATAATGGCAAAGAAGAGGCTGATGCTTACCACCAGCACATAGTTGACAATGTCGTTGGGATAGCTGGAACGGTACATAATAAAGATGCGCAGACCGTTTACCACACCCAGGACGGAACCTACAATAAGGGCAACTCCCAGTTCCTTCCGCAGTACCTTGAGGAAGTCCCCGGTGGAGACCTCGCCCAGGGCCAGGCCGCGGACCATAAGGGTGCTGCTCTGGTTGCCGCAGTTGCCGCCGGTGTCCATCAGCATGGGCATAAAGCTGACCAGCAGGGGCAGAGCGGTAAAGGCCGCCTCGTAATGCTGGGTGACCAGACCGGTAAAGGTGGCGGAGAGCATGAGGATGAGCAGCCAGGGAATACGCTGCTTGGCGTGGACCCATACGCTGGTGTTGAAGTAGCTGCCTGCATCATCGTCGGGAAGAATGGCGGCCATCTTCTGCATATCCTCGGTGGATTCCTCAGTCAGAACATCCACCGCATCGTCCATGGTGACAATACCCACCATCATCCCTTCGTTGTCCACGATGGGCATGGTCATAAAGCCGTAACGCTGCATTTCCCGGGAAACATATTCCTGGTCATCGGTGACCCGGCAGAAGATGATGTTATCATCCATAATGTCGGCAATCTTGTCGTCCGGGTTTGCCAGGAGCAGGTCCTTGGCGGAGACTACACCCACCAGCCGGCTGCGGAGCACTACAAAGCAGGTGTAGACGGTCTCGGCCTTGTTGCCCACCTGACGGATGGTGTTCAGGGCCTCGGTGACGGTCTGGGTGCTTCTCAGCCGTACATACTCGGGGGTCATAATGCTGCCGGCACTGTCCTCCGGGTAGTGGAGCAGCCGGTTCAGGCTCTCCCGGGTCTTGGGGTCGGACTGGGCCAGTACCCGCTTTACCACGCTGGCGGGCATATCCTCCAGCAGGTCGGTGGCATCGTCCAGGCTCATCCGTTCCAGAGCCCGCATCAACTCTGCATCGGTAAAGCCCTCCACCATGTCCATCCGGATATCCGGGTCCATGTAGGCGAAGGCCTCGGTGGCCACATCCTTTTTCAGAAGACGGAAGGCCACCAGACGGTTGTTCTTGTCCATCTGGTCCAGAATACGGGCCAGGTCCGCAGGCTGAAGCTCCTCGGTGGCTTCCCGGTACTCTTCATATTTTTTGCGGAAAATCATTTCCAGCAGATTTTGTTTATCCATTGGTCAGTTCCTCCTTTCATAACGGTAAAAGGAGGCGATCTGCCTATCCCTCAAAAGGGAACAGCAGCCCTGTCTGCCTTATGGCTGGATGGGGTGAGCTGCCCTGGGATAAGGCTCATCGCCCCTTCGTCGAGGGTTATCCATAGTTTGCAGTTCACCTCACAGTTCCTTTGGTTTGAAGGATTTTTCGGGGGAAAGGAAAAAGAAAAAATCCCCCTCTTCCAACCCACATTATAGGTTGAAAGAAGGGGGATTGTCAAGGCAAATCAGGGTCAAATTCAGGTAATGGGCTGGCCAAGTGCGGCAAGGACCACGCCGGTGACAAGAACTGCCACGCCCAGCACGATCCGGTACCAGCCGAACACCTTGAAGCTGTGGTTCCGCACATAGTTCATCAGGAACCGGATGCAGACCAGGCTGACCAAAAATGCCACCAGGGAACCGGTGAGCAGAACGGTGATCTCCACTCCGTCCAGGGCGTTGCCCTGGATGACAAACTTGGCAATTTTCAGGATAGAGGCCCCGAACATGACCGGGATGGCCATGAAGAAGCTGAACTGAGCAGCCAGGGGACGGCTGATCCCGATCAGGATGGCGCCCAGAATGGTGGCGCCGCTCCGGCTGGTGCCGGGAACCATGGCCAGCACCTGGAAGCATCCCATGAGGAGGGCATCCTTGTAGGTGAACCGGCTCAGCTTGGTCAGCCGGACCGGGCGGGGTTTGCGCTCCACCCAAAGGAAGCCCACGCCGTAGACAATGAGCATGATGGATACGACGAAATAGTTGTACAGATGTTCATCCATCCAGTCGTCCAGCAGAAGCCCCAGCACCAAGGCGGGGAGGGTGGCGGCCAGAATCTTGAACCAGAGATGCATCACCGGCCACCGGATGTGGTCTGCCAGCCAGTGGGCGGCAGGGTCCCCGATGGCTTCACCCTGGGCGGGTTCCACCGTCTGGGTCAGCTTGAAGGGCCAGAGCTTGCCCCAGTAGAGGACCACCACTGCCAGGATGGCTCCCAGCTGGATGACCACCCGGAACATCTCCATAAAGGCATCCGAAAGCTGGAACTTGAGCACCAGCTCAGCCAGGATCATATGTCCGGTACTGCTGATGGGAAGCCATTCGGTGATCCCTTCAATAATGCCGTAGGCAACGGCTTTCAGGATCTCGTACAAGGGCATGGGCAAATCCTCCTTCCGACGGCGCAAAGCTGCGCCTGACACATATTGTCATAATACCACGAAACCCGGTTTGGTGCAAACCTTTTGGGCGAGTATTTTTTCCCGGGATGGAAAAAATACAGGTAAATTTCCCTATCCCATTCTTATTTTGGACCATCCATGTTATACTATAAGATACACCTGAAATTTCACAGAGGGGGACAGACCATGGAAGTGACACCTATCCCTGGAGGGGTTATCCTGTTTGGAGGATACCTGGCCGTCCTGGGTTTGATCCCTGCTCTGGTGCTGGGCGTCCTCAGTCCCTGGCCGGGGCTGGTGTTCTGGCTGGCCTGGCTTGGGCTTACCGTTCTGGCTTCCCGGTACGGGATGGCCACCATCCGAATCCATATTACCGAACAGCAGCTGTTAGCCCGGGGCGGGACCATCTTCCCATGGGAAATCTGCCTGCCCATGGACCAGGGCGCCCGTCTTTACCGGATGAGCACTCCTCTTATGCGGGTGCTGGGCTGCTGCCTGGTCCGGGTCACCACTCCCAGCGGCGGGGTGTGGCTGCCGGCCATCACCCAGATGGACGCCCGGGCCATTGCCCGGCTGGTGGGAAGGGGCCTGGAAGATGAAGCGTAACCAGTTCCATATATTCTATGCCCTTCAGCAGTTCCAGGAGCGGTGGATACTCCTTCTGCTTCCCCTGATAAATGCCCTGGTCCGGTTTGACCTGGCGGGGCTTATCACCTCCCTCATTGCGGAGGCGGCGGTGATTCTCATTCTGGGGGCAGTCAGCCTTCTTATCTGGCAGAATGCCTGGTGGCATCTGGGGGAGGAGGGGCTGACGGTGGCTACCGGCCTTTGGTGGCACCGGGTCATCACCCTTCGTCCTGAGGACCTGGCCTGTGTGGAGGTATACCGCCGCCCTTTGCAGCGGATGGCGGGAGCCGCCCAGGTGACCCTCTACTATGCCCATCAGAAGGGAAAGGTCATGCTTTACCTGCCCTGGCGGGATGCCCGGCCTCTGGCGGATGCCCTGATGAAAGGCCCTGCCCCCGGCAGCCGGGTCTACCGGCCCAAGGGACTGGACCGGGTAGGGCTGGCGGCGGTCAGCTCCAACCTGTTTGCAGGAGTCTGGCTGGTCATGTTTACCTGGCGGCAGACTGCCCAGGTGTTGGACCAGCTGGCTTTTATTGACCGGCAGAGCCTGGAACAGGCGGCTTTTTCCCAAATCGAAGTGTTGGAGGAGTATGCGGCCCTCTTCCTTCCCGCCGGTCTGGCCTGGCTGGTGACAATAGCCATGCTGCTTTGGCTCTGGGCCCTTATGGGAAGCGCACTGCGGACGGCCCGGTTCTTGGTGGCCGGGGACGGTCACCAGCTCCGGACCCAGTCGGGAATCCTGACCAAAGTCACCCGGACCGTAGATCTTTCCTATCTGACTGCGGTGGATATGCGCCAGGGCCCGGCGGCCCGGATCACCCGATGTTACCCCATCTATCTCAAGGCGGGCAGCTTTGGGGGCGGGGATGTGCCCTGCTGCCTTTACCGGGTGGGACGGGAACATTATCTCCAGGACCTTATCCCCGACTGCCCCCTCTGGACCAAGCTGGGGGTGGTCCCTTTGAAAAAACGGAGCATTCCCGCTTTTCTGGCCTTTCCGGGGGTCTGCGGGGGGACAGCCCTGGTCCTTTATCTGGTCAGCCGGTGGGCTCTGCCCCAGGTCAGCTGGATACTGGGGGTGCTGGTCCTTCTCTGTCTGTTCTGGGCCTTTTTCCAGCTGGAAGGCTTTTTCCGGGAGGGGGTCACCTGCCTGGGAGAGGACCGGATTCTGGTAAGATATGTAAAGGGGTATACCCATCACCGGGTAATGGTGGTCACCCCCTATGCAGGGTACTGGTTCTACCAGACCCCCTATAATATGCCCTACGGCAGAGGGACCCTGCGGATTCGTCTGCCGGCGGGGCAGCATCTCCGGGTGCGGAGCATTCTGAAAGAAGGCCTGCGCCGGGAGTTGGGAAAAGAAAATATACAGTGAAAGGGAAGAACAATGTATCAGACTGTGATTTTTGACCTGGACGGCACCCTGCTGAACACCATCGATGACTTGGGGGATGCGGCCAACTGGGTCTGCCAACAGAACGGATGGCCCACCCATACCATGGATGAATACAAAACCTTTGTGGGAAACGGGATTCCCAAGCTGGTGGAGCGGTTTACCCCGCCCGACCGGCGGGACCCGCATACCCTGGAAACGGCCCTGGCCCAGTTCCAGCGGCGGTATGATGCCCATAAGGAGGACAAGACCGCTCCCTACCCGGGAATCCTTCCCCTTCTGGAAGCCCTCTCGGAAGGAAATGTGACGGTAGGGGTGCTGTCCAACAAGGACGACGATATGGCCCGGCAGGTGATACGCCACTATTTCGGGGGAAGGGTCACCTTCGTCCAGGGCCGGAAGCAGGGAGTGGCTCCCAAGCCGGACCCCACTGGACTGTTCCAGCTGATGGAGAAGATGGAGGCCGATCCGGCCACCACCATCTTTGTGGGGGACAGCGATGTGGATATTGCCACCGGCCATAACGGGTACCTTCCAGCAATCGGAGTGCTGTGGGGATTCCGCACCTTCGAGGAGCTGAACCGGGCCGGAGCAGAGTACATAGTGGACACTCCTCAGGCCCTGGCGGAAATCATCTTCGGCCAGAAGGGAACTATATAAGAAAAAGGGACGGAACCTTCTGCGGGTTCCGTCCCTTTTGATTTTACAGGTCGTCGGCGTCCTGCTGGGGTACTTCCCCGGGCTGCTGGGGAATGCCGGTCCAGCTGCCGGTAGGGTCAAAGGCGGAGGCCATCATGTCCGCTCCCGCCTGAAGGGGAAGACCGTCCCCCCCTGCCAGGGGATTTTCGGGGCCCTGAGGCTTGAATCCCTTTCCCGGGTCCAGATGGGCCAGCTTGTTCTGAGCCTGTTCGTTTTCTTCCAGAAATTTTTGATAAAGCCGAATATCCATTTTGATTGTTCTCCTCTCCCACGGGTCATACTGGAACTAGTATGTGTGGAAGGAGGCAGATTATGCTGCGCTGGACCGGAAACTTTTTGCTCTCTTTTTTTATTACCCTGGTGGTGCTGCTGCCTCTGGCGGGATTCTTTGTCCTCTGGGGCAGCTGGCAGAACCCGCCCCAGCAGGTGTGGGAGGAGGACTCCCAGGTGGTCATCCCTCCCGGCGCCCAGGAGGAGCGGTCCCTCCTTCTGGTCTGGGCAGGGGATGAACCCTGCTTCCTGCTGGTTCGGCTGGACGGCCCCGGCACCGCCATTACTGCCGCGGTCATCCCGGGGCAGACGGTGGTCTCCACCCCGGCGGGAAGCCAGACCCTCCGGGAATGTTACAGGACCGCAGGCCCCGCCCGGGCGGCGGCCCTGCTGGGCCAGACAGCGGATAAAGAACCGCCCCTCTATCTGGCGGCAGGCCCCGACAGCTGGGAGACCCTTTCCGGGGGCTTCGCTCTGAGCCAGGGGAAGGGGCGGGACCCCCTTACCCTCACCCGGGGGCTGGAACAGGCTCTGGAAACCGGGGGAGAGGAAGGGGTGAAACAGGAACAGACCCTTTGGGAAGGGTGGCTGGAACAGGGAGACCTGACCGGCTTCATCCCGGCCCTCCGCCAGGAGAGCAGCACCCTTCTTACCAGCCTGACCGCCCTGGACCTGGAGGTGCTGGAAGGGCTTTTGGAACATCTGGAAGGCCAGCAGACCACCCTCTCCTTTCAGGAATTGTCCGGAACATGGGAGGGGAAAGACCGGTTTGCCCTGGAGCCCAAAGGGGCGGTGACGGTTCAGGAGCTGCTGGGCTGACCCAGCCAGGCTTCTTTCAGGGCGGCGGCCAGGGCGGGAATGTCCTCATCCCCCAGGCTGGCATATCCCAGCACCACTGTGGAGGGGGGACAGTTTTCCCGCCCGGTAAGGTAGTACTGGCTGAGACCGGACAATCGAATCCCTGCCGCTCCCGCCCGGGCCACCAGCTCCTCCTCGGAGGGACCTCCCGGCAGGGTGACCAGCAGGTGAAGGCCGGTGTGCTGGCCCCGGAGAACCAGCCGTCCGGGACCAAAGGCCTTTTCCAACTCTGTTACCAGATGTCCCAGACGGGCTTTGTACAGGCTCCGCATCCGGGCCAGATGGCGGGTGAAATGGCCCCGCTGGATAAACTGGGCCAGGGTCTGCTGTTCAAACCGGCTTACGGTGTTGCTGTAAGCCCCGTACATTTTTTCGTATTCCTCCACCAGGGAGAGGGGAAGGACCATTCCGGCGATTCGGATGCTGGGGGCCAGGGTCTTGCTGAAGGTGAACAGGTAGATGACCGGGCCGCCGGGGCCGCCCATCCCCTGGAGGCTGGGCAGGGGTCTGAGCTGGAACCGGAATTCCGCGTCATAGTCGTCCTCCAGAATGTACCGCCCCGGCCGGGCCATGGCCCACCGGAGAAGCTGGCTCCGCCGGCCTGCCGGCATGGTGACCCCGGTGGGAAAATGATGGCTGGGGGTGATGTAGCAAAGGTCGGCCCCGCTCTTTTCCAGCAGGTCCACCCGCAGGCCGCTGCCGTCTATCTCCACCGCCCGGCAGGATACCCCGTTGTTTTCCAGGATGATTCCGGGCCGGGAATATCCCGGGTTTTCAATGGCGGCGGTTTTCCCTTTGAGGAGCCCTCCTACCAGGCCCAGCAGATATTCCACTCCTGCCCCGATGACCAGCTGAGGGAGGGTGCATTTCACTCCCCGGTAGGCTTCCAGATATTCCAGCACTGCCTGACGGAGATTTTCGTCTCCCTGCCGGGGACCGTGGTGGAGGAGCTGGGGGCTTTGGTAGAGCAGGTCCCGCTGAATCCTCCCCCAGGTGCGGAAGGGGAAAAGGTCGGTGTCCACGCTGCCGGTGGAACAGTCAAACCGGGGTCTGGGCGGGGGCGCGGGGGCGGGGGCTGCCTGCTGACGGGGAACTTCCAGCAGCTGCTCCACCTGCTGGACAAAAAAGCCGCTCCGGGGCCGGGATTCCAGATACCCCTCCGCCACCAGCATCTGATAAGCGGTGTCCACCGTGTTTACGCTGAGACCCAGCCGCTGGGCCAGGGACCGTTTGCCCGGCATCCGGGTGCCGGGGAAAAGGCTTCCCCGGCGGATCTGCCCGGCCAGCTGATTGTAGAGCTGGCTGTAGAGGGGTTCTTCCCCTTCTTTCAGTGGAAGAAAGGTAATATCATTCATGGTTACACCTCAAACTGAACCCATAAAAAAGTTGCGTTCTGGGCATTTCAATGGTATCAGAACGGATTATAATGGGAGCATATCCCGGACGGGGAGTTTTGTCAAGAGAGGTGTATCGTTATTATGGTATCTCAGCCTGTGATCTGGCTGCTGCTTTTCGGGGCGGTGGCACTGGCTTTGTTTGTGGCGGCGGTCACCCATACCCGCTTTACTGCCAAAAAAATCAGCATTATCGGTATGATGGCGGCCCTGAGTTTTGTGGCCTACGAGTTTTTCCGGATTCCCAATGTGCTGGGACTGGGGTCTTCCTTCCATCTGGGAAACACCTTTACGGTGCTTACCGCCATGCTTCTGGACGGTGTGTCCGGCGGTCTGGCCGGAGCCATGGGCCTTGCTCTGGCGGACATCGTGGCAGGGGATGTGGGGTATGCAGTCACCACTTTTATCCTGAAATTCATTATTGGCCTGGTCTGCGGCGGGGTGGCCCACCGGGTATTCAAGCTGAAAAAGATGGAACGGCAGAACATCTCCCGGGGCCGGTACCTGGGAGCAGTCACCCTCAGTGCTTTCAGCGGCCTGTTTGTGAATGTGTTTACCGACCCCTTCCTGGGCTATTTCCGGAACCGGTATATCTTTGGGCAGGCGGTGGACCTGGCCGAAGTTACCATGAAGATCGCCGGCGGAGTGACTTTGGTGAACAGCCTGCTCTCCACCGTCTGCGCCGTAGCCCTTTACCTGGCCCTGGAACCTGCTTTGCACAGAAGCGGATTGATGGACGAATAACCTGAAAATTGCAGGACTCTCTGGGGAATACTGTCTCAGAGGGTCCTTTATTTGTTTAAAAAAACAAATTTCTATGGAATGATTGATTGAAATGGTGTATAGTAGGTGAAAAGATATAATCAGGATTCTATCTCTTTTTGTAAGGAGTTGTGGCCATGAGGTATGAAAAACCGGTAAGAATAACCGATGTATGTAAAAAACTGGGGAGGAAGGTGGCCAAGACCGTGAAGCGGTCCCCGGCCATTGCCGCCGCCGTAGGGGTGGCTGCCGTCTGCACGGTGGTAGCAGTTTCCCTGGTGGTGGGAGCCCGCCATGCCCCCACAGGGGACGGATACCAGTACACCCAGGAGGATCTGGAAAACCTGGCGGCGGATGATTCCTATGATGCCAGCGCCGGTGTTCTGGATGCAGAAGCCTTTGACGGCACCGTTCTGGCCAAGGGAGCGGATGCGGGCCAGGAATATGTGGACGGGACCCTTTTCCTGGGAGACAGCAATACCTACCGGTATATGATGTATGCGGATGAGGAGACCGGGGAAGCCTTTACCTCCATCCAGAACAACATCGGCGTGGTCTCCATGGGTGCGGGAGCCATCACCAGCCTGAAGTGCGAAAAGTTCAAGGGAGACAGCAAGAGCTACACCATGCCCGAAGCTGTGGCCATGCTGAAACCCCAGCGGGTCATCATCGGCTTCGGCACCAACAACCTTTACGGCACTTCCACCGATGCCACCAAATTCATTGAATCCTACAGCGAAGGCCTGGCCGCCATCCACGAGGCCTGGCCCTATGCGGATATTATCGTCAGCTCCATTCCTCCCCTGGATAAGCAGCGGAGCAACTCCAATCTCCACCAGAGCCAGATCGATGCCTATAACCTGGCCATTGCGGAGATGTGCGAGGAGGAGGGTTACTACTATCTCAACACTGCGGAGGCCCTGAAGGACCCGGTCACCGGCTGGGCCAAGGAGGATTACACCCTCTCCGACGGGGTCCATCTCAGCAAGGTCGGAGTCACGGCCTTCTTCGAGTATGTCCGCACCCATCCCTGCACCAACCCGGATACCCGGCCTCAGCCTCTGGGAAAAATCCCCGAGCCAGACGGTGTTATCCCTGGCCTTATCTCCTCCGACCCCATTGCGGTACGGGACCCCGGCTCCCAGAGCGGTACTTATTATCCTCTGGAAGTGGGAGTAAGCGGCCAGGGCACTGCGGCCAGCTCTGCCACCAGCGTCAAGATCGGGGATACCATCAGTCTCCAGGCAGCTCCCAGCGCGGGCTGGCTCTTTGACCACTGGAGCTGCAATGTGGGCAGTGTCTCCGGCGGTGCCAGCGCCACCATGGTCATCCCGGAGGGACTGGATGCCAACGGCGTGTACATTGTGGCCAACTTTGTGGAATGCACCAGCCATGACTGGACAACTGAATCGGGAAACGACCGGTATGTCTGCTCCAAGTGCCATATTGAGGGGGATAAGATCCAGGCCTCCACTCCGGCTCCTACCCCCACCCCGGCCCCGGCCACACCCACTCCGGCCCCGGCCACACCCACTCCGGCCCCGGCCACACCCACTCCGGCCCCGGCCACGCCTACTCCGGCCCCGGCCACACCAAATCCCACTCCGGCGCCTACGCCTGCCCCCACCCCGGCTCCCACGCCGGCGCCCACTCCCGCTCCTACACCCGCCCCCACTCCGGACCCAACTCCGGAACAGCCGGACCCGCCTCCGACAGAGGGGGGAGAGGGGGCAGCCGGGAATGGAACTGACCAGCAGGTTTTGTCGGTCAGTTCTGTGCCGGATATCACGCAGGAGCCTGAATTCCAGGAATAACAATTACAGCCGGGAGGGAAACCTCCCGGCCCTCTGTGTTTAACAACCAGGAGAAAGAATCATGAACCAACATACCCGGCCGGTAAGCCAGCTGCTCCGGCGGTTCTGGCCTTATATGCGGCCCTATTCCAGGACCATAGCCCTGGACCTGTTCTGTGCAGCCCTCACCTGTATCTGTGAGATCGTTCTGCCTCTGATCATGCGGTATATCACCAACAGCGCCGTGGACGGCTCCACCCTGACGGTGGAAATCGTCCTTGAACTGGGGCTGCTCTATCTGGTCCTTCGGCTCATTGATGCGGCTGCCCAGTTCTTTATGGCGGATATGGGCCATGTAATGGGCGTATATGTGGAGACCGACATGCGCCGGGATGCCTTTGCCCATCTTCAGCGGCTGAGCCACACCTACTACAACAACACCAAGGTGGGCCAGATCATGGGCCGCATCACCAACGACCTGTTCGATGTGACCGAGTTCGCCCACCATTGTCCCGAGGAGTTTTTCATTGCGGCAATCAAAATTACGGCCAGCTTTATCATTCTGGCCGGATGCAGCCTGCCCCTGACCCTCCTCATCTTCCTCTGTGTTCCCCTTATGGGGGTGGTGGCCACCAAACTCAACCTGCGGATGCGGGAGCGGTTCCGCCAGCAGCGGGTCCAGATCGGAGAACTGAACAGCCAGATCGAGAACAGCCTGCTGGGCCAGCGGGTGGTGAAGGCTTTCGCCGCCGAGGAGCTGGAACAGGAAAAATTCCAGCAGGGCAACCTGGCTTACCAGGACATCAAGAAAAAAGGCTATGTGATCATGGCCGCATTCCAGTGCTCCACCCGGCTGTTTGACGGGCTGATGTACCTGGTAGCCCTGGTGGGCGGCGGTTTGTTCCTGGTGAGCGGGGCCATTGACCCCGGCGACCTGGTAGCCTTTATGCTGTATGTTTCCACCCTTATCGCCACCATCCGCCGTATCGTGGAGTTTGCGGAACAGTTCCAGCGGGGGATGACCGGCATTGAGCGGTTTGTGGAGATCATGGACAGCGAAGTGGAGATTTTCGACGACCCCGACGCCGTACCTCTTCGGGTGGGCGAGGGTGAAATCAAATTCGACCATGTTTACTTCGAGTACCCTGACGACCACAACAAGGTGCTCCATGACCTGAACCTGACCATCCGCCCCGGTGAGCATATCGGCCTGGTAGGCCCCAGCGGCGGCGGCAAGACCACCCTCTGCAACCTGATTCCCCGGTTCTATGAGGTGACCCAGGGGGCCATCCGGATCGACGGACAGGATATCCGGAAGGTGACCCTGCAATCCCTCCGGCGGAGCGTGGGTATCGTTCAGCAGGATATCTACCTGTTCAGCGGGACTGTGTATGAGAACATTGCCTACGGCAAACCCGGTGCCAGCCGGGAAGAGGTCATCCGGGCAGCCAAGCTGGCCGGTGCCCACGAGTTTATCCTGGCGCTCAAGGATGGCTACGATACTTATGTGGGCGAGCGGGGAGTCAAACTTTCCGGCGGCCAGAAACAGCGCATCTCCATTGCCCGGGTCTTTTTGAAGAACCCGCCCATCCTGATTCTGGACGAGGCCACCAGCGCTCTGGACAACGAGAGCGAGATTCTGGTCAACGAAAGCCTGAACGAACTGGCCAAGGGCCGTACCACCCTCACCATTGCCCACCGGCTGACCACCATCAAGGATGCAGACCGGATTCTGGTGCTGGGGGAGGAAGGCATCCAGGAGGAGGGCACCCACCGCCAGCTCCTGGCCAAAAAGGGAATTTACTGGAGACTCTGGAACCAGATCCCCACCGGCCAGACCCTTTGATACAAATGGAAAGCCAGGGCCTTTTGGGGCCGAACCCCTCAAAAAGCCCTGGCTTTTTCCCGTCATCCTGTAAGGAGGGATAGAATGTCCTTTATCAGTGTCTTTGATGTGCTGGGCCCCAATATGATAGGCCCTTCCAGCTCTCACACGGCGGGGGCGGTGGAGATTGCCTGCCTGGCCCAGAAACTGCTGGAACCGCCTCTCAGGCAGGTGGAGTTCACTCTCTACGGCTCCTTTGCCCAGACCTACCACGGCCACGGTACCGACCGGGCTTTGCTGGGAGGAATCATGGGCTTTTCCACCGACGACCTGCGGATTCGGGATTCCTTCCAAATCGCCCGGGACCGGGGATTGGATTTTGCTTTTATCCCCAACGAAACCGAGACCGAGATACATCCCAACACGGTGGATATCCGGATGGTGAACGAGGCGGGCCAGACCATGACCGTCCGGGGGGAATCCCTGGGGGGAGGAAAGGTGCGTATCACCCGAATCAACGGAATGCGGGTGGAGTTTACCGGAGAGTATGCCTCGGTCATTACCGAGCACCAGGACAAGCCCGGCGTGGTGGCCCACATTACCCGGGTCCTCAGCGACTGGAATGTAAACATTGCCTTTATGCGCCTTTACCGGGAAGGAAAAAACGATACGGCCTACTGTATCGTGGAGTCGGACGGACGGCTGCCGGAAGGGATTTCGGACCAGCTGAAAGCCAACCCCTACATTCATAATGTAATGGTGGTACAGCCCTAAGGAGGAGAGAAGATGGATTTCAAAAGCGGAGAGGAACTGCTGGCCCTCTGCCGGCAGGAAAACTGCCCTATCTCCCGAATCATGCGGCTGCGGGAGTGCACCCAGGGGGAGGCATCCCCCCAGGAAGTGGAGGAGCGGATGAGCCAGGTCTGGAACATCATGGTCCGGTCTGCCCGGGAACCTTTGGAAAACTCCCTCCGGTCCATGGGCGGACTCATTGGGGGAGAAGCCCAAAATCAGGGGATCTGCGGCCCGGTGCTGGAAAAAGCCATCACCTACGCCATGGCAGTGCTGGAAGTGAACGCCTCCATGGGCCTGATCGTGGCTGCCCCCACCGCAGGCTCTGCAGGGGTGGTGCCGGGGCTGCTGCTGGCTTTGCAGGAAACCTATGACCTGCCCGATTCCTGGATGGCGGAGGCCCTTTTCAACTGCGGCGCCATTGGATACCTGGCCATGCGGAACGCTACCGTGGCCGGGGCAGTGGGGGGATGCCAGGCGGAAATCGGGGTGGCGGCAGCCATGGCCGCTTCCGCCGCCGTGGAACTGATGGGGGGAACCCCGGAACAGTGCCTGACTGCCGCTTCCACCGTTCTTATGAATATGCTGGGCCTGGTCTGTGACCCGGTGGGAGGGCTGGTGGAATACCCCTGCCAGAACCGGAACGCTGCCGGGGCAGCCAATGCTCTTATTGCGGCGGAGATGGCCCTATCCGGAATCCGGCAGCTGATACCCCTGGACGAGATGCTCCAGACCATGTACCGGGTAGGCAGGAAAATCCCGGTGGAACTGCGGGAGACCGCTCTGGGCGGCTGTGCCGCCGCTCCCTCTGCCTGCCGGCGGTGCGGGGGCTGCAATTCCTGAACAAAAACAAGAAAGCCTGCAAGGCCGAATGCAGTCGGCTTTGCAGGCTTTCTTGTTTTTTAGGAATGAAAGGAATCAAACCAGAATGTCTCCCACCATCATGCTCCCGGTAAAGTTGAGGGCGTAGACGGTTTTCTTGGTCTTTTTCTCCCCCTTGGCCAGGAAAAGTCCTCCGTCCACGATGGGAACAAACCGGAAGGCCTTGTGGGCGGTGGTGGCCCGGGCAATCCCGTCCGTGTAGGTCACTGCCAGCACACCGGTAGGCTCCTGGGGAGTGCCGCAGAAATCCTGGGGGAGAAGATAGGGCTTTCCCCCCAGAGTGAGGATATAGTTGTCGGGCAGTTCGCTCTGGGGGTTGGGCTGGATCTGCACCGTCTGCCGCTGGGGCTTATCCAGGCCGTACCGCCGGTCCTTTTTGTGGAGGACCAGCCCCAGCCCGGTCCAGGCTTCCATAAAGTCATCCAGGGACCAGATGCGGGCGCACTGGGCATCGGTGGGGCAGAGGGAATCGTTGACCAGCAGATGAACGGTCTGGTCGATTTCGGTGAATCCGGTGACCACTACCCAGTGACGCTGGGCATCGCACATGCTCTCCGCCAGCCAGGGCAGACCGGGCCCTGCCTGATCGGGGTCAGCGGTATAGTTGATTTCCACTGCTGCCGCATACCCGGAGCGGATCTCTTCCCAGAGCTGGGAAAGCTCCATAAAGGCAAGGTGAGAGTAGTAGCCCCAGCATCCGGCCACAGCGGCGGCAAAGGCGCGGTTGGCGCAGGTGTGGCCCTCCCAGTCATACATGGCAAGGCCCAGTTCTTCGGGAAGCACATCCTCCCCGTACCGGTTCATCATCCCGGTAAGGCAGCAGGCCAGGTCCATGGTGTCGCTGAGGGAGGGAGCCCGGAGCAGCTGACTGTAGCTGGGAATCCGAAGCTGACGGTTCCCCAGCTTGGGAACTTTCTCCGGCTTGGACTGGACCCGCCGTACACTGGCGGAGAGCAGCCGTACACTGGGGGTCTGTACCTCGTTGTCGGTGTAAAGATAGATGCGAAGCTGGACCTGGTCGGCGGTTTTGCTGTCCAGGTAGAGGATATCCCGGTCCATGACCAGGGGGCCCTGGGCAAAATATCCGGAGCTTCGCTTGATGTAGGGGCTCCACCGGCCAAAATCCACCCAGACGCTCCAGTTGCCGTCCACCATTACCCGGGCCTGGGCTTCCACGGCGGTCCCCTCGGGGGTGTCCGCATTCCAGCTCATGACCAGGGCATCAAACTGGGGCATGGAGAGGGGCACGCTGGTGTAGCAGCCGTACAGCACATGCCGCCCGGCCACTGAATCCAGAATAATACGGTCATCGGTGACGGTCACATTTTCCAGGTCGCCCTTGGTAAGGGCGTCGGTGCCCTCAAGCACTTTCAGGGTCTTGGCAATCACAGGCCTTCCTCCTTTCCCGGAATTTTACCTGAATCAGGACTGAGAATCATCCGGGTCCTCCTCTGGGTTGCCCCAGTCGATTTCGCCCTTGTAATCGTCCTTGTGCCGTTCATACAGGGTCTCCTCAATGTGGAGCACCCGGTCCATGCTGGGGTAGATGATCATCAGCCCCACCAGCAGGGGCAGCCAGCACCCGAATACCAGGAACAGAATGATGCTAAAGGGCATGAGCAGATAGAGCAGTGCCCAGTAGAACAGCTGGAATACAGTGGCGGCCAGGGTCTGGGGCAGGAACCCGATGAACATGAGACAGATGTTTTTGATTCGTTGGGAGAGGGTGGTGTCCACCAGGACCATCTGGGCCCAGTAATAGGAGAAAAATCCGGTGCCCAGGAACAGGTTGAGAAGCATCATTACCCAGGTGAACGCACTGGTCACCCCATTTTCCAGCAGGGTGGTGCAGACCAGAACCTGGATGGATACAATGGCGGTAAAGACGATTCCGGACAACAGACTTCCCTTGAAGTTGGCCTTGAAGGCCCGGCGGTAGGTGGGCCACCAGTATCCGGCCTCGTCCCGGAGAGCCCGGAGGGTGGTGTCAAAGGCACCGCAGAGACAGGGGCCGACCAGCCATCCGGTGAGAAGGGCCCCGCCCAGGGTAATGAGAATGCTCTTGGTGCTGATGCCGAACCCTACCAGCAGAATGGCGGGCAGGCCGCCCAGCCCGGCCAGAAAACTGGCCTTGTACAGGTTGGGCAGGTCCCGGCCTAAAAGCTCAAAAAAGCGGGGCAGACCGGTTTTCCGGGGAGTGTCCCGTTCCACACCGGGACCGGGGGTCATATAACTGTTCCGAAATAACATATAAAGTTCCTCTTTTCTGTGGGAGAAAGGGTCAAAATTCCCCTCTCTTTCTGGTTATAATACAATTTTTACAAATAAGTTTCAAGTAAAGGGGGTAAAAGTTTACGCTTTATGCTATACTGGGAACATCATCAGCGAAAACAGGAGAAATTTTATGATAGATTTTTTCAGAACGGTGATCTGGTTCGGATACTTTTTCGGATATATGCTCCTTCACTATGACCAGCTGAAAAAGGCCCAGGCTGCCCGTCAGGCGGGAGACCTGGAAGAAGTCCGCCGTCTGACCGACCTTCATGTGGACCACTGGTGCCGCACCCTGCTGAAACTGGCCGGGGTGAAGGTGGAAGTGACCGGTCAGGAAAACATCCCCCAGGGGCCGGTGGTGTATGTGGCCAACCACCGGAGCTACTACGACATTCCCCTGGTCCTCACCTGTCTGGACCGCCCCAACGGAATCCTGGCCAAGGCAGAGACCCGGAAAATTCCCCTGGTCAACCAGTGGATGGACCTGCTGGGCTGCGTGTATGTGGACCGGGGAGATGTGCGGGCCAGCGTCAAGGCACTGGGGGAGGCCACCGCCTGGGTCAAGGCGGGCAACAGCTTTGTCATCTTCCCCGAGGGGACCCGGAACAAGGGGGAGGAAGGCACCACCCTGGAGTTCAAACCGGGTGCCTTCCGGGTGGCTCTGAAAAGCGGGGCACCGGTGGTGCCGGTGGCCATCAGCCACAGCCGGGATATTATGGAAAATAACCACATGCTCATGCACCCGGCTCAGGTCCGGGTGACCATCCTGCCCCCCATCACCCTGGAGGGAATGGACAAGGAGGCTCAGAAACAGCTTCCCCAGCAGGTGCGGGAAAAGATCATGGAGGTGCTGGAGGAAGAAAATGGCTGAACAATGGGTGACAAAATCCAGTAAGGAGCCCCGCCCGCCCCGCCGCAGCCGGGAATATACCAAAAAGGAGCGGTGGGCCAACTGGTGGGACTATCACTGGTATTATATCGTGGGAGGCCTGGCGGTGTTACTCCTTGGGGGGTACATTGTCTATGGGCAGCTTCAGGTGGTCAGGCCGGACTACCAGATTGCCCTGTGTGCAAAACAGAACCTGCCGGTGGACACTTCGGAACAGCTCTCCCAGGCCCTGGCCGCCTACGGTCAGGACCTGAACGGGGACGGAAAGGTGACCGTCCAGGTCAACCAGTATACGGTGGATTTCTCCCAGGAAGATGAGGGGGATGCCTACGACCAGATGGCCGGAATGACCCGGCTCTGGGCAGACATCCAGAACCAGCAAAGTTATATTTATCTCACCGATGACCTGGAAGGATTTGCTGCTCAGCAGGGGGCCAGCCTGGACGGGGTGGAATACTATGAATGGGAAAACTGCCCGGTGCTGGCGGGGCTGGACCTGGGCAGCTATGAGCGGGAGACCCTGGTGGACAACAAGGGGGGCGACAGCCAGGAATATATGTCCCGGTTTACCCTTTTCCACCGGGCCGGAGAGGTTTCCCCGGAGGACCAGGCCCTTTGGGAGGCCCTGACCCAGGGGGCGGTCTCGTGAAGCTGCCCCGGCTTTTTTCCGGGAAGAAACCGGCCAAGTCCCCGGCGGCTGACCTGGAAAATCCCTATCGCCCCATCTACCGCAAGCCCCGGCGGTTGGAGGACATCCGCCCTCAGAATGGGGCTGCAAAGGAAGAAAAAACCGAAAAGAAAGCCGGTCCCAGGTGATGGGACCGGCTTTTTTCGTGGAAATTTCCCAGAATTTCCGGGCAATTTTTGGAAGGTCGCTTATTGGAATTGAATCCCTTTTATGGTATACTTTAACGGCATATAAAGATAGGTTCCCAGGAGAGGATGAAAGAGGATGGATCTTTTGCAGGATGCCCGCAGCCGGATAGACCAAATCGACAAAGAGATGGCCCGGCTGTTTCAGGAGCGGATGGAGGCAGTGGCAGATGTGGCTGCCTACAAGGATGCCCATGACCTGCCGGTGCTGGACGAGGCCCGGGAGGAGCAGGTGATCCGGAAAAATCTGGAACGGATCGAAAGGGAGGAACTGAAACCCTTCTACCGCCAGTACATCCAGATGCAGATGGATATTTCCAAACAGTACCAGGCCCGGGTCCTGGGCCGGGACCGGGTAGCCTACCAGGGAGTGGAGGGGGCCTTTGCCCACATTGCCCTGACCCGGCTGTTCCCCCAGGCCAAGGCCAGAAGCTACCCCACCTGGGAGGAAGTTTTTGCCGCTGTGGAAAAGGGGGAAGCGGAGTACGGAGTGCTTCCCTTTGAAAATTCCAGCGCCGGGGATGTAAGCCAGGTGCTGGACCTGTGCTACACCCATAACCTGTATATCACCGGCATGTACGACCTGCCGGTGCAGCAGAACCTGCTGGCCCTGCCCGGGGCCAAGCTGGGAGACATCAAGACGGTGTACAGCCACCCCCAGGGCCTGAGCCAGAGCGAGCAGTTCCTGAAAAGCCTTCACCTGGAAAGCCAGAGCTATCCCAACACCGCCGCTGCGGCCCAGTATGTGGCCCAGAGCGGGGACAAGACCAAGGCGGCCATTGCCAGCCTGGAGACCGCCAGGCTCTATGGGCTGGAGGTGCTGGTGGAACAGGTGAACACCGAGGGAACCAACACCACCCGGTTTATTGTGGTGGGCCGCCGCCTGCCCAACCAGGGCAACCGGTTCAGCCTGCTGTTTACGGTGGACCACAAGGCAGGGCAGCTGGCCCGGGTCATCCAGGTCATCGGCCAGGGAGGCTTCAACATGGAATGCATCAAGAGCCGCCCCATGCCCCATGTCCCCTTTGAATATTACTTTTATGTAGAGCTGGTGGGCAGCCCCACCGCCGATCAGTCCCGTCAGCTGCTGGAACAGCTGGGAGAGATTTGCCGCACGGTTCGGATACTGGGTATCTTCAACCGGTGAGCCAAGAAAGGAATCATTATGAAACTTACCATGAATCTGGGCCCCAACAGCTATGACATCATCCTCAAGCGGGGCGCCCTGAACAACCTGCGGCACCTCACCGACCTGACCCACCGGAAGGTAATGATCGTCACCGATTCCGGCGTTCCCCGGGAATATACCCTGGGAATCCAGGCCCAGTGTACCGACGGTCGAATCTGCACCGTTCCCCAGGGGGAGGCCAGCAAGTCCATGAAGGTCTACGGCCAGGTGCTGGGAGAAATGCTGGACTTCGGCATGGACCGGACCAGCCTGGTCATCGCCCTGGGCGGCGGAGTCGTGGGGGACCTGGCCGGGTTTGCCGCCGCCACCTATATGCGGGGAATCGACTTTATCAACTGCCCCACCACCACCCTGAGCCAGATCGACTCCTCCATCGGAGGAAAGGTGGCCATTGATATGGGGGACGCCAAAAATATTGTGGGCGCTTTCTGGCAGCCCAAGCTGGTGGTCATTGACCCGGATACCCTGGCCACCCTGCCCAAGCGCCACTACATCAACGGAATGGCTGAGGCCATCAAGGCGGGGCTCATCTGCGACGCCCAGCTTTTCCAGCTGTTTGAGAACGGGGATATCTACGCTGACTGCGAGGAGATCATCTACCGGAGCCTTATGGTGAAAAAGCATGTGGTGGAACGGGACGAGAAGGAGAACGGGGAACGGAAAATCCTCAACTTCGGCCACACCATCGGCCACGGCATTGAGGCGGTGAAGGGAATCAAGGGCCGCCGGACCACCGGGCTCTACCACGGGGAATGTGTGGCTTTGGGAATGCTTCCCATGATTCAGGATAAACAGCTGGCCAAGCGGACCCGGGCCCTCTACCGGAAAATCGGCCTGCCCGCCCGGTGCAGCTTCAATAAGGAAAAGGTGCTGGAATATATGCGCCACGACAAAAAATCTGCCGGGGACTCCATTACGGTGGTCAAGGTGCCGGGACTGGGCTGCTGGCGGATGGAAAAAATCAGCATGGAGAAAGACCTGCCCGCCCTCATTGGGCTGAGCGGTGAGGAATAAACCGTGAAAAATACCTTTGGAACCAATATTTCCCTGACCATCTTCGGGGAAAGCCACGGGGCAGGGATCGGGGCAGTGCTGGACGGCATTGCCGCCGGGGTCCCCCTGGACCTGGAAGCCCTGGACCTGGCCATGGAGAAACGCCGGGCCAGGGGGGACGGGCTTTCCACCGGACGGGTGGAACCGGACCGGGTCAAGTTCCTGTCCGGGGTGGTGGAGGGCCGGACCACCGGCACCCCCATTGCCATCCTGATTGAAAATACCAACACCAGAAGCGGAGATTACAAAAAGACCCAGGACCTGCTTCGCCCCGGCCATGCGGATTATACCGCCTGGGCCAAGTACGAGGGCTGGCAGGATGCCCGGGGCGGGGGACACTTCTCGGGAAGAATCACCGCCGCCGCCGTGGCTGCCGGGGAGATCTGCCGCCAGATTCTGGAGGGGATGGGGATCACCCTTTCCAGCCATATTGCCCGGGTGGCCGGGCTGGAGGATGCTCCCCTGTCCGGGGAGGAATCCCTGCTGAAATCCCAGCTGGAAGCCCTCAACCGGGGCAGCGGCTTTGCTCTGGTGGACCCGGACCGGGCCCCCGACATGATGGAGGCCATCCGGGAAGAGAGCCGCCAGGGGGACAGCGTAGGCGGGATTCTGGAAACCGCCGCCGTGGGACTGCCCGCCGGGGTAGGAGAACCCTTCTTTGACAGCCTGGAAAGCGTTCTGGCTCACCTGGCCTTCTCCATCCCCGCCGTCAAGGGGATAGAGTTCGGTGCCGGGTTTGCCCTGGCCGACATGACCGGAAGCCAGGCCAACGACCCCTTCGCCTGGGCGGAGGACCGGCTGGTCACCACCACCAACCACAACGGAGGGGTGAACGGAGGAATCGCCAACGGAATGCCTTTGGTGTTCCGGACGGTGGTCAAGCCCACCCCCAGCATATATAAACCACAGCAGACGGTGGATTACCCCCACCATACCGCCGCTACCCTTCAGATACAGGGCCGCCATGACCCCTGCATCCTGGCCCGGGCGGCGGTAGTCCAGACGGCCATGACCGCCTTTGGACTGCTGGATATGATTACGGCCCGGTACGGCACCCTCTGCCATACCCATGGCCTGCCCGGGAGGGAAACCCCATGGAATATGGACTGATCGGGGGAAAGCTGGGTCACAGCTTCTCCAAACCCATCCATGAACTGGTGGGAGGGTACGACTATCAGCTGGTTCCCCTTCCCACTGAGGCCCAGGCCCGGGAGTTCCTGGAAAAACGGGAATTCCGGGGAATCAATGTGACCATCCCCTATAAAAAACTGGTCATCCCCTACTGCCATTGGGTGGCTCCCCAGGCGGCAGCCATTGGGGCGGTGAACTGCCTGGTCAACCGGGAGGGAAACCTTTACGGGTACAACACCGATTACTCCGGATTCTGCTACCTGCTGGATGCCCACGGAATAGACCTGAAAGAAAAGGTGGTCCTGATTCTGGGAAGCGGCGCCACCCACAACACCCTCACCGCCGTCTGCAAGGACCGACAGGCCCGGGAGATCCTTACCGCAGGCCGCCGGGGCGGAGAGGGAATACTCACCTATGACCAGGCTGCTCAGCGCACCGATGTGCAGGTCATCCTCAACGCTTCCCCTGCGGGCATGTATCCGGACAACGGCAGCTGCCTGCTGGATATTTCCCGGATGGAGAAACTGGAAGGGGTGGCGGACTGTGTCTATAACCCCTTCTCCACCAGACTGGTGCTGGAAGCCCAGAAGCGGGGCATCACCGCAGTGGGGGGCTTTGAGATGCTGGTGGCCCAGGCGGTCTACGCCGCCCAGCTGTTTATGGATAAGGAGCTGGACCCGGACATCATCCCCCGGACCGTCTCCCGGCTGCGGGGAGAACTGTGCAATGTCTCCCTGGTGGGAATGCCCAGCTGCGGAAAGTCCACCATCGGCCACCGACTGGCAAAGGCTTTGGGAAAAACCTTTGTGGACCTGGACGATGAAATCGAGAAGGAAGCGGGAAAACCCATCCCCGAGATTTTTGCCCAGGGAGGGGAGGACGCCTTCCGGGCCCTGGAGACCCAGGTGACTGCCCGGGTGACCAAAGGCCAGAACCAGGTCATCAGCACCGGGGGCGGAATCGTCACCCGGGAGGAGAACATTCCTCTTCTGCGGCAGAACGGCCCGGTCATCTGGATTCGCCGTCCCCTGGACCAGCTGTCGGTGGGGGGCTACCGGCCTTTGAGCAAAAGCCCGGAGGTGCTGGCTCAGATGGAAGAGCAGCGCACCCCCCTTTACCGAGGAGCGGCAGACGGGATTCTGGATAACCAGGGAGGTCTGGACCAGGTCCTGGCCCAGGCGCTGGAACTTTGCCGCAGTCTGTTCTGAAAGGAAAGATGGAATATGAAACTGTTAGTCATCAACGGCCCCAACCTGAACCTTCTGGGGGTGCGGGAGCCGGGCCTTTACGGGACCCTGGACTATAAAGGGGTCTGCAATTACATTGAGGAGGGCTGCCGGGAACTGGGCATCCAGGTGGAGTTCTACCAGTCCAACCACGAAGGGGACCTGGTGGATGCCATCCAGCAGGCCCTGGGCCGGGTAGACGGCCTTGTCCTCAATCCGGGGGCTTACACCCACACCAGCATTGCCATTCTGGACGCCCTCAAGGCGGTAAAACTCCCGGCGGCGGAAGTCCATATCACTGACATCAGCCAGCGGGAGGAATTCCGGAAAATAAGCTATGCGGGAATGGCCTGCCAGGGCCACTTCATCGGCCAGGGTGTGGCCGGATACCTCAACGCCTGCCGCTTTTTGCAGGAGTACATCACCAAAGAAAAACAATAAGAGCCGGATTCCGGTCATAAACCAATACCAAAGGAGAGAAGGAAACCCATGATTATTTCAACCAAAAAAGGCACCCCTCAGGTGGAACTGGACCGTATCGTAGACAACTTCGAAAAGCAGGGCCTGTCGGTCACCATCATCCGGGGCACGGATTACAATGTCTTCGGCCTGGTAGGCGACACCACCAAAATCGCTGAGAAGGATGTGCTGGCCAATCCCTGGGTGGAGAATGTCACCCGTGTGTCCGCCCCCTACAAGCGGGCCAACCGGCTGTTCCATCCCCAGGACACCGTCATTGATGTGCGGGGGATCAAAATCGGCGGAAACAACCCCATTGTGGTCATGGCCGGCCCCTGCAGCATTGAGGGAGAGGAACACACCCTCAAGCTGGCCCGTGCCGTAAAAGAGGGCGGCGCTAACTTCCTGCGGGGCGGCGCTTACAAGCCCCGGACCAGCCCCTATTCTTTCCAGGGCCTGGGCACCGAGGGCATCCTGGACATGGTCAAGGCCCGCACCGAGACCGGCATGCCCATTGTCAGCGAGCTGATGGATGAGGTGCATATCCCCGAGTTCGAGGCCTATGTGGACATTGTCCAGATCGGCGCCCGGAATATGCAGAACTTCCAGCTCCTCAAGGCTGTGGGCAAGATGAACAAGCCGGTGCTTCTCAAGCGGGGCCTGGCCAACACCATCGAGGAGTGGATCATGTCCGCCGAGTACATCATGGCCGGGGGCAACGAGCAGGTCATCCTCTGCGAGCGGGGAATCCGCACCTTTGAGACCGCTACCCGGAACACCCTGGACCTGTCCGCCATTCCGGTCATCAAGGAAAAGACCCACCTGCCCATTATCATTGACCCCAGCCACGCCACCGGCAACTTCAAGTATGTGGAGACCATGGCTCTGGCCGCCATCGCCGCCGGTGCCGACGGCCTGGAAGTGGAGGTCCATGACAATCCCCAGTGCGCCTGGAGCGACGGCGCTCAGTGCCTGAAACCTGACAAGTTTGCCGAGATGGTATCCAAGTGCCGGAAGGTGGCTGCCGCCATCGGCCGGGAAATGTAACCCATTATTGTAACGGAAATCGAGGGAGATTACGGTGAATATAAAGGTATCACCCAGTTATATTGACGGCAGGATCACAGCACCCCCCAGCAAAAGCGCCGGGCACCGGCTGCTGATCTGTGCCGCTTTGGCCCAGGGGGATTCAGTCATCGAACACCTGGAGTACAGCGAGGACATCAAGGCCACCATCGGCTGCATTACCGCCATGGGGGCCAAGGTCCGGAAGGAAGGGGCCGGAGTGCTCCGGGTCACCGGCTGCGGCGGACAGATCGCCCTGCCCGACGCTCCCGTTTTCTGTGGGGAGAGCGGCAGTACCCTCCGGTTCTGCCTGCCCCTTTTCAGCCTTACCGACCATGCGGTCACCCTGACCGGGGCAGGCCGCCTGATGGAGCGCCCTCAGGATGTGTACCGGAGCCTGTTCGAGGCCCGGGGCCTTCAGTTTGTCCACGGGGAGGAAGGTATCACCATCAGCGGGCGGCTCACCCCCGGGGAATACACCCTGCCGGGGAATGTGTCCAGCCAGTTTATCAGTGGTCTGCTCTTCACCCTGCCCCTGCTGGGCGGGAACAGTACCATCCATATTGAACCTCCGGTGGAAAGCCGGAACTACATCGACCTGACCCTTTCCGCCCTGAACACCTTCGGGGTGGAGGCCGGCTGGGAGGACGAGTATACCCTGGTGGTCCCCGGCCGCCAGCAGTACCACGCCCGGAAAGTGATGGTGGAGGGGGACTGGTCCAACGCCGCTTTCATGGCGGTGCTGGGAGCCCTGCGGGGAGATGTGCGGCTGGAAGGGCTGGACCCTGCCAGCGCCCAGGGAGACAAGGTCATTGCCAAGTTCCTCCGCCGGTGCGGATGCCGGATGAAGAAGGAGGACGGGGCCTACTGCTTTGGGTATTCCCACCTGATCGCCCCCGTCACCCCGGTGGACCTGGCCGACTGCCCCGACCTGGGGCCCATCCTTATGGTGCTGGCTGCCTTCTGTGCGGGCCGGACCACCATCCTCAATGCAGGACGGCTGCGAATCAAGGAAAGCGACCGAATTGCCACCATGCAGCATGAGATGGCTAAAATGGGGGTCCATATTCAGTGCGTGGGGGACACCATTGAAATCGAAGGGGGCGGCATGCAGCCTCCCTCCCGTCCTCTCAAGGGACATAATGACCACCGTATCGTCATGGCCCTCACCGTGGCCCTGCTGGGGGCCGGGTTCCAGGGAGAAATTCAGGGGGCCCAGGCAGTGAACAAGAGCTGGCCCGGTTTCTTCAGCGCCATCCGTTCGGTGGGAGGAAAGGTGGAGGTCCTGGATGATTGACCCTTCCAAAACCTACTTAATTGTGGGCCTGGGTCTGCTGGGAGGCAAGTACGCCTTGGAACTGACCCGGGCCGGGGTCCGGGTGCTGGCCATTGACACCAACCAGGAAAGTCTGGACTGGGCTTTGGCCCACGGGTACATTGCCGCCGGAGCCCGGGAAAACTTTGAGGAGATGATTTCCCAGGCCGACCATATTGTGTTCGGCCTTTACCCCACCGCCCTGGAACAGTGGGTGGGGCAGTACGGAAAATATTTCCGTCCCGGCCTGATTTTTACCGATGTTTCGGGGGTGAAAAAGGGGCTGGTGGAGCCTATCCAGGCCATCCTGCCCCCGGAGGTGGAGTTTATCCCCAGCCATCCCATGGCAGGCAAAGAGGTGAGCGGAGTGGAAAACTCCGCCCGGGTGGAATTTTCCGGGGCCAACTTTATCATCACCCCTACCCAAAAGAACACCCCCCGGGGGATAGAATGGTGCCGCAGCCTGGCCCAGACTCTGGGCTTTGCCCGGATCACCTGCCTGAGCCTGGAAGAACACGATGCCATGATCGGCTATGTGAGCCAGCTTTGCCATGCCATTGCGGTGAGCCTTATGTGCGCCAGCGACAATACCCGGCTGGCAGAGTATACGGGAGACAGCTTCCGGGACCTGACCCGGATCGCCAAAATCAATGAAAAAATGTGGGCGGAGCTGTTTTTGTGGAACAAGGAAAACCTGATTGCGGAAATTGACCAGTTTGACACTGCGTTGCAGGAAATGAAACAGGCCTTGCTGACGGGGGACCGGGAACATTTGGAGGAGATGTTCCGGCTGTCCACCCGGCGGCGGACCGCTTTTGACCAACACTGAGAAAGGATGAGTGCCATGGCCAGACGGGAAAGCCAGAAGGCCAAAATCCTGGTGCTGCTGGAAATTTTGACCCGGGAGTCGGACCAGGAACATCCCCTGAGCGTTCCCCGGCTTTTGCAGAGGCTGGAGGAAAACAACATCGCCGCCGAGCGAAAAAGCATTTACAGTGACATCCAGTGCCTTCAGGACCTGGGCTACCAGATCGAGCTGGTCCGGGGCCCGGGAGGAGGGTACTACCTGGCGGAGGGAACCTTTGAACTCCATGAGCTGAAACTGCTGGTGGATGCGGTCCAGAGCAGCAAGTTCATCAACGAGACCCACAGCCGGACCCTCATTGATAAACTCATGGGGCTGACCAGCCGGTACCATGCCCAGGACCTGCGCCGTCAGGTCAAGCTGGCCGGGCGGACCAAGACCCCCCAGAACACCCAGTACGCCCTGGACACCCTGCACCAGGCCATCAACCAGGGCAAAAAGGTGGAGTTCATCTATAATGAATGGGACCTGGACAAAAAACTGGTTCCCCGCCGTAAGGAAAAGTATCATTGCAGCCCTGCCGCCCTGGCCTATGAAAACGGGCTCTACTATATGGTGGGCCGGAAAACCGGGGAGGAACAGCTGAAAAACTTCCGGGTGGACAAGATGACTCAGGTAAGCGTCGCCCCGGAAAAGGCAGATTCCTTCCCCAACCAGGAAATCAACCAGTATGTGGCCCGGATGTTCAATATGTTCGGCGGAGACACCACCAAGGTCACCCTTTCCGCACCCCTGCGGCTGGTGGGACCCATGGTAGACCGGTTCGGCACCGGCCCCACCTTTGTGCGGGATGGGGAGGATGCCTTCCATTTTACCGTTCCGGTCACCGTCAGCGAGCAGTTCTTCGGCTGGGTATGCGGATTCGGGGGAGAAATCAAGATACTGAACCCCCCGGAAGTCCGGGCGGAATATGCCCGCCATCTGGAAAAGCTGCAGGAATCGTTGCGAAACTATTAAATTCACCCTCAGATGGTTGTAAATTACCCCAGGGCGGGGTATAATAAGCGTAACTGTTGGGCCGGGGAACCTGTTTTCCTTCAGCGGCCCCTATGAGAACGACAAGGAGGACTCTACCATGAAGAAATCCACTTTTGCCGCTATGCTGGCTTTCCTGGCCTGCGCCGTGGGCGCACTCACCGCCTTTGCTATCTATCTCTGGAAGCGGGAGCGGGAGCTGGCTGAGTATGAGCAGCTGCTCTTTGAGGCAGATTCCCAGGAGGAAGAGGACGACACCCTGCCCGGTGCCGAGGAAGAGTATATCCTCTCTGTGGAAGAAGAAAACGAGGAATAAGGATACTGACCCGCCGGGGACAGGACTGTAAAAAGCGCTGTCCCCCGGTACAGGATCCTGCGAAACCAAAGGAAGGGCGGACAAGGATTCTGTCCCCGGGAAAGACAAAATGGCCAAACGGAGAAAATACCAACACAGTGACGATACCCTGGCAGAGCTGCCGGTGGACTATTCCTTCCGCAGGGAACAAGCCCCTGAGGAGGAGCTGGCGCCCCCGCCTTTGCCGGAGCAGGAACCGCTGGAGGTGCCCGGAGAGGCCCTGGACATGGAACCCCTGCCTGAGGAGGACGAATACCTCAACGAGATTGAGGAGTTCCTCATGGAAGAAATGGTGGAGCGCCAGGCCCAGGAGCGGATCGACCGGATGGCCGAGAGGATTCGGGTCCATGTGACAGTGGACTTTGATTCCCTGGATCAGGAGGAGGCCAAGGAAACAGCCCCTCTCTGGGAGGAACCGGAGGACCTGATCCGCCCGGACATCCAGCTGGAGGAGGAGAATCTTCCCCTGCCCCAGGACTACCGGCCCCTTTGGCTGTACTGGGCCATCGGCATCACCGCTGCACTGGTGATACTGGCCCTGATTTATCTCATCAGCTTTTAAAACGCTGTCCCGTCAGGACGGCGCTTTTGCTTTTTAAATTATAAATATTCAAAAAAACAGGTTAAATTGCAAAGGCTGTTTGGAAAGGCCAAAGGCTGCAGCCGGGAAAATAAGCGGTATATTTTACATTCCGCAGGGGGTTAAACCCCTTTACAGCGCTAAAGAATTTGAGTATAATTAGAACTCAGGTGCCAACCTATACAAAGAGTAAGGAAATGAGGAATCGAAACAATGGAACGAGAGAAACTGGCCTCCCGCCTGGGGTTCATTCTCCTGAGTGCGGGCTGCGCCATCGGAATCGGAAATGTCTGGAAGTTCCCCTACATTGCGGGTCAGGGGGGCGGCGGCACCTTCGTGCTGTTCTACCTGATTTTCCTGGTCATCCTGGGCCTGCCCGTCCTGACCATGGAATTTGCAGTAGGCCGGGCCAGCCAGAAAAGCCCGGTCAAGGCTTACCAGGCACTGGAAAAGCCGGGTCAGAAGTGGCATATCCACGGATATATCACCCTTATCGGCTGCTACCTGCTCATGATGTACTACACCACCGTGGCAGGCTGGATGCTCCACTACTTCTATCTTATGCTGAAAGGCACCTTCAACGGTGCCGATACCACCATGGTCTCCAACACCTTCAATGAGATGCTGGCTCAGCCTCTGGTCATGGGCTTCTGGATGGTGGTGGTCACCCTGATCGGCGCCCTGGTCTGCATCCGGGGTCTCCAGAGCGGTCTGGAAAAGGTGACCAAATGGATGATGATCGCCCTGCTGGTCATTATGGTGGTCCTGGCTGTCAACAGCATGTTTATGGACGGGGCCAAGGAAGGCCTTACCTTCTACCTGGTGCCTGACTTTGGCCGTATGGCCGAGACCGGTGTGGGCAACACCATTGTAAGTGCCATGAACCAGGCATTCTTCACCCTGAGCCTGGGCATCGGTGCCATGGCCATCTTCGGCAGCTACATCGGCAAGGAGCGGAGCCTGCTGGGCGAGGCTGTCAATGTGGTGATTCTGGACACCTTCGTGGCCATCACCGCCGGCCTCATCATTTTCCCCGCCTGCTTCACCTACAATGTGGACCAGACCCAGGGCCCCAGCCTGATTTTTGTGACCCTGCCCAACATTTTCGCCAACATGCCTTTGGGTCAGCTGTGGGGCGCTCTCTTCTTCCTGTTCATGTCTTTTGCAGCCCTCTCCACCGTGCTGGCTGTGTTTGAGAACATCCTCTGCTGCGGCATGGAGCTAACCGGCTGGAGCCGTAAGAAGTCCGGCTGGATCAACATGGTTCTCCTGGTGGTCCTGGCTGTTCCCTGCGTGCTGGGATACAACCTGTGGGCCTGGGACGGATTCTCCATCTTCGGCGGAGCCATCCTGGACCTGGAAGACTTCCTGGTCAGCAACATTTTCCTGCCTTTGGGCAGCCTGGTTTATCTCCTCTTCTGTGTGTCCCGGTACGGCTGGGGCTGGAAGAACTATATGACCGAGACCAACCAGGGCAAGGGTCTGAAGATTCAGAACTGGATGCGGGGTTACCTGACCTGGGTACTGCCTTTCCTCGTCCTCTTCATCTTCGCCTTCGGCATTTACGACAAATTCTTTGCTTAAAAGAGCTTGTTCCCGCCGGGGGACTGTGATACAATAACCAAAACGGCAAAGGCGCCGCCGGGACAGAGATTCTCTGTCCCGGCGGCGCTCTTTTTGTTTTAAGGGGGTAAGAATATGGAAGGAAAAAAGATTCGGCTCATTGCCCGGCTGGATGTAAAGGACGAAAACCTGGTAAAGGGAATCCAGATGGAGGGCCTGCGGAAACTGGGGGACCCCAACGCTTTTGCCCGGGAATATTACCGTGCGGGGATAGATGAGCTTCTTTATATAGATATAGTGGCCAGCCTGTACAACCGGAACAATCTGGGAGAGATTCTCCGCCGGACGGTGGAGGAGGTGTATATCCCGGTTTGTGTGGGGGGCGGACTGCGGAACCTGGAGGATGTCCGCCGGGTCCTGGCCCTTGGGGCGGATAAGGTGGCCATCAACACCGCCGCCCTGAAAGATCCTTCCCTCATCACCCAGGTGGCCCGGACCTTTGGCAGCCAGTGCATGGTCCTTTCCATCCAGGCCAAGCGCAGCCGGACCAACCCGGGCAGTTGGGAAGCCTACTACGACTGCGGCCGGGCCCATTCGGGCCGGGAAGTGGTGGAATGGGCCAAACAGGGAGCCGCCTTGGGGGCAGGGGAGATCCTTCTGACCAGCGTGGACAATGAGGGACTTCGCCGGGGAATGGACCTGGACCTGATCCGGGCAGTGACCAGTGCAGTGGACCTGCCGGTTATCTGCGGCGGGGGTGTGGGTTCCGGGGAGGACCTGGTTCAGGCAGCTCGGGCGGGGGCGGATGGAGTGGCCTGCGCCTCGGTGCTCCATTATAAGCAGGAGACAGTGGAACAGCTGAAAGAGGAAGTGCGCCAAGGGGGCGTGGAGGTGAGAAGATGAGAGTGTCCATTATTGATTACGGTTTGTCCAACCTGCTCAGCGTGGAACATGCCTTCCGGCATCTGGGGGCAGAACCGGAGCTGATAAACACTCCGGAACAGATAGGGCAGGCCCGGGCGCTGGTGCTGCCCGGGGTGGGGGCTTTCCGGGACGGCATGAGACGGCTGGAGGGATTGGGCCTTGCAGAGCCCCTCTGTGAAGCGGCGGAAAAGGGAGTTCCTCTTCTGGGCATCTGCCTGGGAATGCAGATGCTCTTTGAGGAATCGGAGGAGTTCGGCCGTTGCCGGGGACTGGGCCTTGTTCCGGGAAGGGTGGAGGCCATCCCGCCCCGGCCCGGGTTCAAGGTGCCCCATATCCAATGGGAACCTCTCTGGCCCGCGGGAGAAAAGAAGAATTTTTCCGGCAGCTTTCTGAAAGAGATACATCCGGGGGAAGAAGTTTACTTTATCCATTCCTTCCGGGCCGTCCCCGCTGACAGGGCAGACCTGGCGGCAGTGACCGGGTACGGCGGCCTTGAAATATGCGGGGCAGTGGCCCGGGGAAATGTTATGGGCTGCCAGTTTCACCCCGAAAAATCCGGCCCGGTGGGGCTTTCTATCCTGAAAGGCTACCTGTCCCTTTGTGGCAAATGACGGAAAAGACCCGTGATTTTTGGCGTTTCTCCCCATTGCGGGGGTCAAAAAGTCCATGCTATCCTTATGACATTGAGACGGCTTTGTCTGGAAGCCTTGGAAAAAAGGGAGGAAAAATCATGCGGCATTCAAAGATACGGGCAGTCATGTCCATGGCTACCGAGGCTATGGAACTGGCTCTGGGAATCATGCTTACGGTGGCGGTTGTCATCTGTGCCATTCAGTTGATCCCTCAGCTTTGGGGACTTCACACCAGCATGGATCATATGGAAGATTTCCGGGGGTGCCTGGAAGCGGTGTTCACACTGGTCATCGGTGTGGAGGCCCTCAAGATGATTTACAAGCACAGCCCCGGTTCGGCCATAGAGGTGCTCCTCTATGCCATTGCCCGTGAGCTGATCGTCAAGGAGACCACCCCCCTGGAAAACCTGATCGGAATCATCAGCATTGCCATCCTGTTCGCCGTGCGGAAGTACCTTTTTGTCCCCGCATTTGGAGCCCATCTCCCGGAATCCCTCCGGAATATGCTGAAAAGCAAGAACCTTTCCCCCGATGTGGCAGAAATGCTGGAAGGCACTGCATCGGACGAAGGGGACTAATAACCTTTCTTACTTAATAATAAAAAAGAGCCTGACCCTCAGAAGGGGTCAGGCTTTTTTGATTGCTTGATTTATTCTTCCACCATGGCCAGGGCGGCTTTGTACAGGTCGCCGCAGCTCATGCAGAGGATCAGGTCGCCCTTGCCGTAGTGCTCCCGCACATACTGGGCGGCTTCCTGGTGGCTTCCCACCAGATGGCAGTGCTCCAGCCGGTCAGCCAGGTCCTGGCTGCTTACCGAGCCGTCATTGATTTCCCGGCTGCCCAGAATGGGTTCCAGAACCACCTCGTCAGCCATGCTCAGAACCCGTACAAAATCATCCATCAGGCTCTTGGTACGGGAATAGGTGAAAGGCTGATGAACGGCAATCACCCGGTCATATCCCAGATCCCGGGCGGTTTTCAGGGTGGCCTCCATCTCGGTGGGATGGTGGGCATAGTCGTCAATGACTACGGCTCCGCTGGGGGTGGTGCCCCGGTTCTCAAACCGGCGTCCGGTGCCGGTGAAAGACTGGGCGGCCCGGGCGGCATCCTCGGGGTCCAGGTGGAAGGCCCGGACGGCACAGCACATGGCCAGGGCATTATAAATGTTGTGGTAGCCGGGAACGCCCAGCTGGATGTGGGTGAAGGGATCGCCCAGTTCCTTTACATCAAACTCATAATAACCGGGTTTGTACTCCCGGATATTGTCCGCAAAGTAGTAGGCTTCCTCATACTTGGTGCTGAAACTGCGGACAGGCCGGTCAATGGTGTTGACCACATCTATGCAGTTCTGGTCGTCCATGTTGAAGCAGACGGTCTTGCACATGAGGGCATATTTCTGGAAAGCCAGCTTCAGCTTACCCATGGTGCCGAAATAATCCAGATGGTCATTATCAATGTTCAGGATAATGCCCAGGGTGGGGGTAAGATGGAGGAAGGTCTCGCTGAACTCGCAGGCCTCCACCACAATGGAATCCCCGGTGCCGGCCTTGCCGTAACCGCCGATGAGGGGCAGCTTTCCGCCGATGACACAGGAGGGGTCTTTTCCGGCCAGTTCCAGCAGGGTGGTGATCATGCCGGTGGTAGTGGTTTTACCGTGGGTGCCCGCTACACCCACACAGTTGGGATAGAGACGGCTCACATATCCCAGAAGAATGCTCCGCTCCACGCAGGGGATTCCCCGCTGGCCGGCAGCGATCAGTTCGCAGTTATCGGGATGGATGGCGGCACTGTACACCACCATATCAGCCCCATCAATATTGGCGGGATGGTGCCCGATCTTCACCGTCACTCCCATAGCCCGCTCAGCCTGGGTCAGGCTTCCTTCCAGCACATCGCTGCCCGAGATCTCATAGCCCTTGGAGGCCAGGATCTGGACCAGGGGATACATACCGCTTCCCCCGACCCCAACGAAATGCAGATGCCGCACACCCTTGAGCAGCTGGGGATTGAACATGGATACAGAAAACATAACAACACCTCAAACCGTAAAATGGCGCACTCCGCCAACCTAATTCAGTCACTGTGTACATTATAATAGTTTTCTTCTGTAAAATAAACACAAATTTTTAAAATTTGTTATAATGGAAAAAAGAAAGGTGGGTTTGCTGTGCATGTTGGCATGAAGAAAACCTTTCTCCGAAAAGGGGAAAAAGAGGCCCGGATAGAGCTGGGGGCGGGGCTGGCCCCTCAGAAGGGGAACGGTCTGCCGGCGGTCACCCGGGAGGAACTGCTGGATGAGGGAATCCCTTTCTGGCGGGTGGACGGGATTCTGGCTCAGCTTTCCCGCTGGGTGGAGCGGAATCCGGACCGGAATGAAAAGGAACTGCTTCTGGCCCTGGCCAGGGGATACAATCGAATCGAATGAAAAAAGGCCTTCCTGAGGGAGGGCTTTTTTTATGCCCTGGAAAGGAATTTGGTTTCAACAATGGCCGGGAATAAAGTGGAAAACTTCCTGGGCCGCTATTTTCCCGAGGGTCTGAAAGCCCGGAAAGTTTCATGCACAAAAGCCCCTTACCCCGGCATACCATAGGGAAAGTGATATGAAAATCTTTCGGGTGGGATGGTGATGGCGGTGAAGAAAATTTTTTCTGTGATAGGGGAGGATGAACGGCAGCGGGGAGCGGCCCGGTACCTGGAATCCCTGGGGTACCCGGTGGTGGGAGCATCGGAGGTCTACCGGGCGGACTACATTCTGCTCCCTCTTCCCCTGGACCCGGACCGGGAGGCTCTGGCCCATATTCTGGAAGCCGCCCGCCCGGGAGCCCTGGCTCTGGGCGGAAAAATCAGTCCCCAGGTCTACGCTCAGGCCCGGCAGGCGGGGGTGGAGATACTGGATTACTATGACCGGGAGGAACTGGTGGTCCTGAATGTGGTTCCCACGGCGGAGGGCTGCCTGGAAATCCTTATGCGGGAGCTGGCGGTGACCCTTTGGGAAAGCCCCATCCTGATACTGGGGTATGGGCGGGTGGCCCAGGGAGTGGCCCAGCGGCTGGCAGCTTTGGGGGCCAGGGTGACGGTGGCTGCCCGCAGCCCGGCGGCCAGAGCTCTGGCCCGGAGCCGGGGCCTGGAAGCGGTTTCCATGGAAGCCCTGCCCGGGGCGCTCGGGGAAAACCTGGCGGTGGTGAATACCATTCCCGCTTTGATTCTGACAGAGGACCGGCTGGAAGAGATGAAGCCGGACTGTCTGGTGGTGGACCTGGCATCCAAACCCGGCGGGGTGGACCTGGAGGCAGCAGCCCGGCAGGGGGTCCGGACCATCCAGGCCCTCAGCCTTCCTGCCCGCTGTGCCCCTGAAACGGCAGGCCGGCTGGTGGCCCAGACAGTGCTGACTATGCTGGAGGAGAAAGGAGAAGAGGTCTTATGAGCAAGACGGTGGTGGCCTTTGGAATCTGCGGCAGCTTCTGCACCTTTGAGAAAACTCTGGTCCAGATGGAGCGGCTGCGGGCTATGGGATATGAAATTATTCCCATTATGAGCTTCAATGCGGCGGGGCTGGATACCCGGTTCGGGAAAGCGGAGGACTGGATTCGGCGGCTGGAGGAGACCGCGGAACACCCGGTCCTCCGGACCCTGGACCAGGTGGAACCCCTGGGACCCAGGAAAATGGCGGACATTATGGTGGTGGCTCCCTGTACCGGGACCACCCTGGCAAAGCTGGACCTGGGAATCAGCGATACCCCCGTTACCCTTGGAGTAAAAAGTATGCTGCGGGGGGGCCGTCCCATTCTTCTGGCCCCCTCCACCAACGACGGATTGGGAGCCAGCGCCCGGCACCTGGCCGAGCTGCTCAACCGGAAGCACTATTTCCTGGTCCCCCTGGGACAGGATGCTCCCTATCCCAAACCCAACAGCCTGCAGAGCTGCTTTGAGATGATACCGGACGGGGTGGAGGCGGCTTTGCGGGGAAACCAGCTTCAGCCGGTGCTGCTGACCTGAGAGGGGAGAGTGGCCATGGAACGATACCAGATCCGGGGCGGTGCTGCCCTGGAAGGCCGGGTCAGAATCCCGGCGGCAAAAAACAGCGTGCTTCCCCTGATGGCGGCGGCCCTTCTGACGGACGGGGAGACCCGGCTGGAAGGAGTGCCCCGGCTGGCAGATGTGGTCACGGGGTGCAAACTTCTGGAACAGCTGGGAGCAGGGGTCTCCTGGGAAGGGGAGGACCTGACCATCCGGGAACCTGAAACCTGGGACCCGGAGATTCCCGCATCCCTGGCAGGTGCCATGCGGGGGTCAGTGTTTTACCTGGCCCCGGTGCTGGCCCGGACGGGGCGGGTGACCCTTCCCATGCCGGGCGGATGCAACCTGGGGCCCCGGCAGATAGACATCCACCTGGAAGGGCTTTGCAAGATGGGAGCACAGCTCCATTGGCACGGGGGAAAGATGACCCTTCTGGCTCCCCATGGACTGAGGGGAATGGAATTCACCCTCCGACTGCCCAGCGTGGGAGCTACCGAGACCCTGATTATGGCCGCCGCCACGGCAAGGGGAAATACCCTGCTCCGGGGAGTGGCCTGTGAGCCCGAGATACGGGACCTGGCGGCGTTCCTCAACCGGTGCGGCGCCAGCATCCGGGGTGCAGGCGGGCCGGTCATACAGGTGGAGGGAAAGGAAACCCTGAAAGGCCGCAGCTGGCGCCCCATCCCCGACCGTATCGCCGCCGCCACCTATGCGGGTGCTGCCGCCGTTGCGGGAGGGAGGGTGACCCTGGAAAACTGTCCCATGGAGGAGACCCGTCTGTTTCTGGAAATGCTGGAACAGCAGGGATGCCGGGTCAGCCGGGGGGAGAAAGAAATTGAAATTTTTTCCCCGGGGACCCTGAAAGGGGGCGCGGAGCTGGTGGCCCGGGCCTATCCGGGATTCCCCACCGATATGCTCCCCCTGGCTGGGGCGGTCCTTCTTAAATCCAGAGGGTACAGCCGGCTTACCGACACCCTGTTTCAGAACCGGTTTGCCTGCGCCGGGGGATTCCGGGCCATGGGCGCCAAAGTCACTTCCCGTCCGGGAGGCATTCTGATCCAAGGAGGACTGCCCCTTCGGGGCGCACCGGTGGAAGCCCCTGACCTGCGGGGCGGTGCGGCCCTTCTTCTGGCTGCCCTGGGGGCGGAAGGAACCACCCTTTTGTCCGACCGGGGACACATTTCCCGGGGATATCCCGACCTGCCCGGCAGCCTGGCTGCCCTGGGAGCGGATATTTCACCATTTCCCGCTCCATAACCCCCTGGCCCCTGTCAGAGAAATTTCTCCGGCGGGGGCTGGGGCTTTTTAAAAGTTTCGGACGGTTTAGGGTTGCAATCGGCAGTGAAATTTGCTATCATGTCAATATAGTTGTATCAGTGTAGGTATCGCAAAATTTCGGAGCGAAGGCAGAGTCTGCTCCGGAACTACGGCTTTAAATATCAGTTTAGGGGGACATCAAGGAATATGACCAACAAGTCTTTTACTCCGGACAAGGAACAGCGCAATGTAACTACCATTAAGGTTGTAGGTGTAGGCGGAGGCGGCGGAAATGCCGTGGAGCGGATGATTTCCGAGGGCATGGAAGGCGTGGAATTCGTTGCCATGAACACCGACCAGCAGGCCCTTATGGCCAGCCATGCCGCTCAGAAGGTCCAGCTGGGAGCCAAGCTCACCAAGGGCCGTGGCGCCGGCGCTGAGCCTGAGGTAGGCCAGCGTGCCGCCGAGGAAAGCAAGGACGATATCGCCAATGCCCTGAAGGGGGCCCAGATGGTCTTTATCACCGCCGGCATGGGCGGCGGCACCGGCACCGGTGCAGCTCCCGTGGTGGCCGAGGTGGCTCATGACCTGGGCATCCTCACCGTGGGTATTGTTACCAAGCCCTTTGCCTTTGAAGGCAAGCGGAAGATGGGTCTGGCTGAGCAGGGTATCGCCGGCCTGATGATGCATGTGGACAGCCTTATCGTTATCCCCAACGAGCGGCTCAAGCTGGTCAGCCAGGAGAAGATCACCCTGAAGAACGCTTTTGCAGCCGCAGATAATGTGCTGCGCCAGGGCGTGGAGTCCATCTCCGACCTGGTCAATGTTCCCTCTCTCATCAACCTGGACTTCGCCGATGTGCGGAGCATCATGAAGGATGCCGGCTACGCTCACATGGGCGTAGGCTACGCCAAGGGCGAGGGCAAGGCAGAGGCTGCCGCCAAGGCCGCCATCGCCAGCCCCCTGCTGGAGACCAGCATTTCCGGCGCCCGGGGCGTTATCATCAACATCACCGCCAGCGAGGATATCGCTCTGGCCGATGTGGAGATCGCTTCCAGCCTGATCACCGACAGCGCACATCCCGATGCAAACATCATCTGGGGTACCGGTTTCGACAAGAACCTGGAGGATGCTATGCGGATCACCGTGGTAGCCACCGGCTTCGACCGGAGCGTTACCGCTTCCGAGACTCCCGTCAACCCCATTGAGGTGACTGCTCCCGGCGCAGTGCTGGGCGGCGGATACGGCGCCGGCAGCTACGGCAGCTATGCTGCTCCTGCCTACACCGCTCCTGCTCCCGCCGCAGCTGCCCCCGCTCCGGTGCAGCCTCAGGCTCCCGTGTCTTCTCAGACCGGGGAGATCAAGATCGACGACTCCGACGACAAGTACTTCGACGAGCTTCTGGAAATGCTGGGAAACAGCAGCCGGAACAAGTAATCCGGTAAAATTCAGGGAATGATATAAGAAAGGAGGGATGTGCGTGGAACAGAAGGAACGGCCGGATTACGGCTACGATGCTCCTCTGCCCGAGGCAGATCGGGACCTGGAAAATCCGGCGGAAGCTGTTCCCGCACAGAACGCTCCTGTGGAAAATCAGGCGGATGACCTGCAGCTCAAGCTGGCCATTGTGGTAAAGAAATACAATGACCTGGCAGAGAAGGCCCGCCGTCTGAATGAGCTTCTCCAGGCCGAACAGCGGCACAGCCAGGGCCTGCAGCAGCAGGTGGATGACCTGGAGGACAAGCTCATCTACTCCAAAGAGGTGGTCAACACCGTTCAGGTGGACCTGGACAGCCGGGAGGAAGCATACCGGAAATGTCAGCAGGAAAATGACACCCTCAAGATGATCATTGAAGATCAGCGGAAAAAACTTTCTGCCCGGGAGCGCAGCGACCAGGAATTCGAGGATCTGCGGACCCGGAACACCAACCTGGAACGGGAGCTGGACCAGCTTCGTCAGGGCCGGGATGAGGTGGAGCGCCGTCATCAGGTAGAGCTGGACGGAGTCCGGCAGGAAAAGGAACAGGCTCTCCGGGAAAAAGCTGCTGCCCAGGAGGAGACCCAGGTGGTCCAGGCCAAGCTGGTGGTGGCTCAGCAGGAGCTGAACCATTACTCCGAAAACCTGGACAAGGCCCGGGAGGAAGCCCTGGCCGTAAAGAACCAGGCCGAGCTGGATGCAGCCCGGATTCTGGAGGATGCCCGGCAGCGTGCCCAGGCTGAGGCCATTCTGGCCCGCCGGGAGATTGCCGATTTCCGGAAAAATATGGTCAAGGACACCCGCTCCATGGTGGTGGGTCTGGCCGTGCTTCAGGAACGAATCAAGAATGTGGATGCCATGGTGGCCCAGGTGAACCGGGAAATGGACAAATGCACCGGCGCCCTCTACCAGGCAGTTGAGTCCACCCAGGAGGACCTGGCCGCTTTGGGCAGCGAAATGCTCCGGGTGTCCAGTCCTTCCCAGGAACAGAGCAGCGCTCCCAAAAAGGAGAACCCGGACCCTCTGGCAGCTTATCTGCCGGGCGGGGCAGCGGCTGCACCGGCCGAGGAAAGTAAAACTTCCTCTCTGCTGGCAGACCTGCTTCGGGATCTGAACAAGAGAATGGATCAACATTAAACTCAAAAGGCTGTGGAATATTTATCTCCGCAGCCTTTTATACCAGGAGGGTCTGATTTGGAAAAAAGGATACAGCAGTGGGCAGCCGCTCTGGTACAGTTCTGGAACAGCCTGCCCCTGGCCATCCGGTGCCTTGTCCTGGGAACAGGAGTGCTGGGGCTTATCATGGCGGGAGGCGTTATCACCGCCTACGGAGGAATCCTGCTCCTGTTTATCATCAACCTCCTTTGCCTGGGGCTGACCTGGTACCTGGTGGTTTACGCCGGGAAAAAGGCTATCGGCCCCCAGAGCGGCTGGAAAAATAAAAATTTCCGGATAGCCTATCTTATCAGCATCGGGGTGGCGTTTGCCCTTTTGGCGGGGCTGATTTTCTACCGGCGCACCCTTTACATGGATGATTACATCAACTACTGGTCCAAACAGGATCTTCTCCGGTCCAGTTTCGGAACCAATGGTTTTTACGGTATGTCGGTACTGCTGGATAATCTCCTCCGGGCCGACTATAAAGTTTTCTCCAACCTGTTTGTCAGCATTTTCTACCAGTTCACAGATCACAGCATCCAGGCCTTTATGATTTGTATGTTCCTGGGCTGTCTTCTTCCTGCCTGGTATGCGGTTCTTCTGGTGGCGGAAAAGATAGGCCAGGTGCTGGAGACCCGGCATCCCCTTTATCTTCCGGCGGCCGGGCTGATGCTCGGCCTTTGGCCCCTGCTCATGAACCCCATCACCCACGCCATGCCCGATGCCCAGGGCCTTACTTTCCTGGGAATCATCTTCCTGCTCTGCTGGGATTACCGGTTTGAAAAGCTGGAACCGGGCCGGTTGCTGGGTATCTTTGCAGCCACCTTCTGCCTCATCATCACCCGTCGGTGGTATATGTATCTGGTGGTAGGATTTTACGCCTGGTACAGCCTGCTGGTTTTGGCCGGGGCGGTGAGGAACCGCCGCTTTGGCCGTACCCTGGGGAATATGGCTATTTTCGGAGGAATTTCTCTGGTGGGGATTCTGGGCCCCCTCTGCCTTACCTTCCTCAACATCCTTTCCACCGATTACGGGGATGTGTACGGTGCCTATTACGGTGGCGGCATCTGGAACAATATTCTCCACCAGCTGGACTTCCAGGGGTGGCTCCTGATCCTTCTCACCGCCGCAGGGCTGGGAGTGGGACTGGCGTTCCGGGCCATCCGCTGGCCTGCTTTCTGCCTGGCAGGGGCAACCCTTACCGCTTTTGTACTGTTTGTCCAGGCACAATCCCTGGGGTATCACCAGAGTCTGATTCTGGTTCCCGGGTATCTCTGCTTCTGGTTTGTCCTTCTGGCTGCCCTTTCCAGAGTGAAAAAAGCAGCCCCGCTCCTGATGGGGGCTGTGGTAGCCTGCATGGGCTACAACTTCCTGGTAAGCATGGAGGTTCTTCCCCAGACTGCTCTGGCGGGAAGCGTTCCTTCCGACCTGACCCGCCGCACCGATTTTGAACAGATCGAACAGGTGGGGGACTGGGTCCTGGAAAACTGCCCGGAAGGGGAGACTGTCTACATCAATATGTATGACCAGAACTATGGCGGCAACACCTTCCGGTTCAGCGGGGATACCCGGCTGCGGGACCTGATTGTCTGGAACGGTGTGATTCCCAGCACTGCCGGCTATCCCCTGGAACTGCTGGATGCCAGCTATGTAATGGTCACCGATGCCACTCAGGGCGAGTACCTGTGCGAGCGGATCAACCAGGCTTTCCAGGAGGGGAGCCCTGTGCTGGAACATTTTGAATATGTCTGTGACTTCCCTCTGGAAGGAGTGACCCTTCGGTGTTATCGGCGGACCACCTCTGCCGACCAGACCGAGGCGGAATACATCCTGAGCCTTATGGAGGACTTTGATGCCCGGTGGCCGGAACTGTACAGCCAGCGGGTGGCCTCCTACCTGGGAGAATGAAAATACAGAGGGAGATAAAAAGAAGATATTTTACTAATTGTAAAATATAAAAACGGGGAAAACCCCGGACAGAAAAAGGGAGAGGATAACCTTGGAACCGTCCAAAAAGGGACAGATCTGGGTGGAACATGACCAGATCCCCCCTCAGCCTGCAGGTCCCGGAGTGACCCGCCGGGTCCTGGCACACAGCCAGGATGCCATGTGCGTGGAAAATGTCTTTGAGACCGGCGGGGTAGGGGCAATGCACAGCCACCCCCACACTCAGATCACCTACATTGTTTCGGGCCGCTACCGGTTCACCATCGGGGATGAGACCCGGGAGGTAGGTCCCGGAGACACCTTGCTCAAGGAAAACGGAGTGGTTCACGGATGTACCTGCCTGGAGGGCGGAGTCATGCTGGACTTCTTCACCCCCATGCGGGAAGACTTTGTTTAAACCAAAGAAATTTGGTTTCAGTAAAAAGGAGGATTACAATTATGAAAATCGCACTTATCAACGAGAACAGCCAGGCTCCCAAGAATGACATCATTCTTACTGCCCTGAAGAAGGTAGTGGAGCCCATGGGACACACCGTGGACAACTATGGCATGTACGGCCAGGAAGGGGAGGCCAGCCTGACCTATGTACAGTGCGGCATCCTGGGCGCTATCCTGCTGAACAGCGGCGCTGCTGACTATGTCATTACCGGATGCGGCACCGGCGAGGGCGCCATGCTGGCTATGAACAGCTTCCCCGGCGTTATCTGCGGCCATGTAGAGGACCCCGTGGATGCTTACACCTTTGCCCATGTAAACGACGGCAACGCTGTTTCCATGCCCTTCGCAAAAGGCTATGGCTGGGGCGGCGAGCTGAACCTGGAGTACTGCTTTGAGAAACTGTTTGGCTTTGGCCATGGCCAGGGCTATCCCAAGGACCGTGTAGAGGCTGAGCAGCGGAACAAGAAGATCCTGGATGGGGTCCGTGCTGTTACCCTCCGTCCCCTGGTAGACAGCCTGAAGGAGCTGGATCAGGATCTGGTCAAGGGTGCTGTGGCCGGCGCTCATTTCAGCGAACTCTTCTTTGCCAACTGCAAGGATCAGGCCATCGCAGATTATGTAAAGACTCTGCTGTAAGATGAAATTGATCCGGTGGGGGCTGGTAGTAGCCTGCCTGGGGTTGGGGCTGCTGGCGGCAGCCCCTGAGACGCACGATTACCCCCGGCAGACACCAGCCCCCACCGCTTCGTTTTCCCCGACTGCAACCCCATCCCCCCTTCCGGTCTGGGACCGGGCGGAGGAACTGGAGGAAGCGGTGGAGGTAAACGGGGAGGTTATCGGCTGGCTGGTGGTGCCGGGTACCGAAATCGACGGCCCGGTGACCCAGAGCCGGGACAATCAGTATTATCTGACCCATAACTGGAAAGGGGAGCGGGACCTTTGGGGAAGCTATTTCGGAGATTACATCAACGATTTTTCTTCCCGGGAGACCCTCAGTCCCAACAATGTGATTTATGGCCACTCCTATAACCGGGAGGACCCCACGCTGCCCGGATTTACCCAGCTGTTTGCCTACAAGGAAATCTCTTTCCTCCGGCAGAATCCCTGCTTTTACCTCTATCTCTCCAATGGGGAGGAGCTGGTGTTCCAGGTGGTGGGGGTGTTCTACACCGACACCGGGTTTGATTACATCAATCCCCGCCCGGACCGGGAGGAAAAGCTGGACTACTATGCCCAGGTAGAAGCGAGAAACCTGTATCTTCTGGACGGGATCACCTTCGGCCCGGAAGATACCCTTATGACCCTTTCCACCTGCGCCTACGCCTACGATACCGAAAAGGCGGGAGACCAGCGGTTTGTGGTACTGGGCAAGCTGCTTGAGCCGGGAGCCCTTCCCCTCACCCTGGAGATTCGGAAAAATCCAGATCCCCTGGGCCCTGAATCATAAAAGAAAAGGGAAGGCTTTTGCCTTCCCTTTTCTATTGCAATCTGTCGTTCTTTCGGGTACAATGACAGGGATAGAATAATACCCATCAGGAGGTAGGACAAGATGGTTCTGGCAATTGGCAACGACCATTCCGCCGTGGAAATGAAAAAGGAAATTCAGGCATACCTGGAATCCCAGGGACACACCCTCATCAATGTGGGGGTAGATACCACTGAGAGCTGCCACTATCCCGTCCAGGGGTACAAGGTAGCCAAGCTGGTGGCAGAGGGCAAGGCCGAGGGAGGCGTTCTCATCTGCGGCACCGGTGTAGGAATCAGCCTGGCCGCCAACAAGGTGGAAGGAATCCGTGCCTGCGTTTGCAGCGAGCCCTACAGCGCCAAGATGAGCAAGGAGCACAATAATACCAACATCATCGCCTTTGGCGCCCGGGTGGTGGGAATCGAGACCGCCAAAATGATCGTGGACGCCTGGCTGAATGCCAAGTTTGAGGGCGGCCGCCATCAGACCCGGGTGGATATGCTGGACGAAATCGACCGCACCGGCCACCTGAAAGCCGCCGAGGAATAATCCTGTTTGGAAAAAGAAAACCGCCTGGGAGAGATATCCCGGGCGGTTATTTTTGTATAAAGAAAACACTGTATATCTGCTTTGCCAAAGGGACCGGACAGTATACACCGCCAAAATCTTGGGCGGGTGCTGCCCGTTGGAATTCTGCATTCCTTCCCTGATTTTATTTTTTCATGGGATTCAGGTCATCCAGCGCAGACCGAAGAAGGCTCAGGGTTTCGCTGTAATCGCTGTGTTTCAGGGAGGGGAAGGCGTCCAGCATACGGTGGGGGCCTACCAAATGGGTCCCGCTCAGCCGCTTCATCAGCTGGCTCCGCCGGGCGGCATTGGCTTTCAGGTCGCCCTTCAGGTCCTCCAGCCGCTGGCCGGCCTCCTCTTTCAGCTCACCCAGCCGCTGGGCAGCTTCGGCCTTTCCCAGCAGAAGCTGAAGCTGCTGCTCGTCCTTGATCTGGTCCACCGTAAAAGCGGTGGCCCCCAGAATGTTGGAGAGAACATCGCTGTGGCGGCGGAGCGCCTTGTTCAGGTCGTCCAGTTCTTTCAGTTTCCGGTTCAGGCCCACAGCGGTGGCGGCACTGGCTGCGGTGTCCACCGCCATAATAAGACACCCCAGAATGACAAAGGGCCACTTGAGAAAATCGAGGATGACCCGGGTCACCAGCAGGGTGACCACCGGATGCAGGAACTTGATGACCCCCAGGGTGGCAAGGCCCCAGATAAGGCAGAACTCAGCACAGATGTACCCGCCCAGGTTGAAGGGCTTGTTGCTGTAATCCCACCACCGGGCGTGGAACAGCTTGTAAAGAATCCATCCACCTGCCAGCTCGATGGAACTGGTAATAAGGGTGGCTCCCAGAAAAAGCAGGGGCATATTGTCGAAAACCGGCTCCAGCAGGGCCAGAATCCCCACCATTCCGAATCCGTAAATGGGGCAGTAGGGGCCGTTGAGGAATCCCCGGTTTACAAAGGTGCCGCTGTTCAGGGTGCAGTATATGACCTCGCAGCACCAGCCCAGGAAAGAGTAGATGAGAAAATAGGCCAGGGTGAGATAAAGGGCATTCACCTTACTCCACCTCCTCCTGCTCCTTCCCTTCCAGGGCGGCCAGGGCGGCAGCCTTGGCGGCTCCCCGGAGAGGCTCCTGATAGGTCACGGCGCTGTCCGGCAGCTTTCGGGCAATCAGGGCCTTGGTGGGGATTCCCATTTCGGTGAACATTCCCTCATGCTCGGTGCGGATGTTCCAGTCCGGCTCCTGGGCATGCAGGTCCCGGGTCATCCAGGTGATTTCAAAGCCTGCCTGGGGGAAGTATTCCAGACTGTCCTCAAAGAGAGGGTCATTGTCGGTTTTGAAATAAATCTCGGCTCCCTCGGCCAGGAAGGTCCGGTAGAGGAGCAGCTGCCGGGGATGGGTGAGCCGGTGCTTCTTGCTTCCCTTTTTCCGGTCCCAGGGATTGCAGAAGTTGATGTAGATGCGGTCTACCACATCCTCCTCATTGAAGGCGTTGAGGATGCGCTCAATGTCCAGGTCGGTGATTTTTACATTGTCCACCGGCCGGCCGGCTTCCAGATAAGCCCGCTCGATTTTCCGCTTGGCCAGAATAAGCACCTTGTCGGTAATGTCGATTCCCAGATAGTTGATTTCGGGATGGGCCAGGGCCAGCTGGCTGATAAAGCCGCCCTTGCCGCAGCCCAGTTCCAGGTGGAAGGGCTGCTGGGGCCGGGCAAAGGAAGCCCGCCACTTTCCCTTCATTTCCAGGGGTGTGTGTTCGTGGTAGTCACAGGCCAGCAGTTCGGGCCGGGCGTAGGGTTTAAAGCGCATCCGCATGGAAAGATTCCTCCAAAAATTTTTCTATTTCTTCCGGTTTCCCCAGGGAAAGCCGTCCCTGGCAGAGGTTGGGGCTTCCGCCGCCCCTTCCCTCAAACCGCTGGTTCAGCTCTTTGGCCAAAGGCCGGACATCCTGCCCTGGCAGGGAAATGGCGTAACTGAATCCCTCTTCCGTGGGACCAAAGGCGGCGGACAGGGTCTGGGACCGCTGTGCCAGGGCCAGGCAAAGCCGCCGGAGCCCGTCAGGGGTAAGCCCGTCGCAGAAACGCAGCTGCGTCTCTCCGGGTTTGGCCTGGGCGGCCAGAGCTTCAATGAGCAGCCCGGTCAGCTGAGCCAGCTGGCCTTTCAGGGCCTGGTTTTCCCCGGCCATTCGCCGGGCCGCCTGCTCCACCTGCTGAGGCTTGGCGCTGAGCAGACCGCTGAGGGCGGTGATCTGCCGGTGCTGGTCCTGGATGGGAGGAATGGCCCGCCCGCCGCAGGCTACCTCCAGCCGGACCCCGCCTTTGTAGTTTTCGGCACTGATGATTTTGATGATCCCCACCATGCCGGTGCGCTCCAGATGGGTGCCGCAGCAGGCGCAGAGGTCCCCGCCGGGAATCTCCACCAGCCGCACCGGGCCTTCCAGAGCCTTTTTGCTTCGATAGGGAAGGGATTCCAGGGCCTCAGGGTCAGGGTACCAGGCCTTTACAGGCAGGTCCTGCTGAATCAGGGCGTTGGCCTGGGCCTCCGCTTCCTCCAGCTGGGCGGCGGTAAGGGAAAGGTCAATGTCCATCCGCACATAGGGCTGACCAATGTGAAAGCCCACATTGCTGGCCCCGAACAGCCGGTGAAGGGTGCCGCTGAGAATGTGCTCTCCGGTGTGCTGCTGGCTGTGGTCCAGCCGCCGCTCCCGGTCAATGATGCCTTCCACGGAGGCTCCCGGTTCCAGGGGCTGGGAAACCAGGTGCTGTACCTCTCCCTCCCGGAGCTGTACATCCAGGACTTCCATCCCGTTCAGAGTTCCCAGGTCACAGGGCTGGCCGCCTCCTTCCGGAAAAAATCCGGTCTGGTCCAGGTTCACCCAATATCCCTTTTTGGCGGGGATGCATCCGGTCACCAGGGCGGAAAACACCAGGGGCGCCGGGGTATCCTCGTACAATTTTCGGGTCACAAAATCCCTCCCTTTTTCCTTCTCTTTAAAAATTCAGTATATCAAAATACCGGTGGAAAAGCAACTGCACCGGGGAGCCAGGCCCCTTGTCTTAACAAAAAGTAAGAAAGAAGTAAGGGTGAATAAATTGCGCCCGGGGGCGGCCCTGTGCTACAATAACATCACGGAAAATTTTAGGGAAGGAGGGAGAAAGTTGCTGGTTTTTCTGCTGATCCCCTTTTATCTGATTTTCAACTGGTATCTGGCCCGGTGGCTGCTCCGGTGGATGGGGGCCTGTGTTCATCTCTTTCAGACCCAGGGGGCCAAATGGCTGGTGCTGGCGGTCTACTGGTTTATCTCCCTTTCCCCCCTTATAAGCTACCTGGTCCCCCAGGGACGAATCCACCGGATGATGCGGTTGCTGGCCAATCAGTGGATGGGGACCCTGGAATACATTCTCCTGGTGGTATTGGTGCTGGACGGTATCCGGCATGTTTACAAACACACCAAATGGGGAAAAAGAGAATTGAAGCATCCCCGCAGGACCCTGGCCGCCTGGGGCGGGGTGGCGGTGGCCCTGGTAGTGGGAATCAGTATCTGGGGCATTATCCAGGCGGGAGAGCTGAAGGTGAACCGGGTGGAGGTCCAGATTCAGAAGGAAGCCCCCGCCCTGGAACAGGAACCGCTCACGGTTGCCCTGGTGGCGGACCTGCATCTGGGGTACACCATCGGGCTGGACCATACCCGGCAGGTGGTGGAACAGCTCAAGCTGGCTGACCCGGACCTGGTGGTCTTTGCAGGGGATACCTTTGACAATGAATATGCGGCTCTGGAGGACCCCCAGGCTCTGGCCGAGATGCTCCGGGAAATTCCCAGCCGGTACGGAGTCTATTCCTGCTGGGGAAACCATGATGTAACGGAGCGGCTGTTGGCCGGCTTTTCCCTGGGGGGAGAGATTTCCTCCCAGGAGGACGAGAAATTCCGGGAGTTTTTCCAGCAGGCAGGGATTCAGCTGCTGGAGGACCAGGCCGTGCTGGTGGAGGATGCCTTCTACCTGGTGGGCCGGCAGGACCCTCAGCGGCAGGCCAAGCTGGGCGAAGGCCGCCTGGACCCCGACCAGCTTCTGGAAGGACTGGACCAGGACAAACCCATCCTGGTCATAGACCATCAGCCGGGCCAGCTGGAAGAACTTTCCCAGGCCGGGGCAGACCTGGTCCTCTCAGGGCACACCCATAACGGTCAGATGTTCCCGGGCAACCTGGTGGTCAAGCTGTTCTGGAAGAATCCCGCCGGAGTGATGCAGGTAGGGAATATGACCTCCTGCGTTACCCAGGGGGCAGGGGTGTGGGGCCCCGCCATGCGGGTGGGCACCCAGAATGAAATCATGCTGATTACGGTGGAGTTTGCCGGGGCGGAAAAGTGAGGTGGAGTATGCTGGCAGAATTTGAACTGGGCATTCTGAATTTTATCCAGGAGTATATCCGCAGTCCTTTGGGAGATGTGGTCATCCCCTTCATCACCCGGCTGGGGGATGCGGGAATCATCTGGATTCTTTTGGCGGCGGTACTGCTTATCTACCCCAAGACCCGGCGGGTGGGGGCCGTGGTTGCCCTCTCCCTGGTGCTGGAAGCCCTGGCCTGCAATGTGATCCTCAAGCCTCTGGTGGCCCGGACCCGGCCTTTTGACCTGGTGGAGATTGCCCTGCTTATTCCCAAACCGGAAGATTTTTCCTTCCCCTCGGGACATACCGGGGCGGCCTTTGCCTGTGTAGGTGGTCTGTACTGGGCCAAGAGTAAGCTCTGGGTTCCTGCCGCTGTGTTGGGCGGATTGATTGCGTTCTCCCGCCTTTACCTCCATGTGCATTTTCCCACCGATGTGGCAGCAGGAATCATCCTGGGCCTGGTTTCGGGATGGGCGGCCAGCCGGATTCTGGAATGGTACCGCCGTCGCCGGGAACTGAAATGAATAGAAGAAGAAAGCCGCCGGGAAGAACCCGGCGGCTTTTGATTTACTCAAAAATAAAGATATCTTCAATGGGGGCATCCACAGCCCGGGAAATGTCAATGGCCAGTTTCAGGGAAGGATTGTACTGGGCTTTCTCCAGCCTGATGATGGTCTCCCGCCGGACCCCTACCTTTGCGGCCAGCTGCTCCTGGGAGAGCCCTTTCAGCTGCCGGTATTGTTTCAATCTGCACTCAAATTCGGCCATGGCTTACTCCTCTCCCTCTGCCGGCAGTTCCTCATGGTCGTAGCGGTAGAGCAGATACTCGGAAAGGAAAATCCGCAGAGCCAAAGCAAGGGACAGGGTTATGACGAAACCAATAAGGGTGTATTCCGGATTTCCCATCAGCCGTCCCTGGCAAAGAAGGACCAGGGCAATGAAAAGGATGGTAAAGGTAATGTTGGAGGCCTTGAGGCTGGCCTGGACTGCGTTCTCCCGGAACCGCTCATCCATAAAGGTGCCGGACATTTTCCCCTCGTAGTAGAATCCGAAAAAGCCGAAGAAAAGGAAAAAGGCAAAGGGAAAGATAGTCCCGTTTACAGAATAGGTCCAGAATCCCGCAAACCCCAGGAACCCTAAAAGTCCCAAAAATCCCAGCCGGGGATTGAGACTCCGGGTGGTGTTGCTTCTGGCAACGCTCTGTCGAGACCGCAGGCCCTTCAGGAAAAGGGTAAAGAACAATCCCAGAAGGTAAATGCAGGCAATGGAGACAGAAAAAATCATGGGAGGGTCCCGGGGCTGGAAAGCGTAGGTGTCAAAATCCATAGGAACCACCAGACGGGAACCATTGAAGGTGACAGAGTACCAGGAAGAAATAAGCAGGGCCAGGAGGCAGAAGATCCCGCTGCCGACCCAGAGTTTGGTTTTCCGTTTCATGTTGAACCCCTCTCGAAAAAAAGTGATATATTTGTAACGGATTGAGACAAATATATCACTATGCGTAAAGGATGTCAAGAGAAAAAGGAACTCCTAAAAAAAGCCGGCCTGCAAGGCAGGCCGGCTTTTTGAAAATTCGGGACAGGGCGGATTTCTCCCGGAAAAAATCACTGACCCAACTGGGAGGAGTCGGTGGAATAGATGACCTCTCCGCTCTCCTCGTTGATAAAGTCCACATGAATGTTGTCCGGAGTGTTGCCGGAGAAGATGCCATACATCCCGCCGTACAGATAGAAGCTTATGACGGACATGGATTCGGACAGGCCCAGCTCAGTGGAAGTGGTAGTCACGGTAAAATGGGTAAAGTCATCCTTGGCCGTAACAGCGGTAATGTTGGGCGTTTCCTCGGAACCGATCATCTTTTCCAGGGACTGGTTGATGGAATCGGCGGTTTCTGCCAGAAGCTGCTCATGCTGCTTTTTGCTCATTACATAAGTAGCGCTTCCGTCCTCATTCAGGATGATGGAGTGGACCCCGACTTCCTCAGCGGCGGCATCCAGCTCCTCCTGGGTTGCCTCCCCTACAAAATCGGGGGGAAGGGTGATCTCCACATCGAAGAGATTTTCCTCAACTTCGATCTCTCCCAAAGCCTCCGGAGAGACAGATACATCTTCCGAAGAGGAAGTCTCGGGGGAGCTTGTGGGTTCTGCGGCTTCATTGGGAGAAGCGGTGCTTTCTTCCGAGGCGCAGGCGGCCAGGGAGAGGCAGAGTGCAAATGCCAGGAAAAGTGCCATCAGCTTTTTCATGTAATATTCTCCTTCCGGGTTGTTGATATGGTTTATTATACACTTCCCGGAGATTTCTGAACAGTCTATTTATTGATATATCAAAGATTTTAAAAGACAAATTTTTTGGAGGGGAACGGAAAACCGATAGGTTAATATGGCAAAAGCCCGGCTAAACGGCTGGGCTTTTGTACGGACCGGAATCGGCGACGAACTGTGTTGATGCTGCAAATTAAAATATCTTCTTCAGCGTGTGAGATTTATACTGAAAAAAAGAAAAGAGCCCGGAGCACATTTCGCTCCGGGCTCAGTCTGGTGCCGGTGGTGGGGGTCGAACCCACACGATGTTGCCATCAACGGATTTTGAGTCCGTCTCGTCTGCCAATTCCAACACACCGGCAAGATAACAACGCTATTATAATACAGCTAAGAATGAAAATCAAGGGAAAGTTTTTTGGGGAAAGAAGGGGGAAAAGTGTGGATTTGTGCAAACTGCTGCAAAATAGGGGGCGAATATCTCTGTTTTTTTGTTGACAAACGAAGCCCCCAACGGTAAAATAAGATTGCGAACTCACCAAAGGAGCGTGTATATGCCCAAAATTCCTCCTCAGCTCTGTATCAAGGCCATTCAGGGCGACCAGGCCGCTTTGGCCAAGGTCATCACCCAGATGATGCCCACCATCCGTCGTGGGGCTCTGCGGGCAGCCTGCCCGGGGCTGGACCTGGAAGACGCAGAGCAGGAAGGTCTGATTGGGCTGTTCACCGCATTGCGGACCTATGACCCTCAGGGGGCAGCTTCCTTTCCTACCTATGCGGCGGTCTGTATTCGGAATGCCCAGTGGTCGGCCCGGCGGGCGGCGGTGCGGAAAAAGCATGCCCCCCTCAATGACAGCCTTCCCCTGACGGAGCAGGAATCCATTCCCGGCCCCGAGGAGGAGCTGCTGGAGCAGGAAGCCTACTCTTCCACATTGGAGCAGGTGAACACCCTCCTTTCCCCCCTGGAGAAACTGGTCATCGGTCTGCGGCTGGATGGCCTGGCTCCCCGGCAGATCGCCCAGCGGCTGAACCTGCCTGCCAAGTCGGTAGAGAACGCCCTGACCCGTGCCCGGCGCAAGCTGCGCCAGCTGTAATTTGTCTAAAGCCTGTGCGGCTTTAATATATGCCCCGAGTAGCTTAAAACAGAGCGTTGGTTTACCAAAGATGTCGGTTATAATCCTTCCGCGGGCAAATAAAACTTGAGGAGATACTCAAAATGTACGAAGACAAGACTTTAGTATGCAAAGACTGCGGCAAGGAATTTATCTTTTCTGCCGGCGAGCAGGAGTTCTATGCTTCCCGTGGGTTCGAGAATGAGCCCCAGCGTTGCAAGGCCTGCCGTGACGCCCGTAAGAACGGCGCCCGTGGCGAGCGGCAGATGTTTGAGGCCGTTTGCGCCAACTGCGGCAATGTAGCTCGGGTACCCTTCCAGCCCCGCGAGGACCGTCCTGTTTACTGCAGCGACTGCTTCGCCAAGATGAAGGGCTAAGGAATAATCTATCTTTGCGGCAAAGAGCGGAGAAAAGCATTTGGCTTTTCTCCGCTTTTTTTGCAGGATGCGGGTAGATTGTTTTTTTCTGCCTCTTCTGGTATACTGTACCCGGAGTATTCTGTTTTGGAAAGGCGGGCGGACCGTGGAGAGAAAAATTTGGAACTGGATCCGATCCAAAAACGGCCTGCTGGTCTGTCTGGTCATGGCGGTGTTCTGCCTGGCCGTGGCTGCCTGGAACTGGTACGCTGCCCCTCAGGTGGAGGGAGAAGTCTATGAATACACCAAGTACAACGATGAATATGACCGGACCCTGGAGACTCAGCCCGGCAGCTGGGAAATCACCCAGACCCTGACCCTGGACCCGGACCAGCGGGTGTACGGCCTTCGGCTGCTGTTCGGCACCGGAGGGGTCAGCTGCCAGGGGGAGTTTGAGGCCAGGCTGGAAAGCCCGGAGGGTCAGCTTCTGGCCACCACCGGCGTTCTCAATGCGGCCACCCTTCTGGATGGAGACTTCCAGGGCCTGCCCTTCGCAGGGGCAAACGGCTTTTTCCAGGATAACCCCCATCTGGACGGGGAAGCCTATCCCCAGGTGGTCCTCCGGCTGATTTACACCGCAGCCCCCGACTGGACCACCCCTCTCACCCTTTGGTACGGGGAAACATCCGCCCAGGCCGGGCAGATGACACTGAACGGGGAGGAGGTCTCCGGGTCCCTGGCTCTTCAGCTTATGACCGAGAACGCCACCGGCTGGACCGCCCGTATGGCCCTGGTGGTGATGCTCCCCCTCCTGGCGGCAGTGGCAGCCGCCTTCCTGCTCAGCCTGAAAGGTGCGCCCCTCCCCCTGACGGCGGGAGTCTGCATTTTCCTGCTGGGGGTCAGTTTTGCCCTTATCACTCCCGCCCAGGTGGCCCCCGACGAGTACGCCCATATTGCCGCCTGCTATGAGAAAGTGAGCGAGCTGTCCGGCCAGCCCACCCTGATCCAGACCCAGGAAGGGGAGACCATCCTGGTCCGGGACTGCGACTATGAATTTATCCAGGGGGAGACCGGTCCCATCGGTCCTGCGGGGTACAAGCATTTCCTGGTGGAGGTGACCAAGACCGGCCAATCCGGGGAGCTGACCCAGGCCAAGGCCCTCCGTCTTACCCAGACCCAGACCTGGTATCTCTTCCTGCCCCAGCTGGCGGGAGTGGCTCTGGCTCGGGCTTTGGGGCTCAGTTTTTACGGACTGGTCCTGCTGGGACGGCTCTTCAACCTGCTGGCTTTCCTGGGCCTGACCCTTCTGGCACTCCGCCTGGCCCCAGGTTCCTCCAAGGGAGTGCTGGCCGGGGTGGCGCTTCTGCCCATCAGCCTTCAGCTGGCAGGCAGCTTCTCCCCGGATGCTTTCACCCTGGGAATAAGTTTCTGCCTGGTGGCTCTCTGCCTGGCCGGGTATCATCGGATTTTGAAAGGCTGGGAATGGGCCTTGCTGGTCCTGCTGGCCTTCCTGCTCATCCCCGCTAAAATCATCTATCTGCCCATGGTGGCCCTCTGCGCCATTATCCCGGCCCGGCATCTCAGCGCCGGGCGGCGGGGCCTGATCCTTAAGGGAATCCTGTTCCTGGCCGGGGCGGCGGGAATGGTGGTCTTCTCCGGAGACTACCTGGGCTACATCCTCCGGGATGTGGACGATGTATTCCTTCAGGGAATCATCATTATGGGGGCCATCCCCGCATTCCTGGCTTTCCTTCTGGGAATGGAACTCACCCGGGACCATCCCCGGCTCCGGAGCGCTTTCTGGCGTGTGGTGATTTACGGGGCCATCCTGGGAGCCGTAGGAGCAGTCTTTGTGCTGGGGAAAGGAAAATACCCCATTACCGAGGACGAACTGCTCCACAGCATCCAGCCCAACGGGGATTCCAAATACTTCTACACGGTGGGATATATCATCCACCACCTGTCGGGAGCGGTGAAGGTGATCTGGAACAGCCTTCTCACCTCCAGCGGAGAGTGGCTCCAGGGTCTTCTGGGCACCAGCCTGGGAGAACCCATTGTCTACCCCATCCAGGTGAACAGCCTGTTGGGAGTGGGCCTGATTATTGTTTTGGCTCTCTGGGCCCTCCGTGCCCGGGAGGAATCTCCCCGGCTGAATGGCTGGCAGAGCTGGATGCCTCTGGGAGTGACAGTGGGGGTGTTTGTTCTCTGCCTGGGGGCCTGCCTGACCTGGACTCCCATCAACTATACAGTACTCTTCGGGGTACAGGGCCGGTATTTCCTGCCGGTGCTGCCCCTCTTCCTCCTTTGGGTAGGGGAAACAAAATTCATCACCCTGGAGGGAGACGTCCGCCGCTGGCTGGTTCCGGCCCAGACCGTTCTGGTTTTTCTGGTTCTCTGCCAGGGCTTCCTGCTTTACTGCCAAGGGGCCTGACCCCTTCGGATAGAAACCACATTCTATATTATAAAGGAGAACTTCTATTATGATTATTACCAAGCAGACCATTATTGGAGATATTCTGGACGCCGACAACACCACCGCTCCCTACTTCCTGGAGATTGGAATGCACTGCCTGGGCTGCCCCGCTTCCCGTGGGGAGAGCCTGGAGGAAGCCTGCATGGTCCATGGTGTAGACTGCGACACCCTGGTGGCCAAGCTGAACAAGCATTTTGGAAACTGAGCGCTCCCATCTGGATGACCGGCTCCTGACGGCGGCGGCCTGTGTCCGCCCCGGCAAGGTGGTGGCGGACATTGGCTGCGACCACGGCAAGCTGGCTATCCATCTGGCTAAAGAGGGAAAGAATCCCCGGATCATCGGGGCGGACCTCCGCCCCGAACCCCTGGCCCGGGCAGCGGGAAACCTGAAAAAGGCCGGCTGTGAGGAAAAGGTGGAACTGCGGCTGGGGGACGGCCTGACCGTCCTGGCCCCCGGGGAAGCCCAGGATATCATTCTGGCGGGGATGGGAGCTCAGACCATCATCCAGCTGCTGGAGGCGGCTCCCTGGGTCATGGACCCGGAGATTCGACTGATCCTGGTCCCCGCCACCAAGCACACCCTGCTCCGGCTTTGGCTGGCACGGCAGGGGTTCGTCCTGGACCGGGATATCCCGGTGCGGGCGGCGGGACGGCTTTACGCCGTCATGAACGCCCGGTACACGGGGGAGAAGCGGGAGCCGGAACTGGACTGGTGCATTGCCGGCCAGACCAGCGGGCCGCTGGCCGGGGAATACCTGGCAGGGCAGCTGGTAAAACTGCGGAAATACTGCCGGGGGGTCAAGGATCCTGTCCGGCTGGAACAACTGGAAGGGCTGCTGGCCCGGTTGGAGGAAAGACTATGACCGATTGCAGACAGGTGCTGACTGCCATGGAGGAGCTGGCTCCTCCCGTGCTGGCGGAAGAATGGGATAATGTGGGCCTGCTGGTGGAGAACCCCGGCCCGGTAACCGGGATCCTCACCGCCCTGGACATTACCCCCGAGGTGGTCCGGGAGGCGGAGGACCTGGGCTGCAATCTGGTGGTAAGCCACCATCCCGTTATCTTCCAGCCTCTGAAATCCCTGAAATGGGATAACCCGGCCTGTATGCTCCTGGCCCGGGGAATGAGCGGAATCTGTATGCATACCAACCTGGACGCTGCCCAGGAAGGGGTCAACTTCCAGCTGGCCAAGCTGCTGGGAATCCAGGACCCTCAGGCATTCATCCCCTGCGGACGAATCGGGACCCTGGAGACCACTCCCGCTGCCCTGGCGGAAAAATGCCGCCGCACCCTGGGCGCCGCCGTCAAGATGGTGGAGGGCAGCCGCCCCATCCATAAGGTGGCGGTCATCAGCGGGGCAGGAGGAAGTATGCTGGAGGAGGCCCTGGCCGCCGGTGCGGATGCCCTGGTCACCGGGGAGGCCGCCCATCACATTGCCCTGGCCGCTCAGGCTGCGGGAATCACCCTGGTGGTGGCAGGACACTTTGCCACAGAACGGCCGGTGGTGGAAGTAGTGGCCGGATATCTGGCTGCCCGGTTCCCGGAAATCCCCGTAAAGGTCAGCCAGGCTGACCGGGACCCCTTCGGGCAATATCTCTGCTGAATGATTCACCGCCCGTCCCTTCCGGGGGACGGGTTTTTCTACAGGAGGAATACCCATGGCATTGGATGCCGCAACCCTGTCCCTGGCCGCCGCCCAGCTGAAGGAGGCGTTGGTGGACAGCCGCATTGACAAAATCTTTGAACCTACCCGGGACGAGGTGGTCATCACCCTTCGCTCCCGGACCCAGACCCATAAGCTGCTTCTCTCTGCCCGGAGCGGCTCCGCCCGGGTCTGCTTTACCAGGGAGAGCTTTGAAAACCCTGCCACTCCGCCCAGCTTCTGTATGCTTCTCCGGAAACATCTGTCGGGGGGAAAGCTGATGGACCTGCGGCAGGTGCCGGGGGACCGTATCCTTTTCTTTGATTTCCAGTGTGTCAATGAAATGGGGGACCTGGTCCTCAACACCCTGGCCGCCGAGCTGATGGGACGGTATTCCAACCTGGTACTGGTCCAGGGGGACCGGATCATTGACGCCCTCAAGCGGGTGGATTTTGAGGACAGCCAGGTGCGGCAGCTTCTGCCCGGACTTGCCTACACCCTCCCTCCCAAGCCGGACCGACTGGACTTTATAGAGACTGCCCCTGCCCGGCTGGTGGAGGCTGCGGCTCAGAAGCCCTTGGACATTGCCGCCGCTCTGGGCAAGGTGGTGTCCGGGGTGGGCCCGGTGGTCTGCCGGGAAGCAGTCTGGCGGGCTCTGGGAGAGACCACAGCCCAGGCGGACCACCTGGCCCCGGAACAGACTGCCGCACTGGAACAGGCCATTGCCTCCATCCAGGAGGACTACCGGGCGGGAGGAATCCCCAACGCCGTCCATCAGCAGGACGGAAAACCGGTGGAATACAGCTTTACCCCCCTCACCCAGTACCAGGGGGCGGTGATGACCCGGTACGACAATTTCAGCGACCTGCTGGAAGGGTATTACGGAGCCAAGGATAAAGCGGAGCGGCTGCGGCAGAAGGGCCGGGAGCTACACAAGGCGGTCCATAATATGTATGACCGGGCCCTCCGGAAACAGGCGGCCCGGCAGGAGGAACTGGCTCAGTCCGGGAAGGCGGAGGAGCTGCGGCTGAAAGGGGAACTGGTCCAGGCCAATCTTTGGGCCATCCAGAAGGGCCAGACCTCGGTCACCGTCACCAACTACTATGACGGCCAACCCATGACCATCTCTCTGGACCCCAAGCTTTCCCCCAACGGGAACGCCCAGAAGTATTTCAAGGATTACAAGAAAAAGCAGACCGCTGCCAAAATGCTGGTCAAGCTGCTGGCGGAAGGGGAACAGGAGATTGCTTACCTGAAAACCGTTCTCTATGAGGTGGAGACCGCCGGCGGGGAACAGCTGCTGGGAGAGATCCGGGCTGAGCTGAAAAGCCAGGGCTACCTGAAATACTACAAGGTCCGGGATAAGAAGCAGAAGCCGGCGGATTTTCTCCGGTACCGCTCCAGGGACGGATTCCTCATCCTGGTGGGAAGGAACAACGCCCAGAATGACCGGCTCACCCTTCACACCGCCCGGGGCCGGGACTGGTGGTTCCACACCAAGGACGCTCCCGGCAGCCACACGGTGGTCATCAGCGAGGGAAGGGAAGTGCCTGACTCCACCAAGGAGGAGGCCGCCCAGCTGGCGGTGCTCCACTCCAGCCAGGCCACCGGGGTAAAGGTGGCGGTGGACTACACCCAGGTGCGGAATGTGCGGAAGACCGGAGACCTGAAACCGGGAATGGTCCTGTACGAAAACTACGAGACCGCCTACATCACCCCTGACCCGGAACTGGCCAAGACCCTCCGGGAGAAATAAGGAAAACGGGGAACCGTGTCCAGCCGCTGAAAGGTGGCTTGGACAGGGGTTTCCCGGAACTTTATCCGAGCGCCGGGGCCCGGCTTCCGGGCCCCTTTTTATATCAAAATGCACAATTTCCCTGTTCCTCTGCCGGGGGTTTTGAGAAAAAGGGAAAAAGTGGGATTTTCCGTGATTTTCTGAAAAATTTTTTCAAAAAACACTTGCAACACCCGGGAGGGTGTGTTATAGTAACTTATGGCTGCGAATGCTTGTGCGGTTTCTGTACAAGCCGTGCAAGCTACGATATGCGTTGATGCGGGAGGTTGCCTGTCTTAGCCACAGGGTTTTTCCGCGGAGTATGTCCGATCTTAGAACCGGGCGAAAGAACTGATAAGGGCGAAGGGATAAGTACACAAGTTACTCCGTGTACCAATGTCCACTTTCTTTGCATCGTTCATAGCCGGGAGAACTGCGTGCGGTTCACCGGTTTTTGTCGTGGAAGGATGTGAAACACCCGGAGCCGTGTGCGAAACACATCAGTTCATCGATCCGCCTAAGGGCACAAACCAAAATAATTTAGGAGGCGAATCAAATGGCAGTCAAAGAGAAAATCAGAATCAAGCTCAAGAGCTACGATGCATCCCTGATCGATGCCGCTGCAGAGAAGATCGTGGAGACCGCTAAGCGGTCCGGCGCCCGGGTTTCCGGCCCCATCCCTCTGCCCACCGACAAGGAAGTGGTCACCATTCTGCGCGCTGTTCACAAGTACAAGGACAGCCGTGAGCAGTTCGAGACCCGCACCCACAAGCGTCTGATCGACATTCTGAAGCCGTCCAACAAGACGGTGGCAGACCTCACCAGTCTGCAGCTCCCCGCCGGCGTAAGCATTGAAGTAAAGCTGTAAGAATCCTGAGGCGGCCCTACATTATATATACGGGCAAGGATCTTCCGTGAAGGGTCAACTACCCGTCCATGGAAAGGCCGAAACAAGAAAATACAGATGCTTCATCCGCAGACCCAACAGCGGAGAGGTCATGTTGTTGCGAAAGCACCAACCAATAACCTTATTTGGAGGAGAAAAAAATGAACAAAGGTATCATCGGCAAGAAGCTGGGTATGACTCAGCTGTTTGACGAGAACGGCAAGGTCGTTCCCGTTACTGTCGTCGAGGCTGGTCCCTGCACCGTAGTGCAGAAGAAGACTGTAGAGTCCGACGGCTACCAGGCAGTTCAGGTTGGCTTCGGCGATGTAAGCGCCAAGCATGTGAACAAGGCTGCCAAGGGCCACTTTGAGAAGGCCAATGTAGCTCCCAAGCGGACCCTGCGGGAGTTCCGCCTGGCTGACATCAGCGCCATGAATGTTGGCGACATCCTGAAGGCAGATGTCTTCGCTGCCGGCGACCATGTAGATGTGGTTGGCGTAAGCAAGGGCAAGGGCTACCAGGGCGCCATCAAGCGCTGGGGCCAGCATCGGCTGCGTGAGAGCCACGGTTCCGGTCCCGTTGTACGGCATGCCGGTTCCATGGGTCCCTGCTCCACTCCCTCCCGTGTATTCAAGGGCAAGAAGCTGCCCGGTCACATGGGCGCTGTGCAGGTAACCGTACAGAACCTGGTGGTCGTTAAGGTCGACCCCGAGAACAATCTGATCGCTATCAAGGGTGCTATCCCCGGACCCAAGGGTGCCGTGGTGACCATCTCCGACAGCGTGAAGGCATAAGGAGGGAAAACACAATGGCAAAATTCGATGTTGTCGATATGAACGGCAAGAAGGTTTCCACTGTGGAACTTTCCGATGCAGTGTTCGGTATCGAGCCCAACGAGAAGGCTGTACACATTGCAGTCGTAAACTTCCTGGCCAACCAGCGCCAGGGCACCCAGAACACCAAGATCCGTAAGGAAGTAAGCGGCGGCGGCCGTAAGCCCTGGCGTCAGAAGGGCACCGGCCATGCTCGGCAGGGTTCCATCCGTGCTCCCCAGTGGGTGGGCGGCGGTGTGTCCCACGGCCCCAAGCCCCGCAGCTATGTTTACCACATCAACAAGAAGGTAAAGCGTCTGGCTGTTCTGTCCGCTCTGTCCGACAAGGCCCTGAACGGCAACATGATCGTTCTGGACAACCTGAATGTGACCGAGTACAAGACCAAGAATGTGGTCAACATGCTCACCGCTGTGGGCGCCGGCAAGAAGAACCTGCTGGTAGCCGCTGAGGTTAACAAGATGCTGGTCAAGAGCGCCAACAACATTGAGGGCGTAAAGACCACCGTCGCCACCAGCGTAAACACCTACGATGTAGTGAACGCTGACAAGCTGATCCTGAGCGTGGATGCAGCAAAGAAACTGGAGGAGGTTCTGGGCTAATGAAAGCAGCACAAGATATCATCCTGGCCCCGGTAATCACCGAGAACTCTATGGCCGGTATTGCTGACAAGAAGTACACCTTCAAGGTCGCTAAGGATTCCACCAAGGTTGAGATCGCCCAGGCCGTTGAGAGCCTGTTCGGCGTAAAGGTCTCCAAGGTGAACACCATCAATGTACGGGGCCGTTGGCGCCGTCAGGGCATGCACGGCGGTTACACTGCTGCCTCCAAGAAGGCCATCGTAACCCTGAGCAAGGACTCCAAGGAAATCGAGTTCTTCTCCAGCATGACCTAATAGGAGCGGCCCGCCGAGGGCTGCGATTAAGGAGATATGACTCCGATAACATTCATAAGATAACAAAAAGGAGAAAACCATGGCAATTAAGAAGTACAAGCCGACTACCCCCGGCCGCCGTGGCATGACTGTCACCGATTACAGCGTGCTGAGCAAGGTAGAGCCCGAGCGTAGCCTGCTGGAGCCCATGAAGAAGGCTTCCGGCCGTAACAACACCGGCCGCATCACCGTCCGTCATCACGGCGGCGGCAACCGTACCAAGTATCGTGTCATCGACTTCAAGCGCAGCAAGCTGGACATCCCCGCTACCGTTCTGACTCTGGAGTATGATCCCAACCGCAGCGCTTTCATCGCTCTCATCCAGTATGAGGACGGCGTCAAGAGCTACATCATCGCTCCCGACGGCCTGAAGGTTGGCGACACCGTTATCGCAGGCGCCGGCGCCGATATCAAGCCCGGCAACGCTCTGCCCTTCGCCAACATCCCTGTTGGTACCATCATCCACAACATCGAGCTGTACCCCGGCCACGGCGCCCAGCTGGTTCGCTCCGCTGGCAACATGGCTCAGCTGATGGCTAAGGAGAACGGCTACGCTCTGGTCCGTCTGCCTTCCGGCGAGATGCGGAACATCCCCCTGAACTGCATGGCCACCATCGGCCAGGTTTCCAACCTGGATCACGAGAATGTGAACATCGGTAAGGCCGGCCGTACCCGTCACATGGGCATCCGTCCCACCGTTCGCGGTTCTGTCATGAACCCCTGCGATCACCCCCACGGTGGTGGTGAGGGCCGCGCTCCCGTTGGCCGTCCCGGCCCTGTTACTCCCTGGGGCAAGCCCGCTCTGGGTCTCAAGACTCGCAAGCATCATAACCGCAGCGACAAGTTCATTGTCAAGCGCGCTAAGTAATTAAGAGAGGAGAACGAATATGTCTAGAAGCATTAAAAAAGGACCTTATGTCCAGCCCGTTCTGCTCAAGCGTGTGCAGGAGATGAACGAGTCCGGCAAGAAGCAGGTTCTGAAGACTTGGAGCCGCTCTTCCACCATTTTCCCTGACTTTGTAGGTCACACCATCGCTGTGCATGACGGCCGCAAGCATGTGCCCGTTTATGTTACCGAAGATATGGTCGGCCACAAGCTGGGCGAATTTGCACCCACCCGTACCTTCAAGGGCCACGCCGGTGGAAAGACCACTAAGTAAGAAGGAGGAACACAAACATGGAAGCTCGGGCAACTCTTCGCTACGCCCGCATTAGTCCCCGCAAGGTCTCCATCGTTATGGATCTGATCCGTAACCAGGACCTGGACAAGGCGCTGGCAATTCTGCAGTACACCCCGAAGGCCGCTTGTGAGCCCCTTCTGAAGCTGGTGAAGTCTGCAGCAGCTAATGCTGAAAACAATCACAACATGGACAAGAACAATCTGTATGTTGCAGAGTGTTATGTCTGCCCCGGTCCTACCCTGAAGCGGATTCGTCCCCGGGCACAGGGCCGTGCATACCGCATCCTGAAGCGCACCAGCCACATGACTGTTGTGCTGAAAGAGAAAGAGTAAGGAGGTAACCACATCATGGGTCAGAAAGTGAATCCCCACGGCCTGCGTGTAGGCGTAATCAAAGATTGGGACAGCCGCTGGTTTACTTCCAAGCAGGAGTTCGGCGATACCCTGGTAGAGGACAACAAGATCCGTAAGGTCCTGAAGAAGCAGCTCTACGGCGCCGGCGTTCCCAAAATCGAAATCGAGCGTACCGCTGATTCCACCGGTGCTCCTCGGGTAAAGGTCAGCATCCACTGCGCCAAGCCCGGCATGGTCATCGGCAAGGGCGGTGCTGAGATCGAGAAGCTGCAGGCTCAGCTGTCCAAGCTGGTCGGCAAGCCCGTTAATGTAAACATCGTTGAGGTGAAGAGCATCTCCACCAACGCCCAGCTGGTTGCTGAGGACATTGCCTCTCAGCTGGAGCGCCGCATTGCCTTCCGTCGTGCCACCAAGGGCGCTATGCGGAACGCCATGCAGCCCCGGTTCGGTGTGCCCGCCAAGGGTATCAAGATCCAGTGCTCCGGCCGTCTGGCTGGCGCTGACATCGCCCGGACCGAGACCTACCACGAGGGAACCATCCCCCTGCAGACCCTCCGTGCCGACATCGACTACGGTTTTGCTGAGGCAAACACCACCTACGGTAAGATCGGCATCAAGGTTTGGATCTACAAGGGCGAAGTCCTGAAGGGCGCAAAGCCCGTTGTGGAGGAGAAGCCTGCTCGCGCTCCTCGCGCACCCCGCGCTCCCCGCGCACCCCGTAAGGAAGGAGGCAACAAGTAATGTTACTGCCTAAGCGTGTTAAGTACCGCCGCGTACAGCGTGGCCGTATGAAAGGTGTTGCCACCAGCGGCAACAAGGTGAACCAGGGCCAGTTCGGCCTGCAGGCACTGGAACCCGCCTGGATCACTTCCAACCAGATCGAGGCCGCCCGTATCGCCATGACCCGTTATATCAAGCGTGGCGGTAAGGTTTGGATCAAGATCTTCCCCGACAAACCCGTTACCGAAAAGCCCGCCGGCACTCGTATGGGTTCCGGTAAAGGCTCTCCCGAGTACTGGGTGGCCGTGGTCAAGCCCGGCCGCATCATGTTCGAACTGGCTGATGTATCCGAGGAGACCGCTCGTGAAGCCATGCGGCTGGCCAGCCACAAGCTGCCTGTCAAGTGCAAATTTGTAGTTCGTGAAGAGGAGGCTGCAGCAGAATGAAAGCAAGTGAACTGCGTGAAATGAGCGTAGCTGAACTGAACAAGAAGCTGGCAGATCTGAAGCAGGAGCTGTTCAATCTGCGCTTCCAGCACGCTATCAACCAGCTGGAAAACCCCATCCGTATCAATGCTGTCAAGAAGGACATCGCCCGTGTGATGACCGCTCTGGCAGAGAAAGCTTAAAGAGGGAGGTTAAACGATGGAACGGAATTTGAGAAAGACCCGTGTTGGCACCGTTGTGTCCGACAAGATGGATAAGACTATCGTTGTGGCCGTCATTGACAGCTTCCCCCACCCTCTGTATAAGAAGATCATGAAGCGGACTGTTAAGTTCAAGGCACACGACGAGAACAACGAGGCCGGTATCGGTGACCGTGTACAGATTATGGAGACCCGTAAGCTGTCCAAGGACAAGAACTGGCGCCTGGTTAAGATCATCGAGAAGGCAAAATAAGCCTGCAACTTTGAAAGGAGGATCTGACACATGGTTCAGATGCAAACTTATCTCAAAGTAGCCGACAACACCGGTGCTAAAGAGTTAATGTGCATTCGTGTGCTGGGCGGCTCTCGCAAGAGATACGCAAATATTGGCGATGTGGTAGTGGCTTCTGTTAAGAAGGCTGCTCCCGGCGGCAATGTGAAGAAGGGCGACGTGGTCAAGGCTGTTATCGTACGCAGCAAGCAGGGCCTGCGCCGTGACGACGGCAGCTACATCCGGTTCGACGAGAACGCTGCTGTTATCATCAACAACGACAAGAACCCGAAGGGCACTCGTATTTTTGGGCCCGTTGCCCGCGAACTCCGCGAGAACGGCTACCTGAAGATTCTGAGCCTTGCTCCGGAATCGCTGTAAGGAGGTTTTATCAGAATGAACAATCTGCATGTTAAAACCGGCGACAATGTCATGATCATCAGCGGTAAGGACAAGGGCCAGACCGGCAAGGTCCTGGCTGTCAGCCCCAAGGAGGGCAAGGTCATCATTGAAGGCCGCAACATGGTCACCAAGCATGTCAAGCCTCGTCGTCAGGGCGAGCAGGGCGGCATTGTGAAGGCCGAGAGCGCCATTTACGCCTGCAAGGTCATGCCCGTCTGCCCCAAGTGCGGCAAGGCTACCCGGGTAGGTTATTCCGTAAACGGCGGCAAGAAAGTCCGCATCTGCAAGAAGTGCGGCGCTGAACTGTAAGGAAAGGAGTAAACACTAATGGCACGTTTGAAAGATCAGTACGTCCAGGAAATTGCTCCTGCACTGTACAAGAAGTTCGGTTACAAGAGCGTTATGGAGATCCCCAAGCTGGACAAGGTTGTTATCAATGTTGGCGCCGGCGAGGCTAAGGATAACGCAAAGGTCATTGACGCCATCGTCAAGGATCTGGGCCAGATCACTGGTCAGAAGGCTATTGTCTGCCGCGCCAAGAAGAGCGTTGCAAACTTCAAGCTCCGTGAGGGCATGCCCATCGGCGCAAAGGTCACCCTGCGCGGCGAGCGGATGTACGAGTTTGTTGACCGTCTGTTCAGCGTGGCTCTGCCCCGCGTTCGTGACTTCCGTGGCATCAACGGCAACAGCTTTGACGGCCGTGGCAACTACGCCTTCGGTATCAAGGAACAGATGATCTTCCCCGAAATTGACTTCGACAAGATCGACGCCATCCGGGGCATGGATATCTGCTTTGTTACCACCGCAAAGACCGATGAGGAAGCCAAGGAGCTGCTGAAGGCTCTGGGCGCTCCCTTCGCTAACTAAGGAGGACATCACAATGGCAAAGACTTCTATGAAGCTGAAGCAGCAGCGTGAGCCCAAGTTCAGCACTCAGGCCTACAACCGCTGCAAGATCTGTGGCCGTCCTCATGCATACCTGCGCAAGTACGGCGTTTGCCGTATCTGCTTCCGGGAACTGGCTTACAAGGGCCAGATCCCTGGCGTGAAGAAGGCCAGCTGGTAATCAGCCGGCAAGTTCCGAAACAACACTATTATTGATTAACCTAAGGAGGTTAGTGGCATGCAAATCACCGATCCTATCGCGGACCTGCTGACCCGCATCCGCAACGCTAGCACTGCCAAACACCCTTCCGTGGAAATCCCCGCTTCCAACACCAAGAAGGCTATCTGCCAGATTCTGCTGGACGAGGGATACATCAAGGGTATGCAGGTGATCGAAGACAACAAGCAGGGAACCATCAAGGTGACCCTGAAGTACCAGGAGAACGGCCAGCCCGTTATCTCCGGCATCAAGCGGGTGTCCAAGCCCGGTCTGCGGATCTACACCAACTGCAAGGACATGCCCAAGGTCATGAAGGGCCTGGGCGTGGCTATCATCTCCACTTCCAAGGGCGTTATGACTGACAAGGCTGCTCGCGAAGCAAATGTGGGCGGCGAAGTCATGGCCTTTGTGTGGTAAGAAAGGGGTAAAAGACAATGTCGAGAATCGGAAGAAAACCCATCGTCATTCCTGCCGGTGTGGAAGTGAAGGTCGACGAGGCTGAGCACACCATCGCCGTGAAGGGCCCCAAGGGCAGCCTGAATTCCAAATTCCATCCTTTGATGAATGTCAAGGTGGAGGGCAACGAGATTCATGTTACTCGTCCTAACGACGACAAGGAAGCTCGCAGCCTGCACGGTCTGACCCGCACCAACATTGCCAACATGGTGGAGGGCGTTACCAACGGCTTCACTAAGGTCCTGGAGATCCAGGGCGTCGGCTACCGTGCCCAGAAGCAGGGCACCAATGTGGTTATGAACCTGGGCTTCTCCCATCAGGTCATCGTTTCCGAGACCGATGAGATCAAGCTGAATGTTCCCGACCAGTACACCATCGAGGTCGTTGGCATCGATAAGCAGAAGGTCGGCCAGTTTGCTGCTGAAGTGCGTGAGAAGCGGCCTCCCGAACCCTACAAGGGCAAGGGCATCCGCTATCGTGGCGAGTATGTCATCCGCAAAGAAGGCAAAACTGGTAAAGGCAAATAAGATAAGGAGTGAGAGACAATGGTTAACAAGCCTGACAAGAACGAAGCTCGTCTTCGTCGTCACCGCCGTGTGCGCGGTAAGATCAGCGGCACCGCTGAGCGTCCCCGTCTTGATGTGTTCCGCTCCGCCAAGCATATCTATGCCCAGATCATTGATGACGAGGCCGGCGTAACCCTGGTGAGCGCATCCACTATGGATAAGGATTTCGAAGGCTTCGGCGGAAACATCGAAGCAGCCAAGAAGGTTGGCCTCAAGATCGCTGAGAAGGCTCTGGCCAAGGGCATTGAGGAGGTCGTTTACGACCGTGGCGGTTTTGTGTATCATGGCCGTGTCAAGGCACTGGCCGAGGGCGCCCGCGAAGGCGGCCTGAAGCTGTAAGGAAGGAGGATACAACAAATGGCAATGAACAGAAATCGTGAAGACAACGATATGATTGAAAAGGTTGTATCTATCAACCGCGTGTCCAAGACCGTTAAGGGCGGCCGTGTCATGAAGTTTGCTGCTCTGGTAGTAGTAGGCGACGGCAAGGGCAACATCGGCTACGCCATCGGCAAGTCCGGTGAGGTTCCCGAGGCCATCCGGAAGGGCCTGGAAGCTGCCAAGAAGAACATGGTCCATGTAAACCTGCGTGGCACCACCATCCCCCACGAGATCGTGGGCGCCTACGGCGCAGGCCGGGTTCTTATGAAGCCCGCTGCCCCCGGTACCGGTGTTATCGCCGGCGGCCCCGTCCGTGCCGTGCTGGAGTGCGTTGGCATTAAGGACATTCGTACCAAATCTCTGCGGAGCAACAACCCCATCAATGTTGTTACCGCTACCTTCCAGGGCCTGACCAGCCTGACTACCGCTGAGGAAGTGGCAGCCAAGCGCGGCAAGTCCGTGAAGGAAATTCTGGGTTAAGGAGGTAGCTGAAAATGGCAGAAAAGAAAGCTCCCAAGAAGGCTACCGGCACCGTCACCATTAAGCTGGTCCGCAGCCTGTCCGGCCGCTCTGTAAAACAGCAGGCAACTGCTGAGAGCCTGGGCCTGAAGCGGATCGGTGATGTGACTGTCCAGCCCGAGAATGATGCGACCGCTGGCAAGATCAATGTGATCGCCCACCTGGTTGAAGTTACCAACGCGTAATAGCAAGGAGGTGCAGCAATGAAACTTCATGAGATCAGAGCACCTAAGGGTGCCAACACCCCCGCTACCCGGAAGGGCCGTGGCGCAGGTTCCGGCAACGGCAAGACTGCCGGTTTCGGCCACAAGGGCCAGAAGGCCCGGTCCGGCGTGAAGAAGGCCGGATTCGAAGGCGGTCAGATGCCTCTCCAGCGTCGTCTGCCCAAGCGCGGGTTCAACAACATTTTTGCCACCCGGTATGCTACCGTTAAGGTAAGCGACCTGGAGAAGTTCGAGGCAGGCAGTGTCATCGACACTCAGGCTCTGCTGGACAAGGGCATTATCAAGAAGGCTCTGGATGGCGTTAAGGTCCTGGGCAACGGTGAGCTGACTAAGGCAGTCACCGTTCAGGTTGCAGCCTACACCGCCTCCGCCAGGGAGAAAATCGAAAAGGCAGGCGGGAAGGCTGAGGTGATGTAAGGTGTTTGAAACCTTCCGTAATGCGTGGAAGACCGAAGAACTCCGGAAACGGCTGATCTTTACCTTCATCATCCTGGTACTGTTCCGTCTGGGATGTGCCATCCCCGTTCCCTTCATCAACAATGTAGCTCTGGACGCCATGTTCTCCACCGGCAACATGCTCACTTACCTGAACATGATGAGCGGTGGAGCCATGAGCCAGTGCACCCTGTTCGCTCTGGGCATCATGCCCTACATCAATGCTTCCATTATCATTCAGCTCCTGACCGTGGCTATCCCCGCTCTGGAGAATATGGCAAAGGAAGGCCCTGAGGGACAGAAGAAGATCCAACGGATCACCCGGTACTCCGGTGCGGTCCTGGGTGTTCTCCTGGCCGTAGGTTACTACTTCATCCTCCGTCGTATGGGGGCTCTGAAGTACACCGAGGGCGCCGCCGGCATCTTCGCTGCTGTGGTCATTGTGCTCTGCTTCACCGCCGGCTCCATGCTGGTGGTCTGGCTGGGCGAGCAGATCGATGACCGGGGTATCGGCAACGGTATCTCCCTCATCATCTTCGCAGGTATCGTAGCTCGCTGGTCTGATCTGTACAACACCTTCATGGGTATCCTGTACATGGCTCAGACCCAGCCCCTGTACTATGTGCTCATCCCTGTTCTGGTCGTGCTGGCAATCGCCGCTATCGTCTTCGTTGTTGTTTTCACCAACGCAGAGCGGCGGGTTCCCGTCCAGTATGCCAAGCGGGTGGTTGGCCGTAAAATGTACGGCGGCCAGGCCAGCTATGTGCCCATCAAGGTAAACATGAGCGGCGTTATGCCCATCATCTTTGCCAGCTCTCTGTGCAGCATCCCCGGAACCATCGGCAGCTTCATCAGTGTGGATGCCGCCGAGCATCCCCTGCTGTACAGCTTCTTCCACAGCTTCAACTACACCAGCGTGCTGTATGTAGTGATCTACCTGATGTTGATCGTGGCTTTCAACTACTTCTATGTGGCTATCCAGTATAACCCCGTAGAGATCGCCAACAACCTGCGGAAGAACAACGGCGCTATTCCCGGCATTCGTCCCGGCAAGCCCACCAGCGACTTCATCGTTCGCATCCTGAACAAGATTACCCTCATCGGAGCCTTCTTCCTGGCTCTGGTAGCCGTAATGCCCATTGTTCTGGGTAACCTGACCGGTGTGTCCATTCAGCTGGGCGGTACCAGTCTCCTCATCGTAGTAGGCGTGGCCCTGGATGCAGGCCGGAGCATGGAGAGCTTCATGCTCATGCGCCATCACAAAGGCTTCTTAGAGTAAGCAGAAAGGAACAAGATATGAACCTGATTCTGTTGGGTGCCCCCGGCGCCGGCAAGGGTACACAGGCAGAGGTCATCTGCGATGCCCTGCACATTCCCTCCATCTCTACCGGCAACATCCTGCGTGCCGCCGTCAAGGATGGCACTCCCATGGGTTTGAAAGCAAAGAGTTATATGGAATCCGGCGCACTTGTTCCTGATGAAGTCATCATTGGCATCGTCAAGGAGCGTCTGTCCCAGGACGATTGCCGGAATGGGTTCATCCTGGATGGAGTCCCCCGCACCATCGCCCAGGCTCAGGCTCTGGACGAGATGGGGGTCCGGATCGACAAGGTCATTGACCTGGAGGTCCCCGACCAGGATATCATCCAGCGGATGAGCGGACGGCGGGTCTGCACCGGATGCGGCGCAAGCTACCACATCCAGGTAAAGCCCACCGCCAAAGAGGGGATCTGCGATCGCTGCGGCGCCCCTGTGGCCATCCGGAAGGATGACGAGCCCGCTACCGTTCTGGACCGACTGAACGCCTACCATCAGCAGACCGAGCCCCTCATCCAGTATTATGAGAAGGCCGGGAAGCTGATAGCGGTGGAGGGAGTAGCCTCCATTGAAGAGACCACCAAAAAGCTGTTCCAGGCTTTGGGGGTAGAAGGTTGATCCAGATCAAGAATGCAGCCGAGATCGAGAAGATGCGCCGGGTGAACGCCATCAGCGCAGCTGCTCTCAAGGCTGGCGGTGAGGCCATCGAGGCCGGTATCACCACCGCCGAGATCGACAAGATCATTGAGGATTTTATCCGTCGGCACGGAGCCAAGCCCAACTTCAAGGGGCTGTACGGTTTTCCGGGGTCTGCCTGCATCAGTGTCAATGACACGGTGATCCACGGCATTCCTTCCCGGAAAATCGTGATCCGGCCGGGCGATATTATCAGCATCGACACAGGCGCCAAACTGGACGGCTTCAACGGCGACAATGCCTGCACCTTTGCCTGCGGCAAGGTGGATATGGAAGCCCAGCGATTGATGGATGTGACCAAGGCAAGCCTTCATCTGGGAATCAAGGCCGCACTGGCCGGGAACCGGATCGGAGATATAAGCCATGCCGTCCAGAGCTATGTGGAAGAAAACGGATTCTCTGTGGTCCGCACCTTTGTGGGACACGGAGTAGGCAAGGAACTGCATGAGGAGCCTGAGGTGCCCAATTTCGGCAACCCGGGCCGGGGCCCCAGACTGGTGCCCGGCATGTGCATTGCCATTGAACCCATGGTGAACCAAAAACACCATGCTGTGAAGACCTTATCCGATGGATGGACGGTCAAAACCTGTGACGGCGGACTGTCCGCTCACTTTGAGCATACAGTCCTCATTACACCCAACGGACCCGAGGTTTTAACCCGAGACTGGGAAGGTGCTGACTTCCGCCTGTAAGGGCGGAAGTCAGACCTACCTGTTTGGGTCCTTATAAGTGGGTATTGGCCGTGGTAGGCCAGATGCTTTTTCTGGCAAAGGCACTTGCAAAAACATTCCTAATCCTGTATAATAGGAGGGTTGGGAGGAATAAGCATGTGGCCCCCACAACCACCGTCCAAAAAAGGCGGGATTCTCGCCGAACACCACTGTTATTTGAGGAAGCCCCGGCTGTAAGGCCGGACAACCCCATTTAAGGAGGCAAGGAACTTGTCCAAAGAAGACGTCATCGAAGTAGAAGGTATCGTGCGGGAAGCTTTGCCCAACGCTCAGTTCGTAGTGGAAATGCTGGGCGGAGACGGAAAGCCCAACGGCCACAGCGTCCACGCACACATCTCGGGAAAGCTGCGGACCAACTTCATCCGTATTCTCCCCGGGGACAAAGTAACAATGGAAATGTCGCCCTATGATCTTTCTAAGGCGCGCATTACCTGGCGTTCCAAATAAGAGCGTCAGCGAATCAAAGGAGGTTCAGCATCATGAAGGTTAAACCTTCCGTTAAACCCATCTGTGAGAAGTGCAAGGTCATCAAGCGCAAAGGCCGTGTTATGGTGATCTGCATCAATCCCAAGCACAAGCAGCGCCAGGGCTAATACCTGGACTTGGGGGCCAAGTATGTAGACTTCCGGCGTAGGCCCCGACACTGACATGGAAGGAATTGGAGGATATAACTATGGCTCGTATTGCCGGCGTTGACCTGCCCCGTGAGAAGCGGGTAGAGATTGGCCTGACCTACATCTATGGTATCGGCCGCAGCACCGCAGACCAGATCCTGGCTGCTACTGGCATTAACCCCGACACCCGCGTTAAGGACCTGACCGCTGAGGAAGAGGCTCAGATCCGTGACTACATCGACAAGAACAATATCCTGGTGGAAGGCGACCTGCGTCGTAATGTCCAGATGGATATCAAGCGTCTGGTGGACATCCAGTGCTACCGTGGCACCCGTCATCGTAAGCACCTGCCCGCCCGTGGCCAGCGCTCCAAGACCAACGCTCGTACCGTTAAGGGTCCCAAGCGCACCGTTGCCAACAAGAAGAAGTAATTGAGGAGGAAGGAAAATGGCTAAAGTTGCTGCTAAGGCTCGCACCAAAAAGCGCGAGCGTAAAAATGTAGAGCGTGGCGCTGCCCATATTCAGTCTACTTTTAACAATACCATTGTTACAATTACTGATCTTCAGGGCAACACCATTTCTTGGGCCAGCTCCGGTGGACTGAACTTCCGGGGCAGCCGTAAGAGCACTCCCTTTGCCGCTCAGTCCGCAGCTGAAGTTGCTGCCAAGGCTGCTGTGGACCAGGGAATGAAGACTGTTGAAGTATATGTAAAGGGCCCCGGTTCCGGCCGTGAGTCCGCTATCCGTGCGCTGCAGGCCACCGGTCTGGAAGTAACCATGATCAAGGATGTCACCCCCATCCCCCACAATGGTTGCCGGCCTCCCAAGCGCCGCCGTGTATAATCTGTAAGGAGGAAATAGACTATGGCTAAGAATATGCAGCCTATTGCTAAGCGTTGCAAGACCCTGGGCATTTCCCCTGCGGTTATGGGCTACTCTAAGAAGACCACCACTCGCGATCCTAAGGGCGGTATGCGCCGTAAGCAGAGCGAGTATGCTATGCAGCTGAACGAGAAGCAGAAGGTCAAGTTCATCTATGGCGTGGGCGAGAAGCAGTTCCACACCTACTATGTGAAGGCCGCTGCTGCCGCCGGTATGACCGGTGAGAACCTGCTGACCACCCTGGAGCGCCGGCTGGACAATGTTGTGTTCCGTCTGGGCTTTGCCAAGACCCGCCGTGCTGCCCGCCAGCTGGTGAGCCATGCTCACTTCACCGTTAACGGCAAGAAGGTAAACATTCCTTCCTACCTGGTCAAGGCCGGTGATGTGATCGAGGTTCGTGAGTCCAGCCGTTCCAGCGCCGCTTTCAGCAGCCTGGTAGGGGAGGATGCTCCCGTTGTTCTGCTGCCCGCTTGGCTGACCCGTGAGAAGAATGCCCTGAAGGGTACCGTGGCCAACCTGCCTGTTCGGGCTGACATCGACTTCCCTGTGGAGGAGCACCTCATCGTCGAGTTGTACTCTAAGTAATCCCTTTTCCCCTAGTTCGAATTGTGATTATATCAGACCGCCCTCTTCAGGGGGGCGGTACCACAAGGAGGGTTTTTTATGATGGAGATTGAGCGCCCCAAAATCGAGACAGCCAGCCTCAGCCCCGACGGCCGCTACGGCAAGTTCGTGGTAGAGCCCCTGGAGCGTGGCTTTGGCACCACTTTGGGCAACAGTCTGCGGCGTGTCCTGCTCTCGTCCCTCCCCGGCGTAGCCGTGACCAGCGTCAAGATCGACGGTATCGTCCATGAATTCTCCACCGTTGAGGGTGTCAAGGAAGATGTCACCGAGATCGTACTGAACCTGAAGGGCATTGCGGCCAAGCTCTACTGCGACGGCCCCAAGAGTGTCCAGGTGGAGGCAGTTGGCCCCTGCGAAATGACCGCAGGCAACATCAAGCAGGGCGATGATATTGAGATCCTCAACCCCGAATGGCATATTGCCACTCTGGGCGAGGGCGCCAAGCTGGTGATGGAGCTGACCTTTGACAAGGGACGGGGCTATGTGCCTGCCGAGCGTAACAAGCAGGCCATGGAAGAGAAGATGGACCTGTCCACCCTGGCTGTGGACAGCATCTACACCCCCGTTCTGAAATGCAACTACACTGTGGAAAACACCCGTGTAGGGCAGATCACTGACTACGACAAGCTGACTTTGGAGGTTTGGACCGATGGTACCATCAACGCGCAGGAGGCCGTAAGCCTGGCTGCACGGGTACTCACCGAGCATTTGAACCTGTTTGTCAACCTGAGCGAAGAGGCTGCCAAAACCGAGATCATGATCGAGAAGGATGATTCCGGCAAGGAGAAGGCTCTGGAGATGACCATCGAAGAGCTGGATCTCAGCGTTCGGTCCTTCAACTGCCTGAAGCGTGCAGGAATCAACACCGTTCAGGATCTGATCAACAAGTCCGAGGACGAGATGATGAAGGTTCGCAACCTCGGCCGCAAGAGCCTTGAGGAAGTGCTGGCTAAGCTGGACTCCCTGGGCTTTACCCTGACCAAAGACGACGAGTAATTATAAAAAGGAGTGAAACAGGATGCCCGGTAGCAGAAAACTCGGTAGAACCAGCGACAGCCGGAAGGCAATGCTGCGTGCAATGGTGACCTACCTGTTTGAAAACGGCAAGATCGAGACCACCGTTACCCGCGCCAAGGAAGTTCGTTCCATGGCCGAGAAGATGGTGACCCTGGGTAAGAAGGAAGACCTGCATTCCAAGCGGCAGGTATTCTCCTACATCACCAAGGAAGATGTAGCCAAGAAGGTGATCGACGAGATCGGTCCCAAGTACGCCGAGCGCAACGGTGGTTACACCCGGATCATCAAGACCGGTGTTCGCCGTGGTGACGCCACTGAGATGGCAATCATCGAGCTGGTCTGATCCAGCATATAAAGGCTAAAAGACAGCCCTGCACCCTGTGTGCGGGGCTGTTTTCTTTTGGCTGAAAAATGGGGAAAATCCGCATAACAAAGGGACTTTTGTCAAAAGCAACAGAAAGAATTACCACAAGGTTGGGGGCACTGTGCAAGCCATAGAAAATATTGTTAAAACCATAACAAATGTAGAAAAAAGGTAAAATTGTGCTATGATAAGGGTGAAAATGGTTGACCCTGCGATATTTTCAGAAAGGCAGGAAAACCTAACAAAAACTGAATGACAAAAACAGACGGTTGAAGAGGAGAATGAACATGTCAAACAACGGATATGGCCCCAGAGACTTTTTCCGGGAAGAGAAGAGCATTGCAAGCCTGGGATTGATTGCAGTGCCCGGAGCAGAGGAACTGACCAGTCTTATTGACAGCCACCTGGTGCGCTGGAGCCGGGAAGCCGGTACCCCCACCGATAGCTTTATTATTCCCTGTGATTGCCCTCGTTTCCAGAGCGGCGATGCCAAGGGCCTGGTGAAGGAAAGTGTTCGGGGCTACGACCTGTACATTGTAGTGGACCCCGGCAACTACAGCATTACCTACAAGCTGTTCGGGTATGACAACCACATGTCTCCTGATGACCATTTTGCTAACCTGAAGCGTATCATCCAGGCTGTGGCCGGCAAGGCTCACCGGATCACCGTCATTATGCCCAGCCTCTACGGCGGACGGCAGCATCGCCGGGTCAGCCGGGAAAGCCTGGACTGCGCCGTAGCCCTGCAGGAACTTCAGACCATGGGCGTTTCCAACATCATCACCTTTGATGCCCATGACCCCCGGCTCTGCAACGCTGTGCCTCTTATGAGCTTCGACAATGTTATGCCCACCTACCAGGTGCTGAAAAAGGTGTTCAAGGATATTCCTGATGTGAAGTTCGACAAGGAACACTTTATGTGCATCAGCCCCGATGAAGGCGCCATGAACCGGAACCTGTACTTTGCCAGCGTGCTGGGGGTAAACCTGGGCATGTTCTATAAGCGCCGGGATTACAGTCGGGTAGTAAAGGGCCGGAACCCCATTGTGGCCCATGAGTACCTGGGCGAGAGCGTGGAAGGCAAGACCGTCTTTATCGCTGACGACATCATTGCCTCCGGCGATTCCATGCTGGACATTGCTTACGAGCTGAAGAAGCGGGGCGCCGCCAAGGTTCTGGCAGACGCTACTTTCCCCCTGTTCACCTCCGGCCTTGAGAAGTTTGACGAGGCCTATGAGAAGGGCATTATTGATGCGGTTCTGGGAACCAACCTGACCTACCGCAGCCCCGAACTCCTGAAGCGGGAGTGGTACCACGATGTGGATGTGTCCAAGTACATCAGCTACTTTGTGGCCGCTATGAACCACGAGATGAGCGTTTCCAGCCTTTGCGATCCCCACGAGAAGATCGCAGCCCTCCTGGAGGCCCACGGCATGAAGATCGCCAACAGCTGATTTAATCAGAAACAAAAAGGCAGCAGAGATTTGGTTCTCTGCTGCCTTTTCCTTTTTCTCAGGGGTAAGAGGCATGGTTCAGGTCGGGGCTTCCTGTGTAGGGCGAAATCCAAAGCCCCTCCACCGTCTGACTGGTTTTCAGCCGGAAAACCTGATGGAAAAGGGGAATCACCCGGCACTCACCGAGAAGCCCTTCCTGAGATTCAGCCTGGGACCCGGCCAGGGCTGCCCACCGGGCAAATAACTCCTCTCCGGAACCGGACTGAGGCTGACAGGGCACCAGAGCCAAGTCATATTCTCCCGCCTCGACCCGTTCCAGCAGAGCGGAACTTTCCACCCGCTCCACCGAACAGAACACCCCCAGCTGCTGCTGCAATTCCTGATTTATACCATTGACCAAATCCTCGAATTGGGAATCCTCCGGAGCCAACAGGGTGAGCCCCTTTATCCCATCCTGGCCCAGGGCTTTCAGTCCTTCCCAAAGGAGCGGGCCCGGCTGGCCCAAATCCGGGAGACAGTCCTCCTCTCCCAAGGTGGGAGGAAAAAGCTGCCGTGCCGGAATAAACCCGGGGCCGGGGGAGAGGTCGGCAGAATAGAGGGCGGCGGCAAAGGCCTGACAGATTTGGGGCTGGGTAAAGACCGGTTGGTCCGGATTGAGAAGAAGGGCCCAGGTAATCATAGGAATCCCCTCATCGGCGGTCTCCAGCCATCCAGTGGGACTGCCTTCCCACTGGGGACCGGCAATCCGAAAAGTTTCGATTCCTTCCCCCTGACACCGGGTCAGGGTCATGGCCTCGGCCCCCCAGGAGGAAAGCCGGTAGTACCCGCAGCCCAGCACCGTTTCTGTGGAAAGCCCGTAACTCCCTTCACAGGAGCGGAAAAAATCCTCCCGGCAGGGATAGGTCCCGGGGGATGCGAAAAGCCGGGTTGGGTCGGCACCCTCCGCCAGAGTGACCACCATGGTCCGGTCATCGGGACAGTCCAGGGAAAGAATCCCTTCCAACTCCTCACGGTAAGGGCTTCCGGTGTCCGGGTCCTGGGCCCGGCTCACCCCAAAGGCATAGTCCCGGCTGGTGACCGGGACCCCGTCCCACCAGGTCAGGTCCTCCTTCAATGTGAAGGTGGCGGTGGATCCGTCGGGGGAGAGGGTGTATTCCTCACAGCCCTCCGGTTGGGGTTCCCCCGCTTCATCCAAAGCGAACAATCCCCGGTAAAGGTGCCGGATGGCCAGCAAATCCCCCTCCTCCCGGGTGATTTGGGGGTCCAGGTTCACCGGGTAACTGTCTGCCTGCCAGATAAAGGGCTCCTGGGAAGAGCCGCAGCCGGTAAAGAGGAGACAGAATAAAAGACAAAGCCAGACCGGCATAAAAATCCCCTCCCTGAAAAAGATTCAATGGTATTTTATGTAGAACAAAAAGGCTCTATTCTCATTGCAGAATAGCCGGGAAGGCGGTATAATAACTATATATATGCCTATAAGAAGGAGGAACAGCCATGCAGCCAGCAGAGCAGCTCCGGGCCATGATCCAGGGCCGGAAGGTGGCGTTCATTGGATGTGGAGTCAGCCATAAACAGCTGATTCCTCAGTTTGTGAAAATGGGAGGAGAGGTCACCCTTTGTGACCAGAAAGCCTTCCTGGAGGAATTTGGAAAAACCGGGGAAATGCTGAAGGAACTGCCTATCCGCCTTTCCCTGGGCCGGGATTACCTGAAAGGACTGGAAGGTCAGGATATTATTATGCGGACTCCCGGCTTTGAATATTACACCCCTGCTTTGCAGGAAGCCGGGGCCAAGGGGGCAAAAATCACCAGTGAGATGGAACTCTTCTTTGAGTTCTGCCCCTGCCCTCTGGTGGCAGTGACCGGCAGCGACGGAAAGACCACTACCACCACCCTGATTGCCAAAATGTTTGAGGCCGCAGGCCGGAAGGTCTGGCTGGGGGGAAACATCGGAACTCCCCTCCTGCCCCTTCTGGACCAGGTCGGCCCGGAGGATGTGGCGGTGGTGGAACTGTCCAGCTTCCAGCTTATCAGCATGCGGAAGAGCCCCAAAATCGCAGTGGTCACCAATGTGACCCCCAACCACCTGGACCATCACAAGGATATGCAGGAGTATATTGACGCCAAGCGGAATATCCTCCTCTACCAGGATGCCGACAGCCGTCAGGTCCTGGGCCTGGAAAACGATGTGAGCCGGGGAATGGCCTCCGACTGCAAGGGGACCCAGGTCTGGTTCACCCGGCTGCGGGAAACCGACCGAGGGGCCTTCCTCCGGTCCGACGGCTGGCTCTGCTATGCCCAGGACGGAGTGGTCACTCCGGTGCTGGAACAGAGCAAGGTCAAACTGCGGGGACTTCACAATATTGAAAACCTTCTGGCCGCCATTGCCGCCGTCTGGGGCAGTGTGCCGGTGGAGGCCATGGCCCAGGTGGGATCCACCTTCACAGGGGTAGAACACCGGATCGAGCCGGTACGGACCCTGGACGGGGTGACCTATTACAACGACAGCATTGCCTCCAGCCCCACCCGGACCATTGCAGGACTTCGGAGCTTTGACCAGAAAATTATCCTCATTGCAGGGGGATATGACAAGAAGATTCCCTATGAGCCTTTGGCCCCCGAACTGCTGGCCCATGTAAAGACCCTCATCCTCATGGGTGCCACCGGCCCCCGAATCGAGGCTGCCCTGAAAGCTAACCCCGATTATAAGGAGGGCGCCATTAACATCCTTCACGCAGAGGGGATGGAAGAGGCTGTGGCCCTGGCCCGCCAGGCTGCCCAGCCTGGGGATGTGGTCAGCCTGTCCCCCGCCAGCGCCAGCTTTGACCTCTACCCCAACTTTGAGGTCCGGGGCCGCCATTACAAGGAAATCGTCAACAACCTGAAATGATATCACAGGTGACCACCCCTGCCCAGCAGGAAAAATTCCGGGAAATGGTCCGGGGCAGGATCTGCCTGGAACCCATGATGGAAAGCGCCCTGACCCTGTTCGGGGAGAAACCGGCCGCCGGATTTCACTTTTTCCTCTCCCGGGAGGGCGCTCTGATGATTCAGGGAAGCCTGGCCACGGCGGCAGGAAACTTCGACCCGGAGGAGCTGGACAGCTTCCTGGGCTTTCTGGGCATCTCCCGGCTGATGGGGGAGGAACTCCATCTTCCCGGCTGGGAAAAGGAGGAAATCCTCACTGCCTACCAAGGTTCGAGCCGGGTTTCAGAAGAACCTCCTGCCGGGACCCGGCTGGTCACCCGGCCTTCCCTTATGGAGTTCTCCCGGCTGGTGCTGGAAGAGGAAAGCCCGGAGGAACAGGAAAACTTTTATGCCCAGTCCTGCATCCGGGTCAACCATAATCTGGGGCGGTGTTGGGCGCTGACCCTGGAAGAACGGCTGGTCTGCGGGGTAAGCGTTTCGGGGATGACCGACCGGTGGGCCTACCTTACCCAAGGGTATACCCGCCCGGAGTTCCGGGGCCAGGGTCTGGGCGGATGGCTCATCGCCGCCCTGGGAAACCGGATGATGCAGGAAGGGAAGACCCCCTGCCTTCTCTGCCTTCCGCCCCGGAAGGCGTTTTATAAAAGAATGGGTATGACTGCGGAAAAAGAATACTATTTGTATAATAAAAGGAAATAATACAGAATGATAGAGGAATTTTATGATTTTCCCCAGGAGCTGCTGGACCTGGATGCCAAGGCTTTGGAGCTTTGCAAGGAACAATTTGCCCACCTGGAGGAGATTCGGGATTACAATCAGTTGAAAATGCTCCGGGCTTTCACCGACAACAAGGTTTCTGCCACCCATTTGGTGGGGTCTACCGGCTATGGTTACGATGACATGGGCCGGGAGAAGCTGGACCAGGTCTTTGCCCAGGTGGTGGGGGCAGAGGATGCCCTCTGCCGGAGCCATTTTCTCTCCGGCACCCATGCCCTGACTGTAGCCCTCTTTGGATTGCTCCGGGCAGGAGACACCCTGTTGGCCGCCACCGGCGCCCCCTATGACACCCTGGAAAGCGTCATCGGAAAAGGGGAGAGCGGCCGGGGATTCGGCACCCTTCAGGAGTATGGAATCCATTATAAGGAAGTTCCCCTGACAAAGGACTGGCAGCCGGACTATGAGGCCATTGCTGCCCAGGCACCCGGAGCCACCGTCTGCCACATCCAGCGGAGCCGGGGGTATACGGTGCGGAATGCCTTTGACCTGGATACCATCGAAAAGGTGATCAAAACCGTCAAGGCCGCCAACCCGGATATTGTGGTCATGGTGGACAACTGCTATGGAGAATTCACCCAGAAGCGGGAACCCATTCAGGTGGGCGCCGACCTGATGGTGGGCAGCCTGATCAAAAATGCCGGCGGCGGCATTGCCCCCACCGGCGGTTATATTGCAGGCCGGAAGGACCTGGTGGAAAAATGTGCCCACCGGCTCACCTGTCCCGGAATCGGCCGGGAGCTGGGCTGCACCCTGGATGTGCTGCGGCAGCTTTACCTGGGCATTTACTATGCCCCCGGCGTCACCTGCGAGGCCCTGAAAACCGCCGTCTATGCCCAGTGCATTCTGGAATTGATGGGAAAGAACCCCACCCCCAAATACTGGGAGGACCACAATGACATTGTCACCTGCTTTGAGGCAGGCAGCGCCCAGGCTCTCACCGGCTTCTGTGTAGGCATCCAGAGCGGCAGTCCGGTGGACAGCTATGTTTCCCCGGAACCCTATGCCATGCCCGGGTATGACAGCGAGGTGGTCATGGCTGCGGGAGCCTTCACCCTGGGCAGCAGCATTGAACTGAGCTGCGACGGGCCTATCCGGCCTCCCTATGCCTGTTACCTCCAGGGGGGCCTCAACTTCACCGCCAGCCGGGCCGGAGTGCTTCTGGCCCTGAAAAAAGCCTATTTCTCTCAGGATTGACTTGACTAAAGCCAAAAGACAGGAGGAAGAATTATGAAACTCATAACCTTTGGAGTGCCCTGCTACAACTCTGCCGCCTACATGGACAAGTGTATCAAAAGCCTGCTGGTGGCCGGAGAGGAAGCCGAAATCATCCTCATTGACGACGGCAGCAAGGACGAAACCCCTGCCATTGCGGACCGGTGGGCCAGGGAGTACCCCGACATCATCCGGGTGATCCATCAGCCCAATGGCGGCCACGGAGAAGGGGTCAACCAGGGCCTGGCCAACGCCAGCGGCCTCTACTACAAGGTGGTGGACAGCGACGACTGGCTGGACAAGGACAGCCTGCTGGCTGTTATGGACAAGCTCCGCCGGATCGCTGCCATGAAAAAGCCCCTGGATATGATCATCTGCAACTATGTGTATGAGCATGTGGAGGACAACACCCAGAAGGTGGTGCGATACAAGAATGTGTTCCCGGTCAACCGCCCCTTTACCTGGCGGCATACCCGGCCCTTCCTGCCCGGACAGTTCCTGCTTATGCACAGCGTCATCTACCGCACTCAGCTTCTCCGGGACTGCGGCCTCAAGCTGCCCAAGCATACCTTCTATGTGGACAATGTGTTTGTCTACCAGCCTCTGCCCTGGGTGGAGAGCATGATTTACTATGACCTGGACCTGTACCGGTACTTCATCGGCCGGGCCGACCAGTCGGTAAACGAGAAGGTGATGATGGGCCGGATGGACCAGCAGCTTCGGGTCACCAAAATCATGCTGGATTCCCCTGACCTGTTTGCTCTGCCGCCGGAACAGAAGCGGCTCAAGAATTATATGAAGCAGTACCTGGCCATGATGGTCACCATCTGCAGCGTGTTCCTGATGCTGGAAGGCAGCGAGGAAAGCCTGAAAAAGCGGGAAGAACTGTGGGTCCACATCAGGGAGAAAGACCAGCGGCTGTATGATATGCTCCGGCATACCCTCACCTGCGCCGCCACCAACCTGCCGGGAGAAGGGGGGCGGAAGCTGGGAATTGCAGCTTACCGTCTGAGCCGGAAGCTCTTCAAGTTCAACTGATTTAAAATAAAAAGAGCGGCGCTCTTTCCCAAAAGGGAGAGAGCGCCGCATTTTGTTTGCAGAAGGGAATCCTTACCGTCCCCGAATCACCCGGGAAAGCTGGATGAGAAGGGTAGGCAGGAAGGCCAGCAGAAGGATGTATCCCAGCTGAGCCCCGGTAAGGGGAGCTACCAGGAACAGACCTTCCAGTGCGGGCACAAAGAGCACCAGGGAGAGCAGGAGGATCCCGGCGGCAAAAGCCATGAGGGAGAAGGGGTTGGACCCCAGTCCCAGCCGGAAGATGGACTCTTTGCCCCGGCAGTTGAAGCCGTGGAAAAGCCGGGCCAGGGTGAGGGTGGCAAAAGCCATGGTGCTGGCCAGAGCAGCGCCCCCCTGAGCGAGACCAATGTGGAAGGCGGTCATGGAAGCAATGCCAATGAGAAGCCCCTGAGCAAATACCTGGGTGAGCATGGGCCGGTCCATCATGGAAGCGTTGGGGTCCCGGGGCTTCTGGTCCATAAGACCGGGCCGGGCGGGCTCCATGCCCAGGGCAATGGCGGGAAGGCTGTCGGTAAGCAGGTTGATAAAGAGCAGGTGTACCGGCTGGAAGGGCACGGACAGCCCGGCCAGGGATGCGTAGATAACAGCCAGAATGGCAGCCATGTTGCCGGAAAGCAGGAACTGGATGGCGCTGCGGATGTTGGCGTAGACGCTCCGTCCGTTGAGAACTGCCTTTACAATGGTGGCAAAGTTGTCGTCAGCCAGAATCATGGCGGCGGCATCCTTGCTCACCTCTGTGCCGGTGATGCCCATGGCTACGCCTACATCCGCCTTTTTCAGGGCGGGGGCATCGTTGACACCGTCGCCGGTCATGGCGGCAATGCAGCCCCGGCGCTGCCAGGCGGAGACGATCCGAATCTTATGCTCGGGAGATACCCGGGCATAGACCGAAATCTGGGCCAGCTTTTCGTCCAGTTCTTCATCACTCATCCGGGCCAGTTCCACCCCGTCCAGGGCCAGGTCGCCGGGCTGGAAAATCCCGATCTGCTTGGCAATGGCGGTGGCGGTGACCTTGTGGTCGCCGGTGATCATAACGGTGCGGATGCCGGCCTGACGGGCCTGGGCCACAGCCTGAATACTTTCAGGCCGCGGCGGGTCGATCATGGAGACCAGACCTACAAAGGTGTAGTCCTGCTCGTCTTCCAGGGTGAGGAGCCGGGCCTCCTCCAGAGGCCGCTGGGCAAAGGCCAGCACCCGGAGACCGTTTTCAGACTGCTCCTGGTTCACCTGCTGAATCTCCTGGCGAAGTTCCGGGGTGAGGGGAACAGCGCCCTGGGCGGTCAGGAGCTTGGTGGAACGGTCCAGCAGCACATCAATGGCGCCCTTGGTATAGAGCATGGGGCCCTGGTCGGTGTCGTAGAGGGTGCTCATCAGCTTCCGGTCCGAGTCAAAGGCCAGCTCGGCCAGACGGGGATGCTGACGGCGGTAAGCCTGCTCCTCCACTCCAAACCTAGCCCCCAGCTGGACCAGAGCTACCTCGGTGGGGTCGCCCACTGCAGCCCCGGTGTTGGGGTCCAGGGTGGCATCGCTGTCCAGCAGACCGATTTTCAAAAGGGTGCGCTGGGCATCGTTGGCCAGTTCCAAGTCGGTGTCCTTGGTAAGTTTTCCGTCAGCCCAGAGGTTTTGCACCGTCATCCGGTTCTGGGTCAGGGTGCCGGTCTTATCCGAGCAGATGACCTGGACAGAGCCCAGGCTTTCCACTGCCTTCAATTCCTTGATGATGGCATTCTGCCGGGCCATTTTCTGGGTGCCCATGGCCAGCACGATGGTGACTATGGAGCTGAGAGCCTCGGGAATGGCGGCCACGGCCAGAGCTACGGCGAACATGAGGGAATCCAGCAGGCTCATGTGGCTACGGAAAACCGAGAGAAGGAAGACACCGGCACAGATGACCATAATGACGGCGGCCAGTTTGCCGGAAAAGTCGTCCAGGTTTTTCTGGAGAGGCGTTTTCCGTTGCTGGGTCTGGTTCATCAGGGTGGCAATTTGTCCCAGCTGGGAACTCATGCCGGTGGCAGTGACCACCATCACGCCGCGGCCGTAGGTGACCAGGGAACCGGAGAAGACCATGTTTTTCTGGTCGCCCAGGGGGATTTCCTCCCCTTCCAGGGCTTGGCTGATTTTTTCCACTGCCTCGGATTCACCGGTAAGGGAGCTTTCATTGATTTTCAGGGACCAGCTGTTGAGAAGCCGTCCGTCGGCTACCACCAGGTCTCCGGCTTCCAGTTCAATTATATCTCCGGGAACGATCTGGTCGCTGGGCAGCTCCATCCGCTGCCCGCCCCGGAGGACCTTGGCGGAGGGAGCGCTCATGGCTTTCAGGCTTTCCAGGGATTTTTCCGCTTTAAAATACTGTACGGTCCCCAGGATGGCGTTCATAATGAGAACGGCAAAGATGACCAGGGTGCTTTCCAGGTTCCCCGAAACCATGGAGATGATGGCGGCAATGATCAGAATCACCACCAGCAGGTCTTTGAACTGGGACAGGAATACCTGCAAGACACTTTGCTTTTCTCCCTCGGCCAGCTTGTTGGGGCCGTACTGCTCCAGCCGCTGGGCGGCCTGGTGGGAGGAAAGCCCTCCGCTGGTGGTTTCCAGCAGCTGAAGGGATTCCTCGGGAGAGCGGTTGAAATAATTTTTTTCCATACTCTGTTCCTCACTTTTATCTGGATTTCTGTCTGCCGGAAATAAAAAAAGACTTCCCGGCAGGGGGCACTACGGCCCTGCCGAAAAGTCTTGTTACCTCCAAAAAAGCGGTGGCCCGCTCCGCCAGACGGACTCCGGATGCCCCGGAATACATCGGGATGTTGGCAGAGCGAATTGCAACTACTCCCTTTTCATGGGCTCATTATAGCATAAGCTTTGCACAAACACAAGAAAAAATTCCGGAAGTTTGGAAAAAAGAACCCGCCCGGCCAATGGCCGGGCGGATAAAACATTATTCCTGGGATTCCTTTACAAAGAAGGCAATGCCGCAGGCACCGGTGCCCACATGGGTGCCGATGGCCGCGCCGATGCCGCAGACGGGGACCCGCTCCGGGGCCATCTTCAGGTTCTGGGTCAGATACCGGCGGATGGGCTCGGCGGCAGCAGGGCTGTCACTGTAGGCGGTGTAGATGGGCATGGAAAGATCCATTCCGTCCTGGTCAGCCTCCAGCAGCTTGAACATGGCCACCAGGGCACCGGGCATACCCCGGGCCTTTCCGGCCAGGCCCAGCTTGCTCTTGTAGAGCTGGAGCACCGGCTTGATTCCCAAAGCACCTCCCGCAATGGTGGCGGCGGCGGAGAGCCGGCCTCCCTTGTGGAGGTTTTTCAGGTCATTGGCAATGAGCAGGATACGGACCCGGTCCTTCAGCTGCTCCAGGTCTTGGGCAATCTGGGCGGCGGACAGTCCCTGGCTGCGAAGCTCCAGAGCCCGGTCCAGCAAAAGCCGGAGACCGATGGAGGCGGACTGGGTATCTACAAAATAGGCATCCTCGTACTCTACTGTCTCGGCAGCCATCCGGGCACACTGGAAGGTGCCGGAAAGGTTGCTCCCAATCAGGATGGCCACGGTCTCGTCGCCCAGAGCATGGGCATCCTCAAACACCCGCATAAAGGCTTCGGGGCTGGGCTGACTGGTCTTGGGCAGATGCCTGCACTGGGCCAGCCGATGGAAAAATTCCTTGTTGGTTATATCCACACCGTCCTGCACAACGGTATCGTCCTCAAAGGTGACATTGAGGGGAATCACTTCAATATTCAGTTCCTTGGCTTGCTGGGGGGTAAGGTTGCAGGAAGAATCAGTAATAATGCGAACCATAAGGCGCCCTCCTTCTTTTTCACTTATTGTAGTATATTCGGTGGGGCAGGTCAAGACAAAGAGGGTGATTTGTCCAAAATTCCGTGAAAAGGCAGGGACAGGGGAGGGCAGGAGTTTCCCTCCCTGAAGCCGGAAAGGGATTCACCTGTCCGGGAGAAAGAATATTTGGCTAATACTTCCAAAAAAGTCCGGGGAAATATTTGCAAAAGGCAGAAAAAGGATGTATACTGAACTGTGTATGTTTTTATCCATCTGTCATGGGAAAGGAAGGTCTCCTGGCTATGACCGCACCCCAGCGCCGCGAACAAATACTGGCTGTTTTACAGCAGACCGATGCGCCTGTCAGCGCTACTGCCCTGGCCGGACGGCTGGGGGTCTCCCGCCAGATCGTGGTGGGGGATGTGGCTCTGCTCCGGGCCGGAGGCAAACAGATTCTGGCTACCCCCCGGGGTTATCTGCTGGAAGGGCGGAGCAGCTGCACCGCCACCCTGGCCTGCTGCCATGACACCGGAGAAAAAATGCTGGAAGAATTTTATGCAGTGGTGGACCAGGGGGGCCGGGTAGAGGATGTAACGGTAGAAAATCCTCTCTACGGCCAGATCACCGGCCAGCTGCAGATAGGGACCCGGTACGAAGCCCAGGAATTTGTCCGCAGGGCCAATCGGGACCCGGACGGCCTGCTTTTGAATATGGCGGCAGGCGGCGTCCACCTTCATACCATCAGCGCCCCGGACCCGGAAAGTCTGGAGCGAATCCGCCGGGCTCTGGCCCAGGCAGGAATATTGTACGAAACCTGAGAATCAAAACACAGGAGAAAGTGAAATGAACAAGAGGACCAATCGTTATTTCCATCGGTTCGGCTTGAGAAGCTGGCCCATTTACAAGGTATGGATCGCCGGGTTCATGGCAGTGGTGCTGCTTACCGGCTCTTTGCTGGGAGCAGGCTACGGCGCCCAGCTGGTGGCCTGGGCGGAAGGCGTGATCTCTACCCCCCTGCCCAGCAATACTCCCGCTGTTACTGCGGCGGCTACCCCCGAACCGGAGGAAGAGCCTGAGGCACCCAAGACCCTGAAAATGGAGGTCACGGTCATCCAGCAGGATATCGGCATTGACCTGTTCCTTGTAGAGGAGGAAGCACAGGAAGAGGCTGACCAGGACAAGGATGCCCAGCAGAACGGAACCTCTGAGGATAAGGATACCGCTGAGAACGGGGAACCCCAGGAGGAAGAGAACATTGTCCCCCTGCTGAATACCCCCTTCAATGTGCTGGTCACTGACAGCGAAGACAATACCGAGACCTACCCTGTTGACACCGAAACCGGCACCCTCCTGCTGGAGGAGGTAGAACCGGGGGACTACACCATCGCCCTGGAGGAGCAGGAGGGATATGTGATCCCCGAAGCCCAGACCGTCACCGTCAAGGAAAAAATCGTCTACACCGTCAAGGAAGAAGAAGTAGAGGAAGTCAAGGACAAGGTGGTCCAGTCTGACCAGGTGGTGGAGTCCCAGGAAGATAACGCTTTTGGCAATGACTCCGTGATTGTGGAGGAACTCCAGGACACTGTGTCCTATGCAGATTCCAAGACGGAGACCGTAGCCGGACCCACCCTGACCAAGGCAAAGACCGATTCCAATGGATTTATGGTCCTTGCCGACGGAACTGTCACCGACTACAAGCCTGTCTATGACAGCGCCGGAAACCTTTCCGCTGCCCAGCGGTCGGGAAGCCGTGAAATTCAGGGAGCCCCTGTGGAACCTCTGACGGAAGGCACCACTGCTACCGAGAATCCCGAGGTTACCCCCACTCCCACCGCTGAAGCAACTCCCACTCCTACTCCGGAAACTACTCCTACCCCCACTCCCACTCCGGAAACTACTCCTACCCCCACTCCCACTCCGGAAATTACTCCTACTCCCACTCCCACCTCCAGTGTGGAGCCCAGCGCTACCCCCACAGCAACTCCTTCCACCACTCCCTCTGCCACCCCCACTCCCACAGCCACTTCTGCTCCGGCTTATACTACCTGGCCGGACACCATCAAGGCTGCTGACATGAGCAAGTACAGCTTTGCTACCACCACTGAAAAGACGGAGCAGGTAGTGTACACAGGATGGCAGACCATCGATGGAAAGACATATTACTATGATCCCTCCACCCATAAGCCGGTCACCGGCCAGCAGGTCATCCAGGGAATCATGTACAACTTCGATGCCAACGGCGTCAAGACCAACCAGCTCCGGGGCATTGATGTTTCCAAGTATCAGGGGAACATCAACTGGAGCGCAGTCAAGTCCTCCGGTATTGACTTTGCCATCATCCGGGCCGGCTACCGTGGTTACGGCACCGGCGCACTGGTAGAGGACAGCAAGTTCAAGGCCAATATCCAGGGCGCTACCGCTGCGGGTATTCCCGTAGGTGTCTACTTCTACAGCCAGGCTGTCACCGAGGAGGAGGCCCGTGAGGAAGCCCTCATGGTCATTGGTCTGGTGAAGGGATACAAGATCAGCTATCCCATCTACTTTGATACCGAGAAGGTGGCCGGAGATACCGGCCGTGCCGACGGCCTGTCTGCCGCACAGCGGACCGCCTGCGCCGTGGCCTTCTGCGAAACCATCCGGGCTGCCGGATATACCGCCGGTGTGTACAGCTACCGGGATTGGTTCTACTACAGCCTGAACTACGCCAATATTTCCAAGTATCGCATCTGGATCGCCCAGTACCGCTCTACCCTGGATTTCAAGTATAACTACCAGATTTGGCAGTATACTTCCAGTGGAAGCGTGAACGGAATCAGCGGCCGGGTGGATATGAATATCACTCGCTGAACAACCAGACCGGTCATCCGGGGCGCTCCCCCTGATGACCGGTTGGCTTTAAAAGAAAAGATATGTCAGAATCTACCAGTCAGCGTTCCGGCGGTGGGATTCCTTATACCCTGACCCGGAAAAAAGTAAAAAACATCAACCTTCGGGTAAGAGGGGACGGCTCGGTCTGGGTCAGTGCCTCGCCCCGGGTGCCGCTGGCTCAGATAGACCGGTTTGTGGCCGACCATGGCCTCTGGATCGCCCGGGCCAGGGAAAAGGCCCAGACCCGGCGGGAAAACCGGATGGCCCAGCCTCTTCCCGAACCCGGCCAGGCATTGGCAGAGATGGAAGCCATCTGCCGGGAGTTCTACCCCTGTTTCCAAAAGGTGCTGCCCCGGGGAATGCCCCGAATCATCATCAAGGACATCTCTTCCAGCTGGGGCATCTGCCGCCCGGGAAAAGGGGAGATCACCTTTGCCCTCCGGCTGGCAGCCCAGCCCCGGGCCGCCCGGGAGTATGTGGCCGTCCATGAATACTGTCATTTTCTGGTCCCCAACCACAGCCCTGCCTTCTGGGCGGAGGTAGAAAAAATCCTCCCAGACTGGAAGGAACGCCGGGCTCTGCTGCCCTGACCCCCATCTACCGGAAAGGAGTTTTGCCTATGCCAGGAGCCGACCGGTACTCCAAACTCATGAGCAACACCCTGCTCTTTGCACTGTCCAACTTCAGCTCCAAACTGCTGAACCTCTGCCTGACCCCCTTCCTCACCTTCGCACTCCAGGAAACCAGCGTGCTGGGTGTCACCAAGCTGACCCAGCAGTGCGCCAACCTGCTGATTCCGGTGGTGGGCCTGGGAATGAGCTTTTCGGTCATTCGGTTCGGACTGGATAAAAATCAGAATAAATCCCAGGTCTTCACCAACGGCCTGGTGACCATCCTCTGCGGATTCGGTCTGATGGTGCTGGCCTATCCGCTCCTGAGCATGATCCCGCTGGTCAGTGACTATGCCTTGCTGCTGTATGTGTATGTGCTGGTCTCCTGCCTGCGGACTCTCTGCACCCAGTTCATCCGGAGCCGCCAGCTTAACCGGCTGGTAGCCCTGGACGGAGTGCTCACCACCTTCACCCTGCTGGGATTCAATATCCTTTTCCTGGTGGTCTTCAAGTGGGGAGCCGCCGGGTATCTGTTGGCCACCATCTGCAGCGACTTCGGCAGCGCTGTCTTTGTGTTTATCACCGGAAAACTCTGGAACTATCTGGACCGCCGGTCCTTCAATCAGCGGCTCTGGAAGGAAATGCTCCGGTACAGCCTGCCCATGATTCCGGCCCAGATCAGCTTCTGGGTCATCAATGCCAGTGATATGTTCTTTGTGGCTTCCATGTGCCAGGGCTACCAGGGCCAGTCCGGTACCCACTGGACGGGACTGCTCTCCACCGGATACTACCTTCCCACCATTGTCAGCACTTTGGGAGGAATTTTCTACGAGGCCTGGCAGCTCTCCGCCATCACCGAGGAGGAGGATCGCTCCGCCTTCTTCTCCCGGATTTTCAAGGTATACCAGGGGGTCATGTTCTGCTGCGGAGCGGGCATTATCTGGCTCTGCCGCCCGGCCATGTTCATTTTCCGGGAAAACTTTTACGAGGCCTGGCAGTTTGTGCCCTTCCTCACCATTGCCTCCATCTTCACCTGCTTCAACCAGTTCTTCAACACCATCTACATGGTCTATAAGCGGAGCGGGTACAGCCTGTTCACCATGCTGTCGGGGGCAGTAGTCAACTGTATTCTCAACTTTGTCCTGATCTGGACCATGGGCCCTGTGGGGGCCGCCCTGGCTTCCGCCCTTTCCATGGGCCTGGTCTTTGTCCTCCGGGTCATCAGCACCCAAAGCCTGATTCCGGTGGACTACGGTTCCGCTTCCCTGGGGCTGGACCTGATTCTCCTGACGGCGGAGGCAGTGGTGCTTCTGCTGGACCTGCCCGGGGCTTTCTGGATCACCGGAGCCATCACCCTGGCTATTATCCTTCTCAACCTGAAAGAGGTCTGGAGCATGGCAGAATTGATTCTGGGCAAATTGTTCAAACGCCGGAAGGCTTCCTGAGAAAGAAAAAAGGACCGCAGCTTTCAAGCTGGCGGTCCTTTTTTGTAATGAAATCAGCGGCGAATTTTGAATACGGCCTTTTTCAGATTTCCGGTCCCGGCGGCGCGGATTCCCGGCTTGTGGGGCTCCTCCACCATAAAGACGGCAAACCGGTCCTCCCCCAGAACTCCGGCAATGCTGGGGCTGGCCTGGAAGAAGGCGCAGTCGGTTTCCGGGTCATAGGGCTTGGTGGTTTTCAGCTGGCCCAGGGCCACCTGGAACAGCTCGCTGCCCTCCAGGTCCATCTGGAGATCCATGTACTGGGAATGGCTTTCAAAGGGAATTTCCTCCTCGGCCTTGGGGGTGATCTCCATAACATTTACAAAAAGGTCTTCCCCCTGAATCTCGGTTTTCCCCAGGGGCAGGGCGTATACATCGTTCTCCTGAATCCATTCAATGCACCGGTCCAGATTTTCAAACAGGCCGGTGTATTGTTCCAGATTTTCAAGACGGTCGTACAGCATAAGGGTTCTCCCTTCTTTTTTTAGTATTCTTATTCTACTACCAAAAGAAGGACTTGTAAAATTCTTTCATGGCAAGGATATTTCTTGCAAGGCAGGGGATATTCCTTGCAAAACGGATTTGGCTGGTGTATCATGAGGGCAAGAACAAACTTAGAAAAGGAGCAAACAGCCATGTCCATTTTAGTCAGCGGCGGCGCCGGTTACATCGGCAGCCATACCTGTGTGGAACTTCTCAATGCAGGATACGATATCGTGGTGGCAGATAACTATTATAACTCCTGCCCCGAAGCCCTGAACCGTGTGAAGGAAATCACCGGCAAGGACTTCCCCTTTGTGGAAGCGGATATGACCAACCGTGCCCAGGTGGAGGAAATTTTCCGCAGCTATCCGGACATTCAGGCCGTCATTCAGTTTGCAGCCTATAAGGCGGTGGGGGAGAGCGTAGCCAAGCCCATCGAATACTACACCAACAACCTGAACTGCACCCTGGTGCTGCTGGATGTAATGCGCCACTACAACTGCAAGAACTTTGTGTTCTCCTCCAGCGCTACCGTCTACGGAGACCCCGCCACTGTGCCCATCACCGAGGATTTCCCTGTGGGTGCAACCACCAACCCCTACGGCACCACCAAGGCATTCACCGAGCGTATCCTCACCGATGTCTGCCATGCTGACTCGGAACTGAATGTGGCCCTTCTCCGGTACTTCAACCCCATCGGCGCTCACCCCAGCGGACGGATCGGAGAGGACCCCAACGGAATCCCCAACAACCTGGTTCCCTACATTGCCAAGGTGGCAGTAGGAAAGCTGGAAAAGGTCCATGTGTACGGAAACGATTACCCCACCCCCGACGGCACCGGTGTCCGGGACTACATCCATGTGGTAGACCTGGCCAAGGGCCATGTGGCCGCCATCAAGAAGCTGGAGACCGGCTGCGGACTCTTTATCTGCAACCTGGGCACCGGCAAGGGCTACAGCGTGCTGGATGTGATCCACGCGTTCAGCAAGGCTTGCGGCCGGGAGCTGCCCTATGTAATTGACCCCCGCCGTCCCGGAGACATTGCTCAGTGCTACGCTGACCCCGCCAAGGCCAAGAAGGAACTGGGCTGGGAAGCTGAGTACGGCATTGAGGAAATGTGCGCTCACAGCTGGAATTGGCAGAGCCATAATCCCGACGGATATAAGACTCAGGCATAAAGAAAAATCCCCTGACCAACGGTCAGGGGATTTTAAGTTTAAATGGTGGGTTTGGGCCGGTCCTCCAGGGCGGGCTGTGCCGCCTTGACCAGGTACTCCGCAGCCTGGGCGGGATAAAGGCCCACGGCGGTCTCTCCGGTGAGCATAAGACTGGAAGCTCCGTCCATGACGGCGTTGTAAATGTCGCTCATCTCCGCCCGGGTGGGAAGGGGATGGTCGGTCATGGATTCCAGCAGCTGGGTCACCACCATGTAGGGGACACCGTTGGAAAGGCACACCTCTCCCATCTGCTTCTGGAACCGGGGAATCAGCCAGAGGGGAATTTCACTGGCCAGGTCCCCCCGGGCAATGATGATCTCGTCTGCCAGGTCCACAAACTGGGCCAGATGTTCCACCCCTTCCAGGGATTCCACCTTGGCAAACACCCGCAGGTCGTCGGCTCCGCAGCTGTACATGGCATCCCGGAGATTGTCCAGGTCGTCCCGGCTCCGGACAAAGGGAAGAATCACGCCGGTGACACCCAGGTGCTTGGCCAGGGCCAGACTGTTGTGGTCCTCCAGGGTCAAGGTGGGCAGGTCCAGCTTGAGGCCGGGGGCGGTGATTCCCTTTCCGGACTGGAGCACCCCGCCCTGCTGCACCACACAGAAGGCGCATCCGGGGGAGACACTGGCTACCTGAGCCACCACCTGCCCGTCGTCAAATACCAGCTTCTGGCCGGGGGTAAGGGCATCCAGCAGCAGTTCGGAGCAGTACACTCCTCCCAGGCCCAGGGTCAGTACTGAACCCTCCGGAAGGGAGAGGGGAGCTTCCAGCTCGCCCACCCGAAGATCGGGCCCCTGCAGGTCGATAAGCAGCTCGCAATCCCGCTCGGCGGCTACCCGGCGGACCATGTCCATCCAGGGCACAAAGTCCTCCAGATGTCCGTGGGAAAGATTGACCCGGAATCCGTTGATCCCGGCCTTGAGCATTTGGTCTATAATGAGAGGGTCTGCACAGGCAGGCCCCAAAGTAGCATAATAACGCATGGTTGAAACACATCCCTCACTCTGTCTTGTAATAAGAATATCCTAAAATCCGACAATTGTAAAGGGAAGAGAACAGATAAAAAGATGGAAAAACCTATTGACAAATACAGGTTTGGATGGTAAAATGATTACTGCACTTAGGCGGTGCCACTAGGGAGAGATGTCCGAGTGGTTTAAGGAGACGGTCTTGAAAACCGTTGACCAGGCAACTGGCCGTGGGTTCGAATCCCACTCTCTCCGCCATTTTTGCTCACAACTGAATCTCTTGACAGGATTCGACTTTGCAGAAATACCCAAGAGGTCGAAGGGGCTCCCCTGCTAAGGGAGTAGGCGGGCTTAAACCCGCGCGAGGGTTCAAATCCCTCTTTCTGCGCCAAAAAATCCCGGATACCAGCAGGTACCCGGGATTTTTTATTTGTGATTTTACCTAAAGATAAGGCCGCCGGTTTTTCCCGAAAGGGAAAACCGGCGGCCTTTTGAGTTTCTTTATTCGCTTTTGGGGGCAATGGATACATTCCGCTTGCTCATGCTCCGGAGCAGGTTGTGGCGGATGTCCCACAGCTTCTGACTCAGGTCCACATAGTGGGTGTGGGGGTACTCAAACCGCTTTACCTCATCCCAGAGGGTGTCCACCTGCTGGGCGCAGAACTCCCGAATCTCCTGGAGGCTGGGGCTTTCGTACACCCGCTTGCCTTCCTGGTAGATGGGGGTGGAAAGACATTTGGCGGTGCAGTTGATGTAGGTGACCTCCTTCCAGGTCTCCACCGGGTCAAAGAGGGTGATCCCGTTGGAGGTATCCACTTCCTCGTCATAGACGGTAATGTAGTCGGCCATGGCCTTTCCGTCCCGGTCATAGATGCGCCATACCTTTTTCAGGCCGGGAATGGTCATCTTCTCGGCGGTCTCGCTAATTTTGATTTTGGGAGTGTAGCTCCCGTCCGCTTCCTTCACGGCGGCCAGCTTGTAGACTCCCCCAAAGACAGGGTCACTCTTGGCGGTGATCATATTTTCACCGATGCCAAAGCTGTCCAGCTTGGCCCCCTGGAGAATCAGGTCCCGGACAATGTACTCGTCCAGACTGTTGGAGGCGCAGATGGTACAATCCTCATACCCGGCAGCATCCAGCATGGCCCGGGCTTTTTTGGACAGGTAGGCAATATCGCCGCTGTCGATCCGGATGCCTTTGGGCCGCTTTCCCATGGGAGCCAGCACCTGGTCAAAGACCTTGATGGCGTTGGGCACGCCGCTCTTCAGCACGCTGTAGGTGTCTACCAGCAGAACGCAGTTGTCAGGGTAGAGCCGGGCATATTTCTCAAAAGCATCATATTCGGTGGGGAACATCTGGACCCAGCTGTGGGCCATGGTTCCGCTGGCAGGGATTCCGAAATCCCGGCTGGCCATAACGCAGCTGGTGCTGCTGCATCCGGCAATGTAGCTGGCACGGGCGCCAAAGTAGGCGGCGTCGTACCCCTGGGCCCGGCGGGCGCCGAACTCCATGACGGGACGGCCGGCGGCGCTCCGGACGATGCGGTTGGCTTTGGTGGCAATGAGGCACTGGTGGTTGAAGGTGACCAGCAGCAGGGTCTCTACCAGCTGGCACTCAATGGCGGGACCTTCCACCGTTACAATAGGCTCGTGGGGGAAGATGGGGGTACCTTCCTTGATGGCCCAGATGTTGCAGTGGAACTGGAAATTCTCCAGGTAGTGGAGGAACTTCTCGTTGAAAACCCCGGTGCTCCGGAGATAGTCAATGTCCTCGGGGGTGAAATGGAGGTGGTCCACAGCATCAATGAACTGCTGCAGTCCTGCCATAATGGCGTAGCCGCCGCCGTCGGGGACCCGGCGGAAGAACATATCAAAGACACTGATTTTGTCCTGATAGTCCTCCTCCAGATAGCCGGCGCTCATGGTCAGCTCATAAAAATCGGTCATCATGGTCAGGTTCCGTGTTACATCCAACATAATTTTCCTCAATTCTCCGAAGTTTTTAACGGCGCTTATTTTGGCGGCGGCTGTTGCGATACTGCCGTGTAGCAATGGTGTAAAGGGCGGCGTAACCTCCCACCAGAACCAGGGTGGTGAGAAGGAATACCTTGAAATAGGTGGTGGAGAAGAATTCCCCGATTTTAGCCAATACAAAGAGGAAGTCGTTCCGTGCCACATCGGTGGTGGCGATCAGGTCCACGGTTCCCAGTTCCTGGCCCGAAAGCTGGAGGGTGACAGTGCCGATCACATCTCCTGCCTTGATGGGGGCGGCCACGCTCTCGGGCAGGTCAAAGATTTTCACGCTCTCGGAGCCGTCCCCCTCAATGGGCAGCAGGGTCATAAGCCCGTCTGCCGGGTAAAGGATGATGCTGTCGGTCTGGGTGGAGTATTTTACCGGAATCTCGGTAAGAGGTTCCGAAATATCAAAGGCAGCATGAACGCTGAAAGTGTCGTAAATCCAGTCCATCAGCTCCCCGGTCTCGTAAAGGGCGGGGCGCTCGGTGGGGTAGTCGTAGGGCTCGCAGCTGTCCGGGCTGTGAAGCACCACGCTGATATAGGTCTCTCCGTTCTGGGTATGCCAGCCGGCAAAGTTCTGCCAGTCTCCCAGGGTTCCGGTTTTGCCTCCCTGGTTGTAGCTCCGGGTAAACTCCGCACCGTTGGCCCCGGGGAGCATTTTGTTGGTGGTGTGAAGGTAGTAGGTGCCGCTGGCATACCGGGGATTCTCTCCCATGTAATAGCTGGGGGTGCCGCAGGCCTCCACAAAGGCATCAAAGCTCATGGCATACCGGAGAATGAGATAGGCATCCCGGGCGGTGATCATGTTCCCCTCGTCCAGGCCGCAGGGGTCGGTGAACACAGTGCCGGTGCAGCCCAGCTTCTGGGCAGTGCTGTTCATCCGGGCCACAAAGTTGTCAATGCTTCCCCCTCCCATGTAGTCGGCCACCATGTAGGCGGCCTCGTTGCCGCTGGGCAGGAGCATGGCATAGAGAAGCTGGCGGAGGGTCACCGTCTCCCCAGACCGGATGTCGGCGGTGGAGGCGTTTTTCCCGTAGAGAATGTCATAGATATAGGCGGGCGAAGTCACCGAGATGGAATCCAGCTGGTCCTGGTAGCTTTCCAGCAGGAGAATACAGGTCATCATCTTGACCAGACTGGCGGCCACCATGGGGGTCTCGCTTTCCTTCTCGTATACAATGATGTTGGTGTCCAGGTTGACAATGTAGGCTGCCTCGGCATACACCTCAAAGCTGGGGGTGTAGCCCACCGCCCCCGCAGGGAGGAGGGCAGCCCCTACCAGGATCACCAGGACTAAAAATACAGAGCAGATTTTCTTCATAGAATGTCCCTTTCGGCCCTCCGGGGCCGGGTGTCTTGACAGGTTAGTACCATTATAGCAAAGATAAGGATTTTTTCAAGATTTCCTTATCCTAAGAATAGGGCAGTGAAAGGAAAATTATGCCCTAGTTCAGGGGCCCTACCGACTCAAAAAGCCGTTCGACCCGGTCGGCCAGACCCTGGTGCTGGGGAAGTACCAGCCGGGGGTCTTCCTCCAGGATCTGTTTGGCTTCGGACTGGGCGGCAGAAAGGACCCGGGTATCGGTGGCCAGGTCCGCAATGTGGAGACTGGGCAGCCCGTGCTGGGCGCTCCCGAAAAAGTCTCCGGGGCCCCGGGTCTCCAGATCATACCGGGCTACTGCAAAGCCGTCAGGGGTTTGGCAAAGGAAGTGAAGCCGCTGCCGGACCGAGTCGTTCTGGTTGTCGCTGATGAGGATGCAGCAGGCGGCGGCGCTGCCCCGGCCTACCCGGCCCCGCAGCTGGTGGAGGGCGGAAAGGCCGAACCGCTCCGCATTCTCAATCACCATGACGGTGGCGTTGGGCACATCCACCCCTACCTCGATGACGGTGGTGGAGACCAGAATGTCCAGCTTTCCCTCCTTGAACTCCTCCATAACGGCGGCCTTTTCCTGAGGTTTCAGCTTCCCGTGCATCAGGCCGATGCGGCGGTGGGGAAGCAGAGGACGGGCTACCTCCTCCAGGTAGGTGGTCACCGCCTGGAGATTTTCGTCCTGCTGATTCTCCTCAATGGCGGGGCAGACAATGTAGGCCTGGTGCCCGGCGGCGATTTGCTTGTCCAGGAATCCGAACAGGTCCCGCCGCTTCTGCCCGGTGATGAACCAGGTCTTTACCGGCTTTCTCCCCGGGGGAAGCTGGTCCAGGATGCTGATGTCCAGGTCTCCGTAGAGGAGAAGCCCCAGGGTCCGGGGAATGGGGGTGGCGCTCATGACCAGCAGATGAGGCTGATGGGCCTTGTCTGCCAGCAGATTCCGCTGCCGCACCCCGAACCGGTGCTGCTCATCCACCACGGCCAGCCCCAGCTTGGAAAAGGTCACCTTGTCTGAGATGACCGCATGGGTCCCCACCACCAGCCCGGCCCGTCCGTCGGCAATGGCGGCCAGGGCGTTCCGCTTTTCAGCGGCCTTCATACCTCCGGTCAGAAGGACCACTGCAATTCCAAAGGGGGCCAGCAGCTTGTCCAGGGTCTCGGCGTGCTGCCGGGCCAGAATCTCGGTGGGAGCCATCAGGGTGGACTGGTACCCGTTCCGGGCTGCCAGCCAGACGGCTGCGGCGGCTACCAGGGTTTTGCCGCTGCCCACATCCCCCTGGAGCAGCCGGTTCATGGGAGGACGGCCGGTCATGTCTCCGAAAATCTCCCCGGCGGCCCGGCGCTGGGCCTGGGTGGGGGAGAAGGGCAGGCTCTCCCAGAAGGGGGCAGGGTCGTACCCGATCATGGGGGCGCCGGTGGCTTTACTGCTCCTGCCCCGCATGAGGAAAATCCCCAGCTGGAGGGTGAGCAGCTCCTCGTAAATCAATCGCCGGCGGGCCTGGGCTACATCCTGGGGCTGGGTGGGTGCATGGATGGCCCGGACCGCCCAGGACTTTTCAGGGAGCCGGAACCGCTGCCGCATTTCCTCGGGCAGCGGGTCCTCCAGGGTGTCCGCCAGGGGAAGCACCCGGCCTACACACCGGCCGATGACGCTGCTGGGCAGGCCCTCGGTGGCGGGGTAGACCGCAACCAGGGGCTGACGGTCCACCTCCTCCTGGGTGCGGATAAGGGGATTGATCACCTCCCGGCGGGTGAGATTCCCGCCGAACCGGCCCTCAAAGAAATAGGTTTCCCCCGGCACCAGTTTTTTGGCGGCGTAAGGGTTGTTGAACCAGGTGATGGTGAGAAAACCCCAGTCGTCCCGGGCCAGGGCTTTCTGGAGGGTCCGTCCCCCGGGAATCCGGCGGGCAGGCTCCACCTTTTCCAGCTCGGCCTTGACACAGCAGTCTATGTCAAAGGGAGCTTGGGAGATAGGGTAGGCCTGGGTGTAATCAATGTATTTCCGGGGATAGTGGTCCAGCAGGTCGCCCACAGTGCGGATTCCCAGCCGGGCAAATTTTTCTCCCAGCTTGGGCCCCACTCCCTTGATAAACTGGATGTCGGTATTCAGTTCCTGGTCCATGGGTGACCTCCTTTCCTTAAAGCAGTGCTTTTAAGAGAATCGCCCTGACGGTTCCCCGTCAGGGCGGATTTTCACTTCTTGGTGCGGAATAAGGATCACTCTACACTGATCATGTAGTAGTAAACCGGCTGACCGCCCACAATGTGGCTTACCTCCACATCCCCGCCTACCTTGCTCCGAACCAGGTCGGTGGTCCGCTCTGCATCCTCGGCGGACACATCGCAGCCGGAAATAACGGTGATAAACTGAGTATCCTTCTTTTTCATGCTCCGGGCCAGACGGTAGGTGACCTTGGTGATGTCGGTGCCTACGCTGACGATTTTTCCGTTCTCCAGGGCCATGATCTCGCCCTTCTTGATCTTCTTGCCGTCGAAATCACTGTCCCGGGCGGCAAAGGTGACCAGACCGGTGCTGACCCGGTCGGCAGCCTGCATCATGGCAACGGCGTTGTCGTCGGAGGAGCTGTCGGGGTCAAAGTTCAGCATGGCGGTAATGCCCTGGGGCACGGTGCGGGTGGGCAGAACCACCACGGCACGGTCAGCCAGCTTCTGAGCCTGCTCGGCAGCCATAATAATGTTCTTGTTGTTGGGCAGCACAAAGACGGTCTTGGCAGGCACGCTCTGAACGGCAGCCAGAATGTCCTGGGTGCTGGGGTTCATGGTCTGACCGCCGCTGACCACAGCGTTGGCGCCCAGGTCCATGAATACATTCTTCAGGCCCTCGCCGGCAGCCACAGCCACAAAACCGTAGGGCATGCTGTCATCCACAGCGGCGTAGACAAACTCGCTCTGCTGGGGGGCTTCCTCGGCGGCCTTCTGCTTCTCCAGACCCTTGCCCTGGGCCTGGCGGGCCAGGAACTGCTCGTGCATGTTCTCGATCTTGAAGTTGGTCAGGTAGCCGTGCTTGATGGCCTCGGACAGGATAACGCCGGGGTCGGAGGTATGAACATGCAGGTTGATGACATCGTCGTCCTCAATGCAGACCACACTGTCGCCGTTGCTCTCGGCAAAGGCACGGAGCTTCTCGGCGCTGGCGTTCTCACCCTTGTTTACCAGGAACTGGGTGCAGTAGCCGTTGGTAATGTCCTCCACCTTCATCAGGTCGTCGGTAAAGACGCCCTTGCCGGCCTTGTCGGTGCCGGGCTTCTTGGTAACAGGCTCCTGGGGCTGAATCATCTCGCCTCCGTTGAAGACCTGCTGCATGCCCTGGAAAATCACCATAAGGCCCTGTCCGCCGGCATCCACTACCCCAGCCTTTTTCAGAACGGGGAGCTGGTTGGGAGTGTTGTCCAGAGCGGCCTGACCGGCGGTCATGACCACTTCCCAGAGAGCGGGAACTTCCTGGGCATCGCACTTGGCGGCTTCCTCGCTGGCCACCCGGGCCACGGTGAGCATGGTGCCCTCGGTGGGCTTCATAACAGCCTTGTAAGCGCCTTCCACGCCCATCTGGAGGGCGGCCACCAGGTCGGCGGCAGAGGCGGTGCGCTTCTCTTTCAGGGCCTTGCTGAAGCCCCGGAACAGAAGACTGGTGATAACGCCGGAGTTGCCCCGGGCACCCCGGAGCATGGCACTGGCGGCAGCCTTGGCGGCCTCCTCTACAGTGCAGTCATCCCCCATGGCGGACAGCTCGGGAATGGCAGCGCCGATGGTCATTCCCATGTTGGTGCCGGTGTCGCCGTCAGGAACAGGGAATACATTCAGCTCGTCCACCCGGGAACGCTGATTGTTGATATTATTTGCGCCGGACAGAATAGCGTCCCGCAGAATTTTACCGGTAATCATTTTTAATAAACTCCTCCTGGTCCCCTGGGGGGATTATTCGTCGCTTAAAATATCGTCCACGCAGACATTGATACGGGCAACTTTCAGCCCGGTGGCGCGCTCGACGGTATGGCGCACCCGGTGGGTGATGCTGGCCACAATGGACTGGATGTTCAGCCCGTAGCCAACCATAATATGCAGCTCAATCACCAGCTTGCCGTCTTCCTCAGTGACCCGGACACCCTTGTTCTTCTGGTTGCCCCGAAGGATAAAGCTTTTGATATCTTCCCCGGCACCCAAAGAGGTGAGGGCAGCCACTCCATAGCAGCTCTGAGCGGCCTGAGCGGCCAGGCAGGCAAAATAGTCGTTGGACAGGCTGATGCTGCCCAGCGGATTGATGGTGGTAATCATGGCGGGCTCCTTTCTGTAAAGCGATGTTTTGTACACGAAACACTCTACCCTAATTTACCAATATCTATTATACACAGTCAGGACAAGATTGTACAGAAAAAATTTACAGGAATTTGGGCGAAAAATGAGTTTTCATTTTTCGGGAAAGATAGAAAAAACTTCTTTTGAAGAGATAAAAATTATGGTAAAATAAATTCCAGGAGCGGTCTTTCCCGGCGGGGGAGAGACCAGAAAGGAAAAGGACCAGGAATAATGGAACAAAAACCTACCAAGGCACGGCTGGCACTGGCCCTCAAGGGACTGCTCAACCACAGCAGCATGGATAAAATCACCGTAGGAGATATTGCAGAGGCATGCGGCATAGGGCGGCAGAGCTTTTACTACCACTTTAAAGACAAGTACGCCCTGCTGGAATGGATGATCCGGCAGGACCTGGAAACCTGCCTCAACCCCTGCCCCGACCTGGAACAGTGGCAGATCTACACCCTGAACCTGCTGGAGCATATCCGCCGGCAGGAACGGTTTTATACCCGGGTGGTCAGCGGGGAGAGCCAGCTGTTTTTCCACCAGTACAGCACCCTGCTGGAAAGCCAGCTGCTCCGGGTGCTGGTGGGGGAGGACCAGGTTTCCCCCGCCGTGGTCCGGCGGCTGCGGTTTGCGGCCCGGTTTTTCAGCTACGGTTTTGCAGGGGCGCTGGTCCAGTGGATCAGCGAGGGAATGAAAATTCCGCCCCAGGAATGTATCGTTCACCTTCATCAGATCGGAATGGATGCCGGGTATCTCCAGTCCCTGAAAACTGCCTGCCACGAAAATTTAACATTGCCGTCACACAATCCTTTGGGAGAACAGGTATAATGAAATCAGGAACAGGAGGCGAATACAGGGAATGAACATCCTATTCTTCATGACCCCCAAACAGGATATTGCTTACATTTATGAGGATTCCACCCTCCGCCAGGCCCTGGAAAAATGGGGCCGGCACCGGTATGCCACCATCCCCGTTATCAAGCGGACCGGGGAGTATGTGGGAAGTATCAGCGAGGGTGACCTTCTCTGGGGAATCAAAAACACAGCGGGAATGGATATGTCCAAGTGTGAGGATACCCCCATTTCCTCCTTTACCCGTCTGCGTGACTACAAGGCGGTCCCCGTTACCACAAGCATGAACGACCTGCTGGCTGCGGCGGTGACCCAGAACTTTGTACCGGTGGTGGACGACCGGCAGATTTTTATTGGAATGGTCCGCCGTCAGGCCATTCTGGAGTACTTTTATAAAAATGAGAAAAAGTCTCCGCTTCCCTTGACTCAGAACCAGAAATAACCTTTGCCCGGCCCGGTTTTTCCGGTCCGGGCATTTTTTTGCAAAAGAGAAAAAGTCCTTATTATAGTACTTTAAATCGGGTATTCTTTAGCCATGGAAAGAAACCCGAAACATTGGTACAGGAGGTAAGGACCATGAATGTAGAGATCCGTTATGTAGCCGGTCATGTGGAGGTGTACCAGGGCGGGGAGTTCTGGTTCAGCGCTGATAACGCCCGGGAAGCCATGGAAGAGATGGCAGGCTGAGAAAAGCAATTGTAAAAAATAAGATAGAAAAATAAAATTAAAGTAAAGAAAATATAAAATAATGGTTTGTCAACCGGCAAAAACTTTGGTATAATAGCCCTTGAGTGGCTGTTATACCACTTTTTTTGTCCGAAATTTGGGGGAATTTCGCCCATACCATAGACCGTCCCACCAAGGAAGGGAGGAAATACTTCCATGACCCTGTTCCATGTGATTACCCTGCTGGGAGGAATCGGCCTGTTCCTGTACGGCATGTCCATTATGGGCACCGGCCTGGAAAAGGTGGCGGGTGGAAAGATGCAGTCCATCCTCCAAAAACTTACCAGCAGCGTCCTTCGGGGCGTTTTACTGGGCGCATTCATTACCGCTATCATCCAGTCCAGCGCCGGAACCATTGTAATTGTGGTGGGCCTGGTCAACTCGGGGATCATGGCCCTGCCCCAGGCGGTTGGGGTGATCATGGGGGCCAACATCGGCACCACCATTACGGGACAAATCATCCGGATGGCGGATATCAGCGGTGACAGTCTGCTCCTCACCCTCCTGAAGCCCACCACCTTCAGCCCCATTGTGGCTTTTATCGGCGCGGTCCTTTTTGTGTTTTTCAAAAAGCCCAGCCAGAAGAACATCGGCCAGATCATGATGGGATTCGGAATCCTGTTCACCGGCATGTCCGCCATGGATACAGCAGTGGCTCCCCTCAAGGACAGCCAGCTCTTTATGGCCGCCTTTACCAGCATGGAAAACCCGGTGCTGGGATGCCTGGCCGGGGTGCTGGCCACCGTGGCCATCCAGAGCTCCAGCGCCAGCGTGGGCCTGCTCCAGGCGCTGACCAGCACCGGGCTGGTCACCTGGGGGAGCAGCTTCCCCATCATTATGGGCACCCACATCGGCACCGCCTTTACCCCTCTTATCGCCTCCACCGGGGCCTCCAAGGATGCCAAGCGGGCGGCCTTTATCCACCTCTACTTTAACCTGATCGGCAGCATCATCATGCTGGTGGTGGTCTGCACCACCAACTATTTTGTAGGGCTGCCCTTCTGGGACAGTGTGATGAACAAGGGCAGCATAGCCAATGTCCACAGCTTTTCCAGTATCATTGCAGTGCTTTTCCTGCTGCCTTTCAGCGGTGGGCTTCTGAAACTGGCGGAAAAAACCGTCAGGGACCGGTCCGGGGAAATGCAGGACATGGACCTGCCGGTGCTGGATGAACGGCTTTTCAAAAGCCCGGCGGTGGCCATCCAGCAGGCCCGGAGCGCCGTGGCCAAGATGGCCCAGCGGGCAGGACGGAATTTCCATCTCTGCACCCAGGACCTGCAAACCTATAACCCGGAAACCGCAGGGGAAATCGCCCGCCGTGAGGACCTCATCGACAAGATGGAGGTATCCATCAGCAACTACCTGGTCAAAATCAATGAACAGCAGCTCAATGAACGGGAGGTCCAGCAGACCAACCAGCTGTTCAGCTTTATTACCGAGTTTGAACGAATTGGGGATTACTCCATCAACCTAATGGAGATCGGCCGTACCATGTGGGAGCGGGACCTGGCCTTTACCGAGACTGCCCGCCAGGAACTGAGCGTTCTGGTGGCGGCGGTGAGCGAGGCTATTAATCTGGCTGCCAAGGCTTTCCGGGACAACGACCTGGAGGCCACCTACCACCTGGAACCCCTGGAGGATGTGGTGGACCAGCTCTGTGAGACCCTCCGCACTGACCATATCAACCGGCTCAAGGAAGGCAAGTGTGAGATTCGGGCGGGCATCCAATATCTGGATGCAGTGACCCAGCTGGAGCGAATCAGCGACCATTGCAGCAATATAGCGGCCCGAATCCTGGGATGGGAATATGGGTATGAGGACCTGAATATGCACCGGATGAGGCGGGAACTTCACCGGGGCGCCCCCCAGCGGTTCGCCCGGTACCGGAGCGAGTACGAGAACCTTTACTGCTCCATGCTCTCCCTGGAAGACCGGACCCCCGCTAAAGTTTCCTGAAAACACAAAGATCCCCGTCAGGGCGGGGAAAACATAAGAAACCAGTGGTTGTTATCCGGAGCAGATGAAACAAAAACGCCAGACCAAGAGTTACTCCATGGTCTGGCGTTTTTTATTATTTCTCTTCCCTGTGCTGGAGACAGGCTCCGATAAAGGCACGGAACAAAGGATGGCTCCGGTTGGGCCGGCTCTTGAATTCCGGGTGATACTGGACCCCTACATGGAAGGGCCGCCCGGGCAGTTCCACCGCTTCCACCAGCCGTCCGTCCGGGCTGGTGCCGCTGATGACCAGGCCCTTTTCCTCCATCTCCTGCCGGTACTGGTTGTTGAACTCATACCGGTGCCGGTGCCGCTCTCCGATGGAGAGGGTCTGGTAGGCCCGGGCCATCCGGGTGCCGGCCTGAATCTGGCAGGGGTATCTGCCCAGCCGCATGGTGCCGCCTTTGGGAATGTTCCCCTGCTGGTCGGGCATCAGGTCAATGACACAGTGGGGGCTGTCCGGGTCAAACTCCCGGCTGGCGGCATCGGAATAACCCAGCACGCCCCGGGCAAATTCCATCACCATCACCTGCATTCCCAGGCAGATGCCGAAGTAGGGCAGACCATTCTCCCGGCAGTACCGGGCAGCCTGGATCATTCCCTCGATGCCCCGGTCGCCGAACCCGCCGGGGAGAATCACACCATCGCAGTCCTGGAAGGCGGCGGCGCAGGCCTCCTGATCGGTAAGGTCCTCGCTTTCCACCCATTTGATTTTTACCTGGCTGCCGTTCTCAAACCCTGCATGGTAAAGGCTTTCCATCACCGAAAGGTAGGCATCGTGGAGCTTCACATACTTTCCCACCAAAGCTACGGTGGTGGTCCGGGTCCGGCCTTTCATCCGGGCCAGCATGGAGGTCCACTCAGTCAGGTCGGGGGGCGGGACCTGCAGGCCCAGCTGACGGCAGACCACCCGGCCCAGGCCCTCCTTTTCCAGCATAATGGGGCATTCATACAGGCTGCTCAGGGTCAGGTTGGAGATAACGCAGTCCTGGGGCACATTGCAGAAAAGGCTTACCTTCTGGAAAATACTGGGGTCCATCTCCTGGTCTGCCCGCAGAACAATGACATTGGGATGGATTCCCATTCCCTGCAATTCCCTGACCGAGTGCTGGGCAGGCTTGGACTTGTGCTCGTTGCTGCCCTGAATGTAGGGGACCAGCACTACATGGATGTAACAGCAGTTTTCCCGGCCCTGCTCCAGACCCACCTGCCGGATGGCTTCCAGGAAAGGCTGGCTTTCAATGTCGCCGGTGGTGCCCCCGATTTCGGTAATGACCACATCCGCCCCGCTGGTCTTGCCCACATTGTAGATGAAACTCTTGATTTCGTTGGTGATGTGGGGAATGATCTGAACGGTCTGGCCCAGGTAAGCGCCCTCCCGTTCCTTGTTCAGCACATTCCAGTACACCTTGCCGGTGGTCAGATTGGAATACTTGTTCAGGTCCTCGTCAATGAACCGCTCGTAGTGGCCCAGGTCCAGGTCGGTCTCCGCCCCGTCCTCGGTGACGAACACTTCTCCGTGCTGGAGGGGACTCATGGTCCCCGGGTCCACATTGATGTAAGGGTCCAGCTTCTGGGCGGTGACTTTCAGTCCCCGGGCCTTGAGAAGCCGTCCCAGGCTGGCAGCGGTGATGCCTTTTCCCAAACCGCTGACCACCCCTCCGGTCACAAAAACATACTTCACAGACATATTATCTTTCCTCCCCCTGGGGGACCCACTGTCCCTCCAAAATCTGCCGGGCCACCTCGCCCCGGTTGGTGCGGGTATCCATGGCCCTCTTTTCAATCAGCCGGTGGGCGTCCTCCTCGGTCATGGCCCGGTGCTGTATCAAGAAACACTTGGCCCGGTCCACCAGACGGATCTGGGCCATCTTTTCCTGCAAGGCATGGTTTTTCTCCTCCAACAGCAGCAGCCGCTGATGGCAGGCTTTGGCCATCCGCACTGCCTGATGGAACTGGGAGACGCTGAAAGGCTTGGACAATACCAGCACCCCGTACTCCTCCACCCGGTCTCCCATCTGGGCGGCGGTTTCGCCTTTGGCCAGAAGAAGCACTCCGGCCAGGGAATGCTCCACCCCGAAAATTCCCAGCTCATGGCCGAACTCATCGGGCAGGGGGGCGTTGATGACAATTAAATCAAAACCGGAATCGGTCAAAAGCCTCCGGGCTTCGCTGCCGCTGGCGGCCATCACCGGCCGGGGATAGCCCAGGGCAGTCATCTGCCGGGCCAGATATTCGTTGCTGTTGGTGCCTGCTGAAACGATCAAGGCCCGTCCCATGGACCATCCTCCTTTCCAGAGTAGTTTGTGCCGGGAAAAGACGATTACAACACTTCAAAATACCGTTCCCGCTCCAAAGCCTGAGGGTCCGGTGCCTGGCGGAGCTGGATGCACTCCTGGCTCAGCCGCTGGAAATACTTGGCGGCCATCAGGTCAGGCAGTTCCCGGGCCACCAGATCGCTCTGGTTGGCCAGGGCAATGGCCTCAGGCAGACTGCCGGGCAGCTGCTCGATGCCCTGGGCCTGGCTTTTCAGGAACAGGTTCCGGTTTACCGGCTGGGGCAGGGGAAGCCCCTGATCCAGCCCCTCCATTCCCGCGGCCAGCATAAGACCCATGGCCAGATAAGGGTTGCAGGTGGGGTCGGGACTTCTCAGCTCCATCCGGCACTCGCTGCCCTGGGCGGTGGGGATACGAATCATGGGGCTCCGGTTCTGACGGCTCCAGCTCACATACTGGGGAGCCTCATAACTGCCGAACCGGGCATAACTGTTGGGAGTGGGATTGAAAAAGCAGGTCAGTTCCCGGGCGTGTTTCATGACGCCTGCCATAAAATGCCCCGCAGGAGAATCGGAGGTGATTTCCTGGGCAAACAGGTTTTCCCCCTGGGCATTCTGAAGGGAAAGATTGATGTGGAGCCCGCTTCCTGCCTGGGTGGGCAGGGGCTTGGGCATAAAGCTGGCATACAGGCCGTTCCGCTGGGCAATGGACTTTACCACGCTTTTGAAGGTGATAAGGTTGTCCGCCGCTTCCAGGGCGGGGGCATACCGGAAATCCACCTCGTTCTGCCCAAAGCCGCTTTCGTGATGGCTGTGCTGGGGATGCAGCCCCATGTCGGACAAAGCAAAGCAGATTTCCCGGCGGATATTCTCTCCCTTGTCCAGGGGAGCAATGTCAAAATATCCGCCCCGGTCCATGGGGATACGGGTGGGGTTGCCGCTGTCGTCCAGCCGGAACAGGTAAAACTCGCACTCGGTTCCGATGTTGCAGGTCAGTCCCCGCTGGGCCAGCCGGTCCACCACCCTTTTCAGATATCCCCGGCAGTTTCCCTCAAACTCCTCCCCGTTGGGACGGCGGATGTCACAGAACATCCGCATGACCCGGCCTTCGGTGGGCCGCCAGGGCAGGATGGATACAGTGGAAGGGTCGGGCCAGAGGACCAGGTCGCTTTCCTCCACATTCATAAACCCGGGCACGCTGCTGCCGTCAATACAGATGCCCTGTTCAAAAATCTGGGGCAGTTCATCCGCAAACACCGCTATGTTCTTCTGGGTGCCGAAAATGTCGCAGAAGGCCAGACGGACAAATTTTACATCGTTGTCCTCTACAAAATTCAGTATTTCCTGAAAGGTGGTCATAACAGTACCTCCGGTGATTTTCTGGAAAAATAAAAAGGGCGCTCCGTCAGGGGGCAGAATCTCCCCGGACGGAACGCCTTTGTTCACTGACTTGTATTATACAAAACCGGGGCGGGAATGTCAATAAAAAGCCAAAAAAGAGCTGCCGCCCCCAGCGGGGGCGGCAAAGAAAAAATCAAACATAGTAAAGCATCCGGCTGTAGCTGGGCAGGGGCCAGATCTCCTCGCTGCAGAGGGTCTCGGCCTTGTCGGCGGCGGCACGGAGGGCCTCCATGGCAGGGATAACAGTGTCATGGTAGCACCGGGCCATGGACAGGTTGTCACCCTGGCTCTGGGCCTTGGCCACAGCCTCGTCCAGAGCATCCACACAGTCGCTCATGGCGTCGGCCTGGGCACTGAGGGCTTCCAGGGTCTTGGTCTCGGACCGGATGCTGATTTTTTCGCTGACAGACAGCTTGGTGGCGGCGGTGCCGGCCACTTCGGCCATGTAAGCGTTGACGGCGGGAAGCAGCTGCTTCCGGGTCATTTCCAGCATGGTCAGGGACTCAATGTGGAGCACCTTGCAGTAATGCTCCAGTTCGACCTCGTAACGGCTCCGGACCTCGGCCTCGCTCATAACGCCGAACTCGGAGAAGAGGGCAATGTTTTTGGGGCTGATCATGCAGGGCAGGGCATCCACGGTGCTCTTCAGGTTATACAGGCCCCGCTTCTCGGCCTCGATGGGCCACTCCTCGCTGTAGCCGTTTCCGTTGAAGATGATCCGCTTGTGGTCCCGCAGGGTGCGGCGGACCAGAGCGATAACAGCCTTGTCAAAGTCCTCGGCCTTTTCCAGCTCGTCGGCGTAACCCTTCAGCTCCTTGGCTACGGCGGTGTTGAGAACGGTGTTGGCGTCGGAAATGTTCATGGAAGAACCGGGCATACGGAACTCGAACTTGTTGTTGGTGAAGGCGAAGGGAGAGGTCCGGTTCCGGTCGGTGGTGTCCTTGCTGAATTTGGGGAGAACAGCGGTGCCCAGGTCGATTTTGGCCTTGGCGGGCGCATTGTACTCATGGTCGTCGGCAATGGCGTCGATGATGGCGCTCAGTTCGTCACCCACAAACATGCTGATGATGGCGGGAGGAGCCTCGTCGGCGCCCAGACGGTGGTCATTGCCGGCGGAAGCCACACTGAGCCGGAGCAGGTCCTGATACTCGTCCACGGCCTTGATGACGGCGGCCAGGAAGATAAGGAACTGCAGGTTCTCCATGGGGGTCTTGCCGGGCTCCAGCAGGTTCATGCCGGGGGCGGAAATGGACCAGTTGTCATGCTTGCCGCTGCCGTTGACTCCCTCAAAGGGCTTCTCGTGGAGCAGGCAGACCAGGCCGTGCTTCTCGGCGATCTTCTTCATCATCTCCATGGTCAGCAGGTTGTGGTCAGCGGCAATGTTGGAGGCATCGTAGATGGGAGCCAGCTCGTGCTGACAGGGGGCAACCTCGTTGTGCTTGGTCTTGGCGCTGACCCCCAGCTTCCACAGCTCATTGTCCAGGTCCTTCATGTACTCGGACACTTCGGGGCGAAGGGCGCCGAAATAGTGCTCCTCCAGCTCCTGGCCCTTGGCAGAGGGAGCGCCGAAGAGGGTCCGTCCGGTGAGGATCAGGTCCTCCCGGGCTTCATAGTCCTCTTTCCGGATGAGGAAGTACTCCTGCTCGGGGCCCACGGTGGTGGTGACCCGGGGAACATCCTTTCCGAACAGCTTGAGGATGCGGCAGGCCTGGTGGCTGATGGCATCCATGCTCCGGAGGAGAGGAGTCTTTTTGTCCAGGGCCTCACCGGTGTAGCTGCAGAAGGCGGTGGGAATGCAGAGGACATCGTCCTTTACAAAGGCGTAGCTGGTGGGGTCCCAGGCAGTGTAGCCCCGGGCCTCACAGGTGGCACGCAGACCACCGTTGGGGAAGCTGGAAGCATCGGGCTCGCCCTTGATGAGCTCCTTTCCGTTGAACTCCATAATGGCGGTGCCGTCAGGCATGGGGCTTACGAAGCCGTCATGCTTTTCACTGGTAATGCCGGTAAGAGGCTGGAACCAGTGGGTGTAGTGGGTGGCGCCCTGTTCCATGGCCCACCGCTTCATGACACTGGCCACCACATTGGCAATCTCAAGATCCAGGGGCTGCCCGTTTTCCAGGGTGTCCTTGATACTCTTGTAGGTGGCGCTGGGCAGGCGTTCCTTCATGACATGTTCGTTGAACACCTTGCTGCCGTAGATCTCCATGACATTTGCTGCCATAATCGTAAGCTCCTTTACTGTTTTTTGCAGCGGATTTATGAAAAACCCACCCCTCTATCCATGCGGGTCCAACAAAAAAGGTGCTGTGGGAAAAAAAGACCCACAGCACCTTCGCTGCTCTATGCGTTTATTATAAGGGGTTTGCCGCCGGGATTTCAATGGGCAAACTGCCAAAATTGCGAGGAAATTTCCACTTGAATTTTAGATGACCTGGAAAAGGAAAAACTTCAGATAATTGGTTTCCTCCACTCCCCAGAGAATGGGATGGTCGGGAGCCTGCTGGCGCACTTCGATCTGCCGCAGCTGGCGGCCGGTGTCATGGGCGGCGGAGCGGAGCATCTTGATGAACATCTCCTCGGTGGCGAAATGGCTGCAGCTGGCGGTGGCCAGATACCCGCCCCGGGGCAGCAGCTTCATGGCCCGGTAGTTGATCTCCTTGTACCCCCGCATGGCGTTCTGGGCGGTCCGCCGGGCTTTGGTAAAGGCGGGAGGGTCCAGGATGATGAAGTCATAGGGGTGCCCCTGGGTTTCCAGCTGGGGGAGCAGATCAAACACATCGGAACAGACAAAGTCCATCCGGTCCTCCAGCCCGTTCCGGAGGGCATTGGCCCGGGCCATCTCCACGGCGCTCTGGCTTACATCCACCGCCGTTACATGGGCGGCGCCCCCCATGGCGGCGTTGAGGGCAAAGCTGCCGGTGTGGGTAAAGCAGTCCAGCACCCGGCGGCCGGCAGCCAGTTTGGCCACTGCCAGGCGGTTGTATTTCTGGTCCAGGAAGAAGCCGGTTTTCTGGCCGTTTTCAAAATCCACCAGATATTCCACCCCGTTCTCCCGGATGGTGGTCTGGGTGGACTGGGGATGTTCTTCCCCGGGCAGGTCAAACCAGCCCTTGTACTGGGGCAGCCCTTCCTTCTCCCGGAGGGCCACATCGTTCCGCTCATAGAGGCCAGTAATGGTCTGACCGTCCCGGCGGAGCACTTCCACCAGAAGGGGGAAGAGAAGGGGCTTGAGCACCTCCATTCCCACACTCAGGGTCTGGGTCACCAGAATGGAGCCGAACCGGTCCACGGTCAGGCCGGGGAACTGGTCTGCCTCCCCGAAAATCACCCGGCAGCACTGGCAGTCCACCGGTCCCATCACCTGTTTCCGGTAGGCCCAGGCATACTCCAGCCGCCGCTCCCAGAAGGCTTTATCAAATTTGTCGTTGGCGTTCCGGCTGAATACCCGGATCCGAATCTTGCTCTGGGGGCTGTAGAATCCGGTACCCAGCCACCGGCCTTTCTGGCTCAGTACATCCACCAGGTCCCCGGGCTGGGGCAGGGTGTCGGGCTGGCTGGTGATTTCGTCAAAGTATACCCAGGGGTGCCCGCCGGTCAGGCTGGCTTCCCCTTTTTTGGTAATGGTAAAGCTGGGATATCCACGCTCTGCTTTCATATTGTTACGCTCCGTTTACAATAGTATGATAGAGGTATATTATAGGCTTATGCATCGCCCCTTTTTCCAAAGGGGAAAAGGCGGTAAAATAAAAGGCATAATAGTCAGATCACGGTCATTATACCATAGATGATGGCACAATGAAAAGAAAAACCGGGGAGGAAAGAAAAAATGGAGATCGAGCGGAAATGGCTGGTGGAGGGGCTGCCCCCTCTGGAAAAGGCGGAAAAAGTCTTCCGGATGGACCAGGGGTACCTGACCGTCCGGCCCACCGTTCGGATTCGCCGGGAGGCCCTGGAAGGGGGCGACACCCATTATATCCTTTGTATCAAAGGGGAGGGGGGACTTTCCCGCCGGGAGGTGGAGATGGAACTGACCCCGGCCCAGTTCGGGGAGCTGGAGGAAATTCTGCCCGCCGCCCTTATTCCCAAGACCCAGTGGAGGTATCCTCTGCCCGGCGGCCTGACCTTGGAGGTAAACCAGGTGGACCGGGGACGGCCCACCGAATTCTGGTATGCGGAAGTGGAGTTCCCCACCGAATCCGCCGCCCTGTCCTGGGACCCTGAGACGGCGGGACTGGGAGAATACCTTTCCCGGGAAGTCACCGGCCAGAAGGGCCAGAGCATGGGAGAATACTGGGTCAGGACCCGGCTGTAAGCCTTCTTTCTTCCGGAACACCCCCTTTTTCCTCTGCATAGTCTGAGGGAAAAGAGAGGAGTGGTGTCATGGATGGGGTATTCTATGCCCTGGGGGCAACAGCCTTTCCCTGCCTGTGTACGGCGCTGGGAGCCGGGGCTGTCTTTATTATGGGCGGGGGAGAAAGTCCCCGGCGCAGACGATGTATGGACGGATTTGCCGGGGGCGTTATGATGGCGGCCAGCCTGTTCAGCCTGCTTCTCCCTGCCCTGGAAACAGCCGGGACTTCCGGCTGGCTGGTAGCAGGGCTGGGAGTAGGGGGCGGCGCGCTGCTGGTGCTGGGGGTGGACCGGTTTACCCGGGAATACCTGGTCTGGGAGCCGGGCCACCGGGGCCGGGTGGTGCTGGCCATTGCCATCCATAACCTTCCGGAAGGAATGGTGGTGGGCTTGTCCGCCGTTTTGGCCGCCAAAACCGGGGGAGAACTGGCAGGGACAGCCGCCCTGGCCCTGGGGATCGGACTGCAGAACATCCCGGAGGGAGCGGCAGTCAGCCTGCCGGTGCGGCAGAGCGGAGTGGGCCGGGAAAAGAGCTTTTTCTGGGGCGTGGCCAGCGGACTGGTGGAGCCTGTGGGGGGAGTGCTGGCGGCCTTGCTGGCGGGAGCGGTGGCCGGGTGGATGCCCCTGCTTCTCTGCGGGGCGGCGGGGACCATGATATGGGTCACTGCCCGGGAGCTGATTCCCTCCGCTTCCAGCCGGGCGGACGGGACCCTGGCATTTCTCACCGGGTTTGTGGTTATGATGATGTTGGACCTGGCCTTGGGCTGAAGCTGCAACCTTTGGGCTTATTTCGGGTCTTTAAAAGAGAACCTGTTAAGGAAATCTTAAACCCTTCCCCCATAGTTTCTTAAGGGGAAAATTGATAGAATAAAGTCACTGGAGGAATCACAAATGTACAACATTTTGATCTGCGATGATGAAAAGGATATAGTGTCAGCCTTGAAGATTTATCTCTCCCCGGAGGGATACAATCTTTACGAAGCCTACAACGGGGAGGAAGCCCTGGAAGTGGTCCGCAGCCATGAGATCCATCTGATCCTCATGGATATTATGATGCCCCGGCTGGACGGAATCGGCGCCACCGTCAAACTGCGGCAGGAATACAACATTCCCATTATTCTCCTCACCGCCAAGAGCGAGGACAGCGACAAGGTCCTGGGGCTGGATGTGGGAGCGGACGATTATATCACCAAGCCCTTCAACCCTGTGGAGGTGATGGCCCGGGTCCGGAGCCAGCTTCGCCGGTATACCCGGCTGGGAGCACTGCCGACCCAGGCGGAACATCAGTTCCAGTGGGCAGGGCTGGTGCTGGACAGCGACAAGAAAGAGGTGTCGGTGGACGGAGAACCGGTCTCCCTCACCCCCATTGAATACAATATCCTTCTTCTTCTCATTAAAAATCCGGGCAAAGTGTTCTCCTCCAGAGAAATCTACCGGCAGGTTTGGCAGGAAGCGCCCTACGGCAGTGAAAATGCCGTGGCGGTCCATATCCGGCACCTGCGGGAGAAGATCGAGATAAACCCCTCTGATCCCCGGTACATCAAGGTGGTCTGGGGTCAGGGGTATAAACTGGGAGGAACCTGAAAATGGAAGAAAAGACCCGCATTCCCTTTATCCACAGAGGATGGGTGAAAATTCTGTCCATGGTGTTGCTGCTGGCCTTCGGAGCCATGACGGTGATGGGGGCAGCGGGAGCCTTGATTGCCTACGACTGGGGAATGTTCTCCGGCAGCTACCTGGAAAGCCGGTCCTGCACCCTGATTTGTGGACAGATGTCGGACCTGGCGGTGGAATATCATGAAGGCGGTATGCAGGACAGTGAATCTGCCCGCCGGAGCCTGAGCAACGAAGAAACCAATTACCGGTATATTATTTATGCCGACGAAAATTTTGAACAGCCGGTGGCCACCAACTTCAGCGCTTACGCCCGGGCGGGGGGCAAGGTGGAGCTTCGGCAGAAAAATGTAGACTACATCGGCGGGGAACTGCTGGAAGGGGCTCGGTATGTGGGCTGGACCTCCATGACCGTGGCAACGGGCCAGACTACCCAGACCCAGGTCATCCCGGCAGACCAGGTCCTGCACGAGGAATACCGGAACCTGCTGGAAGGGGAGGGCTGGGTCTACTCCTATGAGGACCAGGGCCTTTACCTGAATAATTATGAATATATCCCCCTGGAAGTACGGGAAGGGGTGTTCTACAGCTCCGATTACGACCAGTGGTATTACAGCCCCAGCAATTTCATGGAGCAGTTTGCCAACGGCCAGTTCTGGACCTACCAAGTAAACTATGAGCAGGGAGAAAGGGCCTTTGCCACCACCCAGACCCTGAACGAGGAGACAGGGGAACTGACCCTCTCCTGGACCGAACCCAAGTATGACTCCTTCTTTGTGGAACAGTTTGTGGATATGGACTTTTCCGCCAATGATGAGCTGGCCCGGGAATATAATGCATGGCAGCAGCTCTACTGGCTGCCCAGCACTTTCCTGGTCTTTTTGGGCGTTGGCCTGGCGGGATGCCTGGTCTTCCTGATTCTCTGCCTTTACGGCTGCGGACGGAAGGCCGGGGTGGAGGAGATCTGCCTCAATCCCCTGGACCGCATCCCCCTGGACCTGTACGCCGGTATCCTGGGGGTGGGCGTGGCCGGCCTTATTACAGTCACCATCAGTATTTTCCCCGGCTACTACAGCTTCTCCAGTCAGGAATACTGGATCTGCGTGGGAGTCGGCACCGGAGCAATTTATCTGGCCTGCGTGCTGGTACTGGCCTTCATCCTCTCCTTTGCCACCCGGCTCAAGAAGGGTGAACCCTTCAAAAACACCCTCTGCGGCTGGATGGTCCGGGGCGTCTGGAAAGCCCTGCGCTGGTGCGGCAAGGTCCTGGTCCAGGCAGTGGGCGCCCTGCCCCTGGCCTGGAGGTGGGGACTGGGAGTCTGCGTTCTGCTGGTGGCCCAGGTGCTGCTTTCCTGGAATATTATCTGGAACGGAGGGGTCCCCTTCCTGCTGTTGTTCCTGCTGGACGGTGCCATTGTAGTGGCCACCTTCCTGGTAGCCTCCCAGCTGGCTAAGCTGGAAGCAGCCGGTCAGGCCCTGGCCCGGGGAGAGATTCTCCCTCCCATGGACACCGCCGGAATGATTCCCGCCCTGGCCCGCCACGCACAGAACCTGGGAGAAATCGGCCAGGGAATGGAGCGGGCAGTGGCCCAGCGGCTGAAAAGCGAGCGGATGAAAACAGAGCTTATCACCAATGTGAGCCACGACATCAAGACCCCCCTTACCTCCATCATCAATTACATTGACCTTCTGGAGAAGGAACCTCTGGAAAATAAGGCGGCGGAGTACTGCCAGGTCCTTTCCCGGCAGGCTGCCCGGCTGAAAAAGCTCACCGAGGATGTGGTGGAAGCCAGCAAGGCCTCCACCGGCAACATGGAGGTCCATCTGGACCGGGTAGAGCTGAGGGAACTGCTGGAACAGGCGGTGGGCGAATACCAGGAACGGATGGAGGCCGCCGGCCTCACCGTGGTGCTGGATGCTCCCGAAGCTCTGGCGGTCCAGGCAGACGGACGGCTTACCTGGCGTATCATTGATAACCTGCTGGGGAACGCCTGCAAGTACGCCCTGCCCGGCACCCGTGTCTATGTGATGGCGGAGCAGGCCGACGGAAAGGGCCGGCTCATCGTCAAGAACATCTCCCGGGACCCCTTGAACATCTCTGCGGATGAACTGATGGAACGGTTTGTCCGGGGAGATACCAGCCGGAGTACCGAGGGCAGCGGTCTGGGGCTGAATATTGCCAAGAGCCTGGCCGCTCTCCAGGGAGGAAACCTCCTCCTGACGGTGGACGGCGACCTGTTCAAAGCCCAGGTCATTCTGCCTCTGGCGGAATAAGCACCTTTACAATAGAAAAGCGGCATGGCGCCTCGTGTAGGGCGCCATGCCGCTTTTTCTTTTGGATGTTACTCTACCCGGAGCATCCGGTAGCCCACCCCAATGTGGGTCTGGATGTATTGGGGGGAGCCGGGTTCCTTTTCCAGCTTCTTCCGCAGGGCGGCCATAAACACCCGGAGGGAGGCTACATCGTTGTCCCAGCTGCGGCCCCAGATCTGCTGGGTGATGTAGGTGTGGGTAAGCACCTTCCCCACATTCTTGCAGAGAAGACAGAGCAGCTTGTACTCGCTGGGGGTCAGGTGAAGCTCCTGCTCATCCAGGAACGCACACCCGGCGGCATAGTCCACCTTCAGTTTCCCGTTGGTGAATACCGACTGGCTGGCCCCCTCCACGGGAGGCACGGCGGCCAGACGGCGCTGGGTCACCCGGAGCCGGGCCAGCAGTTCTTCCACCGAGAAAGGCTTGGTGAGATAGTCGTCCGCCCCGGCATCCAGGGCCTGGATTTTGTCAGTGTCCTCGCTCCGGGCACTGATGACAATAATAGGCATATTGGACCAGGACCGGACCTTCTCAATCACTTCCACCCCGTCCATGTCGGGAAGCCCCAGGTCCAGAAGGATGATCTGGGGATTGTGGGAGGAAGCCTCCAGAAGGGCGGCCTCCCCGCTGGGGGCGGTGAGAAACCGGTAATCATGGGCTTTCAGGGTGGTGGTGATCAGGTTCCGGACGGGAACATCGTCCTCCACCACCAATATCAAGGGTTTATTCATGCAGCTCTACCTCCCCGGCGGGAACCGTAAATGTAAAGATGGAACCATGGGGCTTCTGGTCAGCGACCGAGATTTCGCCCCCATGGGCGTTGACAATGGATTTGCAGAGAGCCAGACCCAGCCCCATGCTCCGGCGGCTGTCGGCAATCTGGTTGGCGGCAGTATAGAACATATCAAAGATATGGGGCTTGGCCTGGGCGGAAATCCCCGGCCCGTTGTCCGCTACCCAGACAGCGATGAACTGCCCCTGCTGCTTCCAGCCTATGGAGATGCGGGACCCGGGGGGAGTGTATTTGATGGCGTTGTCCACCAGATTGATGATGACCTGAACAATGAGCCGGGCATCGATCCGGGCCAGGAGATAATCTTCCGAGTTCTCCACCTGAATCTGGTAATCGGCCCTCTTCCGGCTGATGTGCCGCAGGGCTTCCCCCACCACATCGTCCATCAGCTCGGTGGAAAGATGAAGGTTCATCCGCCCCTCCTCCAACCGGCTTACCGAGAGCAGGTTTTCCACCAGGTTAATGAGCCAGATGGAATCCTCGTAAATGTCGGAGTACATCTGGTTCTTGGTCTTTTCATCAAAGAGGGCTCCGTTGGAGAGCAGGTTGCTGGCGTTCCCCGAAATGGAGGTGAGGGGGGTGCGCAGGTCGTGGGAGATGGACCGGAGCAGGTTGGCCCGGAGCTGTTCGTTTTTGGCCAGCAGGGCGGCGGCTTCCTTTTCCTCCAGGTTCCACCGGTTTTCCAGAGCCAGGGCGCATTCTCCCAGAACCGAGAGAAGGATGCTGTTTTCAAAGGAATCCAGGGGCTTGTCCCCCGAAGCGATTCCCACCACTCCGTACACCCGGTCCCCGGCCCAGACGGCGTAATAAGTGCACTGGGCATCGGAAAGGGTCTGGGTGCCGGCTCCCGCCCGTTTCCGGTTGGCGGCAGCCCACTGGGCGGCTTCTACCTCACGGGGGACGGTGTAATTCTCCCGGGTCTGCCCCGGGTCCATGCTGAAAAGGGCGGGGCCTTCCAGCCCTTCACCCCCCACGGCGTAGGCCAGAATATCCCGCTGGAAAATTTTCAGCAGCTGTTTTGCGGTGGTGGAGAGAATCTCCTGCCGGGTCCCTGCCCGCTGTAAGCTCTGGCTGGTCTCAAAGAGAAGCCGGGTCCGCCAGGCCACCTGGGCAGAGTGCTTGGCCAGACTTTTCAGCCGGGAGGCCAGGGAACCGGTGAGAAGGGCGGCCAGGAACATGATGAGGAAGGTGACGGTGTAGTCCCGGTCGTAGGCGTGAAGGGAAAACCGGGGCTGGGTAAAGAAAAAGTTGAAGGCCAGAACGCTGGCAATGGACCCCATAAGGCTGCAAATGGAACCCCGGGTAAACACCGAAATCAGCATGACCCCCAGAATGTAAAGGGTGATGATGTTGGCATCGCTGAAATCAAAGGCGTAAAAGAGAAAGCCCATCCCGGTGACACCCAGCAGAATCAGAATGCTTTTGGCCAGGTCCAGGGGGGAGAGGGAGAACAGGGAGGAGACTTCCTCCCGTCCGGGAGTGAGCCGGCTGGTCATTCCGGTGTCGGGAATGATGTGAATGTCCAGCTGGGGGCTCAGTTCAATCAGCCGTTCCGTCAGGGGGGATTTCCGGATCAGATTCCGGCGGGGAATCAGGCTGCGGCCCAGGACGATTTTGGTCACCCCGGCCAGACGGGAAAATTCCGCGATCTGGTAGGCCACATCATCCCCGTATACGGTCTCCACCGTGGCGCCCAGCTGCTGGGCCAGGTGGATGTTGGCCTGAAGCCGCTCCTTGTTGGCGGCGCTCATGCCCTGGAATTCCTTGGTCTCCACAAACAGGGCGGTAAAACTGCACCGGAAAGCGGCGGCCATCCGGGCTGCGGTGCGGATGATGGTCCCGTTGGAAGGGGCGGAGGAGAGACAGACCAGAATGTGTTCCCGGGTCCGGTATTCTCCGGATTTTTCCCCCTCCCGATACATCCCGGCCCGGTCGGCACACCGGCGCAGCCCCATCTCCCGCAGGGCGCTGAGCTGGGAAAGGGTGACCGGCAGGCGGCGGTCCTGGTCAGCCCACCGCTGGCTCAGCTGGTCCGGTTCAATGTCCACAAACTCTACCCGGCCTGCCCGGTCAAAGACCCGGTCGGGAATCCGCTCCGGGCCGGGCTGGCCCAGAATCCCGTCCACCGTGTCCTGCAGACTTTCGATTTGCTGGATGTCCAGGGTGGTGTAAACATCCATCCCCGACTTGAGCAGTTCCTCAATGTCCTGGTACCGGCGCATGTGCCGGGAATCCTCCCCGTTCCGGTGGGAAAGCTGGTCGATGATTACCAGCTGGGGCTTCCGCCGGAGACAGGCGTCCAGGTCCAGCTCCCGGCAGGGCTTGCCGCTGCGCATTACCTGGCGGGAAGGCAGGGTTTCAAACTTCCGGGCCAGGGCCGCAGTGCGGGGCCAGTTTTCCTCCACCAGCCCGATCACCACATCCAACCCTTCCTCCCGGGCTTCCCGGGCGGCCCGGAGCATGGCCCAGGTTTTCCCGGTACCGGAAAAGTAGCCGGCAAAAATAGTCAGGGTACCCGCCTTTTTCCCGGCGGACCGGACAGTTTCCTGCTCCATCTCTCTGCCTCCCTTCTTCAAGCGGATAAAATAGTAGTCGTGTTGTGGTCATTATACCATGAAGCCACCGGTGAACAGTATAAACCAGCTCTCTTTTTCGGCTGCTCTCCAGAGGGAAATAAAAAAGGTATAATGGCCGCTTTGCGACCATTATACCATGTAAAATCTTTCTTGGATATAGCTTTGCAAACGGTCAGGGCTTGTGCCGGCAGACTTTCAGAAAGTGAAAGGGAGGCTTTTTCTCCGCCTTTTCCGTGGCGGCAGGGGAAGAAGTGGGGGAAGAGGAACGCTTTTCTTCCTCTTCCTCCTCCATGTAATTGTCCAGCTTGCCCATGAACAGGTAGCCCAGAAAAGCAGCAAAGGCAAAACCGCCCACAAAAATCAAATCTTCCATACTTTACCCCTCCTTAGTTCCGGGGAAAGGGAAGTCCCCGGATCAAATGCGGAAGCACTTTTGAATATCGTGTTCCTCTCCCATGACCAGGATGGTGCAGCCTTCGGGCAGGCAGGTGTCCGGGGTGATCACGGTCATAGAGAACTTCCCGTTCTTCTTGATGGCCATAATGTTGATGTGGAATCTCTTCCGGACATCCAGCTGGCCGATGGTCTTGCCTACCCAGTCGGGGGGAAGCTCCACCTCGAAGATGGCGTGGTCGTCCCCCAGGGAGATGTAATCAAAGATGTGGTCGGAACTGTACCGGATGGCGGTCCAGACAGCCATCTGCTTTTCCGGATATACCACTTCATCGGCGCCGTTCCGGAGCAGGAACTTGGCCTGTACATCCCGGGCGGCCCGGGCAACTACCTTCTGGGCGCCCAGCTCTTTGAGGAGGGAGGCGGTCTCCAGGGAACTCTGGAAGTTGTCGCCAATGGCTACAATGCAGACATCAAAATTCCGGACTCCCAAAGAGGACAAAAACTCCTCGTTGGTGCTGTCCCCGATCTGGGCGTTGGTCACATAGGGAAGCACGGCATTTACCCGCTCCTCATCCTTGTCCACTGCCAAAACCTGGTGATTCAGATCGTTCAGCTTCATGGCGGTGTGACGGCCAAAACGGCCCAGACCTATCAACAAAATGGATTTCATAATTCCTCCTGAAAAAGTTTTGGTTTAACCAACGGTGATTCTCTCCTGGGGCAGCCGGGAAACATTGCCCTTAAACCGGGAGAGAGCTGCGAAAATCAGGGTAAGTCCGCCCACCCGGCCAAAGAACATAAGACCGATGAGAATCAGGTGGGAAACAGTGCTCAGGTCAGGGGTCACGCCCAGGCTCAAGCCTACCGTGCCAATGGCGGAAGCGGTTTCAAAAAGACAGGTGAGAAGGGGAAGTCCCTCCACCCGGCTGATGATAAATCCTCCGGTGATGAAGAGGACCATGTACATCATGAGAATGGTGGAAGCCTGGGATACCACCTCGGCAGCAATTCTCCGGTTGAAGAAGCTGGGGCTTTCCCGCCGCCGGAAGACGGCCAGGGAGTTGGCCAGCAGAACGGCCAGGGTGGTGGTTTTCATACCGCCGGCAGTGGACCCGGGGGAACCGCCGATGATCATAAGAACCAGAATAATGGCCTGACCGGTCTCGCTGAGAAGGGTCAGATCAGCGGTATTGAAGCCTGCGGTTCTGGGAGTCACCGACTGGAAGAAGGAGAGCAGGGCTCTCCGGCCCAAAGGCTCTGTCCCAAACTCAAAGAAGAAGAAATACAGGGCGGGCACCAGAATGAGCAGCCCGGTAACGGTGAGAATCACCTTGGTCTGCATTCTGTACCGGGAAAACTGGAGCCGGTGGCTGTAAATGTCCTCCCAGGTCAGGAAGCCGATGCCGCCCACCACAATGAGAAGGGCAATGACGATGGAAACCACGGGATTTCCTGCGTAGTCCACCAGGGAGGAGAAGGGCGCCTTGACACCCATCAGGTCAAATCCGGCATTGCAGAAAGCGGAGATGGAATGGAATACGGAATACCAGATCCCTTTCAGATAACCAAACTCCTGGGAAAAGACAGGGTAAAGCAGGATGGCGCCGATCAGTTCCACCGCAAACACGGTTTTCAGAATGAACCCGGTAAGCCGGACGATACCGCCCACGCTGGGGGCGGCAATGGCCTCCTGCATGGTGCTCCGCTGCATCAGGCCGATTTTCCGCCCGGACAGAATGGCAAAGGCCCCGGCCACCGTGACCACACCCAGACCACCGATTTGAATCAGCAGGATGATGATGAACTGGCCGAACCTGGACCAGTAGGTGGCGGTGTCGTGGACCACCAGCCCTGTAACGCAGACCGCCGAGGTAGAGGTGAACAGGGCATCCAGGAAGGGTGTTACCACCCGGTCCTGGGAGGAGATGGGAAGCATGAGAAGAAGACTCCCCAGCAAAATCACCAGCATGAATCCCAGGATAATGACCTGGAAGGGAGAACGATTTTTTTTATGTAAAAACTGCCACATGATATCCTCAATATGATTATGGTACTATTTTTCTTATATCCATTATCCATATTTCATCTAAAAGAGGGATAAATGTATTAAAGAAGGTATTAAGACCGCATTAAGATTTCACCTTTTTCCGGCACGAAAACCTTGAAAGTTTTGTGTAAGACCCCTTAAAATCCCTGGATTTTGTGGTAAAATCCAGAGGGAGAGATACCCTTCGGGCATTAACATTATAAAAAGGTCCCGCCCGGGAAGGTAAATATAAGGAGGTCGTTAAGATGGAAAAAGAATGTGGTTTCCGGTTTGCAGAGCGGAAGGACACCCCCCCTCATTCTGGAATTTATAAAGGAACTGGCCGACTATGAAAAGATGCTCCAGGAGGTGGTGGCGGACCAGGCCACCCTGGAAGAATGGATTTTTGATAAGCAGAAGGCGGAGGTCATCTTTGCCCTGGAAGGGGAAAAAGAGGTGGGATTTGCCCTCTTCTTCCATAACTTTTCCACCTTTCTGGGCCGTGCGGGAATTTACCTGGAAGATTTGTTTGTAAAACCGGAGTACCGGGGAAAGGGGTACGGCAAGGCACTTCTAAAGAAACTGGCCTCCATTGCGGTGGAACGGAAATGCGGACGGCTGGAATGGTGGTGCCTTGACTGGAATGAACCCAGCATTGGATTTTACCTGTCCCTTGGGGCAGAGCCCATGTCGGACTGGACTGTCTACCGCATTGCGGGGGAAACACTTGCAGACCTCGCCCAATAAACATAAGCGGGAAAAGACTTTTTCTTTTCATAAAGCTGTGGTATACTGTGGGACGGGAAAAGGCAGGTGGGAAAGGAGTAATATATGTATATATACAAGGAAAAAACAGGCCCTTTGATTTGGGTATTGCGGGTCCTGTTTACCTTGGCCACTGTTTTGACCATCGGTTTCATTTTTTATAACTCAGGACAGATCGGGGAGGTCTCCGGTTACCGCAGCCAGCAGGTAATGGAATTCTATAACTCCCAGATCGCCCCCTTGCTGGGGCTGCCCCAACTTACCCATTTTTACATCAGAAAGCTGGCCCACTTTGCGGAGTACGCCCTGGAAGGCTTTTTCCTCATGCTCAGTCTTCGGGTGTACACATCCCGGTTTATCCGGCATATCAGCTGGCCGGCCCTCATCGGGTTGCTCACTGCTCTGACGGATGAGACCCTTCAGAAATACATGGCAGGCCGGACCAGTCAGGTCACCGATGTGTGGATCGACAGTCTGGGCCTCCTGGCCGGGATGGGGCTGGCATTGCTCCTGCTTCTCCTTTTCCGGGGAGTGGAGCGGATCATCTTTGGAGTCAAAAAGACCCATTTCAAAAACATAGAGGAAATTCAGGCATTTGAGGAGGAACGGGAACAATGACAGCTGCCCAGACAATACAGGCACTCCAAAGCCTTCCCCGGATGGGGGGCGGCGGTGAGGGTCCCCAGAGAATGGACCTTCTGCTGGACCGGCTGGGGAATCCCCAGGAAAAACTTAAGTTCATCCATGTGGCGGGAACCAACGGCAAGGGAACGGTCTGTGCCATCACCGCCAATATCCTGACCCGTGCCGGGTATAAAACAGGATTGACCATCAGCCCCTATGTGGTGGATTTCCGGGAGCGGTTCCAGATAGACGGCCAGCTGATTCCCATGCGGACCCTCTCTGCCCTGGGCGGAAAGGTGCTGGATGCCTGCGCCGCTTTGGCTCAGGAAGGCCGCACCATGGGCCAGTTCGAGGCAGTCACCGCCCTGGCCATTCTCTGGTTTGCCGCTGAAAAGTGCGATTTTGTGGTGCTGGAAACCGGACTGGGGGGACGGCTGGACCCCACCAACGGGGTGGGAAACACCCTGGTGGCGGCCATCACCCGGATAGGGCTGGACCATACCCAGCTGCTGGGAGATACCCTGGACAAAATCGCCGGGGAGAAGGCCGGGATTTTGAAAGAGGGCTGTACCGTCATCTGCTACCCGGAACAGCCCAAGGAAGCCCTGGGAGAAATTCTGGCGGCAGCGGCGGAAAAGAACTGCGACTGGGTCATGCCCCAGCTGGAAGACTTTGAATTTTTTGACGGAAAGCCTTTGCGGAACCACTTTGACTATGGCGGATATACGGTGCACCTGCCTTTCCCGGGCCGGCACCAGGCCCTCAATGCTGCCATGGCGGTGGAGATTTGTCTGGCTCTTTGGCGGCAGGGGTATGAGATCGAGGACCAGGCCATTCTGGAAGGTCTGGAAACTGCGTCCCTCCCTGCCCGAATCGAAGTCCTCCGCCGTCATCCCCTGGTGGTGCTGGACGGCTGCCATAACCCGGACGGAGCCCAGGCGCTGGCGGATCAGCTGCAGCCCATTGTGGAAGGGGGCGGCCGCCTGATCGGGGTGCTGGGAATGATGGAGGACAAAAATGTGGAAGGGGTCCTGGAAATTCTGGAACCGGTGCTGGATAAGGTGTATCTGGCCCCGGTGGAAAATCCCCGGGCCCTCACCCCTCAGCAGCTGGAACAGAAGGCGAAGTTCTACTTTGAGACGGAAGCCTGCGACACCCTTCCCCATGCCCTAAAGGCCGCCCTGGCCCAGGAGGCGGACGGCGTGGTGGTCTGCGGCAGCTTCTACCTGGCAGGGGAAGCCCGTCCCATTCTGGAAAAACTCTGCAAGTGAGTTCCAGACTTCAACAAAATATTTCAGGCGAATCCTGTATGCTTGGCTTAAGCATACAGGATTTTTTTGTTATAAGGAGACAAGCCTCATGTCAAATGTTCGCTTTGGGGACAGCTCCGACGGATTGGTGGCCTATCTGTCCGGGGAAATCGACCACCACTCCGCCCAGCAGCTCCGGATGGAGATAGACGCCCAGCTTCAAAATGCCCTCCCCCGGACCCTTACCCTGGACTTTGCAGGGGTCAGCTTTATGGATTCCTCGGGGATCGGGCTGATTCTGGGCCGGGCCAGAAGAATGTCCGCCCTGGATGGCCGGCTGGTGGTCCAGCACCCGCCCCGGCAGATTCAGAAAATGCTGGACCTTGCCCGGGTCTCTTACATTTAAACAGAAGGAAGGATTTATTATGAAACCCATCAACCAGGCTCAGGTCACCTTTATGAGCAAAAGTGTCAACGAAAGCTTTGCCCGGGGGATCGTGGCGGTTTTTCTGGCCCAGGCTGACCCCACCCTTCCTCAGCTGGCGGATTTGAAAACCGCTGTGTCGGAGGCGGTCACCAACTGTATCGTCCACGCCTATCCGGGAGCCTTGGGAAAGGTCACCCTCAAACTGGCCCTTTATGAGGAAGGGCTGGTCAAAATCACTGTCTCAGACAAGGGCAGGGGGATACCCGATGTAAAACAGGCCATGGAACCTCTCTTTACCACCGGCAACCCGGAGGAGCGGTCAGGGCTGGGTTTCTCGGTCATGCAAAGCTTTATGGATGGGGTCAAGGTCACCTCCCGGCCCGGACGGGGAACCAGGGTGGTCCTGACCAAACGGCTCACTCCCCGGCAGTAACTCCTACATATTATATAAAGGAGGAGTGGGCCATGGAGGGGACCACCATTACCCGGGAGGAATTTATAGAAAACAATATGGGCCTGGTCTATTCCTGTGCCGGACGGTTCCGGGGCAGGGGAATGGAATACGAGGATCTGGTGTCAGCGGGCAGTATCGGACTGGTCAAGGCGGTGGACGGCTTTGACCGGGAGCGGGGCGTTTGTTTTTCCACCTATGCAGTACCGGTGATTCTGGGAGAAATGAAAAAGCTGTTCCGGGACGGCGGGACCGTCAAGGTCAGCCGTTCCCTGAAGGAGCTGGGAATCAAGGTCACCGCACTCCGGGAGCGGATGCTGAAACAGACCGGGGACGAGCCTACCGTTTCCCAGCTGGCAGAAAAACTGGGGGTAAGCGCCCAGCAGGTAGCGCTGGCCATACGGGCCACCCAGCCGGCCCTTTCCCTGACCCCTGCTCCTGAGGAGGGAGACCGGGAACTGGATATTCCGGTGGAAAGCCACGAGGAAGCCCTGGCGGAACATTTGAGCCTTCACCGGGAATTGGCAGGACTGCCCCCGGCGGACCAGACTTTGATCATCCTGCGGTTTTACAAGGGGCTTACCCAGAGCCGGACGGCGGAAATCCTGGGGACAACCCAGGTCCAGGTCTCCCGGCGGGAAAGGCGGATCCTTCAGACGCTTCGGTCCAGACTTGTGAATGATTCGTGAAATTTTACAGTCCGTAAAAAGAAAAAATACCTGTTGTAGAAGCGTTAGGACAATCTGTCAGCAAAACCGCCAGTTGTGAAAAGAGGAAACTGTGCAAAACGGAAAAAGGTAAATAAGTAGCACTTTTTTTGTAAAAAACCGTTGACTATTTCCTTACCCAATGATAATATATATTCACTGGCCCGCCGGTAAACAAAAGGAAAAACCGCCGACGCCGGTAAACAGTCCGAAAAAATCTCAAAAAAGTTCTTGACAAAGAGAACTGGATGAGATATAATGGACAAGCTGTCACACGAAAGGACAGCCACGCAGGACCTTGAAAATTGAACAATATCAAAACTTGAACGGAACCCTTTTAGTCTTGGAAAAAGACTTAAAACAATT
>CALXBE010000002.1 GCA_944386495.1 uncultured Gemmiger sp. | reverse complement strand
CTGTAGTCTGCATGGCGGATTTTCACCGCATTGCCGTAGGACTGATTGCCTGCGGTGGACTTTCCGTCCCAGGTCTGGACCCAGTTTACCGTCCCGTCCTCTGACGCATAGACCGGCTGTCTGGTGGTGCCGTCCCAGGTGCAGCGCATGTCAATGGCGCCGTGCCATACTCCGGAGGATGAGTACATTCCCTGGGTAAGGATGTGCGTTGCCAGCGGCCAGAGAAGAACAACGGTTCCGTTTGCTTGTCTCATAAAGCCTCCCTTAACTGTTTGAATGAATTTCCACTCTTATGGTTCCGGCGGACGATCCGCAATTTGCTTCATACAGCACGGAAACAACATCGCCTTTCTTTACCTCCGCATAAGCGACATACTCTTTTGATACTTTGACAATATAGTTCCCCGAAAATTCCACATTGTTTATGGTAAATTTTCTTCTGATCTCTGAAAAATAGCTGGTGGTTCCCTCAATTGCCATAACTGCTACAACGGTGCAATTCTTATTGGCTGTCCAGGATGTTTGTGCCGTTTTTTGCTTTGCACTGTTCCAGGAAACCCCCTGCGTATTTTGCGCTTTCATGCTCATCGGCTTGGATGACCCACCGGATGGAATTACTGTAGCTGCCATAGTTACATCACCCCCGGAATTTTCAGGGTCATATCCGCCTGCGGCTTTTCCTCAGGGCAGGTGAAAGTCAATGTTCCTTCTCCGCTTTCGATTTTTCCAATATGTCCACAGGCTTCCCGCAGGGCAATCAGGCCCTGATTATCCAGCTCACCGGGCACGGCTATGGGAGTTCCGGGAATCCACTCCGCCGTGATTCCTTCCACCGGAACCTGCTGGGTGTAAGGGCTCTGGCCTCCCTGCCAGCCGGAAGCCGGCAGGCTGACCGTAACAGATCCCAGCGCATTTGCCTTTTTTCCCAGTGCGGCCAGGGCCTGGTTTACAGTAGGGTCTTCCACCTCAGGGAGAATCAGCGCCCCGGTGGTATCGTCCAGCAGGTTGGCTTTGGACAAAGGGGTTCCCTCCACAAGAGGGTTGTCCGCATATTCCCAGGTCACGATTTCCTGGCTTCCATCCTCCTTGGTGATCTGTACCCTGTGAGGATAGGTTGGTTTTCGGTCAGTCATGTTTTATCCTCCCGCCTGCGCTTCTCCGCAGGGAAGAAACGCTTGTTCTGTATTTTCTATATAAAGCTCCAGAGATTTGAGCGCTTTTTCAATGTTGTTGGCCCCTTCCAAAGTAAGCCTGTCCATGGACTCAGGCAGTACCGGGTCCAGCCCGTAGGCGGCCGACACTGTTCTCACATTTTGCAGATACCGTTCCATCTGCTCCTGAACCGGCCAGGTTTCAGGAGAAAAAAGTTCCTCCAGCTTCCAGTCCAGTTTGGACACAATGTCCGGACAGGTGCCTCCCATCTTCCGGATTTTTTCCGCCAGTTCTCTGGTATTGGTTTCCACCCGGTTGAGGTCCTGAGCCTGGTAACAGCCCTTGGAGGTTCCTTCCAAAAGGTCTTTCTCGCTTCTGTCGGTCACAAACTCCATCTTTATCCCTCCCCCGCAAATATGGTGCCGCAGGGAACCGCGTCTGCTTCCAGCTCCACATCCCGGCCCAGAATTTCCAGCTCTGCCACTGCTTTTCCTGTAAAATGGGTGGTCATGGAAAGGACATATCCCACCAGCTGTCCGTCAAAGGCTTTCTCGGTAGTCACACAATCCCCCGGGGCCAGATTTTCCGGCAGGACCGTCTGCTGCACCGTCTGGGTTTGTTCTGCATACTCCACCAGCCGCTGCAAAACTTCCATAGCCCGGTCAGGAGATACCATGGTTCCTTCTGCTTCCAGCAGATTGACCCCCAGGCTTTCCTCCACATCGGGCAGACTGGTCTGGTATCTGGTCTGTTTGCAGTCCAGCTTAATGCCGGTGATCACCACCTTGCCGGGCGTTTCAGTCTGAAAAATCAGATGGTTTGCGCCGCTGCTCAGAATTTTTCCTCCGGCGATTTCATATTCCAGGCAAGGTTCCTCCGGCATGATCAAATGCTCACCCGGCTGGGTGTCCCCGCTGTAAACTTCCACTGTTTCGCCCGCCAGATATTCGCAGGCTGTAAGGGCCACCTGAGTATAAGGATTCTTTGTGGTAACACTTCCTCCCTGAAAGATGGTCTGCTTTTTCTGGACTTTGTCCGCCGCTTTGGGGAGAGGTTTCAGCCAGATGGTTCCCTCCGCATCCACCGTCACCAGTGCACAGGCTCCAAAGGCTGCCTGAAGCAGGGCATCCCGCTTTGTTCCTGCGGCGATCCATCCCGAGAGAGCCACTTCTTTCAGTTCCGGTGCTATCCGGTAAGGCAGCTCCTCCTTGATGATTTCCTCTACGATTTCCCCAAAGGGAGATTCACTGTAAAACCCTCCCAGGGTTTGACTGGCTGCCAGAATGCTGATGCCGTCCACACATTCCACCTGGTACTGCCCGGGGCCGGTTTTCTCCGCCTGGTCCAGGTAATAAAACCCCACCGGGCTCCCCTTCTGGAATATGCGAAGGGGTTGGTTTTTCTGGAAAATCAGCTGCTTTCCATCCTCCAGAATCAGCTCAAACCGGGCGGTCCCTCCCGGCAGTGTCAGACCGCTGATATCCACCTGGGTATGGGTTTCCAGATTTTTCAGCTGGGTGGAATCAAAGGTTCTCTCCCGGCCAACAGTCAGCCGGTCCAGCCGTAAAAAACGGAAGGGTCTGCTGGTGGAATAAAAAAACAGCTTCACTTTATCAAAGGCAGTTACATTTTGTTCTATGGTCCAGTTCCAGTGACCGGGGAAAACGGTAGTTTCCGTCAGAAGCCGTGTATTCCGGAACCATTGCACCTTCATCCGGGTACACCACTCCTGGCCGCTGCTGTCAAATTCAAGGGCAAGACTGGTCGCCGTATAGGTTTTGTCCAGAATCATCGTCAATTCTACGGGATGCTGAAACTCTCCCTTTTCATCGCTGCAAACACGGCTGCAAAATCCTTCTCCTTCCGGATTTTCTGATAAAACCCGGTAACTTCCGTCCAGCTTCCAGTGTCCCGGTTCCAGGGTCGCATAACCTGACCTTTTTTCTTTCCGGTCCAGGGCATTGTCCCAATAAGGCTGAGCCTCTCCCTGGGCCTGAGCCCCCTCGTTGGCGCCGGGGGGAATATCCCGGTATAAAATTTCAGGCATACGCTCCCCCTTATTCCGGCACCCGGGCTGCCCGGGTAGCCACATAGCTGATGGTCAGACCATCCCAGAAATTCTTTCCGTTTTCCTGTTTTACCAGGTTATCCTTTCCGGCGGTCACATACATTTTCTGGGTAATAGCCCCCTCTCTCCCGTAAGGCAGGGTGATAATATGGCTTTCCTGGGGACTGCTGATAGCCTGGTAAAAGGCGTCATAGTCCTGTGGTGCCCGGTTGGAGGGCTTCACCTTCAGCTCATAGTTGTAAAAAGTGCCCACCACATCCCGGTACATCTGTCCTGCTTCAATGACTCGCCCCGAATAGTCAGTGTCCAACACCTGAAAGCTCCTCTTGAGACTGACGATTTGAAGGTCATAGGCCACGCCGTCCAGAATCATTACATTCTGTTTCATACAGCCCCTCCTTTGGCCAGACTGGTGCCCAACCGCTTGCCTTCTTTTTCCAGCACCGGATAAAGCACCCGCCCCAGCTGAGCCAGATTTCCTGCAAACCGAACGGTCACATTCTGTCCCGTCTGGGCAGCCCGGAAGGCTTCCACCATAGTTTCAAGGGGAGCTTCAATGTTGACTCCCTGTTTTTGGTCGCCCAGTACCGCCAGGAAGGGACTGTTTGCGGGAATCACTGCGCCGGTAGCCAGATACGGGATCTGGGGGGTGGGCAGCTCGCTCAGATTGAAGCCCAAGCGTTCGCCTCCATAAATGGGGGACCAATCCGGAATTTCAATATGCAGGCTGTTGATGGCCCGAATCATCTGGTTCAGTGCCGCGGTCACCCCTTGGATCAGGGCATTTACCGCTCCGATGATTCCATTGATGGCTCCCACAATAAATTCCCATACCTGTTGGAAAACCGCTTTCAGGGTCTCGCCTACCCCCTGCCAGACACTGCCCAGGGTTTTGGCAATGATCTGCACCTGTTCCAGGAACTTGCGCAGAACAATCAGTCCCAGATTTGCAAAGTCCGTCAGGGCAGAGAGGGCGCCAAAAAAGGTATCCACCAAAAAAGTTCCTACCTGGCCGATAATAGGTCCGAAGGTCTCCGCCATCCATTGGAGCAGGGGCAGCAGCAGACTGTTCCAAACTTCCAGCACGGTCAGGGTAAGTTGCCCGAAAAAGAGGGTCAGGTTCTCCCATAGAGGAAGGAGATGTTCCTGCCAGAAGGTGGTAAGGCCCTGGATAATGGCCTCCCCAATGGGGACCAGAATGGTGTCATGGAGGGTCTGGAGCAGCACTCCCAAGCCGGAAAACGCCTGAGTAAGCTGTTCCATAATGGGAGCGCCATATTCTGCCCAGGCATTTTGCAGACCGGCAAAAAGCTGCTGGCCCAAGCCAGCAAAGAAAGCAATCACCTGGGCAGCCATGGTTCGCAGCTTTTCCAAAAGCCGCTCCAGCCAATCCACCCAGCCCTGGGTCTTCTCAATGGTTTCCTCCGTTTCCTTGTTTGCTTTGCTGCTTCCCCCTCCGGAGGAAGCGCTCTGGGTCTTGAGCCTCTCAATGGTATCGAAGGAGGCCAGGCTCCGGGCGTTGGCTTTGGCCGCAGACTGGGCTGCCTTGGCCTGCTTTTTCTGACTGGCGGTAAGCCTGTCCACCGCCTTGGCCGCCTCGTCGGCCTGGGTGATCAGGGCAGGCGGGTCGATCCGTACTTCAATGGCCATATCCTTCTCCTTTCTTAATCAGAATCCATAAGTTCCCTCATCCACACCTCTTCCTCCCGGCTGAGCCTGGGCCTGAGCCGGATAAGATTGTCATTGGCACGGGCAAAAGCCTCCTGCTGAGGGGAAAGTTTTTTCCCTTTAGCCCTTTGTCGGCGGATAGCCACCACCTGGGCAAACAGTCCGTCCCCCACCTCCCGGAAGGCTCCCAGATACTCCCACCAGTGCAGATAAGGACAGCTGCGGCTGGAATACCCCAGCACCCGGTCAATGGCCGGTGCCAGGATAGGGTAATCCTGCTCCCAGTCCATGAGCCGGGGACCAGGACGGCCCCCGGCTCCGCAGTCTGCAAAACTTGCAAAGGCAGCAAGAGCCTTTTCCGGATCCCGGATTTTCTCCGGATTTTTGTAGAACCGTTTCAGAACCACCCAGCTTTTTTCCCGCTCCGTCAGCTGGGGGTCCTGAAGGGCGGCAAAGATGGTCAGGATGACCCGGTAGTCGGTGTTGGCTTCCAGTTCTTCCTCCCCCACCTTCACCGCCCTGGGCAGGCCCCACTCCAGCTTTTGGTCAGGAGAGATATTTCTGCAGGTGCTCATGGCTCTTTTGGGCTTTCTCCCGGATGCACTGTTCCATCACCGGCAGCATGGCATCCAGAAGGCTCTCATAAAAACAGCGGCCATCCTCCATGAGAGCCAGAGGGGAAATGTTTTCAAACACGGTCTCGGAGAAGGGACAGGCAAAGATTTTGTCAAAGAGAGTCCGGACCTCCTGCTCCAAAACAGCCAGGTCAGGCTCCTCCCCTTTCTTGTCCTTCCAACGCTTCTCCAAAGCTTCCATCTCCGCCCTGGCCCGGGAAGCGATTCCCATATCGGTGGGATTGAACCACACGGTTGCCAGAAGACGGCCCAGCTCATCCCGGAACTGGATCTCCTCCAGGCCGGTGTCCAGCTGTAATTCTCTCACGCTCATGCTGCCTCCTTAGGCCGGGGTGAAGGTGGGAGACTTGGTAAGCCCGTCCACCGTACCCAGGGTTTTGTTGTTGCTGAAATAGATGGAGATGGGCATATCCACCGAACCGCTGCCGCCCTTGCTTTCCACCTCGATGGTGCATCCGGAGTGTACCTCTGCGGCCAGACTGCCTTCCTCCCCCATGTACCCTTCCACCACCATTACCTCAAAGAGGCTCAGTTCGCTGAGGGCATTTCGCCGGAGAATATCCAGCAGCTTCTGGTGAACCATACTGCCGCCCCGGATGGTAAAGGGCTCCAGGCTCTGCTTGGGAGCGTTTTTGGAGATATCGGTCTCGGTGATTCCCAGAATATCGGTGACGGAATTCACCTCGTTGTTGTATTCGATGGTGCTTTCTTCCACGCCTGCGCCGATCACTTCCCACTGGGGAGCATCACTTTCCCCCACATTTACATAGGTAGCCAGCAGCCGGCGCTGGGCCTTTTGGTTTTCTTTCAGATTCAGTTCCATTCATCTTCCTCCAATTCAAAGGTGGTGGTCAGGAGGACGGAGGCACTGTAAATTCCCACACCCTCCCGCTGTTCTTCCAGGCGGGGGTACCCCATGACCACCCGGGCCTCCCGGCCCAGGGAATCGGGGAGCTCCGCCCCGCCCCGGGCGCAGACCCAGGCGGTGGTCTCATCCAGAGCCGCCCGGTTTTCCTGCACACCGGCAGGGCATTCCCGTTCCATGGGCAGGACCAGTCTCAGGGAATATTCCAGTTCCGCCTTGAAGTGTATTTCTCCCAGAATATCCCTGACCTGTTCCAGCTTTTTCACGCTGTTCAGGGTCAGGGCCAGACTTCCGGGAGCATCACAGATCAGTTCATTGTCCAGCTTTTCCAGACCGGGTGCCTGCCGGAGCCACTCCATCAGGGCTTGGGTCACCTGCTTCATACTCACTCACCCTTTCCTTCCACCAGGAGTACCTTCTTTCCCACCTGGTAGGGGGTGATCTGGCGCAGGACCATCAGTCCCGGGGTCAGGGAGGGCACCAGCTTTCCCCACTCCTCCCGGGTCTTGATTTCAGGACCCTCCCCCGGGATGACCTTGTCCCCTATCTCCAGGGTGAACTCTCCTTCTCCCGGCTGGGCGGGAGGTTCTTTCCAGGCAAGGTTCTTGCAGACCACCCGCAGTTCACCCGCGCCGCCCAGGCTTTCCCCCATGAGGGCTCTGCCGGTCCGGCTTTTGCCCAGAGAGTCCAGGGTGGAGGTTCTGCTCCACTGATAGGACACTCCCTTGAGGACCTGCCGGGTACAGCCAAACTCCGGCTGAAACCGGGGATGGTATACAGTCACCGTCTGGTCAAAAAGTGCTGCCAGCACAGAATTTTCCCACATCAGCAAGCCCCCCTGTAAATGTCCAGATACCGGCCGGCGGCGGCATACTGGGCTGCGGCCTGGGTCACCGCCACCGAAGGGGGAATCTGCCCCCGGGTGGTGGAATAGCTTACGGAACCCACAGTGGCCGACTGGCTTTCCCCGGCCTGGGCCGCCTTGTCGTAAAAATACAGCACATCCGCCACGCTGCAATAAGCCATGGCATAGAGCTGGTCCCGGGAATACCGCTGGAGAAGGGCGGCTGCGGGAGCCACCGTGTAGATCCGTTCGTACCGGTCAATGACCCCCACAGCCCGGGCAGCCCAGGCGCTGAATTCCTCCTGGGGAATTTTTCTTCCCCGGTAGGTCTCCTGGTAAAAATCAAAATCAGGAATCATGGGCACGCCCTCTCCCCCTCTCTTTACTCAGCGGTGTGGATGTATACGCCCGCAGACTTGGCGGGGCTTACCTGGGCAATGCCCACCTGGCGATAGCCAAACTTCCAGGCATCGGCGTCGGGATTCTCCTCAGGAGCCACGATTTTGGGGGCAATGTGCTTGGGATACTGGATGACTGCGCTCTTTTCCAGAATCATAAAGTTGATGTTTTTGCCCTCAGCTGCTTTGGAATAGCCGCCTGCACCGTCTGCCGCCTGGTCGATGGCGGTGTAGAACCGGCTCTGGGGAACACAGATCACCCCGGCAAAGCCATCCATGACCTGACGGCTCTGGGTGGTCTCCATGTCCTCGATCATTCCCTTGAGGGTGGGAGTGATGAAGAGGTACCGGCTTTCGGGATTTACCTCGTCCTCGTCCATTTTGGTAACGGCGGTGCGGAGGGCAGCCACCACATCAGCGCCGGAGGCCAGAGCCCCGGAAGCGGTGGATACTCCCTCGGCGGAAGCGTAGCTGGCAAACCGGAAGGCATCCAGTTCGGGAGCCACCTTGGTCCGGATGAACTCACCGCTGAGCTGGCCGAAGGCAATACCGGCAGATTCCGCATCATCCATGGCGTCCACGGTGAACATCCGGCCCCGGTCAAAGTTGCATTCCACGGTCTGATAGGTCAGGGTCACATCCCCGGCTGCGTAGCCGCTGTTCCGGCTGTAATCTCCCAGACCATCCATTTCCAGGGTGGGGATGACCAGCTCATGGGCGGTAGCCCCCTGCTTGGCCAGCTCGGAATTGCCGTCCAGAACGGCGGTGAGACAGGCGGCCTTGTATACCTTGTCCAGTACAGGGACAAACTGCTGTGCAAGCTGAATAGAATTAGCCATTTTATTTCTCCTTTTCTCTTGTTCTGTTGGGTGGATCAGACACCGGCTGCGGCGTAGATGGCAGCCATGGGATCAGGGGCAGTGCCGGGGTTCACGCTTCCGGCGCCTGCCGCAAAAACCGGGAACCCTGCAAAAAGGTAACCATCGCTGACCTTCAGGGCTGCCAGGGCGGCATCCACTGCACCGGCGGTAGGTTCCTTGGCCAGAGCCTCCATATCCAGCAGAGCCCGCACCGCTTTGGGGCTGCGCACCCCTGCGGCGGCCATCCGGGCTTCCACCAGAGCGCTGAACTGCTGGGCCTGAAGCTGCTGCTGGTGTTCCTCCAGGGTCATGTAACTCTGTGCCACAGCCTGGGCCAGGGCCTCCTTCTTTTCCTGGGGCACGGGCATACCCAGCCCGGCCAGAATTTCTTCCATAGTCATTTTTTCTCCTCCTTTTGTTCAGGCATAAAGCGCTGACGGATCTCCGCCAGCTGTTGGGGGGTCTGGTGGGGCAGACCGTACTTCCAGGCCAGCAGCAGCTCGGGCTTGAGTACCCCGCTGCCGGCCATCTGGATCAGCTGCTGCCAATCCTTTTCCTGGTCGTAGAGCAGCCCATTTCCCCAGTCCACCGCCAGTTCCCCTTCCCGGTACTCCTGGCTGGTGTATCCGTAGGCTTTTCCCAGCCATCCGGCCAGCTTGAGCCCTTCCTCCAAGGCTTTCTGCCAGACTTCCTGGTAATCCTGGGCGGTCAGGGCGTACTCTGCCCGGCTGTCGGCGATTTCGGTGGCGGTGCGCTGGGTCTGCTCCACATCACTGAGAGTTCCCCGGGCCAGGCCAATCAGGCTTTCAATGCTCCGTAAAGCGTCCCGCTTACGGGCAAGATAGCTCTCATGGCGAAGCTGGGGACTGAACACGGTGATGGGTACCTCCTCGGGAGCTTCGTCCAGGGCGGTGAATACGGTGTCCTGCAGCCGCTTGACTGCACGCCCGGCGCTGTCCCGGCGAACGGTGAGCAGGTCGGCGCTGACCAGGATTCTGCTGGCGCCGTTCTCAAACTCGTTGTTCATCTGGGCCTCGTTCCGGTCCACCGCCCGAATCAGGTCCACCGCCGGGGCGTATACCGACACTCCCTCACAGCTGAAATCCACACAGTTGAGAAGGGGGCTTTTCAGCTGCACCATTCCCAACCCCTTGAGGGGAGCAGGGCAGGTGTACTGAGGCTCCAACCCCCGGTAACAGTCCAGGGTGTCCAGAGCCACCTGTACCCCGTAACTTCCCCGTTCCCGGGAACGGAAAAGTCGGTTTTCCACCTTCATCATCCCTTGACCGGTGAGGGTCCTGCGTTCCAGCAGACGGTAAATGTACCCGCCTTCCTCCCGCTGTTCCACCGTGCCCAGATCCAGGATTTTTCCCTGGCAGTCCCGCCCCAGAGGGATGTAGTTGCACCGGGGCAGCACCACCCAGTCAAGTCCTTCCACCCCCGGCACCGGCTTGAGCAGGACTTCTCCGCCCACCAGCAGCTGCTGCATTGCCTGACGGCGGATGCTTTCCAGCCCTGCCAAAGTATGGGTGTAAAAGGGCTGGGCGCTCTGGGAAAGCTGGGCCCGGTATTCCCCGAAAATCACCCGTTCCAGCTTGGCCACAATGGCACAGGCCAGCCGCTGACTGGGGTCAGTGCCGGGATAGGGGTCCCCGAAATAGAGCCGGTACCATTTCCGGATGGCCCTGGCCATGGCGGTGCTGGTCATATCCCGTACTCCCATGGCTTGCTCAAATCCCTCTGCGGGGCCGGGCGGTCTGGCCGCCGCCCTGATCTGTTGTTCTTCCAAAACTTGCAGGCTCCTTTCTTTTTGATGTCTCCATTCTACCCTCTGCTGCCCCTTTTCCCACCTGTCCTGCTTTTTTCTTTTTTTCAAATGTTATATCGTTTTATTTTTACACTTCTAAAATCACTTTTTTCTTATCTGTCCCCTTTTGGACGCAAAAAAACTGCCCCGCCTTCTCACTTGGAAAAGGCGGGGCAGTCCCCTAGTTTTATTATTTGCCGGAATTTCTCTGCCAGAAGATTCCGTTCCGGTAACCCTGAATCTCCTTTTGGGTCTCGGCCATTTCCAGCCGTTGCTGAGCCCAGACGCAATATTGACCGCTGGCCTCAATGCCCAGGTATTTCCGCCCCAGCTTTTTGGCGGTAACGGCGGTGGTTCCGCTGCCCAGGAAGGGGTCAAAGACCAGTTCCCCGGGCCGGGAGCTGGCCAGAATCAGTTTGGCCATCAGCTTTTCCGGCTTCTGGGTGGGATGTGGGGTGTTCTCCGGCATGGACCAGAAAGGCACCGTAATGTCGTCCCAGAAATTGCTGGGGCAGGTGTCCCGGTAATTTCCTTCCTCATCCTCCACCCAGTCCTTGGGCTTTCCCCCTGCACGGTAGGGTGCCATCACCTTTCGGCGGAGCTTCACCTGGTCCAGACAGAAGGTATACCCGTCTCCCTTGGTGGCAAACCAGATATCCTCCATCCCGTTTTTCCAGTTGGCCTGGGCCCCCCGGCCTTTTTCCCTCTGCCAGGTAATCCGGTTCCGGAGGGTAAAGAACTCCCGGAGCACCGGGGCAATAACCAGGCTGCTTTTCCAGTCACAGCAAACATAGATGGTCCCCCCCGTCTTGAGGAGGGGCACAGCCAGCTCCATCCAGCTGCGGGTGTATTTTTGGTATTCTTCCTCTTTCCGCCGGTTGAAGGTGCCGCTGTCATACTGCTTGGTCAGATTATAGGGCGGGTCCACGATCATCAGGTCCACCGACTCAGGCGGGAGCAAAGGCAGGGTGTTGAAGGTATCTCCCCAGATGATGCTGTTCTCCATCTGGGAGATGTCCTGAACCGGGAGAGAAACCTGTCTGCACCGGGAGAGATAGTCTCCCCCCTGCTCCAGGGAGGTATCAATGGTACGGTTGTTGGGGGCTTTTGCTTTGGGCATGAATAAGCCACTCCTTCTTTTTGGTGTCTCCAACAGTGTAGCATAAAAACTCCCAAAGCTCAAACCTTATCCACCCTTTCTCATAATGGTTCTCACAAAATACCGCATATCGTCCATGGCATGATCGTTTTCCTTGATGACCCGGTCCTCGGCGGCTTTATCATCCCACCGGTAGCTGGCAAACTCCCGAAGGCAGTCGGTGCAACTTTCATGGATTTTGATTTTTCCCTGGCTCAACAGCCGGGTCACATCGGCGATTCCCTCTGCCACCTGGTTCCGGGCCGCCCGGACCCGGAACCGGCCGTGACGGCGGATGGTCTCGATCATGCTGGCGGCGCTGGGGTCAATGACCAGCTTATCCACCGGGTACTCCCCCGCCAGCTCTTCCAGAGCCTTGTAATGTTCCTCGTCGGTGCGGGGGTCCTTTTTTCGTCCGTCGTAGTAGTACTCCCGAATCCGGGTAGCCGTCCCCTCGTAGAGACACCAAAGCCCGGCGCTGAAAGGGTTCCGGGTGCCGTAGTCAATGCTGATGTAGTATTGTCCCCCTCCCAGCTTGGGCTGGGCACAGCAGTCCGGCAGTCGGGCCACCACATTCTTTTCCCGGTCAAAGTGGTGGTAGACCAGTCCCTCTGCGGCGGCCCACTGCCCCAATATGTACCGGCGATAAAATACCCCTGTGTACTGGCGGCGGTACCGGGCCTTCACCTCCTCGCTGAGGGAGAGATTATCCTCCATGGTAAAGTGAAGGTAAACCAGGTGCAGGCGGCGGCACTGGGTCACCCAGCTCCGGTAAAACCAGTGGTAGGGGCCGTCCGGGTTGCAGTTGAACCAGAGCTTGCTTCCCTCCACGCTGCACCGGGCAGTGGCCTGGCTTACAAAGCTCTGGGGCATGAGGGCCACCTCGTCAAAAAAGACCCCTGCCAGGGTGATGCCCTGGATAAAGTCCTGGCTCCGCTCGTCCTTTCCTCCAAAGAGGTAAAACCGGTTGGTCCTTCCCATCCCGGAAATATCCAGCCGGTTGTCGGTACGATGGTCTGTCACCGACAGATTCCGCCCCTGGAGCATACTGGTCAGAGGTGCGATCACATTCCGCCGCAGGCTTCCCAGGGTCTTTCCGCAGATGGCAAAACTCTGCCCTTCAAAGCCTTCCATGGCCCAGAGCACAAAGCTGAGACTCATGCAGACGGTTTTTCCGCTTCGGATGGCCCCGTCTGCAATGATACCGTCATAGTCGGCCACCGGACTGCCCGGCCTCCACCAGGAAAGCACCTGCTTCTGCCGCCTGCTGAGAGGTCCCCACTGAAAGGCTGCCATCACTCCACCTCCCAGTCTCCGGCATCATCCCCTCCCTCAAAGCCGTTCTTGGCAAAGCCGTCCAGGGCGGCCAGAAGTCCGTCCTGCTCGGGGGGCGGTCCTGTCTGGATCAGGCTTCCCCACTGCTGGGGCAGCCGGTTTTTCAGCCAGAAGAAAAGTGCGGAGGTATTGGGAGCCATCTGTTTCCGGACCCGCTTGGTCACCACCATGGCATACTGTCCGGTGGCCGGGTCCTTCACTCGTTCCCGGGTCTCCTCGGTGTAACGGTATCCCAGAGCTCGCTCCAAAAGTGCCTGCTCCACCAGCATATCCGCCTGGGGAGGGATAGGTTTCGGCTTTTTGTTCATGCTCTGGCCTCCCTCTGGGGGAAACAGTGAATCCGGCATTTCTCCGCTTTAAGATGATAGGTTCTTTTCCGTCCCTTACATTCTATGGCCTCCAATGCCTGTTTATGCAGCTTGTAAATATATCGGGGGCTGTATTCCATCCGGCAGGCCACCTGCTGCCAGGTCCACCCTTCCAGGTAGTGGTATTCCAGCAGCCGGCGGAACCGTTCTTCCGCCACCCTTTCAATGGCCAGGGCGATTTCTCTCCGGTCCTCCTCCAGGCTTGCCAGTTCTCGCTTTAAGGTCTCCATTTCACGGCCTGTTCTGACCTTCACCTGTTCCAGCTGACGGCGCTGGGTGGGGTGACAGGGCTGCTGCTCCATCCGCTTCATTTCCTCCCAGGCCACTCCTTTCTGAGCCAGCTTGCCCTGAATCTGGTCCATTCTGGGCCGGGCTTTCTGGTATCGCCAGAGCCACGCCTGCTTTTCAGTCACTGTCATAACTTCACTCCCCCTTTCAGCCCGGAATGTACTCCGGGCATCCATATATAAAATAGGACTCTGTCATAACCAGCCCCTGGGGGGTAATGTCCAGCTGACAGGTAGGCAGGGCCATCCACCCCTCCACCGGCCGGAATTCCCCCGAGGACCAGCTGCACCCTCCCAGGGCCTTGGCGCATCCCCAGCACAAAGTCTCCGGTTCGCATTTTACCATCTGTTCCTCACCTCACTCTCGTCCTCTTCCGTTTCCTCTTCTCCGGGAATAAATCCCGCATAGGCAGGGGGATATTCCCCGTACTGCCATTCCTCTCCCCGGCAGCTGTACCCCAGCCCGGGCCGGGGAGAATTCATCCATAAGTCCGTTCTATCGCCCTCTTTCTTTTATATGATTCTATTGCAGGAGGAACCTCCCCCTTTTTGTATTTCTGCGCCCCGACTTCACCCTTCCAAGCCTTTCTTTTTCAGAAACTGAAAATCCGTTTTCACAACCTTTGGTTGTTGCGTAGCGCAATTTTATTCTAACACGCTTTTTTTGAATGTCAACTGCTTTACGCAATTTTGTAATAAATTTTATTGCGTAAAGCAATTTTCTGTAGTATACTTCTCTTAGAAAGCCGTCAGGAGGTACGCTTATGTTCACCCCACAGGAGATTGGCAGCCGAATCGCTGCCCGCCGCAAAGAGCTGAAGCTCAGTCAAAAAGAAGTCGCCGCCCGGGTACAGCTGAATCCCTCCACCATCATGCGGTATGAGAAAGGGCAGTTTTCCTCTCCCAAGCCCTTAGCCCTCTGTGCCATCGCCTCCGCCCTGGACCTTACCCCGGTTCAGCTCTGCGGAGAGGAACTTCTTCCCGCTCCCCAGCTATCCCCCTACCAGCCTTCGGGGGTAATGCCCATTCTGGGCCGGGTGTCGGCGGGACTTCCCATTCTGGCCGCTGAAAATATTGAAGGGTACACTGCCTGCGATTACCGGGACGGGGAAAACTATTTTTCCCTCCGGGTGTCCGGAGACAGCATGAACGCCGCCGGCATCGGGGATGGAGACCTGGTGGTGGTCCGCCAGCAGTCTGCGGTGGACCAGGGAGAGATCGCCGTGGTTCTGGTAAACGGGGACGATGCCACCGTCAAGCGGTTTTATTCCAGCGGAGATACGGTGACCCTTATGCCCCAGAGCAACAATCCCATCCATCAGATTCAGGTATACGACCCCCGCCAAATTCCCATCCGGGTAATTGGCCGGGTGATGGAGGTCCGGAAACGGTTCTGAGACCCTGCATAAAATCCTGTTCCCGGGGCATCCTGAAAGTATAGGAAGGAGGGTTTGCCCTATGGGAGAAAAACAGCGTTATCTGCCTGACTCCTCTACCCAGCAGGTGGAGGTCCCCGAGCCTCACACTCCCGCCTCCACCCCTGAGGTGGTGTTTGGGATGGACCAGGAAATTCTCAGTCAGGATCTTTTCCCTCTCGAGGAAGAAAACTTTGAAACCCATATTCCCCAGAATCAGTAATGGAAAACAGCATAAAAAAATCCCTCTGCTTTTTGCAGAGGGATTTTTTGCTCTTTATTTTAGGGGACGGTTTTTGATTCGTTCCCAGTAGGCCCGGGCGGCCTGTTCTGTTTTGTTGTCCCCAAAGGAATAATACCGGGTATTTTTCAGTGGGTCGGGCAGATACTGCTGGTCCACCCAATGCCCGGGGAAATCATGGGCATACTGGTAGAACTGCCCCTTGACAGCAGCATCCTCCCCGTCGTAATGCTTGTTCTGCAGATGGCGGGGGATGGGGCCGCTCTTTCCTGCCCTCAGGTCGGCAGCGGCGGCATCGTAGGCCTTGTAAGCGCTGTTGCTCTTGGGACTGGTAGCCACCAGAACAACTGCGTCGGCCAGAGGGATTCGGGCTTCCGGAAGCCCCAGCATATTGGCCGCATCTACCGCATCTTTTACAATAGGAATGATTTGGGGATAAGCCAGCCCCACATCCTCGCAGGCGCAGACCATAAGGCGGCGGCAGGCGGAAACCATGTCCCCTGCTTCCAGAAGCCGCGCCAGGTAATGGAGCGCCCCGTCCGGGTCGCTTCCCCGCATGGATTTCTGAAAAGCGGAGAGGATGTCGTAGTGGTCATCCCCTTCCCTGTCATACCGCATGGCGGTGCGGCGGCTCACCTGCTGGACCATGTCCAGGGTCAGGTTTCCCGACTCTCCGCTGGCGCTGACCAGAAATTCCAGACAGCCCAGGGCTTTGCGCATGTCTCCCCCGCTGGCCCGGCTGAGATACTCCCGGGCCTCAGGGTCAATGGTATATTTTCCGCCCAGCTTTTCCAGGGCTCGGTCGATTCCCTGGGCAATGTCTCCGGGCTGAAGGGCCTTGAATTCAAAGACGGTGCATCGGCTGAGCAGGGCATTGTAGATGTAAAAATAGGGATTCTCGGTGGTGGAGGCAATGAGGGTGACGGTTCCCTCCTCAATGCATTCCAGAAGGCTTTGCTGCTGCTTTTTGTTGAGATACTGGATCTCGTCCAGATAAAGCAGAATGCCTCCTGCCGCTCCCAGGGTCCCGATTTCTCCCAGCACAGCCTTGATGTCCCCGGTGCCACAGCTGGTACCGTTGAGCTTGTGAAGGGCCATGCCGCTGCTGTCCGCAATGATTCGGGCCACTGTGGTTTTTCCGCAGCCGCTGGGTCCGTAAAATACCATATTGGGGATTTTACCGCTGGCTATGGTGCGGTAGAATACCTGATTTTTTCCCAGAAGATGCTGCTGTCCGCATACATCTTCCAGACTGCTGGGCCGCAGTTTCTGGGCCAGTGGCTCTGCCATAGTTTCCTCTTTCTTACTGATACAGGGGGAAGCGGCTGTTCAGCTCCTCCACCCGGCGGATGATTTCATCCTTCTTGTTTTCAAAATCAAAAATGCAATCGGCAATGCACTGGGCGATGACCTCCATCTCCTCCTTGCCGAAACCGCGGGTGGTAACGGCGGGAGTGCCCACCCGAACGCCGCTGGTCACAAAGGGACTCCGCTTTTCACCGGGAACGGTGTTCTTGTTGGCGGTGATGTTCACCTCGTCCAGCCGGTGCTCCAGCTCCTTGCCGGTAATGTCCAGATCGGTCAGGTCAATGAGCATAAGGTGGTTGTCAGTGCCGCCGGATACCAGCTTGATTCCCCGGTCCTGGAGCCCCTTGGCCAGTGCCTGAGCGTTCTCCACGATTTTGTGGGCGTAGTCCTTGAAGGGAGGCTGGAGGGCCTCACCGAAGCAGACAGCCTTGGCAGCGATCACATGTTCCAGAGGACCGCCCTGGGTGCCGGGGAAGATAGCGCTGTTGATTCTCTTGATAAGGTACTCGTTGTTGGTCAGAATGAGACCGCCCCGGGGTCCCCGGAGGGTCTTGTGGGTGGTGGTGGTCACAACATCGGCGTAGGGCACCGGGTTCTGATGGGCGCCGCCTGCTACCAGGCCTGCAATGTGGGCCATATCCACCATGAGCATGGCGCCGTAGCCGTGGGCAATTTCCGCCAGCTTTTCAAAATCCAGGGCACGAGGATAGGCGGAAGCCCCTGCCACCAGCAGCTTGGGCCGGACCTTGGCCACCTGCTTGGCCAGGGCGTCATAGTCCAGATACCCTTCCTCGTTTACTCCGTAGGAGACAAAGTTGTAGTTCTTGCCGCTCATGTTGGCGGGGCTTCCGTGGGTCAGGTGACCGCCCTGGGACAGGTCCATGCCCATAACAGTGTCCCCCACATTGAGGAGAGCGAAGTATACGGCCAGATTGGCCTGGGCGCCGCTGTGAGGCTGTACATTGGCATACTTGGCTCCGAACAGCTTGCAGGCCCGCTCAATGGCCAGGTCCTCCACTTCATCCACATGAACACAGCCGCCGTAGTACCGATGACGGGGGTACCCCTCTGCGTACTTGTTGGTGAGTACACTGCCCATGGCTGCCATAACAGCGGGGCTGACAATGTTCTCGCTGGCGATCAGCTCAATGTTCCGGCGCTGGCGGGCCAGCTCCCGGTCCATGGCGGCGCCCACTTCGGGGTCAGCCTTGGTCACCAGACCGATGGTATCCATCATTTCTCCGTACATAACCTTTTCCTCCCATCTTTACCCGGAAAATTTAAAATAAAAACACCTTCATTATACCGGTTATTTCCCGGCCTTTCAACCCTTTACCTTGCAAAAGCAGGTAAAACCCCGTATAATGGTTCCAAGTACTATGAGAAGGCAGGTTTTTCCCATGACCAAATCAGAACTGGCCCTGGAATGTATCCGGCGGCTGAAAGAAGAATATCCTCTGGCCGACTGCACCCTGGACTATGACCACGCCTGGCAGCTGCTGGTGGAGGTGCGCCTGGCTGCCCAGTGCACCGATGCCCGGGTGAATGTGGTGGTGAAGGACCTGTTTGCCAAATATCCCACCCCCGCTGCTCTGGCCGCCGCCGGGGAGGATGCCGTGGAGGAAGTGGTCCGTCCCTGCGGCCTGGGCCGGAGCAAGGCCCGGGACATTGTTGCCTGCATGGAAATTATCGCCAATCAGTACGGCGGCAGGGTCCCCGAGGACTTTGACGCCCTGCTGGCCCTGCCCGGAGTAGGGCGGAAAAGCGCCAACCTGATTATGGGGGATGTGTTCGGCAAGCCTGCCATCGTCACCGACACCCACTGCATCCGCCTGTGCAACCGAATTGGACTGGTGGACGGCATCAAGGACCCGAAACGGGTGGAGATGGCGCTCTGGAAAATCGTTCCCCCGGAGGAAGGCAGTGATTTCTGCCACCGACTGGTTTATCACGGACGGGAGGTCTGCACCGCCCGGACCAAACCCTACTGCGATAAATGCTGCCTGGCAGATATCTGCCAGAAGAACCTGTAAAAAGGTTCAGGATTTTTTCTTGACAATTTTTTCTTCCTGCGCTATCATACCCACAGACATAAAAACAGGGGCGCTGAGGGCTTCCTCGGCTGAGATTGGAACGAATTGCAGTTCCAGGTCGCCTTGAACCTGATCCGGGTAATGCCGGCGTAGGAAGTTTGACGATAGTATTGCCATTCTTGCGCCCGCATGTTTTATGCGGGCGTTTCTTTTTGTTTTTATGTCAAATTCCAAAAAACAAGGAGAAACCAAAAACATGAAAACCACCAGCAAAACCCGTATTCTGGTCGAGGGCGCTCTTATCATTGCCCTCACCACCATTCTCAGCTACATCAAGTTCATGGATATGCCCATGGGCGGCAGCGTAACTCTGGAGATGTTCCCCATTGTCCTCATGGGCTACCGCCACGGCGTAAAGTGGGGCTGCTTCACCGGCTTTGTACACGGCGTTCTTCAGATGATCCTTGGCTTCAGCAATGTGCTCTACTGCACCACCCTGCTCAGCCAGATTGGCTGCATTCTGCTGGACTATGTTCTGGCCTTCACCGTTCTGGGACTGTCCGGCCTCTTTGCAAATACCTTTTCCAATAAGCTGGCCGGTCTGATCACCGGCAGCATTGTGGCCTGCGCCCTCCGGTTCTGCTGCAGCTTCCTGTCCGGCTACCTGCTCTACGGTTCCTGGGCTCCCGAAGGAATGCACCCCGCCTACTACAGCCTGCTTTACAACGGAGCCTACATGCTGCCCAGCGCCATTCTGGTCTGCGTGGTCATGGTGATTCTGTACAAGACCGCTCCCAAGCTGTTCCAGGCATAATTTCAGATACATTTTCTTCTTCCATACAACGCAAAAGGCCCGCCGAGTTTTCGGCGGGTCTTTTGTTCTCTCAGTGTTTTCCCAGTTCCCAAAACGCTACGGCAGAGGCTGCCGCCACATTCAGGCTGTCCACCCCATGGCTCATGGGGATGATAACGGTGTAATCGCAGGCGGCAATGGTTCCCCCTGCCAGGCCGTCCCCTTCCGTTCCCAGCACCACGGCCAGCTTTTCCTCACTGGCCAGGCGAGGGTCCCCCAGAGGGATGGAATCCTTTTTCAGGGCCATGGCCGCTGTTTTGAAGCCATGCTCCCGCAGCAGTTCCATTCCCTTTTCCGGCCAGTCTGCCCGGGACTCTCCCAGCACCGCCCAGGGCACCTGGAACACGGTCCCCATGCTCACCCGGATTGCCCGGCGGGCCAGAGGATCACAGCAGCCGGGACTGAGGAGCACCCCATCCATTCCCAGGGCAGCAGCGCACCGGAAAATGGCTCCCATGTTGGTTGTATCCACAATACCCTCCAGCACTGCCAAGCGCCGGGCACCGGCACAGATTTCCCGAGGGTCCCGGGGCTGAAGGCGGTATATGGCGCAGAGGATTCCCCGGGTCAGTTCATACCCGGTAAGGCTGGCCAGAATTTCCCGCTCCCCCACATATACCGGGACTTCGGGACAAAGCTCCATCATTTCCCTGCCTTGCCCTTCCAGCTTCTGCTTTTCCATCAGCAGACTGACCGGACGGCAGCCTGCCGCCAGAGCCCTGCGGATCACCTTGGGGCTTTCCCCAATGAAGATTCCCAGCTCCGGCTCTTTTTTATTTCTCAGCTGGGCCTGGGTCAGCTTGGCGTATACTTCCAGCCCCGGCATTTCCAGGCTTGTCACCTCTATGATTTCACCCATGTTTTACTCCTCCTATTGTACATTAGTTATATTGGCAGAGGAAAAGGGAAAAGTCAACTTGCTTTTTGCCATTTGTTGGAGTATACTGCTCTTGCGGTAAAGCCCGCAAATATTTTTGCGCTGTACCCTGCAAATGGATGGCGGGGACGGCAGCAGGAGGCTTATTATGAATCGTTCCACTACAAAAGTACGCACCCTTACCCAGCTGGCACTTTTACTGGCCATTGTGCTGGTGATGGCTTACACCCCCTTGGGCTACCTGCCCATCGGGCCGCTGAACATGAGTCTCATCACCATTCCGGTGGCCATTGGCGCCATGACCCTTGGCCCGGCAGCCGGGGCAGTTCTGGGCACCGCTTTCGGTCTTACCAGCTTTATGAACGCCCTCCAGGGAAAAAGCGTGATGGGAGTCGCCCTTATGACCGCCAGCCCGGTGGGGTATTTTGTTCAGGCTGTCATTGGCCGGCTGCTCTGCGGTCTCTGCTGTGCCCTTATCTACCAGGCGGTAAAGAAAGCCCTTCCCGGCAAGACCAAACTCTGCTGTGCCATCGGCGGTGTATCCGCTCCCCTGCTCAACACCCTGTTCTACATGGGCTTTATGATGCTTCTTTTCTATAACACCCAGTACATCCAGGAGACAGCCGCTGCAAAGGGCGCTTCCAATCCCCTTACCCTGGTCATTGCCATGGTAGGTGCCCAGGGCCTGTTCGAGGCCATCACCTGCTGCGCCATCGCCACAGTGGTCACTGTGCCGGTGCTGCGGTACCTGGGAAAGAAATAAATATTTCTGAGCCGGACCTATCGGGTCCGGCTCTTTTTTACTTGCAACCACAGGTGAAATCTGCTATACTGACCAGGCAGCAAAAACGACCCTTTTGCAGCAACGCCGCCGCCATGCCGCATTTTGCGGCGCCGGGGAAGCCGGGTGAGAATCCCGCACGGTCCCGCCACTGTAACGGACGCCATGTCCTCAGTCAGATTGCCGGGGCGGTTGGCAGTACGGCTCCACGAGCGATGGAGAAGGTACGGCTTTTCTGTTTCCGTTTCAGGGGGCAGAGTGTTTGTGATTGCCACACCCTATCCGTGTTCTTGCGGAGGGGTGTTTTTTGTTGCGAAAAATAAACCCGTTTGAAAAGGAGAAAAACATTATGAAAAAGCTTACTTCCCTTATGCTGGCTCTCATGCTGGCCCTGGCCCTGCTCACCGGCTGCGGCAGCAACACCCAGGAAGCCGTCGAGGCTACCGCTGCACCTGAGGTGACCGCTGCTCCCGAAGCCACCGAGACCCCTGATGCTGCCGAGGCCACTGCCGCTCCCGAAGAGGAGGCTCAGGATGAGAAGACCATCACCGTGACCTTCAGTGTCACCGATGCTGAGGGCAATGTTACCCCCTTTGAGCTGACCGCTCAGGAAGGCGCCACCCTGGCAGATGCTCTGCTGGATGCCGGTCTCATCAGCCAGGAAGAGCATGATGCCGGTTTTGTCACCGTTGTAAACGGCATTGAAGCCAACTGGGATGACGGTCAGGCCTGGTGGTGCCTGGTAGACGGCCAGGGGGAGATGACCTCTGTGGGCATTTCCGAAATCACCCTCGCTCAGGGTGATGCTTACGGCTTCGTCTACACCCAGGGCCAGTGACCTCCCGTACCCTGGCTGCCACCCGCAGTCTGGTTCTTTCGGCCCTGATGGCCGCCATGATGCTGCTGGGCAAGCAGTTTATGAGCGGGCTGCCCAACATCGAACCGGTCAGTCTTTTCATCCTTCTGTTCACCCTGGAACTTCCCCGTCAGACTCCCCTGGCCATCGGCTGCTTTGTGCTGCTCCAGGGGATTCTGTACGGCTTTGGGATCTGGTGGGCCATGTACCTGTATGTATGGTATATCCTTATGCTGGTGGTACTCCTCTTCCGCAAAATCGATCATCCCCTGTTCTGGGCAGTGATCTGCGGACTGTACGGTCTGGCCTTCGGAGGACTTTGTTCCCTGGTCTACTTTTTCATCTGGGACGGCAGTGCAGTGCTGACCTGGTGGCTGGCAGGGCTTCAGTTTGATCTCTACCACATGGCAGGAAACTTTATTCTCACCCTGTTTTTGTATCTGCCATTGAGACGCTGTCTTCATATTGCGGTCAAGCAAATGGGACTGTGACAGAAAAATTTTCCCTTCCGCTTCTGCGGGAGGGAATTTTTATGCACAAATCTGTCTTTGCATAAAGTACAGATGTACTCTAATTTTCGTAATTTGTTCACAAATACCGGAATCGCCTGTAGATATTTGTGTGCATTTTACAGAAAGTCAATCGTTTTTTGTGAAAAATGTGCCACATTGGTTGACATTTTACCACAGTAAAGTTACAATACTCTATGCAAGGGTGCCCTACAAGACCGGGTGGGTCTCTGTCGGGGCATTTTCGCTTTTTTGTCCGCTATAAGTGGACAAGCAAACTATATTAGAGAGGAAAGAGACACATGAACATGAAAAAGTTTGCAGCCCTGCTGCTGGCTGTCGTCATGGTTCTCAGCATGGTCGCCTGCGGTTCTTCCAATGACGCCACTGCTGACACCACCGGCGATACTGCTGCCACCGGCACCGCTACCGGCAATGTCCTTAATGTCATGGTTGAGGTCGAGGTGCAGAGCCTTGATCCCCAGCTGGCCACCGACGGCACCAGCTTTGAGGTCATCGCCAACTTTACCGATGGCCTGACCCAGATGGACGCTGACGGCGCAGCCGTTCCCGCCATTGCCGAAAGCTGGGACATCAGCGAAGACGGTACCGTTTACACCTTCCACCTGCGTGAGGATGCCAACTGGAGCAACGGCGAGCCTGTTACCGCCGCCGACTTCGTTTACGCCTGGCAGCGCGCCTGCGATCCCGCCACTGCTTCCGAGTATGCTTACATGCTCAGCGACATTGGCCAGATCAAGAATGCCGCCGCTATCCAGGCTGGTGAGATGGATCTGTCCGAGCTGGGCGTAAAGGCCATCGACGACAAGACCCTGGAGGTCACCCTGGAGGTTCCCGTCAGCTACTTCCTGAGCCTGATGTACTTCCCCACCTTCTACCCCATGAACCAGGCCTTCTATGAGAGCCTGGGCGAAGGCACCTACGGCACCAGTGCTGACACTGTGCTGAGCAACGGCGCTTTCATCCTGGAGAGCTATGAGCCTGCTGCTCTGAGCTTCTCTCTGGTAAAGAACCCTGACTACTATAACGCTGACAGCGTTTCCCTGGACGGCCTGAACTATCAGGTCCTGAAGGACAGCCAGCAGGCTTACATGAGCTACCAGAACGGCGATCTGGACATCGTTAAGCTGAGCGGCGACCAGGTAGACCAGGTCACCGGCGATCCCGAGCTGAGCGTTCATGGTGCAGGCTACATGTGGTACCTGACCCTGAACATGAATGATGTTCCCGCTCTGGCCAACCAGAACCTGCGTCTTGCTCTGACCAACGCTCTTGACCGTGTGTCCATTGTTGAGGATGTTGTGAAGGATGGCTCCGTAGCCACCTACACTGCTGTTCCCCCGCAGTTTGCCACCGGTCCCGACGGTTCCGACTTCTCCGAAGACCAGACCATGTTCAGCGATGTTTGCGCTGACGATGCCGAGGCCGCCAAGGAGTACTTCGAGACTGCCAAGAGCGAGCTGGGTCAGGACACCTTCACCTTCCAGCTGCTGGTTGAGGACACCACCGAAGCTCAGAATGTAGCCACCGTTATCAAGGAGCAGATCGAATCCACCCTGCAGGGCGTGACCATGGAGATCGTGGTAGAGCCCAAGAAGCAGCGTGTTGAGGACATCCAGAACGGCAACTACGAGGTTTGCCTCACCCGTTGGGGGCCCGACTACGCCGATCCCATGACCTACCTGGGCATGTGGGTTACCGGCAACAGCAACAACTACGGCCTGTGGAGCAATGAAGAGTATGATGCTATCATCACCGATTGCACCTCCGGCGCTTATGTGAACGATCCCGAGGCTCGTTGGGCTGCTCTGTATGAGGCAGAGAAGATCGTCATGGACGAGGCTGTGATCGTTCCCGTATACACCAAGGCAGATGCCAACATGATCAAGGCCAATGTAACCGGCATTGAGTTCCACCCCGTTGCTCTGAACCGTGTATACAAGAATGCTGTAAAAGGCTGATTTGCCTGGGCACCGACTTTAGATCCCTGCAGCGCAGCGGCTTCTTCCATAAAAGCCGCTGCGCTTTTTTAATGTGTCCGCCCTCAACAAGGGGGGCTTTCCTCCGGCCCTTTGACCCGCCACCCAGCCGGCGACGGGGTGGCCGATCCGCCTATCCCCTGTTTGTCCGGTTTTAAATTAAGTTATGTAAGGAGAAATTCAAACCGTGAAAAAGTATATTTTGAAACGCGTTTTGATTTCCGTACTCACCCTGTTGGCCATCACCCTGGTTTTGTTCATCCTTCTTAAGGCCATGCCCGGTTCTCCCTTCAACGATGAAAAGTTGACCGATGACCAGCGGGCCGTTCTGTTCGAGAAGTATGGACTGGATCAGCCCATTCTTGTCCAGTATGGCAAGTATGTGACCAACCTCGTCAAGGGTGACTTCGGTGTCAGCTATACCATCAGCAAAAACACTCCCATCAGCCAGCTCATCCAGTCCCGCCTGCCCGTATCCATTGCCATCGGCGGACAAGCGGTAGCCCTGGGCGCCATTATAGGCCTGATTCTGGGAGTGATAGCCGCCCTGAACCATAACACCATCATTGATAACCTGTGTACTCTTCTTTCCGTTATCGGTGTTTCGGTTCCCAGCTATGTGTTTGCGCTTGCGCTGAGTTACAGTCTGGGTTTCAGGCTCAGTCTTTTCCCCTTCCTGTACACGGCCAAAGAGCCATTTATGTCCAGTGTTCTGCCCAGCATTGCCTTGTCCATGTTCACCATGGCCAGCATTGCCCGGTTTACCCGCACCGAGATGCTGGAGGTTCTGGACAGCGACTTTATGCTCCTGGCTGAAAGCAAGGGCATTTCCGGAGCTCCCCTGATTCTCCGCCATGCCCTGCGGAACGCCCTGATCCCCATCATCACCGTTCTGGCTCCCCTCATTGTAGACCTGATGACCGGCAGCCTGGTGGTAGAGAAGATTTTCTCCATTCCCGGCGTGGGCAGCCTGCTGGTCACCGCCATCCAGTCCAACGACTACAATGTGGTCATTGCCCTGAGCTTCATTTATTCTGCCATGTACATCGGGATCATGCTGGTGGTAGACATTCTTTACGGTATTATTGATCCCCGAATCCGCGTGGCAAAGGAGGGCAGCAAATAATGGCTTTCCTGAAAAAGAAAAAAGTTGCGGTGGCCGCACCGGTCTCCGCCTCGGAATATACCTTCCAGCCGGATGATTTTCAGCTGAAAAATGATCAGGCCGGGGTCAACATTGACTCCAACTTTGCCTCTCAGAGTTACTGGAAGGATGTGTACAAGCGTTTTATCAGCAACAAGGGCGCTTTGGTAGCCCTGGTTCTGATCGTCATCATCTCCCTGCTGGCCGCCTTTGGTCCCAGCATGACCGACTACACCTACAGCGCCCAGGAGCTGAGCCAGAAAAACTTTGCTCCCCGTATCCCGGTGCTGGAGGACTTGGGCATCTTCAACGGCGACGAAAAACTCTCCACCTCCACCGGCTTCCGTATTGTCAACGGCTATGAGGAAAAGGGGCTGGACGATGTATATTACTGGTTCGGTTCCGATACCCTGGGCCGTGACATCTGGACCCGCGTCTGGCAGGGTGCCCGGGTCAGTCTGGGCATTGCCCTTGTCTCTGCCATCATCAACATGACAGTGGGCATGAGCTACGGTTTGATTTCCGGCTACTTCGGCGGCTGGGTAGACAGCATTATGCAGCGGTTTGCGGAAATCAACAACGGTATTCCCCGTCTGGTCATCTGTACTCTGCTGCTGATGGTGTTGAAACCGGGCTTCAGCACCATTGTTCTCACCCTGGTCATTACCGAATGGATCAGTATGAGCCGTATTGCCCGGGCCGAAATGCTGAAACTGAAAGAGCAGGAATTTGTTCTGGCCAGCCGCACCCTGGGTGCCGGCAGCTTCCATATTATCTTCAAGGAAGTGCTTCCCAACATCATCGGTCAGATCATCACCCAGCTTATGTTCAGCATTCCCACCGCTATTTTTACCGAGGCTTTCCTCTCCTTTGTAGGTCTGGGCATTCCGGTTCCCCAGTGCTCTCTGGGCAGCCTGATCAATGAAGCCTTCAACAGCTTCACCACCCATCCCTACCAGATCGTTCCTCCCATTGTTGTGCTGGCCATCCTGATGCTCAGCTTCAATATGCTGGCTGACGGTCTGCGGGAAGCCTTTGACCCCAAGATGAAAGATATGTGAGGTGTGCACCATGGAACGAGAAAAAGTACTTACTGTTCGGGACCTGAGCATCACCTTCACCACCACCGCAGGACCTGTTCATGCCATCCGGGGCGTTAACCTGGACCTTTACCGGGGCGAGACCCTGGCCATCGTAGGTGAGTCCGGCAGCGGCAAGTCTGTTACCGTCAAAGCCGCCATGGGCATCCTGGCCAAAAACGGCAAGGTAGACAGCGGTACCATCGAGTACACTTATCATCATGACGACGGCACACCCGAAACCGTGGATATCCTGAAGATGAAGAAAAAGGATATCCGCCGCCACATCAACGGCAAGCGGATCGCCATGATTTTCCAGGACCCCATGACCAGCCTGGACCCCACCATGACCATCGGCAAGCAGATCATGGAAGGGATGATCTGGCACTACAAAACCCCCAAAGAGGAAGCCTACAAAAAGGCCGTAAGCCTTCTCAAGGAAGTTGGCATTACCGATGCAGAGGCCCGGATGGGGAACTATCCTCACCAGCTGTCCGGCGGTATGCGCCAGCGTGTGGTCATTGCCATTGCTCTGGCCTGTGACCCCGAGCTTCTCATCTGCGACGAGCCTACCACCGCCCTGGATGTAACCATCCAGGCCAAGATTCTGGAGCTGATTCAGCGGATTCAGAAAGAGCGGCGGATCTCGGTCATCTACATCACCCATGACCTGGGTGTGGTGGCAAAGGTTGCAGACTTTGTGAATGTAATGTATGCAGGCCGCATTGTGGAGACCGGCACCATCAACGAGATCTACTACGAGCCTGCCCATCCCTACACCTGGGGCCTGCTCAGCGCCATGCCTGACCTGGACACCAACGATCACCGGCTCTACACCATTCCCGGCTCTCCCCCCAACCTGCTTCATCCCGTTACCGGCGATGCCTTTGCACCCCGGAACATTTACGCATTGAAGATTGACGACCGGGCCGAGCCCCCCATGTTCAAGATTACCGATACCCACTATGCAGCCACCTGGCTGCTGGACCCCCGGGCCCCCAAGGTGGAAATGCCTGCCGAGCTGAAAGCCCGCATCCAGAGAATGAAGAAGGAGGCAAAGTAATATGTCTGAGAAAACGCCTCTTTTGCAGGTAAAGAATCTGAAACAGTATTTCAAGGTGAGCAACAATTACACCGTCCGCGCAGTGGATGGCGTCACCTTTGATATCTACCCCGGGGAGACCTACGGCCTGGTAGGTGAGTCCGGCAGCGGCAAGTCCACCATCGGACGGTCCATCATCCGGCTTTACAACCCTACCGAAGGCCAGATTATTTTTGACGGCACCGACATCAGTGGCAAGCTGGACAAAAAAGCCACCGCTGCCCTGCGGACCCAGATGCAGATGATTTTCCAGGACCCCATGGCCTGTCTCAACCCCCGGAAGAAGGTGGGCGAAATCATTGGCGAAGGCCTGGACATCCACCATCTCTACGCCAACCGGAAAGAGCGGCAGGATAAAATCGACCGGATTCTGGCCAAGGTAGGCCTGGCCCCCGAACATGCCGACCGCTATCCCCACCAGTTCTCCGGCGGTCAGCGCCAGCGTGTAGGCATTGCCCGGGCTCTGATCATGAACCCCAAGCTGATCATTGCGGATGAGTGTATCTCTGCTCTGGATGTATCCATCCAGGCACAGGTGGTCAACTTGATGAAGGACATTCAGGAAGAGACCGGCACCGCCTATCTCTTCATTGCCCATGACCTGTCCATGGTCAAGTACATCAGCGACCGGATCGGTGTTCTCCATCTGGGGCACCTGCTGGAGACCGGCACCACCGAGGAGATTTTCGCTCATCCGGTGCACCCCTACACCCGCAGCCTTCTCAGCGCCATTCCCAGTCCCAACCCGGTAGTGGAAAAGAGCCGTGTGGCAGAGAGCTATGACTATGCCACCTCCGGCCTGGACTACAACGCCGGTTCCCTCCACCAGCTGGAAGGGACCCACCAGGTTTGGGGCACCGACGAGGATGTGGCCCGCTGGCTGGCAAAGTAACCAAAACCACTCTCGGCCCCCTCCCCTGCTCCGGCAGAGGCGGGGGCTTTCTCTGTCCGGGTGGTTGTTGCATATTACCCGGATTTGTACTATATTGAGACCATCAAGTAATTCAGAAAAGGAGCCTTCCTTATGATTTCCGCTGCCAGCTTTGCTGCCTGCCTGCTCACCCTTTTCATCAGCCTGATAGGACCTCTTCTCATCCTTCTGATTTTCGGAATTAAATACCGGGGACAGGGCTTCTTCACCGCCTGGCTTCTGGGGGCCGCCGGATTTTTTGTAACTCAGATTCTTATCCGGCTTCCCCTCCTGGGGGTCTTATCCGGGAATGCGGGCTTTGTCTCTTTCTCCCAGCAGCATGTTTTTCTCTACGGCTTGGGTCTGGCTTTCACTGCCGGACTTTTTGAACTGGCAGGCCGCCTTGCCGCTGCCTGGGCCATGAAAAAGAACCTGACCTACCGCCGGGCCGTGGCAGCAGGTTTGGGCCATGGGGGAATTGAGGCCATCCTTCTGGTGGGAGTCACTTATATCAACAACCTGATTTTTATGGTCCTGATTCAGACCGGCAGCTTTGACGCCCTCATCGCCCAGGCCCAGGCCGCCGGCACTGACCCTGCCCAGCTCACCGCCATCCGGGACACCCTTCTGGCCACCGGCGCCGGACTTTTCCTTCTCTCGGGGCTGGAACGGCTTCTCACCATGGTCATCCATACCGGCATGTCGGTGCTGGTATGCTGGGGTGTAAAGACCCGCCATACCCTTCTTGGTTCTCTGGGCTGTCTTGCCATTCATACCCTTTTGGATTCCATGGTCATGGTCACCCTTTTCCTCTCCCTTCCCCTTTCCTATTGGGTCCTCTACGGCTTTATGGGAATCCTTGCCCTTGCCTGCCTGTATCTTCTGCGGCAGCTTCGGCTTCTCTGGCCCGCTCAGTGACAATTTTTCTCCCCGCTTCACCTCCTGGTTTCAGGCGGTGGAACGGGCTTTTTCTTTTATCAGGAACCCCCTTGCCGTTGCATATTTCGGGTTTTTGTGATATTCTAATATCATCTGTAAATGTGTCCTGTGGAAAAGTTCAATTAAAGGAGCGTACTGTTATGGCCTCTACTATTTTTAAAGATAAAACTCTTATGATTACCGGAGGTACCGGCAGCTTTGGCAATACTGTTCTGAAGCATTTCCTCACCACCGACATTGGGGAGATTCGGATTTTCAGCCGGGATGAAAAGAAGCAGGACGATATGCGCCACGACCTGCAGGCCCGGTATCCTGAACATGCCGGCAAGGTAAAATTCTATATTGGGGATGTGCGGAACTACCGGAGCATCCAGGATGCCATCCCCGGCACCGACTTTATCTTCCATGCAGCTGCCCTGAAACAGGTCCCCAGCTGCGAGTTCTTCCCCATGGAAGCAGTCCGCACCAACATTGAAGGCACCGACAATCTGCTCCATGCCGCCATTGAGAGCGGTGTTTCCAAGGTAGTCTGCCTCTCCACCGATAAAGCTGCTTATCCCATCAACGCCATGGGCATTTCCAAGGCCATGATGGAAAAGGTCATTGGTGCCAACGCCCGTGTGGCTGCTGAACGGGGCGGCACCACCATCTGCTGCACCCGGTACGGCAATGTCATGTGCAGCCGGGGCAGTGTCATTCCCCTGTTCATTGACCAGATCAAGGCCGGCAACCCCATCACCATCACCAACCCGGATATGACCCGGTTCCTCATGAACCTGGACGAGGCCGTGGACCTGGTCATGTTCGCCTTTGAGCATGCCAACCCCGGCGACCTGTTTGTCCAGAAGGCAGATGCCTCCACCATCGGAGACCTGGCCAAGGCCGTGCAGGAGCTGTTTGGGGATACCGGCACCAGGATCATCGGCACCCGCCATGGTGAAAAGCTGTACGAGACCCTCCTCACCGTGGAGGAGCGTGTCCGGAGCGAGGATATGGGCGGCTATTACCGGGTCCATCCCGACAGCCGTGACCTGAACTATGACAAGTTCTTCATCCAGGGCCAGGAGAAGATTCCCGATGAGGCCTACACCAGCCACAACACCACCCGGCTGGATGTGGAAGGCACCAAGGCCAAGATTCTCACCACCGACTATGTACAGGAGGCTTTGAAGAACTTTGAAGCTTGATTCTCCTATCCTGATTACCGGTGCCGGCGGGTTTGTGGGCCGGAACCTGACCCTTACCCTCCGGACTGCCGGCTATACCGACCTTCTCCTGTTTGAGAAGGATGATACTCTGGAGACCCTGGCTGATTACTGCCGCCGGGCTGCCTTTGTGGTCCATTTGGCAGGGATCAACCGTCCCACCGACCCCAAGGATTTCTATACCGGAAATACCGGCCTTACCGAGACCCTCCTTTCCCTTCTGGAAGAGGCCGGCAACAAGGCCCCCGTCCTGGTCACCAGCAGCATTCAGGCTGAGCTGGACAACGACTACGGCAAGAGCAAGCGGGCAGCGGAAGATGCCATCTTTGCCCACGGGGAAAAGATGGGCTCCCCCGTCTATGTGTTCCGGATGGAAGGGGTGTTCGGCAAATGGTGCCGTCCCAACTACAACAGTGTGGTAGCCACCTTCTGCCATAACATTGCCCGGGGTCTGCCCATTCAGGTGCGGGACCCGGAATATTCCCTTCCCCTGGTTTATATTGACGATGTGGTCCAGTGTATTCTGGATGCCTTTGAGGGCAAGGTAGTCACCGAGGGCAGTGACCGGCCCATCTGCCGGATTCACCCCGTTCACACCACTACCCTGGGCCATCTGGCTCAGACCATCCAGGGCTTTGCTCAGGGCCGGAAGACCCTGGCCTGCCCTGACATGACCCCCGGCAGCCTGGAGAAAAAGCTGTACTCCACCTTCTTGAGCTATCTGCCCCAGGAGGACTTTGCCTATCCTCTGGATATGCACTGTGACGACCGGGGCAGCTTTACCGAGATTCTCCGCACCCCGGAGCGGGGCCAGTTCAGTGTCAACATCATCCGCCCCGGAATCACCAAGGGGAACCACTGGCACCACACCAAAAACGAGAAGTTCCTGGTGGTAAAGGGCCGGTGTGCCACCCGGTTCCGCCTGCCCGAGGATGACAAGGTGATTGAATATGTCACCGATGGCGAAAAGCTGGAAGTCATCGACATTCCCTGCGGCTACACCCACAACATTCAGAACCTGGGAACCGAGGATGCTGTGGTCTTTATGTGGGCCAATGAGCCCTTTGATCCGGACCACCCGGACACTTTCTTTCTCCCGGTATAACACAGATTCCCTTAAAGGAGGGTTTCCATGGAAACCAAAAAAACCGTTCGGGTAAAATACCTGGGATTCTACCCCAGTTTTGACCCGGAGCAGTATCTGGTCACCCGGATTCTTCGCAAGTATTTTGACCTGCAGCTGGTGGACAAGGACCCGGACTTTGTGATCTGCAATCACTTTGATCCCCCGTTCCAGTATGTGAACTATTCCTGCCCCCGGGTGTTCATTACCGGAGAAAATTTCTCCCCGGATTTCAACTGCTTCGACTATACCATCACCTTCGACCCGCTCCAGTACAACGACCGGCATTTCTATGCTCCCTACTTCCTGCTGGACCCCTGCACCCGGAACTTTTTCCTTTCTCCGGGGGCCCAGGACCGCAGACCCATGGAGGAACTTCTGGGGGAAAAGGATCTTTTCTGTGACTTTATCTTTACCCATGATTCCGTCACCGACATCCGCCGCCAGCTCTTTGACAAGCTGTCCTCCTACCGCCGGGTGGAGAGCGCCGGTCCTTTCATGAACAATATGCCGGACGGCTTTACCGTTCCCTACTCGGAGGACGGGGTCCAGAAGATGAATTTCATCCGCCGGTGCAAGTTCTCGGTGGTGTCCGAGAGTGTTGTTCTCAACGGCTTTATTTCGGAAAAGGTGACCCACGCCTGGATGGCCCATTCCATTCCCATCTTCTACGGCAACCCTCAGGCCACCCAGGTCCTCAACCCCAAAGCCATCATCAATGTCCATGATTACGACAATCTGGACGATCTTCTGGCTGAGATCATCCGCCTGGATCAGGACCCCAAGGCCTGGTACGAGAAGGTCTCTCAGCCCCTCTTCCTGGAACCGGATTATTTTGTCCACCGGAATCAGGAATTCGAGGATTTCCTGGTCCACATTTTCTCCCAGAACCCCGAGGAAGCCTACCGGCGCACTCTCCACTTCTCCCCCGAGGAGCATGAGGCCCATCTGCGCTGCTACAATCACTTCCTCCAGAGCCGGGCATTGAAAACCTTCCGTCATGAGCGGCGGTTCAAGCAGCGGTGCTACTGGGCCCGGTATCATCTCCATCGGCTCTTCCCCAACCTGGTACACGCTCCGGATGATTCTCTTTTGAGGTGGTAATCATGAACAAAATCAAACTTATGACCATCATCGGCACCCGCCCGGAGATCATCCGGCTCTCTGCCGTCATTAAAAAATGTGACCGGTACTTTGACCAGATCCTGGTCCACACCGGCCAAAACTACGACTATACCCTGAACCAGATCTTCTTCGAGGACCTGGGCCTGCGGGAACCTGATTTTTACCTGAACGCCGTGGGCAAGGACCTGGGCGAGACCATCGGCAACATCATTGCCAAGAGTTATGCCCTTATGGTGGAAGAGAAGCCCGATGCCCTCCTGATTCTGGGAGACACCAACAGCTGCCTGTCCGCCATTGCTGCCAAACGGCTCCACATTCCCATCTTCCATATGGAAGCAGGCAACCGCTGCTTTGACGAATGCCTTCCTGAGGAGACCAACCGCCGCATTGTGGACCATATTGCAGATGTGAACCTCTGCTACTCCGAGCATGCCCGCCGTTACCTCAACGCTGAGGGCACTGCCAAGGAACGGACCTATGTGACCGGCAGCCCCATGGCAGAAGTTCTCCACGCCAACCTGGAGCAGATTCGTTCCAGCAAGATTCTGGAGCAGCTGGGCCTGGAGCCTCAGAAGTACATGCTTCTCTCCGCCCACCGGGAGGAAAACATTGATACCGAGAAGAATTTCCTGGACCTGTTTACCTCCATCAACCATCTGGCCCGGCAGTATGACATGCCCATCCTTTATTCCTGCCATCCCCGGAGCCGGAAGCGGCTGGAAGCCATGAATTTCCAGCTGGATGAGCGGGTGATTCTTCACCAGCCCCTGGGCTTCCACGATTATAACAACCTGCAGATGAACGCTTTCTGCGTCATCAGCGACAGCGGCACCCTGCCGGAGGAGAGCAGCTTCTTCACCAGCGTGGGCCATCCCTTCCCTGCTGTCTGCATCCGCACCTCCACCGAGCGCCCTGAGGCCCTGGATAAGGGCTGCTTTATCCTGGCCGGCATTACTGCAGGCGGGGTGGAGCAGGCCGTGGAGACTGCCGTGGCCATGAACGCCAACGGGGATTTGGGAATTCCCGTCCCCGCCTACACCGAGGATGTGTCCACCAAGGTGGTCAAGATCATCCAGAGCTATGTAGGTGTGGTCAACAAGATGGTCTGGCGGAAATACTGATTTAATTTCTTTTACCATTCACACCCCAAAGGAGGAATACCATGGCCAAGCATATCCTGGTGGTCACCCAGCATTTCTGGCCGGAAAACTTCCGGGTCAATGATTTGGTGGAGGGCCTTGTGGAGGACGGCTGTCAGGTAGATGTCCTTTGCGGATTGCCCAACTATCCCAAGGGGGAATGGTTTGACGGGTACGGGTACACTGGTCCCCGGCGGCAGGAATATGCGGGGGCCCGGGTGTTCCGGTCGGGAGAGATTCGCCGGAAAGGAAATACCGGCCTTCGGATTTTCCTCAACTACTGCTATTGGCCGGTGTCAGCCCTGTTCAGCCTTTCCCGGCTGAAAGGGCAGTATGATGCCGTTCTCTGCTACAACACCAGCCCGGTGATGATGGCCCTGCCCGCCCTGGTGTACGGAAAACTGAAAAAAGTCCCGGTCACCACCTATGTGCTGGACCTGTGGCCGGAAAACCTGTACAGCGTTCTTCCGGTAAAGAATCCCCTGCTCCGGGCCATTGCCCACCGGGTCAGCGACTGGTTTTACCGCCGGGCGGACAAGCTGATTGCCATGAGCTCCAGCCTGGGGGCACGCCTTACCCAGCGCACCGGAAAATCCGCGGAGAAAATAGCTGTTATCCCCCAGTATTGCGAGGATTTCTATGCCCGGCCTGCTTTAGACCCGGATTTAGTCCGCCAGTATGAAGGAAAATTCCTTCTGGTCTTTACCGGGAATTTCAGTCCTGCCCAGAGCCTGGACACGGTCATCCGTGCCGCTGCGCTGGCCCACAAAGACTGTCCTTCCCTCCATCTTCTTTTGGTAGGCGACGGCATGAGCCGCTCTTCCCTGGAAGCACTGGTAAAGGAATTGAATGCGGGAAGTTTTATTTCCTTCTATGGCAGCGTTCCCCCCACCCAAATTCCTGCCATTGCCGGGGCCGCTCAGGGCCTGGTGGTCTCCCTGGGAGACAGTCCCGACCTGGGGCTCACCGTTCCCGCCAAAGTAGCCAGCTATATGGCCATGGGAAAGCCCATCTTGGCCAGCATGAACGGTGAAGGCTATGCTGCGGTCAAGGAAAGCGGTGCCGGACTGGTCAGCCCTGCTGCGGATGTTAAGGCGCTGGCCGCCAACATGAAAGCGCTGGCCGAAACCTCTTCCCCGGAGCGGGAAACTATGGGTCAGAAGGCCCGGGAATATTATAAAGCCCACTATGACCGGGCAACCCTGCTGAAACAGCTGGAGAAGTTCATCTAAGGAGGTAGCGCCTTGTGAGAATACTGGTTCTCATTCCCTGCTACAACGAAGAAGCAAATATTGTCCGGGCGGTCGGCCGCCTGGAGGAAACCTGTCCCGGTGTGGATTACCTGGTCATCAACGACTGTTCCACCGATTCCAGCGGAGAGATTCTCCGCCGGGAGGGAATGAATTACCTGGACCTTCCCGTAAACCTGGGAATCGGGGGCGGCGTCCAGTGCGGATACCGTTACGCCATTGCCAACGGGTATGACATTGCCATCCAGATGGATGGCGACGGTCAGCACGACCCCAAGTATCTCATGGATGTGGTCCGCCCCGTTATGGAAGGAAAGCTGGATCTCTGCATCGGCAGCCGTTTTTTGAAGAAGGAAGGCTTCCAGACCAGCTTTATGCGCCGGGTGGGAATCCGGTTTCTGAGTTTCCTCATTTACTTTTTGTCCGGGGTCCGGGTGCTGGATGTGACCAGCGGCTTCCGGGCCTGCAACCGGAAGATGATGGAGTTCTTCAACCGCCATTACGCTACCGATTATCCCGAACCGGAGGCCATTCTCTCCGCTTCCCTTACCGGGTATCGGGTGGGAGAAGTTCCGGTCATTATGCAGGAGCGTCAGGGAGGCGTTTCCAGCATTTCCGCTTTCAAAAGCATTTATTTCATGGTCAAGGTTTCTCTCAGCCTGATTATCAGCCGGCTGGCTTTGCACCGCAATAAAAGGAGGACCGCCCAATGACCTTCCGGCTTCAGTTATTCCTGGTTCTGGGCACCCTGGTGCTTCTGGCCGTCATCTATGTTTTTCTGAAAAAGAGCCTGCTGACGGTAAAATACAGCCTGGCCTGGCTGGGCCTCTCCCTGGCTTTGCTGATTTTTGCCATCTGGCCCTACTGTGTCTATGTGATACGGGATCTGCTGGACATGGTCATGCCCAGCAATGTGATTTTCCTGCTTTTATTCGGGTTTGTGCTGCTGGTGCTTCTCAGCCTCAGCGTGGCGGTCAGCCAGCTGGCCACCAAGAACAAAACCCTTACCCAGGCCAACGCCCTGCTGGAAAAGCGGGTGCGGGAACTGGAAAAGCGGCTGTTCAAAGAATAAGTCCTTCTTTTATTTTTCTGCTTGACAAACCCACTTTATTGTGGTAATGTACTATACAAGTTGATAAACCAAATGCGTTGACGGGGAGAAACCGTTCCTTACAGTGCTTCAGAGAGCTGCCGGCAGGTGCGAGGCAGTGGCTGTAGTTTCGGGTCACTGGCCCCTGAGCAGGCAGGCTGAACCAAGGGTAGGTCTGTTCGGTTCCCACCGTTACATGGGTATCGGTTCGCAGAACTTCTGCCGACCGGGAGAGTGGCTGTTTTCGTAACAGCAATGAGAGTGGTACCACGGGTACAATGTAGTATTTGTCCTCGTCTCTCTTAGGGTGTATGCCCTATGAGAGACGAGGTTATTTTTTTGGAGGAAACAAGGCAATGATGGATGTTACCAAGTACAAGCCGGGATATTATCCGGCTCCTGAAAACCAGTATCGCTGGGTCAAGAAAGATCATATTGAGACCGCCCCTGCATGGTGCAGCGTGGACCTGCGGGACGGCAACCAGAGCCTCATCGTTCCCATGAGCCTGGAGGAAAAGCTGGAGTTCTACCAGCTCCTTCTGGACATTGGCTTCAAGGAGATCGAGGTGGGCTTCCCTGCCGCCAGCGAAACCGAGTACGAGTTCCTCCGCACCCTGATCGACAAAAATATGATTCCTCAGGATGTTACGGTACAGGTCCTGACCCAGTGCCGGGACCATATTATCCGGAAAACCTTCGAGGCCGTCAAGGGCGCTCCCCGGGCTGTGATTCACTTCTACAACTCCACCAGCGTTGCCCAGCGCCAGCAGGTGTTCAAGAAAGACAGGGAAGAAATCAAGAAAATTGCCGTGGAGGGCGCCAAGCTGGTCAAGCAGCTGAGCCAGGAGTACGAAGGGAACTTCCTCTTTGAATACAGCCCCGAGAGCTTTACCGGCACCGAGCCGGAATACGCCGTGGAAGTCTGCAACGCTGTTCTGGATGTGATGCAGCCCACCCCCGACCGGCCCATGATCATCAACCTGCCGGTAACGGTGGAGATGAGCATGCCCCATGTTTACGCCAATCAGATCGAATGGTGCAGTGACCATCTGAAATACCGGGACAGCGTTATCCTCTCCACCCATCCCCACAATGACCGGGGCACCGGCGTTGCCTGCGCTGAACTGGCTGTGCTGGCCGGAGCCCAGCGGGTGGAATGCTGCCTCTTCGGAAACGGAGAGCGGACCGGAAATGTGGATGCCATCACCATGGCCATGAATATGTACAGCCACGGTGTGGACCCCCATCTGAATTTCGGGAACATGCCCCACATCTGTGAAGTGTACGAGCGCTGCACCAGAATGCATGTGTACGAGCGGCAGCCCTACGCCGGGAGCCTGGTCTTTGCAGCATTCAGCGGCAGCCATCAGGATGCCATTGCCAAGGGAATGAACTGGCGGGAAGAAAAGGAGCTCCACGAGTGGACCGTTCCCTACCTCCCCATCGATCCGGAGGATGTAAGCCGTGCCTACGAGGCCGATGTGATCCGGATCAACAGCCAGAGCGGCAAGGGCGGCATCGGATACCTGCTGGAAAAGACCTACGGCTACAACCTTCCTCCCAAAATGCGGGAGCATCTGGGCTACGCTGTCAAGAGCGTATCCGACCACAAGCACAAGGATCTTTCCACCAGCGAAGTACGGGAGGTATTCGAGGAAAACTACCTCAACAAGACCTCTCCCCTCAATGTGCTGGAAGCCCACTTCATCCAGAAGAATGGTATTTACGCCGTGGCCACCTTCAGCCAGAACGGCGGTCCTGGAGAGGAATGGAGCGCAGCAGGCAACGGCCGTCTGGACGCTGTCAGCAATGCCATCAAGGCCCACACCGGATACGATTTCACCCTCATTGAGTACAGCGAACACAGCCTGGATTCCGGTTCTTCCAGCCGCGCTATGAGTTATGTGGGCCTGAAATGGAGCAACGGAACCGTCACCTGGGGCGCCGGCAGCGATACTGATATTATCACCGCCGGCATCAAAGCCCTGGTATCCGCCATCAACAACAAAAAGTGACCCTGTCCAGGGAAAGGAGATATTACTATGGGAATGACCATGACCCAAAAGATTTTGGCCGCACACGCCGGGCTGGACCAGGTAAAGGCCGGTCAGCTCATCAACGCTCACCTGGACCTGGTCCTGGGCAACGACATTACCACCCCCGTAGCCATCAAGGAATTTGAGAAGGCCGGGTTTGACAGTGTCTATGACAACACCCGAATCAACATTGTGCTGGACCACTTTGTTCCCAACAAGGACATCAAAAGCGCCCAGCAGAGCAAGACCTGCCGGGAATTTGCCAACAAGTACGATATTCTCAACTTCTTTGATGTAGGCAAAATGGGAATCGAGCACGCTCTTCTCCCGGAGCAGGGCATTGTCACCGCCGGTGACTGTGTCATCGGTGCCGACAGCCACACCTGCACCTACGGTGCCGTGGGCGCCTTCTCCACCGGCGTAGGCAGCACCGACATGGCCGCCGGCATGGCTACCGGCATGGCCTGGTTCAAGGTTCCCGCCGCCATCAAGGTGGTACTCACCGGAAAGCTGAAACCCACTGTCTCGGGCAAGGATGTTATCCTCCACCTGATCGGAATGATTGGGGTGGACGGTGCCCTCTACAAGAGCCTGGAGTTTGTGGGGGACGGCGTGGCCACCCTTTCCATGGATGACCGGCTCTGCATCTGCAACATGGCCATCGAGGCCGGCGCCAAGAACGGCATCTTCCCGGTAGACGATGTGACCACCGCCTATCTCACCGGCCGCAGCCGCCGGGAATGGAAGGTATACGAGGCCGACCCGGACGCCGTTTACGAGCAGACCATTACCATTGACCTGTCCGCTTTGGAAAGCACCGTCAGCTATCCTCACCTGCCCGAGAACACCCATCTGGCCAAGGAGAGCGGGGACATCAAGATTGACCAGGTGGTCATCGGCAGCTGCACCAACGGACGGCTGGAGGACATGGAGGCCGCTTACAATATCCTGAAGGGCAAGACCATCGCCCCCGGGGTTCGGGTCATCATCATTCCCGCCACCATGAACATTTACAAGGAATGCATCCTCCGGGGCTGGACCACCGCTTTCATTGATGCAGGCTGCGTGGTCTCCACCCCCACCTGCGGCCCCTGCCTGGGCGGGTACATGGGAATCCTGGCCGAGAACGAGCGGTGCATCTCCACCACCAACCGGAACTTTGTAGGCCGGATGGGCCATGTGACCAGCGAAGTTTACCTGGCCAGCCCTGCCGTTGCCGCCGCCAGCGCCCTCACCGGTTACATTACCGACCCCGCAACACTGTAAGGAGGAACCTGCCATGAATGCTAAAGGTTATGTGCATACCTATCCCGATAATGTGGATACCGATGTGATCATTCCCGCCCGGTATCTGAATACCCCCGATGCCAAGGAACTGGCCGCCCACTGCATGGAAGACATTGATGCCGACTTCACCAAACGGGTGAAAGAGGGAGATATTATGGTGGCCGGCTGGAACTTCGGCTGCGGCTCCTCCCGGGAACACGCTCCCCTTGCTATCAAGACCGCCGGGGTCAGCTGTGTCATTGCCAAGAGCTTTGCCCGCATCTTCTACCGGAACGCCATCAACATCGGCCTTCCCATTCTGGAATGCGAGGAAGCCAGCAACGCCATCGCTGCCGGGGATGAGGTGTCCATCGACTTTGATACCGGCGTGATTCAGGACATCACCACCGGGGCCACCTTCCAGGCCGAGCCCTTCCCTCCCTTCATTCAGGAGATCATCTCCAAGGGCGGATTGATGAACAGCATTAAGAACAAGTGAGAGGTGTTTCCCATGAACAAGAACATTGCGGTCATCTGGGGCGATTGTTCCAGCCCTGAAATCGTGGAACAGGCCATCCGGGTGCTGGACAAGGTAGCCCAGAAACACGGCCACACCTTTACCTACACCCCCGTAGCCATGGGCGGCGAAGCCATTGACAAGTATGGCGATCCCCTCCCCCAGCACGAGCTGGACAAGTGCCTGGCCAGCGACAGTGTGCTGCTGGGTGCCATCGGCGGTCCCAAGTGGGAGGGCCTGCCCGGGGAGCAGCGTCCCGAAAAGGGATTGCTCCGTCTCCGCAGCGGGATGGGGCTCTACGCCAACAACCGTCCCGCCAAAATCTGGCCTCAGCTGGCCGCCGCCTCTCCCCTGAAACAGGAGATCGTAGACCGGGGCATCGACTTTATTGTGGTCCGGGAACTGATTGGCGGTGTCTACTTCGGGGAGCATACCACCAAGGAAGTGGACGGTCAGCTGGTTGCCCTGGATACCATGCCCTACAGCGAGAGCGAAATTGAGCGAATCGGCCGTATCGGCTTTGAAACCGCCATGAAGCGGCGGAAAAAACTAACCTGCGTGGACAAGGCCAATGTGCTGGATACCAGCCGTCTCTGGCGGAAGGTGATGCACCGTCTCCAGGAGGAATACCCGGAAGTAGAGTACTCCGAGATGTTTGTGGACAACTGCGCCATGCAGATTTGCAAGGACCCCTCCCAGTTTGATGTAACCGTCACCGAAAATATGTTCGGTGATATCCTTTCTGACGAAGCCAGCCAGATCACCGGCAGCATTGGAATGGTCCCCAGCAGCAGCCTGGGCGCCACCAGCTGCGGCCTGTACGAGCCCATCCATGGCTCCGCCCCCGACATTGCCGGACAGGACAAGGTAAATCCCATTGCCTGCATTCTCTCTGCCGCCATGATGCTCCGGTACAGCTTCGACATGGCTCAGGAGGCTGACGAAGTGGAGGCCGCCATCAACGCGGTTCTGGACCAGGGTCTGCGTACCGCCGATATAATGAGCGAGGGCTGCACCCTGGTAGGCTGTAAGGCCATGGGGGATGCCATCCTGGCCCATCTGTAATTTCTGACATTTTCCCCGCCCCGGAAAGAGGGCACGGGCAATGCCGCACCATCCCAGGTGTTTTTGGAAGTCTCACCTGCTCCACGAAATAAGGATGGTGGGCATTGCCCCAAGATAAGAAACCGCCCGGCAGATTGTGCGGATCTGCCGGGCGGTGCTGTTTCTATGGAACTTGGTTTTATTTCTGATATTCCCAGGGAGAGCGGAGTATTTCTCCCGCATCCAGTTTGGTGAGGGAGGGCAGGGTTGCCCCCGCTTTCACAATGGCTTTAACTCCCAGGTGACAGCCGTCTTCCAACCGGCTGTCATGGTCTGCCACCGACCCGGTATTTACAATGCAGCACCGCCCCACCTTTACACTTGCCATGAGACAGGCCAGAGGCAGGACCACACTCCCCTCCCCGATTTGAGCCGAGAGGCTGATATATGCCTCAGGATGGCAGAGTGTGGGAAGAATATACCCGGCCTCTTTCAGTTTTTCACCCCATTCCAGCCGAAGGGGATTGTTTCCAATGGCTGCCAGGGCATGGGTATACGCCCCTTTAAGGGCAAGGTAATCCCCCAGCCGCCCCACCACACGGGGGTCCTGGCTGTTATCGTCCAGAAAGGCAATGGCTTCAAATTCACCCGCTTCTCTTGCCAGTTCAAATACCTGGCGGCCGAATCCGCCGGCTCCCAGAATCAGCAGTTTTCCCATGGATTTCCCTCCTTGCTTTTCCTCATAATAGTAAGTATACCCTTCCCTTTTTCTTTCTGCAAGGGAAGACTGTCCGGGTTTGATTTGAATTTACCAAGCTGATATAATATTTTTACTTACATCAAAGGAGTGCCTGAACATGGCCGGATTTGAACCTATCTTCTGTTATCTTTCCCAACTGGAAGCCCACAATGACCGCACCTGGTTCCATGAACATCATAAGGAGTATGAGCAGGTGATAAAAGATTATCTCAACCTTTTGGACCTGATTCGTTTTTCTATTGGAGAGAACGCCCCTCAGCTGGCAGAAAGCATCCTCTCCATGCAGCCCAAGGACTGGATGTACCGGGTGGCCCGGGATGCCCGGGTAAACCGGAACAAGCCTCCCTATGACCCTTCCCTCCGGGCCTTCATCTGCCCTGACCGGCGGAGCTGGCAGCCCATCGGATATTATCTGGAGCTGGCCCCCGGCGGCAGCTGCTACGGCACCGGGGTCTGGTATACCCAGGGTGCTGCTTCGGGGCAGGTGCGGGACTACATTCTGGCCCACTGGGAGGAGCTTTCCCGGATTCTGGCTCAAATTGACCTGCCCCTCATGGGAGAGACCCTAAAGCGGCTTCCCCGGGGATACAAGGAATATGCCCAGCACCCGGCGGCTCCCCTCCTCAACCGGAAGGGATGGTATTTCCTGGCCAGCCTGAAACCGGAGGATTTCAGGGACTTTGATGCCTTTGACCAGACCATACGGGCCGTCACCCGGAAGCTGGAACCCTTCCGCCTGTTCATGCTGGAAGCCTGCAGTGTAAAACATCAGTCAGCAGACCAGCGTGCCGCCCGTCAACTGAGGGACTTTTACGGGGCCTGGTAAAAATCTGTAAACTTTTTCTGTCCCGGCGCATACCCATTACCAAAAGGAAAAGGGGGCCGGGGTATGGTAGGCAGTCGGCAGGAGAGAGTGTTGGTATTGGGGCGGTACATTGCGGAAAACGGCGCCACCGTCCGGGCGGCTGCCGCCCGGTATGGGGTAAGCAAGTCCACCGTTCACAAGGATGTTCAGACCCGGCTGCGGGCCCTGGACCCTACCCTGTACCGGAAGGCCCAGCAGGTGCTGGCTCTCAACAAAGCCCAGCGCCATCTCCGGGGCGGAGAGGCCACTCGCAGAAAATATCTGGAGCGCCGGTCCGGATAAGGGTTTTCCATTGTATCCGGCGTTTTTTTGTGATACAATAAGCCCAACGGAAAAACCGGCTTTCCTGGCAGGAAACCGGGGAATAAAAATGGTGAAGGAGGTCCGCCGTGAAACGACAGGACTATATCAGCTGGGATGAATACTTTATGGGAATTGCTATTCTCAGTGCCATGCGGAGCAAGGACCCCAACAGCCAGGTAGGCGCCTGCATTGTAAGCCAGGAAAACAAGATTCTCTCCCTGGGCTATAACGGAATGCCCATTGGCTGTTCCGACGATTCCATGCCCTGGGAACGGGAGGGCGATGCCCTGGACACCAAGTATATGTATGTCTGCCATGCCGAGCTGAACGCCATCCTCAACAATGCCCACGGCAATCTGAAGGGTGCAAAGGTGTATGTGACTCTTTTCCCCTGCAACGAGTGTGCCAAAGCCATTATCCAGAGCGGCATCAAGGAGATCATCTACCGGGAAGATAAATACCATGAAAGCACCAGCTGCGTGGCCAGCCGGTACCTGCTGAAAACTGCGGGAGTCAGCTTCCGTCCCTACCAGCCCACCGGGCGGCAGGTCAGCTTTACCCTTTAAAAGCCAACGGGAGGTCAAAAAGAATGGAACCCATTGTGATCGGGATTGCCGGGGGAACCGGCAGCGGAAAAACCACTCTGGCCCGGAAACTGTATCAGCACCTTGGCTCCGGGAAGGTTGCCATGATCAACCATGACTGCTACTACAAGCGGCACGACGAAATGCCCTATGAGGAGCGGTGCAAACTGAACTACGACCATCCGGACAGCTTCGACACCGACCTTCTCATCCGGCATCTGAAGCAGTTGAAGGCGGGCAAACCGGTGAATGTTCCGGTCTATGACTACACCATCCATAACCGGGTGGACAAGGTCACCCGGGTGTTTCCTGCCCCCATCATCATTGTGGAAGGCATCCTGATTTTTGCGGACAAAGACCTGTGTGACCTGATGGATCTGAAGGTGTTTGTGGACACCGATGCCGATGTGCGTATCCTTCGCCGGATCAAGCGGGATGTAAACAAGCGGGGCCGCACCCTGGAAAGTGTCATCACCCAGTACCTGACCACCGTCAAGCCCATGCATGAACAGTTTGTGGAGCCCAGCAAGCGCCGGGCTGACCTGATCGTTCCTGAGGGGGGCAAGAATCAGAAAGCCCTCGGCATGCTGATTCATTGGGTGGAAGCTCATCTTCCCGCCGCTGACCAGACCCAATCCTAAAACAAGACCGGGCCAAGCATTTCCAGCTTGACCCGGTCTTTTCTTATCTGACCCGGCTTACTGCCGGGCTTTCTTTTTGTTCAGGGCTCTTCCAGCATATCCCAGACCATCTGGCCCAGGGTCTGCATTCCCTGAGTGACCTGGGGAGGATAATCCTCCGTACTGCTTCCCTGGTCGGTCATGACACAGAGAATGTACGGGTGTTCCCCGTATACAATGGCCATATCGTGGAAGGCATAATCCCAGCTGCCGTATTTCTTGGCAGCCTCCACACCTTCGGGAATATAAAGCATCTCATGGTCTGCATCCAGAAAAGCCTGCTGCAAAGAGGCCGCATGGGGAGCATTGGTACCGAAATAATACCAGAGGGTCTCCATGATTTTGCCTGCATCCTGGACCGTCATCATTCCCTGGATTCCCTCCAGAATCACACAGGTGTCCGGATAAGTAAAGCCCATCTGGGCCAGGAACCGGGAAAACGCTTCATTTTCGGTGGGCCAGGCCTGGTCCAGCCGGTCAACCGCCGTGTTGTCACTGCGGGAAACCGCCAGATAAATCACCGCCATGGCCGGGATTTCATTCTTCTGGTCGTATTCTTCCCAGGGCGTTCCGGCCAGTTTTCCCTTCCACTCGTTGGCGAACCAGGTTCCCTCCAAATCAATTTCTCCCGCATCTGCCCGCAGACAGAGCCAGTAGACGAAGGGAGCTTTCAAAAGACTGGCGGGATAATAGGGATAGGTTTCATTGTAGGTATAGGTCGTTCCTGTTTCCAGGTCCTTGAGCCAGACGGACCAGGACCCGGTCTGACTTTCCAGAAAATCATTCAGACTCTGCCGGTCCGCTCCGGTCAGCACCCGCCGTACCGGCTCGGGGGTAGGCTGAGGAGTTGTTTCCGGCTCCTCAAGCTGGCTTTCCGCCTGTTGTTCCTGGGCCGGAAGAATGGTCTGCTTTGCGGCGGTCCTTTCCTGAATCATTCCCAAAAGAGCAAACCCCATGGCCAGGCTTACAGCCCCCATGAACAGGTCTCCCCTATGCCTTTTCCAAAAGGTTTCTTGCGATGTCCGCACTCATTTTCGCATCCTTTGCGTAGAAGTCCGCCCCGATCCGAGCGGCATATTCCGGGGTCATTACAGCGCCCCCTACCATTACTTTACAGGGACATCCGGCCTGGTGGAGAGCCTGGATGGTCTCTTCCATACTCTTTACGGTGGTGGTCATGAGGGCCGACAGCCCTACCAAGGGTGCACCGGTGCGCTGCACCTCCTCCACCACCCGGCGGGGGTCCACATCCTTTCCCAAATCATACACCGTGAATCCGTAATTTTCAAGAATGACCTTGACGATGTTCTTTCCTATATCGTGGATGTCCCCTTTTACGGTGGCCAGGACGATTTTTCCTTTGTCTCCCTGTCCGCCTCCCTGGACAGCCAGGGCATCCCGCACTACCTGGAAGGCTGCCTGGGCAGCGCCCGCCGCCTGGAGCAGCTGGGGCAGGAAGATGGTTCCCTTCTCAAAGCCGTCTCCCACCCGGTCCAGGGCGGGGATCAGGACCTGATTTACCAAATCCATGGGGTCCTGCTGTTCCAGAGCCTGCCGGGCCGCCTGGGCGGCTTCCTTTTTCAAGCCCCGCTCCACGGCTTCTCCCAGGGGGATGTTCCCGGAAACTGCTGCCGGAGCAGCTACCGGGCTCTCTCCCCCGTAGGCGGCAATGTAGGCTCCGCTTTCCGGGTCCTGTCCGGTGAGTACCCGGAAGGCCCGTACTGCCCCCATCATCTGGGGAAGGTTGGGGTTGATGATGGGCAGGTCCAGCCCACGGTCCATGGCCATGGTCAAAAAGGCAGTGTTCAGGGTGACCCGGTCAGGCAGGCCAAAGCTGATGTTGGACACGCCCAGCACCGTCCGGACCCCCAGTTCCTTTTTGCACCGTTCCAGAGCATTGAGGGTCTCCATAGCCTGGGACTGCTGAGCGCTGACCGTCAGGGTAAGGCAGTCAATGTAGATGTCCCGGGGCGGGATTCCGTACTCTCCACACCGTTCCACCATCCTCTGGGCAATTTCAAACCGTCCCTGGGCAGTGGGAGGGATTCCTCCTTCATCCAGGGTCAGGCCTACCACTGCCGCTCCGTATTTTTTGCAGAGAGGCAGGATGGCTTCCATTACCTTGCCCTCCCCGTTGATGCTGTTCACAATGGGCCGTCCGTTATAGACCCGCAGTCCCCGTTCCAGGGCCTGGGGATTGGTGCTGTCCAGCTGCAGGGGCAGGTCAGTCACTTCCTGAAGGGCCTTGACCACCTGTTCCATCATGGCCGGCTCGTCAATGTCGGGCAGGCCCACATTCACATCCAGCACCTGGGCCCCGGCCTGGGCCTGTTCCACCGCCTGGAGGATAATATAATCCATATCTCCCTGGCGGAGCGCCTGCTGGAACCGCTTTTTTCCGGTAGGGTTGATTCGCTCCCCTACCACCGTCACTCCGGACACCTCCACTGCTTTGGTGGGGGTGCAGAGCCAGCTGCGGGTATCCGATTCCCTCCGGGCAGGAGTCAGGGTTCCGAAGCTCTCTTTCAGAAGCCGGATAAACTCCGGTGTGGTTCCGCAGCATCCGCCCACTCCGCTGATGCCCAGATCCCGGTATTCCAGCATCTGGTCCCGGAACTGGGCAGGGGTCACATAGTAGCCGCTGCCGTCTGCCCGGGGCAGGCCGGCGTTGGCCTTGATAAAGACCGGCATATCTCCCGGCAGGACTTGGCAGAGCCGCCGGGCAAAGGGAAGGATCTGAACAGGGCCCAGGGAACAATTGATTCCCACTCCGTCCGCACCCAGGGCAGCAGCGGTGATTCCGAAGCTCTCCACGGTGCAGCCGGTAAAGGTCCGGCCGTTTTCCTCAAAGCTCATGCTCACCAGCACCGGCAGGGAACTGTTCTCCTTGGCTGCCAGCAGAGCGGCTTTCAGCTCATACAGGTCGGTCATAGTCTCGATGAGAATGGCATCCGCCTCCCGGCCAGCAAGGACCACCTGTCGGAAATTTTCGTAGGCTTCCTCAAAGGTCAGGCTTCCCGCCGGTTCCAGCAATTCTCCCAGAGGGCCTATATCCAGGGCCACCAATGCCCCAGTCCCGACTGTTCCCTGCCGGGCGGCCCGGATGGCAGCGGGGACGATTTCCTCCACTGTATGTCCGGTGGATGCCAGTTTCCGGGGACTGGCCCCAAAGGTATTGGCCAGAATCAAATCCGCCCCGGCAAGGGCATATTCACTGTGTATTTCCTCCAGCATCCCGGGGTTTTCCAGGGCCAGCAGTTCGGGACGAGCCCCCAAAGGCAATCCCCTGGCCTGGAGCATGGTACCCATTCCTCCGTCCAGAATGATATATCGGCGGCGGTCACTCCATTCCTTCCACTCCACAGGTAGTCCCTCTCTTTCTATACTCACAGATTTCTTTCAGTTTACAATTTCCGCACCCTGCCAGTGTCCCCCGCACCGGGATATTGCTGATTCCCAATAAAGCGGTGGTGCTTTTGGTAGGTGCAAGAAGAAGGGTGGGGGTCAGGGAAAGTCCCATCTTCCGGGAGGTATCCAGCACCCGGCAAAGGTCTCCCTGCAGGGCGAGGGAACTGTCCCCATACCCGGGTCCAAACCGTCCGGTCAGGTACAGCCCTTCCCCTTCCAGTTCCCGGCGGCGGTCTTTCTCCCAGGCATTGGCCACCTGCTCTACCAGGGCGCTGGCCAGGGCATCCACCGCCAACGCCCCCGCAAGTTCGGTGGCGGAAAGGCGGCGAATCAGCCGGTCCACCTCCACCCCCAGGGTAAGGGCTGCCAGCATGGCATGGGTGCAGTTTTGGAAATGCCGCTCCAAATCCTTTCCCAGGGTCCAGTGGCTCAGCTCCTCCAAAGGCAGACAAACCCAGGCCCCTCTGGGGCGGGCCGCCTCCCAGAGGGAGGGCGCCCATCCTTCCAGGAGAGCCCGGGTGGCGGTATCCATCTTATGCACCCCCATGTACCGGGCGGCCTGGGTCAGGTCCGGCTTTTCCGGCAGGAGGAGATTTTGGGTGGAAATTGTCCTGTTCACAGCAGATCCTCGATTCCCTGCTTTACCTGGCGGGCCACATCCGGGTTGTTCATGGCATAGAGATGTACTCCGTCCGCCCCGCCTTCGATCAGGTCCCGGAGCTGGTTCACCGCATACTCGATTCCCGCCTGGTAAAGGCTGGCCTCATCGTCCTGATACCGGGAAATCATTTTGGTAAAGGCGCTGGGCAGGCTGGCGCTGGACAGGGCTACCGTCCGCTGGATCTGGCTCTGCCGGACGATGGGCATGACCCCTGCGCTGATAGGCAGGTCCACCCCTGCTTTCCGGGCCATGTTCAGGAACCGGTAATACTTGGCGTTGTCAAAAAACAGCTGGCTGACCAGATGGCTCACCCCGGCCTCCTGCTTTACTTTCAGCATGGCCACATCCTGGGCCAGAGAGGCGCTCTCGGTGTGCCCCTCCGGGTAGCAGGCTCCGGAAAGGCCGAAGCTGCCGTATTTTCCCCGGATGTAGGCGGACAGGTCACTGGCGTGGGGGAATTCCCGGCTCAGGGGGAGGTTGGGATTCTTATCTCCCCGCAGGGCCAGCACATTCCGGATACCAGCCCCGAACAGCTGGTCCAGCACCTGGTCCACCTTCTGGGGGTCTGCCCCCATACAGGTCAGGTGAGCCAGAGGCTCGATGCCCAGCTCGTTCTTGATAAAGGAAGCGATCTGACAGGTGGAAATGCCTCCCGGGGCAGTGCCTCCTGCCCCGTAGGTCACGCTGATGTAGTCGGGAGCCAGTTCTTTCATCTCCCGCAGGGTCTGCTGCATTTTGGGATAGTTATCCGCCACCTTGGGGGGAAAACATTCAATGGAAAAAACACAGGGCTTCTGGGCAAACAGTTGGCGGATATACATTCTTTTCTTTTACCTCGTTCTATCAAAAGGGAATTTCGCTGGGGTCGGGGGCCTGGTTGTCGGCAGAGAGCTTCCGCTCTGCCCACTGCTGCTTGGTCAACAGCACCTTCCGGGGCTTGGCTCCCTCAAAGGGACCAATCACCCCTTCCTGCTCCATCTCGTCCATGATTCGGGCAGCCCGGGCGTAGCCCAGCTTGCACCGGCGCTGGAGCAGGCTGGTGCTGGCCATACCGGCATCAATGACAGCTTCCACGGCGGACTCAAACATGGGGTCGTGGGAGGTCCCGCCCTCCTGGTCATCATCCGAGCCGGAGCCGCCGTTCTTCCCGTTAGAGCTCTGGGCGGCGATTCGCTCCACCTCGCTGATAAGGGCTTCATCATACTGAGCCTGGCCGCTCTCCTTGATAAAGTTCAGGCAGGCCTCAATTTCCTCGTCCTTCACAAAAGCGCCCTGTACCCGGACCGGTTTGTTGGCGCCGATGGGCATAAAGAGCATATCGCCCATGCCCAGCAGCTTTTCTGCACCGGCGCCGTCCAGGATGGTACGGCTGTCCACCTGGCTGGACACGGCAAAGGCGATACGGCTGGGGATGTTGGCCTTGATCAGACCGGTGACTACATCCACGCTGGGGCGCTGGGTGGCCACAATCAGGTGCATGCCGGCAGCACGGGCCTTCTGAGCAATCCGGCAGATGTAATCTTCCACCTCTTTGCCGGACACCATCATCAGGTCTGCCAGCTCGTCAATGACAATGGCAATGTAGGGCATCTTCTCCATGCCGGGAGTGGCTGCCGCTTTCCGGTTGTAGCTCTTGATTTCCCGGACATTGTTCTCTGCAAACTCCTTATACCGCCGCTCCATCTCGGCTACGGCAGCGCCCAGGGCACCGGCAGCCTTCTTGGGCTCGGTGACCACAGGCATAAGGAGGTGGGGAATCCCGTTATACTCAGCCAGCTCAACCACCTTGGGGTCAATGAGGATCAGCTTCACATCCTCAGGGCTGGACTTGTAAAGGAAGCTGATGAGAATGCTGTTGACACAGACAGACTTACCGCTGCCGGTAGAGCCCGCAATCAGCAGGTGGGGCATTCTGCAAAGGTCTGCCACCTGAGCGCTGCCCGCAATATCCCGGCCCAGGGCCATGGTCAGAGGGCTGGTGGACTTGGTAAAGTTCTGGCTTTCCAGAAGTCCCCGGATTCCCACAGGGGTCTTGACCCGGTTGGGGACTTCAATGCCCACGGCAGGCTTGCCGGGGATAGGTGCCTCAATACGGACTCCGGAAGCGGCCAGGTTAAGGGCAATGTCATCGGCCAGGCTGGTGATTCGGCTGATTTTTACACCGGCCTGAGGCTGAAGCTCATACCGGGTCACAGAGGGGCCGCGGCAGATATCCAGAATCCGGGTCTTGACCCCGAAGCTGTCCAGGGTGCTGACCAGAACCTCTGCGTTGTGGTTCATTTCCTGGGCAGCCCGGCTGTCGTCCACCTCCTTGTTCTCCTCAAACAGGTCCAGGGGCGGATACCGGTAAGAGTTTACCTTCTGCTGGGTCTGGCTGGCAGTGTCGGCGCTGTTCATGGCAGCGGTGTCCACTGCCTTCTGCACCAGGCTGGCAATTTCCGGGTCAGCCTTCTGGACCGGCTGTTCAGGAGCCGGTGCGGGTGCAGAGGCCGGGGCCGCAGGTGCAGGCTGTGCCACCGGAGAACGGGCCGCCATCATCTCGGCCATGGTGGGGGTTCTCATCTCCATGAGCTCCGCCATGGTAGCGGTCTCCTCGGGCTGCTCCTTGCCAACCTCCACTTCAAATTCCTGGGAGTGGCTGAGAGGATTCATTCCGAAAGTGCCGCCGGGTCCGATTTGAACCGGCTCCATCTCCTGGGTTCCGTCGGGCAGAGGGGCATCCACATCATAAATGGCAATGGCATCATGGATGGGCATATCCTGGGGCCGCATCCCTTCCTGATGCTCCGGCTGGGGCTCAGGGTCAGGGCCCAGGTCCACATCAAAGCTGGCCCGGCGGCGCATATCCGCCGATTTCTGCCGCTGGGCAGCCAGCTGACGCCGCCGCTCCATGGCTTCCTCCCGGGCCTGGGCCCGGCGGACATTGGCATTGGCATGACGCTCCTCCCAGTTTTCCTGGGCAGGGCGTCCCTCCCCTTCCCCGGGGTCTCCTATAAAGCTGCTGCAGAACTCCCAAAGGTCAGCGGGGGTAATGGTGAAAATGATCATCAGGGCAATCACTGCCAGCAGGGCCAGAATCAGGTTGGCTACCGGCCGCCCGCAAAGGGAGACCAGACTTCCGCCCAGCACGGCCCCGGCCACACCACCGGACCACCAGGTTTCTCCCCCCTGCTGGAACAGGAGGGTAATGACCTCCCAGGCGTTTTTAGCGGTCAGGTCCAGCCGGGAAAAAACGGTGGGGATGGCGCAGCAGGACAGCACCCCCAGCACCGCTTTTCCCACGGTTTTTCCAATGGGCCGCTTGCCTGCAATAAGATACGCTATGTATACCAGGGCAATAGCCAGAGGGTAAAGCCCCAGACCCACCAGTCCAAAGATCCATCCCCGCAGGGTGGCCCATCCGGAATCCCCCTGGATAAATCCCATGGCCAGAAGAAGGAGTGCCAGCCCAAACAGGGGGATGCTCCAGATCTCTGATATCTGACTCTTCCGGGTAGATTTCTTCCTGGTGGAGGACCTGCTCCTTCCCGTCGTGGTCGTAGTTTTTTTCTTTGCTCTTGCCGCCATCTTCCTAAACTCCTTGTGCACTCTATCTTGAAAAGCCCCGGCCATTTGGCAACAGGGCATATAAAACCATTTTAACTAAACAAGTATATCACAAACTTTTCCGGTTGTAAAACCTTCCCCACCCATTGTCTTTATAATGTAATTTAAAAAGGGAAGGTCATCCCTTCCCTTTCCCCTCAGCTTTCTGCCGCTTGGCAATTTCTTTGTGAAGATACTCCAGGGCATCGTTTACACTGCCCAGCCGGTCTATGAGTCCCTCCTTCACTGCCTGTTCTCCTCCCAGCACGGTTCCCATATCCATCACCAGTTCTCCGGTATGGAGCATAAGTTCCCGGTACCGCTTGGCTGAGATGCCGCTGTGCCGGACCACAAACCCGGTGATCCGTTCCTGCATCTGGTCAAAGTACCGCATGGTCTGGGGTACTCCCAGCACCAGCCCGCTGTGCCGGACCGGGTGGACAGTCATGGTGGCGGTGGGAACAATAAAGCTCCTGTGGGCGCTCACCGCCAGGGGGATTCCGATGGAGTGTCCTCCTCCCAGCACCAGGCTGGCACTAGGCTTGTTCACCCCGGCAATCAGTTCAGCCAGGGCAAGCCCCGCTTCCACATCTCCCCCCACCGTGTTCAGGATGACCAGCAGCCCCTGTATCTCCGGGTCCTCCTGGATATCAATGATTTGAGGGATGACATGCTCATACTTGGTAGCTTTCTGGCCCTGGGGCGCAGCGGTATGCCCTTCGATCTGACCAATCACCGTCAGGCAATGGATGGAATGTCTTCCCTTGGTCCGAATCAGGCTGCCGGTATCCAGCAAAAACTCCTGTTCCAGTCGTTCCTGTTCCACCTGAGCATCGGTCAGGTCAAGTTCTGCTTTTGTTCGATTCATCTTTTTCCCTCCTTCTTTTGTTCAGTATTCCCCGCCAAAATCCTTTTACACCCTTTCCACAGATGTCTTTGACAAACATTTGACAAATATGGGCAGGATGTTATAATTAAAAGGAAGACTGCGGGAAAGCCATTTCCCTTTCATTAGATTTCAAGAAAGACAGGTGTCGTCCCATGACTTCCTCCAACAAGCCCGCCTTGCCGGTGATTCGCCGTCTGCCCAAATATTACAGGTATCTCATCAATATGCAGCAGGCAGGGGAAAAAAATGTATCTTCCAGCGAGCTGTCCCGGATGATGGGTACTACTGCCAGCCAGGTGCGCCAGGATTTCAACTGCTTCGGCGGTTTTGGCCAGCAGGGAATCGGATATAAGGTGGACACCCTGGTCACCGAGATACGCCATCTGCTTTTTGGGGACGGTCAGCCCCTGCCCACCATCCTGGTAGGTGCCGGACGGCTTGGCACTGCGGTCAGCCAGTTCCTGGTCCGGGATGCCAACGGCTACAGCCTGCTGGCCGCCTTCGACAATAACCCGGAACTGGTGGGAAAAACCCTGGGCGGCATTCCCATCCGCCATGTGGATGAGCTGCGCAGCTTTTGCAGCCAGTATCATCCCCAGGTGGCGGTCCTCTGCCTTCCCCGGGAAGGTGCCACCCAGCTCAGCTCCACTCTGGTAGAGATGGGGGTCAAGGGCTTCTGGAATTTCAGTCATTACGATCTTTCCGTAGATTATCCTCAGGTCATGGTGGAGAATGTTCACCTGGGAGACAGCTTGATGAGCCTGGGCTACCACATGCGGAATCTGTAAAGGAGAAAAAATGGCAAAACTTTATTTCCGTTACGGGGCCATGAACAGCGGCAAAAGCACCGCCCTCATGCAGGTGGCCTACAATTACGAGGAACGGGGGCTCCGGGTCCTGATCCTCAAACCCAGTGTTGACACCAAAGGGGACGATTGCCTGGTCAGCCGACTGGGGGTCACCAGAAAAGTAGACCACCTGGTCACCCCTCAGGACAACATTCTTTTCCTGGTAGCCGAGCAGGCTGCCAAAGGCCCCAAGCTGGCCTGTGTCCTTTGTGACGAAAGCCAGTTCTTTACCGCTGAACAGGCGGAACAGCTGTTCATGGTGACGGTGGACCTGGGGATCCCGGTGATCTGCTATGGTCTGCGCACCGATTTTGCCATGCGGGGCTTTCCCGGCTCCACCCGGCTTCTGGAGCTGGCCCACACCATTGAGGAGATGAAAACCATCTGCACCTGCGGACGGAAAGCCACCTGCAATGCCCGGAAGGTGGGAGGCAGATTCATCTTCGAGGGAGCCCAGGTGGCCATCGATATGGAAAACAGCGTGGAATATCAAAGCCTCTGCCCACAGTGCTACTTTGAGGAGAAGCGAAAAGCCCGCAGATGATTCCTTTGAAGGACCGGATTTCCGGTCCTTTTTTCTTTGCAAAATAGCACATATTTTGCGCTTCCAACAAAATAAACGCTCAAATATTGTTTTTTATGGAGTTTGACCATTATTTTCAACAATCGTCCCTTTAATCCCCTTTTGCAGCCCTTTTTCCCTGGTTTTGAGGTTTTTTTAATTTGTCAACATGCACAAATTTTGTTTTTGTGGGTGGTAAAAAGTGACAGGTTGCCCAATTCCCCCTTCAAAACTATGGCAAAAAATGTTCGGTTTTTATCTCAATCGTTTATTTTGGAACTTTTTGTTTACAGGTGGCTTTGGTATTATAAACTCATAGGAAACTGTTCGGTATGTTTCCATTTCTATTTACATTTTATAGGAGGAAAACACAATGAAAAAACTGCTTGCATTGCTGCTGGCCCTGGTCATGTGCTGTGTTCTGCTGGTCGGCTGCGGAAGCATGACCCAGGGTACCGGCGGCCCTGCTGCCAGCGAGGACACTGGTGACGCCGAGCCCGCAACCTATGCGCTGTCCGAGACTCCCGTTACCCTGAGCATCAGCTGGTGGGGCGGCGACTCCCGTCACTCTGCTTACCAGGAAGCCATTGCCGCTTTCGTAGAGGCAACCCCCAGCGTTGAGGAAGTCACCGTTGACTTCGGCGCCTGGTCCGGCTGGGAAGACAAGATGTCTACCTACTTTGCTTCCGGTACTGCTGCCGATGTCTGCCAGGTCAACTGGAACTGGCTGACCAGCTACTCCGGCAACGGCCAGACCTTTGTAGACCTGAACGGCCTGACCGAGTTCCTGGATCTGACCCAGTTTGACGAGAACGCCCTGGCTCAGTGCACCGTTGCCGGCGCTCTCCAGTGCGTACCCGCCGCCATGACCGGCCGTATCTTCTACTGGAACTCTGAGACCTTCGAGAAGGTCGGCGTGGAGATTCCCACCAGCTATGAGGAACTGATTGCTGCCGGTCAGAAGTTTGCCGAGTTTGAGGACGGCAGCTACTACCCCACCGCCCTGGGCGAGTACGACCGTATGATTCTCATGGTCTACTACCTGGAAAGCATTTACGGCAAGGATTGGGTGGTTGACGGCGCTCTCAACTATTCCGAGGAAGAAATCATCGAGGGCCTGGAGTTCATCCAGACTCTGGAAGACAACCATGTCACCCCCACCATCCAGCAGATTCTGGGCGACGGCGCCGAGTCTCTGGATAAGAACCCCAAGTGGATGGACGGCCGCTACGCTGGTATCTTCGAGTGGGATTCCTCTGCTTCCAAGTTCCATGGTGCTCTGAACAATCCTGACGCCTTTGTTGTGGGCGACGAGCTGGGCACCGGCGGCTTCACCAAGGTTTCCCTGGGTCTGGCCATCACCAAGACCTGCGAACATCCCGCCGAGGCTGCTCTCCTCATTGATTACCTGCTGAACGGCGAAGGTGCCGCCATCATGGGCAGCCAGCTGGGTATTCCCCTGTCCAAGTCCGGCCTGGAAGCTGCCGGCGACGCTGTTGACGCTCTCACCGCTGAGGCCAACAGCAAGGTCCTGGCCTCCTGCACCAACGCTCTGGACCCCAAGTTTGAAGATTCCTCCCTCAAGTCCACCGACGGCGTCTACTACGATGTCATGTCCGGTCTGAGCTACGGCGACTACTCCATCGAGGAAGCCGCCCAGATCCTCATTGAAGGCATTGAGGCTGCTCTGTAATCTTTGAAAGAAGTTTATTTGACTTAGTTTGAAATAAGCGGCCGGGTTTGCCGCGTGGCCTTTAGGCACACTGCTTCCCCGGCCGCCTTTTTCGGAGCTTTTCCTTTTGAGAAAAAAGAAAGAGGAGGATGACAGAGTGAAAAATTCTGTTCCCCAGGTACAGGGTCGCTCTCCCGCCCGCAAATGGCTGGACAACAATCTCGGCTTGCTCTATATCCTGCCCTGGATCATCGGTTTCTTAGTATTCAAGGCATATCCCTTCGGGCTGTCCCTGTTTTACAGCTTTACGGATATGAACTTCTTCTATGGTATCAGCGAATACGGCATAATGAACTATATTGAGATTTTCAATACCGCCAAGATCACCAAGGCTTTGGCTGTAACTGCTCAGTATTGTCTCATCACCGTACCCCTGAAGCTGGCCTTCGCCCTGTTTATCGCTTACATTCTGAACTTTAACATCAAGTTCGTGAATGCCTTCCGTACCGCCTACTATGTACCTTCCATTCTGGGCGGCTCCGTAGCCATCGCCGTGCTTTGGAAGGCTTTGTTCCGGGATGAAGGCATGGTCAACACCCTGCTGAGCTATGTAGGGGTCACCGGTCCCAGCTGGCTGTCCGACCCGGATTACGCCCTGTTTATCATCTGCTTTTTGCGTATATGGCAGTTTGGTTCGGCCATGGTGCTTTTCCTGGCTGCCCTTAAGGGCGTTCCCGCAGATGTGTATGAAGCCGCCACCATTGACGGCGCCGGAAAATGGAAGCAGTTCTTCAGCATTACTGTTCCCATGATCACCCCTGTTATCTTCTACAACCTGGTCACTCAGATCTGCCAGGCTTTCCAGGAATTCAACGGACCTTACATCATTACCAACGGTGGTCCCCGCGGGTCTACCACTCTGGTCTCTCTGCTGGTTTACCAATATGCTTTCCGTCAGCAGGAGATGGGTATGGCCTCTGCCATCGCTTGGGTCATGTTCATCATCTGTGCGGTGCTTACCATTATTGCTTTCACCAGCCAGAAGAAGTGGGTCTACTACTCTGACGAAAGGTAAGGTGAATTGAGTATGGGAATGAAAGCACAAAATCGCATTGCCACCTTCTTCAAATACTTTGTTCTCCTGCTGGTAGGTCTGGTTATGATTTATCCCCTGCTCTGGATGGTCAGCGCCACCTTTAAGGAGAATAATGAGATTTTCTCCGGTATCAGCCTGTGGATCAACAATCCCACCCTCCAGGGTTACAAGGATGCCCTTAACGACTACGGCGGAGCCATCAATATCATTGGCGCCATGCTGAACACCTACAGCTATGTTATCCCCAAGGTGATCTGCACCGTGATTTCCTCTGCCATTGCCGCTTATGGTTTTGGCCGGTTCAACTTTGTGGGCAAGAAGGTTCTGTTCAGCATTATGATCTCCACCCTTTTCCTGCCCCAGGTAGTGCTGAATGTACCTCAGTTCATGCTCTACAACTCCCTGGGCTGGGTGGACAGCCCCTTCTATCTGGCGATCTGGTTCCACACCCTTTTCGCCACTGAAACCTACTTCGTGTATCAGCTGATCCAGTTCATGCGTTCCATTCCCGTGGACCTGGACGAGGCCGCCAAAATCGACGGTTGCGGCAGCTTCAAGATCCTGTACAAGATCATCTGCCCCATGCTGATGCCCGCTCTGGTCAGCTGCGCACTGTTCCAGTTCATGTGGTCCTGCAACGACTTTATGGGTCCCCTGCTCTATGTGGCCACTCCCACCAAATACCCCATGTCCCTCTTTGTCAAGCTGTCCATGGACGCTGATGTGGGCTTCTCCTGGAACCGGGTTCTGGCTCTCAGCCTGATTTCCATTCTGCCCCAGCTCATCGTCTTCTTCTGCGCTCAGGATCAGTTTGTGGAAGGAATTTCCGCCGGCGGCGTAAAGGGTTAACCCTTCCCGCCATTGGCACCTGATTGAAAAACAGCTGCCCCGTACCTGTTCAGGGGTACGGGGCAGCAATTTTTTATCTGTGTTTTTTGTTTTTCCCATTTCGCCAGGATTCTTTTCTGACGGGATGGGAAAAGGGAAAAATCAATTCTCTTGTCTCTTTTGTTCCTTTACATTTTTCCGGTAACTCTGGGGGTTGATTCCGGTGGCCTCTTTGAAGACCCGCCGGAAATGCGCCGCTGTGGCAAAGCCGGTTTTCTCCGCCACATCCGAAATTTTCACCTCCCCTGCCTCCAGCAGGTTCTGTGCCGCTTTGATTCGGACGCCGTTCACATACTCCACCAGGGAAAGGTTTACGGTTTTCTTGAACAGCCTGCTCAGATAATAAGGGCTGATGTAAAACTGTGCTGCCAGCCCTTTCAGGGTAATAGGCTCCGCATAGTGGAGGGAGATGTAACTCTGGATGCTGTCCACCAGGGTGTTGGTCACCTTCCGGGATTCCTCCGCTTTCTGCTTTGCCCGGAGTGCTTCCAGGAAAAGCAGGAGGCAGGCCAGCTGCATCTTGCAAAAAGCCTGAGATTCCGGGGTATCTTCCTTGGCGCTGGAAATCATCTGGTTCAAACTGTGGTATACTTGGGATTGATCCTTGACGCTCAGTTTCAGAACCCTCGCATCCCCCTGGAACAAGCCGGTAAAATTGACCTGAGGGAACATTTCCCGAAGTTCTTTCAGATAATGTTCATCGAAATTGCAGACGATCCGGCTGTTGCTGTCGTTGTTGACGGCGCTGGTTTTGTGGATTTGATTCTTGTTGATCAGCACCACATCCCCTGCATTGACCAGGTATGCGCCGTCCTCAATGAAATACCTCCGGGTTCCCTCGATTTCATAGTATATTTCATACTGATCGTGAATATGGAAACTGGCCATACTGTACCCTTCGGTACGGTTCATACGGTCAATATAGAATCCCTGGTGATTGGACCATTCCGCATCTATCCGCATATTCCTCTCCCTTTCAGTATTGAATTTTTTCACTCTCTTGTTATTATAGCACATATTTTGCAGTATTGCATCACCCTTTGTGCAAAATTGATTCGTTTTTTCAAGGAGGCCCCTATGTCCGTAACCCTGATCCGTTCTATGAGCCGCAGTGCTGTGTTTGAACTGGTCAACACCACCTGCTACTATTCCCCGGAATCCTTTGATGTTTTCCTCAATGGTTCTCCCGTTCTTACCGGCCAGACCACCAATGTGTTCAGCCTGTATGATTTGGAACCTTCCACCCGGTACAGGGTTGAGGTAAAAGGCTCCGGAATATCCGGCAGCCTGGAATTCACCACTGCCGGGGAAAGCTTCTTTCTGGATGTAAAGCGGTTTGGGGCTGTGGGAGACGGAATCACCGACGACACCTCAAAACTCCAGGCCGCTCTTTCCTCCTGCCCCGCCGGAGGAACCGTCTACCTGGGCGCAGGCACCTACCGTTGTACCAGCCTGTTTTTGAAAAGCGGCACCACCTTCTATCTGGACAAAGGGGCCACTATTCTGGGCGAGACTGACCGGACCAAATACCCTGTCCTGCCTGGGGTACTGCCCAGTGCCAACGAGGAAGATGAATTCTACCTTACCGGCTGGGAGGGCAACCCCCTGGACAGCTTTGCCAGCCTCATCAATGTGATTGGCTGTGAGGATGTGGTCATCACCGGTCAAGGCGTTCTGGATGCCAATGCCCAGAACGGAGACTGGTGGGAAAATCCCAAAGTGAAGAAAATCGCCTGGCGGCCCCGCACCTTTGCCACCAACACCAGCCGGCGGGTGGTGCTCCAGGGTGTGACCATTCAGAACAGCTACAGCTGGACCTGCCACCCCATGTACACCGACGACCTGGAGATTCTGGATATTAAGATCCGGAACCACGCCGAGAGCCCCAACACCGACGGAATCGACCCGGAATCCTGCCGGAATGTAAAAATCATCGGCGCCGACATCCATGTGGGTGACGACTGCATCGCCCTGAAAAGCGGCAAGGTGTTCCTGGGCATGCGGTTAAAGCAGCCCTGCGAGGATGTAATTATCCGAAACTGCCTGCTGGACCGGGGCCACGGAAGCCTGGTCATTGGCAGTGAGATGAGCGGCGGAGTAAAGAATGTCACTGTCAGCCAGTGTTATATGAACCACACCGACCGGGGCCTGCGGATCAAGACCCGCCGGGGCCGGGGCAAGACCGCCATCATCGACGGGCTCACTTTCCGGAATGTGGTGATGGACCATGTGCTCACCCCCTTTGTCATCAATATGTTCTATTTCTGTGACCCGGACGGCCACAGCGATTATGTCCAGTGCCATTCTCCCCTGCCGGTGGACGATTACACCCCCCGGCTGGGGACCCTGACCGTGCAGGATACGGTCTGCACCGGGGCCCAGTATGCCGGCTGCTTCTTTGCGGGACTGCCTGAAATGCCGGTGGAGAAGGTAGTGCTGGAGAATGTATCCATCGACTTTGACCCGGACGCCAAGCCTGGCTGTGCCGCCATGATGGATGGTCTGGAGGACATGAAAAAGGTAGCCCTTATGGCCGAGAATGTAAACTCCATTCATCTGAAAAATGTATCTATCACCGGTTATGAGGGTGAAAAATACCGTCTTACCGATGTACCTGATTTTAAGGAGGATTGACCTATGACACACCAGGAAATTCTGACCATGCTGGGGGAGTATGTAGACTATCTCATCGCCAACTCCACCGCAGCCGCTCCTCTCTGGAACATTGAAAAGGTCCGGAGCGGCAGCCCCAACAAATGGAACTATATTGACGGCTGCATGATTACCGCCTGCCTCAGCCTTTACAAGACCACCGGCGACAAGAAGTATCTGGACTTCAGCAAGGAGTTCATGGATTACTTTGTGAAAGAGGGCGGAGTCATTGAGACCTATGACCCCAAGGAATACAACCTGGACAATGTAAACCAGGGCAAAAACCTTTTCACCCTCTATGACCTGACCGGTGACCAGAAATACCGGGATGCCATCGAGACCATTTACGGCCAGCTTCTCACCCACCCCCGGACCAAGGAGGGGAACTTCTGGCACAAGGACATCTACCCCTGGCAGGTTTGGCTGGACGGCACCTACATGGCCCAGCCCTTCTACATGGAGTATGAGACCCGGTTCAACAAGATGAAGAACTGCATTGACAGCTACAAGCAGTTCATGAATGTGCGGAAGTATATGCGGGACCCCAAGACCGGCCTGTACTACCACGGCTATGACGAGAGCCGTCAGATGTACTGGGCCGACCCGGTGACCGGATGCAGCCCCAACTTCTGGCTCCGGGCCATGGGCTGGTTCCTGGTAGCCATGGTGGATGTGCTGGAGCGGATGGACGAGCAGATGTACAACGAGTATCGGGAGATCCAAGCCATGCTGAAAGAAGCGGTAGAGGCCATGCTCCCCTGGCAGGATGAATCCACCGGCATGTTCTGGCAGGTCATTGACAAGCCCGGCATTGAAGGAAACTACCTGGAAGCCAGCGGCACCGCCCTCTTTGCATACGCGGTTCTCAAGGGTGTGCGGCTGGGTCTGCTGCCCAAGCGGATGGCTGTTTACGGGGAGAAAGCCTTCTATGGGGACTGTGACAAGTACCTGAGCAAAAACCCGGACGGCAGCCTGCAGCTGGACGGAATCTGCCTGGTAGCCGGCCTGGGGGGTAAGGATCACCGGGACGGCAGCCTGGAATACTATTTCAGCGAGCCCATTGTCTGCAACGACGCCAAGGGTGTAGGCCCCCTGCTCCTGGCCTATACTGAAATCATCCAGCAGCAGAAATGAGAGCGGTCATATCCCCTTCCGGTCAGGGAGACTTTACCAGCCTTTCCCAGGCAGCAGCCGCCTTAAAGGACTGCAAGGAACCTTTGGAGCTGTACCTGGAAAACGGCCTTTATGAGGAGCGGGTATTCCTGGAATGGGAAGACTACACCCTGACCGGGGAAAGCCGGGACGGGGTGATTCTCACCGCCGGAGCGGGGGCTTACCATCCTCATCCTCAGGGCGGGAAAACCGGGACCTTCCGCACTGCCACCGCATTTTTAGGGGGAGGCAGGTGCCGGGTGCAAAATATGACCATCCGGAACACAGCCGGAGACGGGGCCCAGGCAGGGCAGGCCCTGGCGGTCTACGCGGATGCCGCCCAGGTATATATGGAGAATGTGGCTCTGCTGGGAAATCAGGACACCCTTTTTACCGCTCCCCTCCCCTTGCGGGAGCGGATTCCCGGAGGGTTCACCGGTCCCCGGAAGGATGTCCCCCGGCGGCCCTCCCGGCAGCTTTACCGGAACTGCCTGATTGCGGGCAACATTGATTTTATTTTCGGCGGGGCGGATAGCGTGTTCCAATGCTGTACCCTTCGTCCCCTGGCTCACCAGGAGGGGGACTGCTACATAACCGCCCCCTCCACTCCCCAGACCCAGCCGTTCGGCTATCTCTTTGACCGCTGCCGGGTGGAGGGGACCTGCGCTCCCGGTCAGGTATTTCTGGCCCGGCCCTGGCGGCGGTACGGCGCAGCCGGGTTTCTGGACTGCACCTTCAGCAGAGAGGTCCATCCCCAGGTGTTCGACCCCTGGGGCGATTCGGAAAACCGCCAAACCAGCCGGTTCTTCCTCTGGAACTGCACCGGGCCGGAGGGCAGTCTTTCCCCCGCCTTTGGGCTGGAACCGGATGAACGCCTGATTCAGTCCGCCCGGGAGCATATTGCCCGGCGGCTGGAATTGTTCCAGGTAAAATAATTCTGATTATAAAAAGAGCCCCCGCCCGGATAGCCCGGACAGGGGCTTTTTTCTTCTGTTTATAAGTAGGGTTCCACCACCCTGGCCCCAAAGGGGCAGAGGGCCAGCCGGGCAATTTTGAAGCACTGGAGCCCGAAGGGAATTCCAATGATGGTGCAGCAGAGAACCACACCGTTTACCAGAGCGGTAAGTGCCAGAGGAATTCCGCTGAGGATCATCCAGAACAGGTTTGCAACAAAGGAAAGCCCGTCCGGGGCAGGGTCATAATAGATTTCCTTCCCGAAGGGAAAAAAGATCAGCCCCGCCAGCTTGAAACACTGCCGGCCAATGGGGATTCCGATAATGGTGATGGACCAAAGGCAGCCCGCCACAAGCCAGGCCAGCCCCTGCCACAAACCTCCACAGATAAACCAGATAATATTTCCAAGACAACCCATCTTTGATACCTCCCTTTCCTCTCTCAGGTTTTGTGATTCTACCATAAAACGAGAAAGCTGAGAAGGGCCTTTATCAAAAATTAAGAAAAATTCCAAAAATAGGAGATATTTTTTACTCACAGCGGATTTTTTACCGCTTTAAGTTCTAAGAACGCTCAGCCGTCAGGTGCAGAAAGAGGCCGGGATGAAGGGACTTGAGAAATTTTTTGCTTCGCAAAAGCTTTCGTCTTTCGGGCACAGCCCTCAAGACACTCCGCCTAAAAACAGTCCACTGGACGGGGTCCCCGCAAAAGATTGCGAAGCAAGATTTTGTGGGGAGAAGGAGGGATAAGGGAGCGGTGTGAGAACTGCCCGGCGAAAGCCCGGGCAGTTTGAAGGCAGTGGACTGTATCCCGACGCACGGAAAATACTTTACCAGCTTCAAAACTTGGGAACGCTCGGCCGTCAGGTACAGAAAGAGGCCAGGATGAAGGGACTTGAGAAATCTTTTGCTTTGCAAAAGATTTCGTCCCTTGAGCACAGCTCTGCGGGACAATTTTCCTAAAAACAGTCCACTGGACTGTTTTCTTGACGGAAAATACTTTACCAGCTTCAAGTCCCTTCGCCGCAACATCCAAACAATAAAAAAGAGCCGGTCCCATAGGACCGGCTCTTTTTTATTGTTGGTGCGGATGAAGGGACTTGAACCCCCACGGCTTTAAGGGCCACTAGAACCTGAATCTAGCGCGTCTGCCAATTCCGCCACATCCGCAGAACAGTATTTATTATAACCCAAATCCAGAAAATGTCAAGCCGTTTGAGAAGATTTTTTTGATTTTTTTATTTCTCCTACTGCCTTCCCTACTCCCATCACCCACACCAGGGGCAGATACAGGGCACACCCTGCCCCATACACAGCGATTTCCTCCCACAGGTTGGCTGGATTAAGCTCTTTTGCCAGCAGCCAGGCAGCCAGCATGGAAACGCCCAGGCAAAACACAGGCCGGAACACCCAGTTCCACCACTCCATCCTCATCCGGGACACCACCAGCATGCGGTGAACATTGAGATAGCAGGTCATGCAGTTGCTGGCCGCCATCATTACCAGAAAGCCCTTCATTCCAAACCGGGGCAGCAGCAATCCCACACAGATGATTCGGAGAATGCTGTCTATCAGGCTGTACCGGAACCCTGCCGCCTGCTCCCCCAGCCCGTTGAGGATTCCGTCAATCATTCCTTCCAGGTACATAAAAGGGATCATGGGTCCCAGCGCCATAAGATAGATTCCCACCTGCGGGTCGTTGTAAAGCAGTTCTCCCACCTGTCTGCCGCAGAGGGTACAGGCTCCCCCCGCCAGAATACTGATGGCGCAGGTAAGTACCATGGTCCGGGAAATCAGCCGTTGGATGGTCCCATACTGCCGCCGGGTATAAGCCGCCGTGATTTCGGGAAGAAGCAGCGTAGACAGAGCAGCCAGAAAGCTGAAGGGAAACAGCACTACCGGCATAGCCATTCCCCTTAAGGCTCCGTACTCTCCTATTGCCTGGGTTCGGCTGCCCAGATAAAGGGTCAGGCAGATGGGCACCAGGGCGTTTTCCGCCGCATGAAGGGCGCTGGACAGGCACCGGTCCCCCTGCAAAGGGAGGATGATTTTCCAAATTTCCCGGTCATATTGGGCGGTTGGCTTCTCCCGGTAAGGCTGGTTCTTCCGATAGCAAAGATACATGATACCACAGCTTATCCCTTCGCTGAGGCTGGTCCCCAGCATGACCCCTCCGCAGGCCACCCCCAGCCCCAGGGGAACAAGACGGTCCAGCAGCCAGAACACAACTCCCATCCGCAGAAGCTGCTCCACCATCTGGCTGAGCACATTGGGGACCACCTCCCGCCGTGCCAGAAAATACCCCCGCCAGACCGCCGCCATCCCCATAAAGGGAAGGCTGGGGGCCAGCAGCCGCAGGGAGAGGGCCGCTCTGGGGTCTCCCAGCCAGTATTCCGCCGCCGGTCCTGCCAAAGTCAGCTGGAGCAGTCCTGCCAGACTGCCCAGCCCCAGGCCAAAGAGGGTGATTCGTCCCACAGCACCGGTAGGGTTTGTCTCCTGGTTTATAAGCCGGGCGGTCAGCCCTGCCGCCGCCACGCTCAGCCCCGCAGTAGCCAGGGAGACACTCACATTATAGAGGGTCAGCACCAGCTGGTAGACGCCCATTCCCTGGCTGCCCAGCTTGGCCGCCAGCACCACCCGGAACACCATACCCAAGGCCCGCAGGGCCAGCCCCGACCCGGTCAGCAGCAGGGCGTTTTTAAAGTATCGGTTCATTTGCACACCCCCTGTTTTTCCATACAGCCTATGCGGTTCAACCGGTCAATTATACGGTTGTATCCAGGAGAAAATTGTGCTACAATGAGGATTGCGAATGAAATCGCAGCCCCATACGGGGTTTATGCGAAAGGAGATAGAAGAATGAGTCAAGAATGTAATCACGATTGCAGCAGCTGCTCTGCCAACTGCTCCAGCCGTACCTCCGGCGCTCCCGCCAAGGAAGCCCCTCACGCCAAGAGCCGTATCAGTAAGGTCATCGGAGTTGTCTCCGGCAAGGGCGGTGTAGGCAAAAGCATGACCAGCGCCATGCTGGCTGTTGCCATGCGCCGCAAGGGCTACTCCGTAGGCGTTCTGGACGGGGATATTACCGGCCCCAGCATTCCCAAGCTGTTTGGCATTCACGGCAAGGCCATGGCTGACCAGGACGGCATCTGGCCCATCCAGAGCCGCACCGGAATCCAGGTCATGAGCATCAACCTGCTGCTGGACAATGAGGAGGACCCCGTTGTATGGCGCGGTCCCGTCATTGCCGGGGCTGTCAAGCAGTTCTGGCAGGATGTTATCTGGCAGGATGTGGATTTCATGTTTGTAGATATGCCTCCGGGAACCGGCGATGTTCCCCTGACCGTATTCCAGAGCCTGCCGGTTGACGGTATCATTGTGGTTGCCAGCCCCCAGGAACTGGTAGGCATGATCGTTGCCAAGGCTGTCAACATGGCCCAGATGATGAATGTGCCTATCCTGGGCATTGTGGAGAACATGAGCTACTTCACCTGCCCTGACTGCGGCAAGAAAATTCAGATTTTCGGCGAGAGCCATGTGGACGAAATCGCCGCCAACCACGGTCTGGAAGTCCTGGCCAAGGTCCCCATGGACCCCGCACTGGCCCAGGCTGCAGACACCGGCATGATCGAGACCTACCCTGCCGAGCCTCTGGCCCAGGCTGCGGACAAGATTGCCACCCTGCTGTAAGGAAATCCCGTTATGAAAAGTTTTATGAATGAATTCAAGAAGTTTGCTCTCCGGGGCAATCTTCTGGACATGGCCGTAGGCGTTGTGGTAGGCGGTGCCTTTACCAGCATTGCCAACAGCCTGGTAGCCGACATTCTCATGCCCCTCATCGGTCTGTTTACCGGAGGAATCGACTTTACCAGCTTTTCCATCACCCTGGGGCTGGGAGAGAATGCCGCCCAGATCACCTACGGCAACTTCCTGCAGAATGTGATCACCTTCCTGATCACCGCCTTTGCGGTATTTCTCATGGTAAAGGCCATCAACAAATTCCAGGAAGCCGCCCGCCGGGACAAGGCCGCAGAGGCTGCCAAAGCCGCTCCCAAAGGCCCCACCACCGAGCAGCTTCTCACCGAGATTCTGGCCGAACTCAAGCGCCGGTAAGGTGCAAACTTTTCCGGTTGCAATTCCGGGGAATATATAGTATACTGAATCCGTTGGAACAATGGCGTTCCCGGACCGTGCGGAGTCTGTCTCCCGGCCTGGGAGCGCCTTTTTTCATTACACACGAAACGAGGGATAAGGCTATGGAAAACTTTACCCAGCGCAGTTCCCCTGCGGGACTGTACGAATCTCGGTTTGAGCATGACAACTGCGGCATTGGTGCCGTTGTAGATGTAAAGGGACGGAAATCCCATCAGACCGTTACGGATGCACTCCACATTGTGGAGCATCTGGAACACCGGGCCGGCAAGGATGCCGAAGGCAAAACCGGCGACGGTGTCGGCATTCTTCTCCAAATCAGCCACAAGTTCTTCTCCAAGGAATCCGCCCGGATGGGTCTGGAACTTCCTGCGGAGCGGGATTACGGGGTAGGTATGTTCTTCTTTGACCAGGACGAACACCGCCGGACCCAGGCCATGAAGATGTTTGAAATCATCTGCAAAAAAGAGGAAGTGGAATTTCTGGCCTGGCGGCAGGTTCCGGTGCAGGCAGAAATTCTGGGCCAGAAGGCAAAGGACTGCATGCCCAGCATCTGGCAGTGCTTTGTAAAAAAGCCCCGGCACTGTGCCCGGGGTCTGGACTTTGACCGGAAGCTGTACATCATCCGCCGGGTGTTCGAGCAGAGCAACAACGGCAGCTATGTGTGCAGTCTTTCCAGCCGTACCATTGTGTACAAGGGCATGTTCCTGGTGGGCGAACTTCGCAATTTCTATCTGGACCTGCAGGACGAGGACTACGAAAGCGCCATCGGAATGGTCCACAGCCGTTTCTCCACCAACACCAGCCCCAGCTGGAAGCGGGCTCATCCCAACCGGTTCATCCTCCACAACGGCGAGATCAACACCATCCGGGGCAACGCCGATACCATGCTGGCCCGGGAGGAGACCATCAGCAGCGATTTGCTGAAAGAGGATATGATGAAGGTACTCCCCATCATCAACCAGGAGGGCAGCGACAGCGCTATGCTGGACAACACCCTGGAATTTCTGGTCATGAGCGGGATGCCCCTGCCCCGGGCTGTCATGGTGACCATCCCCGAGCCCTGGAGCAACGACAAGAGCATGGACCGGAAGAAGCGGGACTTCTACCAGTACTACGCCACCATGCTGGAGCCCTGGGACGGCCCTGCTGCCATCCTGTTCAGCGACGGCGATGTGATGGGTGCGGTGCTGGACCGGAACGGTCTGCGTCCCAGCCGGTACTATATCACCGCTGACGGACGGGTGATTCTGTCCAGCGAGGTAGGTGTCCTGGATATTCCCCAGGACCAGATCGTAAAGAAGGACCGGCTCCGCCCCGGAAAAATGCTTCTCATTGACACCGTCAAGGGGGAGATTCTGGACGATGAAGCCCTGAAAATGGATTACGCTTCCCGCCAGCCCTACGGGGAATGGATCGACCGGAACCTGGTAAATCTGGCCGATTTGAAGATTCCCAACCGGAAGATTCAGAGCTACTCCCACGAGGAACTGGTCCGTCTCCAGAAAACCTTTGGGTACGACTACGGGGATGTATCCTCCGGCATCCTGCCCATGGCCAAGACCGGCCTGGAACCCACCAACGCCATGGGTGTGGATACCCCCTTGGCCTGCCTCAGTGTCCACCGGCCTCCCCTTTTCAACTACTTCAAACAGATGTTTGCCCAGGTCACCAACCCGCCCATTGACGCTCTGCGGGAGAAGGTAGTCACCAGCACCACCGTCTATGTGGGCAGCCACGGCAACCTGCTGGAGGAGAAGGCGGATAACTGCAAGGTCCTGAAAATCGACAACCCCATCCTCACCGAGACCGACCTTTTGAAAATCAAGGGGATGAATGTTCCCGGGTTCAAGGTTGCGGTCCTTCCCATCACCTACTATATGGGAACCACCCTGGAGCAGGCCATTGACCGGCTCTTTATTGAAGTAGACCGGGCCTATCGGGACGGGGCCAACATTCTCATCCTTTCCGACCGGGAAATCGACGAGTACCATCTGCCCATTCCCAGCCTGCTGGCGGTGAGCGCTGTCTCCAAGCACCTGGTCCGGACCAAGAAAAAGACCGCCGTGGCCCTGATTCTGGAAAGCGGCGAACCCCGGGAAGTCCACGATTTTGCCACCCTGCTGGGATACGGCGCCTGCGCCATCAACCCCTACCTGGCCCAGGAGACCATCGGGGAACTGATTGAGCAGGGTCTGCTGGACAAGGATTTCTACGCCGCCGTGGAGGACTACGACAAGGCCATTCTGGGCGGTATTGTAAAGATTGCCGGCAAGATGGGTATTTCCACCATCCAGAGCTACCAGGGCAGCCAGATTTTCGAGGCGGTGGGTATCAGCACCCCGGTCATTGAAAAATACTTTACCAACACGGTCAGCCGGGTGGAGGGTATCACCCTGGAAGATATCCAGGCAGACATGGAGGCCAAACATCAGCAAGCCTTTGACCCCATGGGCCTGGGAATCAGCCTGGAACTGGACAGCGTAGGGTTCAAGAAATTCCGTTCCGGAAAAGAAGAACACCTGTACAATCCCCAGACCATCCACCTGCTGCAGCAGGCCACCTGGACCGGGAACTATGACCTGTTCAAGGAGTACACCTCCGCCGTGGAGAACGCCACCACCGACGGTGCTCACCTTCGGAGCCTGTTGGAGTTCAACTATCCCGAAGAAGGGATTCCTCTGGAGGAAGTGGAACCGGCCAGCGAGATCGTCAAGCGGTTCAAAACCGGTGCCATGAGTTACGGTGCCCTCAGCAAGGAAGCCCACGAGTGCATGGCCATTGCCATGAACCGGCTGGGTGGCAAGAGCAACTGCGGCGAGGGCGGAGAGGACGAGGAGCGGTACGGCACCCTCTCCAACAGTGCCATCAAGCAGGTGGCCAGCGCCCGGTTTGGGGTGACCAGCAAGTACCTGGTTTCCGCCAAGGAAATCCAGATCAAGCTGGCCCAGGGCGCCAAGCCCGGCGAGGGCGGACAGCTGCCCGGCAACAAGGTCTATCCCTGGGTAGCCAAGACCCGGCACAGCACCACCGGTGTGGGGCTTATCAGTCCCCCGCCCCACCACGACATCTATTCCATTGAGGACCTGGCCCAGCTGATTTACGATTTGAAGTGCTCCAACCGGAGCGCTGACATCAATGTCAAGCTGGTGTCCGAGGCCGGGGTAGGTACCATTGCCAGCGGCGTAGCCAAGGCCGGCGCTCAGGTCATCCTGATTTCCGGGTATGACGGCGGCACCGGAGCCGCCCCCACCAACAGTATCCGGAATGCGGGTCTGCCCTGGGAGCTGGGTCTGGCAGAGACCCACCAGAGCCTGATCATGAACGGTCTCCGCTCCCGGGTTCGGCTGGAGGTAGACTCCAAGCTGATGGACGGCCGGGATGTAGCCATTGCCGCCATTCTGGGCGCCGAGGAGTTCGGTTTTGCCACCGCTCCCCTGGTGACCATGGGCTGTGTCATGATGCGGGTCTGCAATCTGGACACCTGCCCTGTGGGTATCTGCACCCAGAACCCCGAATTGCGGAAGAATTTCAAGGGCAAACCGGAGTATGTTATGAACTTCATGCTCTTCATTGCCCAGGAGCTGCGGGAGTATATGGCCAAGCTGGGAGTCCGGACCATCAACGAGCTGGTGGGCCGCACCGACCTGCTCCGGATGAAGACCAATATTCAGGGGAGCCGGGCCGCCCACCTTAACCTGAACAGGCTCCTCCACAATCCTCTGGTAGAGGACAGCTCCGTCCACTTCCAGCCCGGCGACAGCTACGACTTCCAGCTGGAAGAGACCAAGGATATGCAGGTCCTGATGAAGAAGTTCAAGCCTGCCTTTGAGAAGGGCACTCCCAAGACCATTGAGGTAAAGGTAGGCAATACTGACCGGGCCTTCGGCACCATTTTCGGCAGTGAAATCACCCGGAAATACGGCAACACCCTGCCCGAAGATACCTTCGTGGTCAAGTGTACCGGCAGCGGCGGCCAGAGCTTCGGCAGCTTTATCCCCCAGGGTCTTACCCTGGAACTGACCGGAGACTGCAACGACTATCTGGGCAAGGGTCTCAGCGGCGGCAAGCTGATCGTCCGCCCTGATTCCCGTGTCACCTTCAAACCGGAAGAAAACATCATCATCGGAAATGTGGCCCTCTACGGCGCTACCCAGGGCAAAGCCTTCATCAACGGCGTGGCCGGTGAGCGGTTCTGTGTCCGGAACAGCGGCGCTGTGGCCGTGGTAGAGGGCGTGGGCGACCACGGCTGTGAGTATATGACCGGGGGCACTGTGGTGGTCCTGGGGCCCACCGGGAAGAATTTTGCCGCCGGCATGAGCGGCGGTATCGCCTATGTTCTGGATGAAAACTGGGACTTCTATCAGCGGGTAAACAAGGACATGGTAAGCCTGGAGCCGGTGGAACACAAGTACGATGTGGCCACCCTGAAAGAGCTGATCAAGGCCCATGTGGAAGCCACCGGCAGCCCCCGTGGAAAGGCCATTCTGGAGGACTTCGGCAGCTATCTGCCCAAGTTCAAGAAGGTTCTCCCCCACGACTATGACCGGATGCTCCGGCTCATTGCCCAGGCCGAGGAAAAGGGTCTGGACAGCGAACAGGCCCAGATTGAGGCATTCTATGCCCAGAAAACCAAGTAAGGAGGAACACCAAGATGGGAAAACCCACCGGTTTTATGGAATTTGACCGCAAGCTGAGTACCGAGGTGCCTGCTTACGAGAGAATCCAGAATTTCAATGAATTTCACATTCCTCTCTCCCGGGAGGAGCAGAGGAACCAGGGAGCCCGCTGTATGGAATGCGGGGTCCCCTTCTGCCAAAGCGGAATGACTTTGGGCGGGATGACCAGCGGTTGCCCCCTCAACAACCTGATTCCCGAATGGAATGACCTGGTGTTCCAGGGTCGGTGGGAGCTGGCGCTCCACCGGCTCTGGGCCACCAACCGGTTCCCGGAGTTTACCAGCCGGGTCTGTCCCGCTCTCTGTGAGGCAGCCTGCACCTGCGGCATGGCTACCGGGGACCCGGTCTCGGTAAAAGAAAATGAGTATGCCATTGTGGAAACCGCCTATGAAAAGGGCTGGATTCGTCCCTGCCCTCCCCCCACCCGCACCGGAAAGTCGGTAGCCGTGGTGGGGAGCGGCCCGGCAGGTCTGGCTGCCGCCGACCTTCTCAACAAGCGGGGCCACAGCGTCACCGTTTATGAGCGGGAGGACCGGGTCGGAGGCCTCCTCATGTACGGGATCCCCAACATGAAGCTGGAAAAGCAGGTCATTGACCGCCGGGTAGACATTATGAAAGAGGAAGGGGTACGGTTCATCACCGGCTGTGATGTAGGCCGGGACATTCCCGCCCAGCAGCTGATGGACCAGTATGATGCCGTTGTCCTGGCCTGCGGAGCCAAGGAGCCCCGGGACCTGGCAGTAGAGGGCCGGGATGCAGGAGAAATTTACTTTGCCGTGGATTTCCTCTCTGCCGTCACCAAGAGCCTGCTGGACTCTGGTTTGACCGACGGCGCCTGCCCCACCGCCAAGGATAAAGATGTTCTGATTATTGGGGGCGGCGACACCGGCAACGACTGTGTCGGCACTGCCATCCGCCAGGGCTGTTCCAGCGTTACCCAGCTGGAAATGATGCCCTGTCCCCCCACCCAGCGGGCCCCCGGCAATGATTGGCCTCAGTGGCCCCGGGTGTTGAAGGTGGACTACGGTCAGCAGGAGAGCATTGCCGTTTTCGGGAAAGACCCCCGGGAATATCAGACCACCGTCAAAGCCTTCTACAAGGATGAAAACGGAAAGGTTTCCGGTGCCCGGATCGCCCGGCTGGCGCCCCAGAAGGACGAGGCCACCGGCCGGACCATGATGGTCCCCACCGGGGAGGAGTACGACCTTCCCTGCCAGATGGTGCTGATTGCGGCTGGATTCACCGGCTGTGAGGAGTATCTTCCCCAGGCTTTTGGTCTGGAGAAAACCGCCCGGGGCACTCTGGCAGACCAGGAGTATGCCACCGCACTTTCCAAGGTGTTCACCTGCGGAGATATGCGCCGTGGTCAGAGCCTGGTAGTCTGGGCCCTGCGGGAGGGCGCCGAGGCCGCCGCCCAGGTGGACCGGTATCTCATGGGCTACACCAACCTGTAAACAAAAAAGAGAAGCGCAGTTCCCTTGTTTGGGGACTGCGCTTCTTTTTTAATCAAAATGCGAATTTCTGTTCCAGAACTTCCTGGGTGCGGGGGGTGTATTCCCGGTTGACCCGCACAGGATAGCTTCCGCCCTGTGCGCTCAGTTCCTGGGTGTCTCCCGCTCCATAGTCAGGCGTAAGTTCCAGGGTTATTTCCTGTTCCCAGAAGGGGTCCTGCTCCAACAGGCTGCAGGTCCAGCCGCCTTCCCGCAGGTCCTCTGCCAACGCCAGAACCAGTTCCTTGTTCCGTGCGCCTGGCTCATACTGGATTCCATCCTCATAGAAGTAAACTTCCAGATAGGGTGCCCAGCTTTCCAGAATCTCCGGCATAGCCACCCCGGCCAACAGCCGTGCCATCTGACCGTCCGGGCTGGTGGGGTCTCCCACTTCCTGACGGGAGGTAGTCACTCCATACTTACGGCTGAGGGTTGTGCCGTTATTCAGGGTGTAGCTGATAAAAATATTGCTGTAGTTATACCCGGTCCCGTAAGACCATCTCTGGTCATAAGTATTTTCTTGGGTATTCACTGTCTCATTATCAGACTGCTGTTCCATCTTTTCGTCCGGGTAGTTGGGATTCTGAAGAAGCAGCTGGCTGTATTCCCGGTGCCACTGGCAGAGCTGTTCGATTTGTTCCGGGTCCTCCAGAATCAGGTTACTCCAGGACATTTCCACCGGCCCGCAGTAGACACTGCCGCTTACAATGAAAGAGACTCTCTTTACCTGTTCCGGCTGGGGTACCCGGGTCACATATCCCATGCCGCCGGTGTTCAGAATCACCATTAAAAGTCCCAGAGCGGCAGCGACTCCACCGTATTCTCCCATCAGCCGGAAGTTGATCACATGGAAGGATTTCAGTTCCAGCATTCTGGTTCCCAGCAGGCCTACCCCTCCACAGATAATCATGAGGATATAGACTGCGATAACCGAATCACTGACTCCCAGCAGAAGCTGGAAGAAGGCGCTGCCAAACAGTGCAGCACAAAGGGCAACTCCCAGCCGGAAAACCACCCGGGCCGGGCGGTGGATGATCAGTTCCCCTGCCCGCTCCAGGGGGCGGCGCCGGTAAAGCTGGTAAGCGGCCCCCATAAGTACAGTTCCTGCCAGGGCATAGACCAGCATGGTCACCCAGCTGTCAAAACGACTATTATTCCAGCTTACATCCATTCCCATGGAGTACCAGGGAGAAAGCCACCGTCCCAGGTCTCCCAACAGGTTTCCGGGAGCGTAACCCGGAAGGAATTTCCGGAACATGCTGTCCAGCAGGGTGGACAGGCTGATGGAAAGAAAACTGAACACTCCGTAAAGAACCGGAACCATAACCAGCTGCCCCGTAAGCATTCCGCAGAATAAAGCAAAGCCAAATGCCCACAGGTAGGCCAGCCAGCTGGCTCCCAAAAAGTCGACCAGGGTCCAGAATCCCAGCACCAGGTCAGAGCCGCTGCCCATAAAGCGGGCGGTTCCATAAAGTGCCAGTGCCAGAGTGGGGATGGCATTCAACACCACCCCGCTGATAAGATGGGCGGCAAAGAGCTGCTTCCGGTCCACCGGCAAGGCGTGGATAGCCAGAGCACTCCGGCTGTGAAAAAGCCCTCTCAGCAGCCATACTGCAACCACACAGCCATAGACCGGCACTGCAAAGGAAATTGCCAGATTGGTGCAGCCCTCCCAGAACCGGGCCATCTGGTGCTGAAAATCCTGACTGGTATAGTAGTTGGTCGCTATAAAGCTGGCAGCTACCAGCCAGAACAAGGTATATCCCGCCCAGATAGGCCAGCTGTTATGGAGATCCAGCCGCAAAGCCGCCTTATTAAACCAGGATTTCTTTGATTCCATCATCCTGACCTCCCAACTCATAAATGAAGATTTCTTCCAGGGACAAGGGCAACAGGTCCAGCACCACCGGGTTCCGGGCTGCCAGGGTCTGACGAATCTTCTCCTGCTCTCCCCGTACGATGAGAGTATGTACCCGGCCCAGAGTGGTCTGGTGAAGAAGGGTAAACTCCTGGGGCAGCGGCTCCAGCTCCTGGTCCGGCCCCATGGCGATCTGTACCTTCACAATATTGTTCTGCAATTCATCCAGGCTCCGTTCCAGCAGCATCCTTCCCTTGTAAAGAATGCCCACATGATCGCATACATCCTCCAGCTCCCGCAGGTTATGGCTGCTGACCAGGACGGTGGTCCCGTTTTCCGCCACATCCGACAGAAGAACACTCCACACCTGCCGGCGCATGACCGGGTCCAGACCGTCCACCGGTTCGTCCAGAATAAGCACCTGGGGCCGGCAGCTCATGACCAGCCAGAAAGCCGCCTGCTTCTGCATTCCTTTGGAAAAGCTTCGGATAGGCTTTTTCCGGTCAATGGATGTAAATATCTCTGCCAGCTTCTCAAACCGCTGTCCGTCAAAGGCGGGATAAAAACTCTGGTAATGCTTTTTCATTTCGTTCATGTCCGCAGATACGGGAAAATAAAAATCGTCCGGAATGTTCCCCATAAGAGCTTTCACCCCGGGATTTTCCCACACCGGCTGTCCTGCCACTTCCACAGTTCCTTCATCCGGGATATAGCTGCCCAGAATATGGCGGATGACCGTGGACTTGCCCGAGCCGTTGGGTCCTACCAACCCATATACTGCCCCTTTGGGCACATGCAGGTTCAGGCTGTCCAGTGCCTTGAATCCGTCAAAGGTTTTGGTCAGATTCTTTACCTGAATCATACTTCCTCTCCCTCCTTTTCCAGCCGGGCAGCCAGTTCCGCCCTGGACACACCCAGCTGTACCAGTTCCTCTGCAATCTCGTCCAATTTTTCCAGCAGTTCCTGCTGCCGGTGAGCCCGGGTCTCCTTGCTGGGGGCCACAAAGCTCCCTTTTCCCGGATAGCTTTCCAGATATCCTTCCGCCTCCAGCTGTGCATAGGCCCGCTGGATGGTGTTGGGATTGATGGCCAGGCTGGCGGCCAGCTGCCGTACCGAGGGCATCTTATCCCCCTGCTCCAGTACTCCCGACAGGATCAGCCGCCGGAATCCATCCCGTATCTGTTCATGGATAGGCCGATGATCTCTGGGGTTCAGTTGTATCACAGGCTTCCACCCCTTCCGTATTAACTGTATTAGTTCGCTTGGTACAGTTATATCACAGTGTTTCCTTTTTGTCAACAGGCAATAAAAAACCGGCGCCCCGAAGGGTACCGGTAAAAAAGATATTTCAGTAATCGTTTCTCAGGTTTTTCCGCATACGACGCCAGATGTTGAATCCGGTCAGGGCCAGGGCCAGCACCAAAAGCACCGGCACCATCCAGCCACTTCCCCCTTCGTCGTAGCTTTTCATATCGCTCCAGGCCATATCCATGGCGCTGTTGATTTCGTCGGGAAGGGTGACAAATACTTCCGTATTGGCCATAACCTCTTCGCTGGGGTAAGCAATGGGGCTGTACTTCATCTCATCATCCAGACGCTCCCACACTTCCTCAATGGGGGTGGAGTACCCGATGAAGTCAATGTTGGCCAGGCCTACATCCGGCTCGCACATATAGTTGATGAAGATTTCCGCTGCTTCCTTGTTTTTGGCATTGGCAGGAATGCACATGGCATCCACAAAGTAGTTGGTTCCTTCCTCCGGAATCACAAAGTCCAGCTGGGGAGATTCATCAATCATGGTGATTGCATCCCCCGCGTAGTAGGGAGCCATGGCAGCTTCCCCGCCCGACATTTTGTCGAAAATCTCGTCCATTACATAGGCCTGGACCACATTCTTCTGGGCTTTCAGCTCCTGGGCAATGATTTCCACTTCCTCCACAGTCTGAGGGTTCAGGCTCATGCCCAGCTTCTTGGCGCCAATGGCAAAGGCATCCCGGCTGTTGTTGAACATCAGGATGTTTCCCGCGTACTCTACATCCCAGAGGGCATCCCAACTGGTAGGAGCTTCCTCCACCATTTCGGTGTTGTAGATGATTCCCACAGTACCCCAGGTGTAAGGTACGCTGTACTCATCCTGGGGGTCATAGGCCATACCGGTGTAGCTCTCCCCGATTTTGGAGAAGTTGGGGATGTTCTCCTTATTCAAAGGAGCCAGCATCCCCTCCTGAATCATCTTTCCGATCATGTAATCGGAGGGAACGATCACATCGTAGGTGGCACCGCCGCTTTTCAGCTTGGCATAAAGGCTCTCATTGCTGTCAAAGGTGGTGTAGTTTACCTTGATTCCGGTAAGGTCCTCGAAGGCGGAGAGAACATCAACGCTGTCGTCGCTGCCGTCCGAAATATAGAGACCCCAGTTATACACATAAAGGGTGATATTCTGGTCAGCCAGCCGGTCCCAGTCATAGTCTGCGGACACGCTGATGTCGTCGGTGACCTGGATCATCTCCTGAGCGCTGACCCCCAGGGCCAGGGTCAGAGCCACCACTATCCAGGCGACTACTGCTAAAAGTTTTTTCATCCTCTTCCCTCCTTAAATCCGGCGCTGATCCCGCTTATACTGCCGGGACTCTCTGGCATTGCTGATAAGGATAATGCTCAGAATCACCAGGAACATAATGGCGGACAGGGCATTGATTTCAGGGCTGACCTTTTTCCGGGTCATGCTGTAAATGGCAATGGGGAGGGTCTGCAAAGTACCGCAGTTAAAGTAGGAGATGATGAAATCATCAATGGAGTAGGTAATGCAGATGAGGAATGCAGAAAGGATGGCCGGGGTAAGCTGGGGCATGACCACCTTGAAGAAGGCCTGCCGATGGTCACAGCCCAGGTCCAGGGCCGCCTCGTAGATACGGGTGTCCAGCTGCCGCAGTTTGGGGCTTACATTGAAAATCACATAGGGCAGGTTGAAGGTGATATGACTGATTAGGAGGGTGGGCATTCCGAACAGGCTGTCAGGCAGAGGAATCCCCATTCCGTTGAGAACGGTGACCGCAGTATTGTAGCCCACAAACAGAAGCATAAGGGAAACGCCGGTGATAATTTCCGGGTTGACTACCGGAATATAGCTGATGTTCTCAATGACCAGCCGGCTTTTCTTTCCCATGCCGTTGATTCCGATGGCTGCCATGGTTCCCAGAACCGTAGCCACCACGCTGGAAATTACAGCCACCAGAAGGCTGAGAGCCAGAGCCTCCAGAATCATCTCATTGCTGAACAGGCTTTTGTACCAGCTCAGGGTAAAACCGGTGAAATTGGAGCGGCTTTTGCTTTCGTTAAAGCTGAAAGCGATCATCACGCCGATGGGCAGATACATGAATCCCATCAGAAGGATCACATAGGCCCGCTGCAGGGTGCGCCAATGTTTGGTTTTCATTACATGGCCCCCCCTTCCAGTCCTTCTTCATCGAAGGTGTTGGTAAAGCTCATGCAGAGCAGAACGATCACCATGAGAACCAGGCTCATGGCTGCGCCCAGGTTGAAGTTATAGCTGTTCCCCAGGAACTGAAGTTCGATCAGGTCGCCAATGAGCAGGTTGGAACCGCCGCCCAGCATCCGGCTGATGATAAAGGTAGATACGCTGGGCACAAAAACCATGGTGATTCCGGTGGCAATGCCGGGAGAAGCCATGGGGATAAGCACCTTGGTCAGGGTTCCCCAGGTGGAGGCTCCCAGATCCTGTGCCGCCTCAATGACACTGTCCTCGATTTTGGTCATGGCGGTGTAGAGAGGCAGAATCATGTAGGGCAGATAGTTATACACCATGCCCAGCACCACAGCCCCCGAGGTGTTTATCATATTGAAGGGGCCGATACCAAACAGTCCCAGGAACTTATTGATAAGGCCGTTGTTTTCCAGAAGGCTCATCCAGGCGTAAGTCCGGAGCAGGAAGTTCATCCACATGGGCAGCATAATCAGCATCAGCATGGTATGCTGCTTGGAGGAACGGAGCCGGCTGAGGAAATATCCCAGAGGAAATGCCAGAATCAGACAAATAACGGTTGCCTCGGCCGCCAGAATCAGGCTCCGGGCAAAGACGCTGCTGTACCGGCCGATGGTGGTCAGGTTGGAGAGGGTGAAAGCCCCGGATTTATCGGTGAGGGCATACCCAATTACAATGAGAAGGGGCACCACCATAAAGATGACCATCCAGACCAGATAAGGGGCCGCCAGAGATTTCTTCTTGATCATCCCTCAGCCCTCCTGACGCTCCATGATATGGATCTCGTCGGGGCCGATGCACATGCCGATGAGTTCTCCCGGCTGGCTGGCCTGGGTGGAATGAATCAGCCATTCCCGGCCTTCCACATCCACCCGCATTTCAAAGTGAACGCCCTTGAAGATGACTTCCCTTACCAGGCCGGCAATCTGGCCCTGGACCATGGGGACCACCTTCACATCCTCGGGGCGGACCACCACCTGCACGGGGGTGTTGGGCTTGAAGCCCTTATCCACACAGCTGAATTCTTTCCCTGCAAACTCCACCAGGAAGTCCCGGATCATAATGCCGTCCAGAATGTTGGAAGCCCCGATAAAGTCGGCTACAAAGGCATTCTTGGGCTCGTTGTAAATATCCTCCGGACTGCCGATCTGCTGGATATTTCCCTCGTTCATGACCACCACCGTGTCCGACATGGTAAGGGCTTCCTCCTGGTCGTGGGTCACATACACAAAGGTGATATCCATTTCCCGCTGGAGCCGCTTCAGTTCCAGCTGCATTTCTTTCCGGAGTTTCAGGTCAAGGGCCCCCAGAGGCTCGTCCAGCAACAGAATCTTGGGCTGGTTCACCAGGCCCCGGGCAATGGCCACCCGCTGCTGCTGACCTCCGGACATGGTAGCGATATTCCGCCGCTCATATCCTTTCAGACCCACTACCTCCAGCATCTCCAATACCTTGGAACGAATCTCATTCTCAGGCAGCTTTTTCAGCCGGAGACCAAAGGCCACATTTTCAAACACATTGAGATGGGGGAACAGGGCGTATTTCTGGAACACGGTGTTCACCTGCCGTTTGTAGGGCGGCAGCCCTGCAATGTCCTTCCCATCAAAAAAGACATTGCCCGATTTCGGCTCGATAAATCCGGCAATGACCCGGAGTGTGGTGGTTTTCCCGCAGCCGGAGGGTCCCAGGAAGGTCACAAACTCCTTGTCATGAATATCGAGGCTGAGCCCATCCAGAATCCGGGCCCCGTCGAAATCGACTACAATGTCTTTCAGCGAAACGATTACATTATTTTCCATATTATTATGCATCCCCTTTGCGGAAATTTCCCGTGGCTCTTACCCACGAGTCAGCGCCTATTATGCCACCCCGCAAAGGTTTGTTACACTCTTCCCCGGAGGGAACAGCTACAGCGGCACATACAACGCCAATGTGTCAGAGGCAGGCTATTGCCTGCCTCTTAGATGCAACACACAGAGTATACTATAAAGGATAGCTCCTTGTTTCGTCAATAGGTTCCGGGAAAAATTCCTTTCACTTATCTTTCAGGACTGCCATAAAAACCACATTCCGGTATTTACCGTCCAGTTTTACCATATCCCGGAAAATCCCTTCCTTTACAAAGCCGGCTTTTTGGTAGCTTCGGTAGGCCGCTTCATTCCCCTCCAGCAGGCGGAGACTGATTCGGTGCAAGCCCAGAACTTCCAGCCCGTACTTTACAAACAAGCGGGCGGTTTCGGTGCCGATTCCCTGCCCCCGTGCGCTTTCCTCTCCAATGAAGATTCCGTACTCTGCACTGTCGTTCTCCGGGTCAAGGTCCCGGAAATACACCGAGCCCACCGGCTTCTGCGCTTCCGCGGTCTGGATAATGTATTGGACCACCTGGCCTGAGGCAACCTTATTTTTCATCCATCCCTGGTGCATTTCGGGAGTAAAGGGCTGCCGGAAAATAAAATTCTGCCGGACAGAAGGGGTATTTCTCCATTTCACGATCCAGTCCGTATCTTCCAGGGTGATGGGCCGCAGCACCACCTTTTCCCCGGTGAGGACCGGCTGCTTTTTCCAGCTGTCACATTCCATAGAAGGCCATTACCTCCCGAATCACCTTGTCCTGGTCCTCTCGGGTCATGCCGTAATACATGGGCAGCCGGACCAGCCGCTCGCTTTCCAGGGTGGTGTACCGGTCCTCGCCCTGGAACCTGCCGAACTTGAGCCCGGCAGGGGCGGAGTGAAGGGGTACATAGTGGAACACTGCCAGAATTCCCTGCTCTTTCAGGTAAGAAATCAGGGCAGTCCGCTCCTGAAGGTTCTTGCACTTCAGATAGTACATATGGGCATTGTGGACACAGCCCTCGGGAATGGTGGGCAATTCCGCCTTCCCGGCCTGTTTCAGGCTCTGGAATGCCTGGCTATACCGGTTCCAGCTGTCCAGCCGGTTCTCGTTGATTTGGTCGGCCATTTCCAGCTGGGCATAGAGGTAGGCCGCGTTCAGTTCGCTGGGAAGATAACTGTCTCCGAAGTCCACCCAGGTGTACTTATCCACCTGTCCCCGGAAGAACTTGGACCGGTTGGTCCCCTTTTCCCGAAGGATCTCCGCCCGCTCGTTGTAGGCGGGGTTGTTGATGATCAGCGCACCGCCCTCGCCCATGGAGTAGTTTTTGGTTTCGTGGAAAGAATAGCACCCGAAATCTCCGATGGTGCCCAGAGGCTTTCCTTTATAGCTGCTCATGACACCCTGGGCTGCATCCTCCACCACCATAAGCCCATGGCGGTGAGCGATGTCCATAATGGTGTCCATCTCGCAGGCCACCCCCGCATAGTGCATGGCCACGATGACCTTGGTTTTGGCGGTGATGGCCTCCTCGATTTTTGTTTCGTCAATGTTCATGGTATCGGGGCGGATGTCCACAAACACCAGCTTGGCCCCGGCCAGAACCGCCGCAGTTGCGGTACTGCTGAAGGTATAGCTGGGCAGGATGACCTCATCTCCCGGCTTCAAATCGCAGAGGAGCATGGCCATATCCAGGGCAGTAGTCCCACTGGTGGTAAGCAGAGCCTTCTGTGCGTGGAACCGTTCCTCCAGCCAGGCATTGCACTTTTTGGTAAAGGGACCGTCTCCGCAGATTTTCCGGTTTTCCACCGCCTGCTTCATATAGTCCATTTCTTTTCCCACATAGGGAGGCACATTGAAAACGATCATACTATCTTTCCTTCCTGAAAAGGCTTCATCCGGTTTTCCATCCCCGGTTATTTATTTCTTCCTTATATCCCAATACCCCCGCAGCCATTCCAACGGATACTCCCCCGCCAGGGAAAGATTTTGTTTCTGGCCAAAGGGGCGGCACACGCCGTTCTTCCAGGTAAACCGCTCCAGATATTCCTGGCGGAACCGGGAAGTATCCACAAAGGGGGCCTCTACCGCAAACTGGGTGGTCTGGGTTTCCACCAGCTGTTTGAGCTGTGCGGTAAACCGTTCCTTGGTAATTACGCTTTCCACCAGTTCCTCTTCCCTGCTATCCCTGTAAGCGGAGTCAGAGAGCAGTCGGTCTGCTTCCTCCAGCAGCTGGTCGGGGGTATCGAACTCCACCCGCAGGTTTTCCTGATTGAAAAGCAGGCCGTCCGCATCATGATCATGTTTCAGGGTGAGGGGCGGCCGTCCTGCCAGGGCGGCATAATTCATCATCATTCCCCCGAACATAGGGTAGGTATTCAGATAAAGATCCGCATGTCGGAGCACCTGATAAAGGTCTTTCCGCTCCGAGATGTGGAACACCCGGTGGGGGTATTCCTTTTCCACCAGGTTCAGCTGACTGTCATCTCCCCTTCCCGCATACAGGAAAACGGTGTCCGGATGCCGGTCCAGAAGACTGCGTACCATTTTATAATAGGTCAGTTCCGGGTCTCCCAGGGTTTTGTAAAGGTCTCCCCCGCTGAAAATCACCTTTTTTCCTTCAGCCGGGAAAGGGAATCCCTCAAAGGGGATTTCCTTGTCAATGGGTGCATAATAGGGCAGCATCCGAATCTGTTCCTGGGGAATCTCCCGGTAATGGACCGCAATGGAAGCCCCAAGTTTCCGGAGAGAAAGGCAGTAATCAAAGGCGTATTTTCCCATCCAGAAAGCATGGTCGGTCAAATCCACCTGATACCGCACCGTAAAGCCCTTCCATCGGTCAAAAGCCATGGTTCCCGGCAGGTCATAGGGCAAGGTGTAGAAGAAAGCGGCCTGTGGACAGCAATCTGCAAAAGCCTGATGCAGCCCCTTAAGGCTGGCCAGCCTGCCCTGGGCTGTGGGCAGATACACCCAATGTACCGGGTACCCTTCCACAGCCTTTTCCAGTCTGGGCTGATGCCCCCGGGCGTGGCCCACGGTAACATAGGTCACCTGGAACCCTGCTTCCGCCAGGGCTTTCAGGTAAATCAGCACCAGTCCCCGGTCATCGAATCCGAAGCCGTCATAGAACAGCACCGTATTTTCCCGGGGCTGACCCTGAGGCGGTTCCGGCAAAGTCTTTTGGGCCAGGCTCAACGCCAGGTCCTCCAGCTCTTTATCCCAGTATATCTGGTTGTAGTGGTAGAGAATATCTGCTGCCACTGCCATGGCCGCCATGGCCTTTTCCGCCTTGCCGGATTCTATTGCTTTTTCCGCAGTCTTTTTCAGCTTTCTTACCACATTCAGTTCTTGGTAGTTCATACAATTATCCTTCCCGGATCAGTGTTTTCCCAGTCCTGCCCGGGCGGCCACCTTTCTTAAAACCGGCAGGATCTGCTGATCATAAAACTCATGCCGCAGCAGAGCCAAAGCCGCAAAGTAAATCAGGCCGCTTCCTGCAATAGCTACGCCGGTGCAGACCCAAAGGTTGCTCAGCACAGCCCGGCAGAGGGCACACCAGACCACAATTCCCACTCCGCCTAAAAGAGGGGCGCCCATAAGCTGTCCCATTCGCTCAATTTTGATTTCCTTTTCAATCTTCCAGGTGGTGATCACCAGAATCACCAAAGTGGAAAAAATGGTAGCAAGCGCTGCACCCTCGCTGCCGAATTTTGGAATAAGCAGATAGTTGGCAATTCCATTAAAGACGGAGGCTGCAATGCAGGCAATCATAAATTGTGCTTCCCGTCCCGAAGGCAGCAGGATCATATTTCCATAGATTCCGGTCACAAAACTTAGTGCCATGGAAATGGTGAGAAGCTGCAGCGTTCCCGCTGCCTCCACATATTCTGCACCGCCGGCCACCATGAGAATCTCTTTGGGAATGGACATCAATCCTGCCACGCAGGGAACTCCCAGCACCACCGTGAACATAGCCGCCCCACGAAGGAGCTGGTTTACCTTGGCATAGTCTCTTTTTGCAAACTGCTCGCTGAGGCCCGGCATGACCACCCAGGCAATGGAAGCCACCATCTGGCTGACAATGTTTTTGATTTTCAGGGCAGCGCCGTAAAGACCGACCTGATAGTCTCCCTGGAGAAGTCCCAGCATGGTGGTGTCCAGGCTGTTCAGAATGGTCTGGGACAGCATCATGGCAAAGAGCAGGATGATGGGGGGCAGATGCCGCCGCCAATTCATCTGAAAAGTAAACCGGACCCGGCAGTATCTCCGGCGGTAAAAAATGTTTACCAGGTTGGCACCGCTGGAAGAAATCACGCCGGTGATGGCGTAAATCATATAATGCTCCGGCCTCTTTACGCAGAGGAAGAGCATGGCCAGGGCCAGTATCTGGAACAGACAGGTCCGGATGGTAATATACCGGAAATCCTCCATGGCTGTGTTCAGCCAGTCCATTCCCAGGGTAGCGAACAGGATGGAGATGCTTTGAATCCAAATCAGGGTCCGGTAGCTTTCCAGGGACTGAGAAACCGCCAGGCAGACCGCCAGAGCCAGATAGGCTATGACGGTGGTGCACATATTGATGGAATGAATCTGGCTGGCCACTTTTCCCAGCTCATCCCGGTCATTCCGGACCCGGCTGCATTCCCGCACGGCATAGGCTGTAACCCCCAGGGTAGCCATCATGTTAAAGTAGCTTATGATGGAGTTGCCGAAGGTGACCCGTCCCAGGCTGGCTGCTCCCAGCACCCGGGAGGTATAAGGGAATACGATCAGGGGATACAGAATGCTGGACCCTGTCTTGATAAGGTTAAAAACTGTATTTTTCTGAATGCTGTTTTTTCCGGCAGCAGGTTTATTTTCCAATGGATTTTATCCTCCCAGTTTCACTCAGCCTGCCTGAATGGCATCGTAGAGCCGCTGAGCAATGGCGGTCATTCCCGCATCTCCGGGATGGATGGAAACCCCCTGATGTTCAATGGCATGCTGGGTGCCGTCCAGTCCCTCCACCATGGTGCCCATTCCGGCCTTGTATTCGGGGGTGTTCAGTCCGTCCAGGCCGACCCAGATCACAGACTCGCCGTCACAGCTTGCCTGTTTGGCGGCATCGGTCCCCTCATCCGGCCAGAAATTGCCCACCACATAAATTTTCACATCCTGCAGGCTTTGGATATACTCCACCAAATCTGCAAAGTCGGTCTGGAAGGTAGCATCTCCCGCCGGGACATTTTCTCCCAGCTGAATCACCACCAGGTCATACTCATTCTTCATCTCACTGTCCAGGAGCTGAAGACCCTCGTGGCGGTCATGGCCCATGATTTCCCACTGAGACAACTGAGAGAGGGAGAAGGACACATCATACTCCCCACTCAGCATATCTGCCAGCTGGTGAACATAGTCCATTTCCCGGCTGGAAGCAGCCATGCCCCAGTCTCCCCACCAGTAGTCACAGGTGGCATGCTGGGTGATGGAGTTGCCCACATACAAAACCCGCAGTTCGCCCTTGCTTTCCCCTTCCCCGCTGTAGGGAACAGTCTCATCATACTGATGGGTGTACGGCTCCTGCTCTACCGTGTACTGAACAACCGTCTGCCGGTGGGTGTAAAGGTATACATTTCCTCCCAGGCTGATACAGAGCAGCAGTGCCAGCACCGTGATGATCCAATTTTTTCTGTTCTTCATTTATTTATGCTCCTTTACAGGCAGCCAGTCCAGGGGCGTATCCCCGTCTACCGGCTGATACAGTTGGTCCAGATGTTCCCGGACTGTTTCAGGGTCCAGTCGGGAGAAGTCCACCTGTTCCAGCTTTTTGCAGATTTCGGGAGAAAAGCGGTACCGGATGACCTTGGCCGGAACACCGCCCACCACTGCATAGGGAGGCACATCCCGGGAAACCACCGCCCCGGCAGCCACCACGGCTCCCTGACCGATGGTCACCCCGGACAGGATGGTCGCCCCGGCTCCCAGCCAGACATCGTCCTCCACCCGGATATCTCCCTTGGAAGCTCCTTCCGTGGGAGCGGTGTGGGTGCACCACACCTTGAAAGGAAAGGTGCTGATCCGGTCCAGGTGATGGTCTGCCGACAGGATAAACTTGACCCCCGGTCCGACGGAACAGCAGTGCCCCACCCAGAGCCGGGCATCCCGGTTGAAGGTCAGCACCTCCAGCCCGCCGTAGGTCATGTTCCCCACTTTCACCAGGTCCTGGTCAAATTCATTGACTATGACCGTATTGTTGTGGGGATTTTTCTCCCGCCAGGCTTTCCGAAGCCGGCGAAACCGCAATTTCTCTTTCAGCATAGTTTATCCTTTCAGGCCGTCCCGGACTGCTTCCAGGCAGCTGTACCCGTACTTTTCGTCGGGTTCCAGGTAGCAGCCCTCGCCCCATTCATTCCAGGCATTGATAAAAATCACATTGGCCTGGGAGGAACTGCGGACCTTCTTGACCAGCCGGGCAAAATATTCCCGGAATTTTTCAGGGGCCCAGTTCCGGTAGGCAAGTCCCGCCTTGTTCCGGGGGGTATTGTCCCAGTTCACAAATGCGCCCCAGAGGAACTTGTCCGAGGGGAATTTCCGGCTCAGAATGGTCTTCCAGGTCTTGTCATAGTCAGGCAGTTCCAGGGTCTTCTCCTGGTGGCGGGCCTCCACTACCTTCTGGGACAGTCCCTTCCCCAGCAGTTTCTTTACCAGGTTCTTGGTTTTCATCCAGGGGTCGTTGGGGTCCATCCAGGTATAGGCCGGTTCAAAGGCAATGTAATGGTCGCAGAAATCAGGATTATATTCCGGCGTGTGGAGGTAAGACGGATGCTGGAACATGATTTCCAGCCCGCCGAATCCTTCTTCCTCTCCCCGGCGGCGGAAGAAGTTCAGCATTTCCTCCAGACGGGGAATGATTTCAGGACGGTAAATCACCAGTACGGGCCGTCCGTCCCAGGTAATATACCGGGGGTCCCGGAAAAATCGGGCCAGATACTGGAAATGCTTTTCCCAGTCTTCCTCTTCCCCGTAATCCTGTTCCATAATGATTTCCTTGTTTCCTCCGTCCCATCTTCTGGCCCAGTTCTCATTGGCCCAGCAGAAGCAGAAGGGAGTTTCCGCACCGGGTTCCTCCAGCAGCATCTCCGCCGGTTTTTCCAGCAGCTTTTTCCCGTCCTTGAACCAGTAGTGGTAGTAACAGAATCCCCATACGCCGTACTTTTTGGCCAGGTCAGACTGCCACTGGCGGACCTGGGGGTCCAGAAGACAGTAGTAATTCTTATTGAGGGGGGTCTTGGGCTGGTAGTGTCCCTCAAAAAGGGGAACGGCCTTTCTGGTGTTGGTCCACTCGGTAAAGCCTTCGCCCCAGCTTTTATCATTTTCAGGGATGGCATGGTATTGAGGCAGGTAGAAGGCAACCACCTTTACCTGGTCCTTGTTCTGATTCAGTTCTGCCATAGTCGTCCTCTTTCCTGTTTAATAGCCTTTCCAGCTTTTCACCAGCTTGACCAGAATAATCATAATCGAAAGGTCAGGGTTCTTCAAAGCCAGAAGCAGCTTTTTCCCCCGGCTTGCCTTATACCGGGCCGCCTTGATTTTTCTGCGCCGGACAAAGGTCCTCATCTGGGCCGGAGTAATGGAGGTATATTCCCGCAGGGTATCGCAGCCCTCCAGGGCAGAATTTGCCATCTGCCTGAAATCATAGGAGGTGTTGTGGCCGGTGTCCATGTGCCAGTAAACCACCTTGGGATTGATGGCAAACCGCCGGCCTTCCAGCAGCATCATGACCCAGAGCAGTTCATCATCCGCCCCGTTTATCTTCAAAGGCCGTTCCAGCCAGCCTTTGGGAAAGGCTTCTTTCCGGATAATGCACTGTCCCGGAGACATCACCGTGTCCCCGTAGGCCAGCAGCACCGGCAGCCGGTTGATCCAGCTTTGATACAGCCGGTTCCGGTAGATGATCTCCTGCCGGTCCGGGTATTTCATATAGCCGTTTCCCAGCACTGCATCCGCCTCTCCCAGCGCCTCCATATTGGAGAGGATTCCGTCCGGTTCCAGCAGGTCGTCCTGGTCCAGCATGAGAATATATTCTCCCCGGGCCACTTCCAACCCGTGAATGCGGGAGGCATGGATACCGCTGTTCTGGGGATTCTCCAGGGTGGTCAGCTGAAAATCCCACTGACCCTGGGGAAGTTCCAGTTCCACCCCGGGACTGTCGTTGACCAGCACCAGTTCCACCTGAATATCATGGGGCTGGCAGGTCAGGGCATTTTCCTGGATGGAACAGAACAGCCCCTGCATATGTTCGTTTCCCTTATAAAAGGGGGTAATCACCGATACTGTTTTCATATTGCTTCTCTTTTCAACCGCAGACCCGGGCATAGATTCGCCCAAAAGTGCCGCACCCCAGCAGAGTCAGGAGGGCTGCGATTCGATTTTTCACTCTGGTCCTGGGATTTTTGGCCACCTGCCACCGGTCCCGGCAGATCTGGTCCCAGAGGGCTTTCCGCTCTGCCTGGTACCCTTCCACCCCGGCCATCCGGCCAATCACCTGACAATAGGCGCTGAACCGGCGGCTCACTGCTGCGGGGAGGATTTGGGGATACCGCTCCTCCACAAAGGCATACAGCTCGTCTGCGCTGGTCTTGTGGTCAAAGGCACGGGGAGAAAAACTGCACCGCATGGTGCTTTTCTTGGTCTGGATATAGCAGTAGAGCACACTGGGCCCGTACACCACTTTTTCCGCCCGGGCCAGCAGTTTATAGATGGTTCCCAGGTCCTCATAAATTCGTCCTGTGGGGAAAGGGGTCTCCTGAAGCCACCGGGTGGGATAAAGTTTGCAGCAGGGGGAGGTGGTAAAATTCCGCTGATAAAGCATGGTTTCCAAGGCCTGGGATGCGGTCATGACCTGAACTTCCCGGCTTTCCACCGGATGCCACTCCTGACCCGGCTCACATTCCGAGAGGGTGCAGATTCCTATCTGGGCGCCGGTCTCTTCCATCAGCCCTGCCATATAGGAGATATAATTGGGGGCCACATAATCATCACTGTCAATGAACGCAGTGTACTCCCCTCGGGCCTCTGCTACCCCATGGTTCCGGGCAGCAGCCTGTCCCTGATTTTCCTGGTGCAGCACCCGCACCCGGGAATCCCGGGCAGCGTATTCGTCGCAGAGAGCGCCGCTCCCGTCGGAGGAGCCATCGTCCACCAGGAGGATTTCCAGGTTGGGATAGTCCTGGGCCAGAAGGCTGTCCAGACTGGGAGCCAGATACTCTCCCACATTGTAAACCGGCACCACTACCGAAATCAAAGGCTTTTCCTTCATAGGGTTTCAACCTTTCCTTACTTCTTGATACCATCGGGCCAGCTCTGCTGCCGCCGGGCGGATGGAAAGCCGGGGCGGCAAAGGTTTTCCCGGAGCTCTGGGCAGGGCCAGATATTTTTCTGCCTGGTCCGCCCAGTCTTTCAGCGCCTTTTCCCCTTCCACTTTCAGCTGACAGCCGTTGGTCTCATCCAGCACCTCAGGGGATACCTGCTCCGAGCAGATGCAGGGCAGTCCCGCAGCCCGGGCTTCCAGCGCTGCCAGACCGAACCCCTCATAAAAGCTGGGCAGACAGAACAGATCCATGGCCCAGTAATAGGGAGCCACATTTTTCTGGACCCCGGCAAAAATCACCTGATTTTCCAGTTCCAGGGTTTCGGCTTCCTGACGGATTTTTTCTTCCAGTTCTCCTTCCCCCACCAAAAGCAGGGCGACCTGATGGCCCCGCTTTTTCAAAAGGGCGGTCAGATGAAGAAGAAAGTCATGGTTCTTGGTATAAGTGAACCGTCCCACATTTCCCAGCACCCAGGTTTCGGGGGTAATTCCCAGCTTCTGACGAAGCGCTTCCCTCTCCCGGGGCTGATACTGATAGGTTTCCTCCAGGATGGCGTTGGGTAAAATCTTCACCCGGCCCGCTTCCATATCCCGGCGGCCGAACATCCATTCTCCCGCCTGATTGCTGCAGGCGAAATAATGGGTGGCAAACCATTTGTTGAAGGGCCGGAGGATGTATTTCAGAAGGGTCTTTTTCCCTTCCCCCCAGTGGGCAGTGGCGTGGTTATGGCAAATTCGCACCGGCACACCAGCCCGCCATGCGGCAAAGAGAGGAAACACCGACATGGTATTCAGGTGTGCATGGACCACATCATACCCTTCCTCCCGGAAAGCCTTAGTCAGGACCCGCTGATACTCCCCCACATGGGTATAGGGAGGAATCAACCGGACCGGAATATTCAGTTTTTCCAGTTCTTCTTTCTGGGGGAAGCTGCTGTCCCGGCAGGCATACAGATCAAACTGTACCTGCCCGGGTGTCATATACCGGCAGTAGTTCATGACCACTGCCTCTATTCCGCCGCTGTCCATGCGGTTAAGCACCAGAGCGACCCGGACCGGATTCGTCATCTCCTGTTCCTCCAAATGGTCATAATTACACACTATTCAGTATACCGCACAAGGCCCTCTTTTTCAATACTGGCAGAAAAAAGGCCGCCGCCTTTAACCAAGGCAGCGGCCTTATAAAACATTTTATCAGACCTTTTCGCTGTTGATCATTCCTCCGAAGGCAGTTTTCCAGAGGATTTTCAGTTCCAGGCCCAGACTCCAGTTTTCAATATACCAGATATCGTACTTTACCCGTTCCTCAATGCTGGTGTCTCCCCGCAGTCCGTTTACCTGAGCCCACCCGGTAATTCCGGGGCGAACCTGCTGACGGACCAGGTAAAGAGGAATCTCCTCTTTAAAATGATTTACATGGAAGGGCACCTCCGGCCGGGGACCGATAAGGCTCATCTCCCCTTTCAGCACATTAAAGAACTGGGGCAGTTCGTCCAGGCTGCATTTCCGGATAAAGCTCCCAAACTTGGTCTTCCGGGGGTCCCGGTCGGTGCTCCAGCCGGTGTCCTCGGTACCGGTGATTCGCATGCTCCGGAACTTCATCATCTTGAAAACCTTCTTGTTCCGGCCTACCCGTTCCTGACAGAACAGGATGGGCCCCGGGCTGCTCAGCTTTACCCCGATGGCTACGGCCAGCATAATGGGGCTGGTGAGGATAATCAGCACCAGCGAGCCTGCAATGTCCATAGTCCGCTTGAGAAGGGCATTTCCAGCCCGATCCAGGGGGGTAGCCCGCATATTGATGACCCGGCTGTTCCCCACCGCCTCGATGGTGGGGTGCGGAGGAATATAGTCATTATAAAAAGGTACAATGCTCAGGCGGATTCCTTCCTTGTCTGCAGCGGCAATGGTGGGCTGCATAAACCGGATTTCCTCCGGCTCCAGGGCCACGATCAATTCGTCCACCTGATTTTCCGCCAGGATTTGCTCCAGCGCTTCGTATTCCCCCAGGCTTTTGCCCATCCGGGGGCGGCTGCTCCGGCCCACATAGCCATCTACCACCACGCCGTAGTGGGGGTTTTCCCGGATGTCATCCACATACTGCTGGGCAAGGTGTCCGCAGCCAACCACCACCACATGACGCTGGTTGTAGCCTTTGGCTCTGAACCGGTGAAGCATCCCCTTGACGATCCATCTCTTGGCCCCCACCAGCACAGTGGAAATAAGCCAGAAGAGGAACACCGCCATACGGGAGATCTGCTCCATCCTGAAAATGTACAGGAAGGACATAAGGATGAGGGCGCCTACCCCGTTGATGACGGCCACCCGGACCAGTTCCTTCTCTATATGGTTGAACCGGAAGGACTCGTAAAGCTGGCAAAGGTAAAAGGCCACCACCAGGGCCAGGCTGTAAACCCCGGCGGCCAATACGGCCTGGAGGGTCCAAAGGTTAAATTCCGTCATCACTCCGTCCAGCCAGACAAACCGGACCTGGAGTGCCAGAAAATAAGAGGCAAAGACGAGTATTCCATCTGAAAGGACTTGGAACAGGGTCAACCCCTTTTGATTATTTTGCATCCTTGATGTTCTCCTTCATGGGCTTTATCTTGGTTCACCGGTCTGACCGGACGGTTTTCTGTTCTCTGGTTATTATACCTTCCTCCCGGTTGAAATACAAGTGCAGCCCCGGCCGGCTCCTTGATTATTTCCGTTTCTCCCTGTATACTGAAAAGGAATCCAAGTAAGGGAGTATGACCATGTATTTCACCTACTGCAACCTGCTGCTGGCAGGGCTGGGGCTGGCTACCGCCCTGTTTCTGATTACAGCTTTTTTCCGCAAAACCGGTTTGAAGGAGTTGGCTTCCTATTCATCCCCCCAGCAGATGCTCTGGGTCGATCAGGGGACTCAGCTGCGTCGGAAGTGCGGAGTATTTCTCTACGCTTTGGCTCTGGCAGCTCTGCTGGCGGAAGTCACCTTCTTCAACACCCAGTTCCGGCTGGTATTCCCCGAATTTTCCGATTGGGCCAACATTCAGCTGGACCGTATCATTTTCTGGGCCCTGATTCTCAAAACCCTTTTCTTCACCAGATACAATTTTGCCCAGCTTCTGGTCACTGACATAGTTTATTTTGCCCTGCGCTGGGTTTTCTTCAACAACCATAATCCCTGGCTGGTCTTTGCCATCTTCTTTGTCATTGCAGCCAAGGACCTGAAAATGGAGGAAATCTGCCTTCCCTACGCTCTGGCCAGCGCCCTGGGTACCGGGACAACCATTCTTTTCTCCCTTTTTGGGGTCTGGGGGTACACGGTCCTCCAGGAACACTACAACATCACCGTCCGCCGCTGGTTTGGGTTCACCTTCCACAACACCCTGGGCGGAGTGCTGTTCGGTCTTTGCTCTGCCTGGCTTCTTTACCGGCAGGCCAAAGCCCGCTGGGCCGATTGGCTGGCTGTCTTTGCGGTAGGCTGCTTTACCATGTTCGGGGTAGCCAGCCGCACCGCCGGGCTCTGCATTTTCTTTTTGGTGATTGCCTCTCTCTGCGGCCGGTATCTGGAGTTTCTCCTGAAAATGAAGCCCATCCAGGTGCTTCTTTCGGCGGTTCCCCTTATCTTTGCGGCAGCCAACTTCCTGCTTCCCCGGCTTTACAGCTATACCGGGGACAACGCCCTGCTTCTGGCTCTGCCGGACAAGCTGAACAGCCTTCTCAACGACCGCCTTTACTATGGATGGATGGCGCTCCAGAACTACACCACCAGCATTGCAGGGCAGCCCACCTATGGGGACTATCCGGTGGACAGCGCCTACCTCAGTTCCTGGTTCTTCTATGGTCCGGTTCTCTTTGCCCTTATTTGGGTGGGTGCCTGCCTGGTCATCTGGCAGCTTCTCAAACGGCAGCGGTACGCCTCCACCATGGTATTTCTGGTGGCCTGTGTCTACGCCTGGTTCGAGATTCAGTTCTTCCATGTCAGTTCCAGCCCGGCCATTCTTCTCTACACGGCCGCCCTCTATCCGGACCAATACAATTTATCCGAAACATGACCCCAAAAGCGGAAGCCTGGTTGCTTCCGCTTTTCTTTTTCCTGTGTTATAGTAGAGTCAAACCACCCGGAAAGGAGGAGTTTCCATGGAGATTGAATCTGCCCTTTTGAGCGCCGTTCCTTCAGCCGCCCTGGCCGTTCTGGACAAGCTGGAAGCCGCAGGCTATACGGCTAACCTGGTAGGCGGCTGTGTCCGGGACCTCCTTTTAGGGACTTCTCCTCAGGACTGGGACATCTGCACCAGCGCCCAGCCCCAGGAGGTAATTTCTGTTTTCGGGAAGGACCAGGTCCGGCTCACCGGAATCCGGCAGGGCACTGTCTCGGTCCGGTGGGATGGTCAGTGGTTTGAGGTGACCACCTACCGGCTGGAAGGCGATTACCAGGACGGCAGGCACCCTTCCCGGGTATCCTTCACTCCGGATTTGGAGAAGGACCTGGCCCGGCGGGATTTCACCATCAACGCCATGGCCCTGGACCGAAAGGGCTGTCTTACCGACCCCTTTGGAGGGCAGGCAGATTTGGAAAACCGGTCTCTCCGTTGTGTGGGAGACCCGGTCCTCCGGTTTCAGGAGGATTCTCTTCGGATTCTCCGGGCCCTTCGGTTCCGCTCCCGGCTGGGCTTCGAGATAGAAAAGCAGACCGCGGAAGCCATGACCCTGGAAAAAGACCGGATGGCCCTACTCTCCGCCGAGCGGGTGGGAAGCGAAGTTCTGGGGATTCTTGCCGGGCCTTACGCCGGAGATACCCTGGACCGGTACCGGGATGTATTTCTCGCCGCCGTTCCCCTCTTGGCCCCCACCCTGGAATGCCGCCAGAACTGTCCCTACCATTACGGCACTGTATACCAGCACACGGTGGATGCCCTGAAACAGCTGGACCGGGAAAAAGCTGATTCAACCACCGCTCTGGCCATTCTTTTTCATGATATAGGAAAGCCCCAGGTAAAGACCACCGACTCCCAGGGCCGGGACCATTTTTACGACCACGCCCCTGCCGGTGCAGAGCTGACCCGTCAGGCACTCTCCGCCCTGCGGTACAGCAAAAAGCTTCAGGAGGAAGTATGCCAGCTGGTGGCCTTTCATTCTCTCCAGGTCACCCCCTCCAAAGCCAGTGTCCGGCGGCTTCTCAACAAGCTGGGGGAAGAACAGCTTCGCCGGCTGATAGAGGTGATTCGGTGCGACACCCTTGCCCATACCTCCCTGGCTCTGCCCCGCCTGCAAACTTTGGAAGAATTTTCGAAACTGCTGGAAGAGACCTTACAGGAAGAATCCGCCTTTTCCCTGAAACAGCTGGCGGTCAACGGGAAAGACCTTACCGCCCTGGGGATTTCTCCTGGCCCTGAGATGGGAGCCATCCTCCATACTCTTTTGGAAGAGGTAATCTCGGGCAGCGAAAATGATCGGGATGCCCTTCTCGCCCGGGCCCGGCAGCTGGCCCGGAAATAATCTTTATTTATTGGGCCCAAGCGCCCGGGAATTTCCATGAACACTGACCTCAACATTACTTTTCGCCCCTATCAATCAAAGGACTGCGGGCAGGTTCTCCGGCTCTTTTATGACACTGTACACCGGGTCAACGCGGCCCATTACTCCCAGGAGCAGCTGGATGTCTGGGCGCCCCGCTGCCCGGACCGGGACAAGTGGAACCAGTCCCTTTTGTCCCACCATTCTATTCTGGCCTTTCAGGGCGATACCCTGGCAGGGTTCGGAGACATAGATTCTACTGGTTATCTGGACCGGCTCTATGTTCACGCCGATTATCAGGGATTGGGAATTGCCTCCGCAATCTGTGATAAACTGGAAGGGACTGTCCCGGGAGATATTACCGTTCACGCCTCCATCACAGCCCGGCCCTTCTTTGAGCAAAGAGGATACCAGGTTCTCAAAGAACAGCAGGTGGAACGGCAGGGTGTTTTTCTTACCAATTATATTATGGTAAAGAAAAGGTAACCCTTCACCGCAGCTTTGCAATTCATTTTATAGATAAAAAGGCCGCCGTTCTTTTGGAACGGCGGCCTTTTTGTTGGGCTGTTCCCCGCACGGAACAGCCCAAGACCATATTTTCGGGGATGATTCTTTCCCTCGTAACTTTATTTTGTCTTTGCAGCGGCCTTCTTCTCGGCAGCAGCGGCCATCAGGTTAGCCACAATGGAACCGGAGATGTTATGCCACACGCTGAACAGAGCGCCGGGAACGGTGGCCAGGGCCAGGTCGGGGAATACGGTGCCGGCCAGGCTGGTGGCAAGACCGCTGTTCTGCATACCCACTTCGATGGATACGGCATTGCACTTGGCATCGCTCATGTGCAGCAGCTTGCCCACCCCGTAACCCAGGGCATAGCCCATCAGGTTATGCAGGATAACAACAGAGAGGATCAGCAGGCCGTTGGCAAACAGTTTCTGGGCGTTGGGAGCCACCACAGCGCCTACAATGGTCACAATGGCCACCACCGAAATCAGGGGCAGGATCTCCACCACAGCCTGGGTGAATTTTCCGAACAGCTTATTGATGATGAAGCCCAGTACAATGGGGATAATAACGATTTTCACAATGCTCATGAACATATCCATCATGTTGACGGTGACGGTCTCATGGGCATACAGGTAGGTCAGCGCCGGAGTGAGGAAGGGAGCCAGCACAGTGGAGCAGGCAGTCATGCCCACACTCAGGGCCACATCCCCCTTTGCCAGGAAGGTCATAACATTGGAGGAGGTGCCTCCCGGGCAGGTTCCTACCAGAATGACGCCCACTGCCAGCTCAGGGCTCAGGTTAAAAATCTTGGTGAGAAGAAATGCCAGCAAAGGCATAATGACAAACTGGGATGCACAGCCCACCAGCACATCCTTGGGCCGGGAGAAAACGATTTTGAAGTCCTCCAGTTTCAGGGTCAGGCCCATGCCGAACATGACCACCATGAGCAGGTTGTTCACCGTGACCAGGCGGGTAAAGAGGTTATAGTCTTTGCCTACCCACAAAAAACTTTCCGGCACAAAGAAAGCCAGCACAGCAACAATAAGCACAATAATTGCCATGTAACGCCCCGCAAATTTACTTACCTTTTTTAGTACTTCCATAAGAAATGCTCCTTCCACAAATCTATTCTGAAACCGGCCCTGCGGGGGTGCGGTGTCAGCCAAATAAAAAAGACCTTTGCCTCCTGTAAGAGACAAAGGTCTATAACGACACTCTGCGGTACCACTCTTCTTGCCCGAAATTTTTCCGGACCACTCTGACTCCGCACAAAGGTTTTCACCTGACGGAGCGGCAGGATAACGGCTGCCAGCCGGCACAGCTTACTTGAGTTCCCTGACGGGGACGGTTAGGCCTGCTGCTCGGAGGGGATTTTTCTCCGGGGCTTCATCGCTGTCTCGCACCAACCGACAGCTCTCTGTGACAAAGCTTCCCAGATACTTGGACCTCGTCAACGCTTTACCGTGATAAATTGTTTAAGCATAAACACATTATAGTCCTTCCCCCAAAAAAGTCAACGGCTTTTTTCAAAAAATATTTATCCGGAACGCAGCCGAAATCCATCGCATACACGAGGAATACTTTTGCTTACCGTTTTTGCAGGGCGGGTCCGAATTATTTTCTCGGTCAATTCAAACATGACAATCTGTTGTCCTGTTCCTGTGGTATAATGCCCTTAGAGAAGGACGCTGCCCATTTTGACTTGATAGGTTTCCATAGGGCAGTTAGCAATATTCCACAAGAGGGCGAAGGGCGGCGGACAGTATGAAGTTGGATCGATTGATAGGCATTTTATCCATTCTGCTTCAGCGTGAACAGGTCACAGCGCCGGAACTGGCAGAGCAGTACGAGGGACGGAGGTAATCATGGCTTCTCATCCTGATTTTGTAGAATATGTCTCTGAACAGTTGAACGGCGCCGGGCATATCCGGGCCCGCAAAATGTTCGGCGAATACGGTCTTTATTGTGATGACATCTTTTTTGGGGTCATCTGTGATGACCAGCTGTTTATCAAAATCACACCCCAGGGGGAAGCCGCCTTCCCGCATCTGCCCAAGGCTCCGCCCTACGAAGGGGCAAGAGATTCCTTTCTGGTGGAGGAAGTGGATGACCCCGCTGCTGCCGTCCAATTGACCCGAATCACCTGTCAGGCTTTGACAGGCCAAAAACGGAGGAAATAACCATGGCATTTGATTATAAAAAAGAATACAAGGAATTCTATCTGCCCCCTAAAACTCCCGGAATCGTCAAAGTCCCCGCCATGAACTTTCTGGCAGTGCGAGGACAAGGCGACCCCAACCAGGAAGACGGTGCCTATAAACAGGCCATCGGCCTTTTGTATGGGGTGGCCTACACCATCAAGATGAGCAAAATGGGCAGCCACAAAATGGAGGGCTACTTTGATTTTGTAGTTCCTCCTTTGGAGGGGCTTTGGTGGCAGGAAGGGATTCAGGGGGTAGACTATGCCCGGAAAGAGGATTTCTCCTGGATTTCTCTCATACGGCTGCCAGACTTTGTCACCAAGGCAGATTTTGATTGGGCCGTACAGGAAGCCGCCCGGAAAAAGGGGCTGGACTGCTCCCCGGTAGAGTTCTTCACTTGGGAGGAAGGTCTCTGCGTTCAGTGCATGCATATGGGCCCTTACAATGAGGAACCTTCCACCGTGGCCGCCATGGAGGAGTGTGCCAAATCCCAGGGTTATCTGGAGGATTTTGGAGAGAACCGTTTCCACCATGAAATTTATTTGAGTGATGTCCGCCGGTGCAAACCCGAAAGTTTGAAAACAGTAATACGCCACCCGGTGCGAAAGGCAGGTCAGCCATGAAAGGATTTACAAGGGAATACACCCAATTCAGTCTCTGCGGCCTGAACTGCCTGCTCTGCCCCATGCAGGTGGGCGGTTACTGCCCCGGCTGCGGCGGCGGGCCTGGCAACCAAAGCTGTACCATAGCCCGGTGTTCCCTGGACCGGGGCGGGTACGCCTTTTGCAGCCAATGTCTCTCCTACCCCTGCTCCCGATATGAGGATTTTGACAGTGGAGATTCCTTTGTTCCCCACAGCCGCCGGGCAGCCGACCTGGCCCGGGTCGGAAAAGTGGGGTTGGAATCTTACCTTTCCGAACTGCAAACCAAACGGGAGATTTTGGACAAGCTGCTGGCTGATTACAATGACGGTCGCCGCAAAGCCCTTTATTGTGCCGCGGCATATCTGCTTCCTCTAGAGGATTTGCAGGCCGCAATGACCCAACTGGAAAGCCGGCAGGAACTTTCCCTGAAAGAAAGGGCTTCTGCCGCAGCAAAACTCCTGCAAGAAACAGCCGGCAAACGGGATATCAGCCTCAAACTGAACAAGAAAAAATAAAAACCTGTACAAGAGGAGTTTTTCCCATGTCAACCGTTTTGATTGATGCCGACGGCTGCCCGGTGGTGGACCTGACCATCCGAATTTGCCGCAGCCGCCAGATTCCCGTCCTGATTCTCTGCGACACCGCCCACCAGATTCAGCGGGAGGGCGCTCAGACCCTGGTATTTGACAAAGGAGCCGACAGTGTGGACTTTGCCCTGGTCAACCGGGTCCATCCCGGAGATATTGTGGTCACCCAGGACTACGGCCTTGCCAGCATGTGCCTGGCCCGCCAGGCCCGGGTCCTGAATCAGAACGGCCTGGAATACACTTCGGACAACATTGATTTTCTTCTGGTACGCCGCCATGAAAACAAAAAGCTTCTCCGGAGCGGAAAACATCCCAAAGGACCTGCCAAGCGCACCCGGGAACAGGATAACGCTTTCGCCCAAACACTGGGAAAAATGCTGACCACTTAAGGAGGAAACGCCATGTTCAAAAATAAAGTTGCCGTGGTAACCGGCGGTGCAAAGGGGATTGGAAAGGCCATTTCACAGGAATTCCGAAAAGCCGGAGCCACCGTATACATCATCGACCTTCTGCCCAACGACTGCTTTACCGGGGACATTGCCGACCCGGCAGTATTGGAAGCCTTTGCCCGGAAGGTCATTGAGGAACAGGGCCATATAGATTATCTGGTCAACAATGCCCTCCCCCTTATGAAGGGCATCGACGATTGCAGCTGGGAGGAATTCAACTACGCTCTGCAGGTGGGGGTGGCTGCTCCCTTCTATCTGACCAAGCTGTTTGCTCCCTATTTCGCGCCGGGGGCTGCCGTTGTAAACATCTCTTCCTCCCGGGACCGGATGAGCCAGCCCCAGACCGAGAGCTACACTGCCGCAAAGGGTGGCATCTCCGCCCTGACCCACGCCCTGGCGGTAAGCCTGGCCGGGAAGGTCCGGGTGAACAGTATCTCCCCCGGCTGGATCGAGACCGGAGATGCCGTCTGGACCGGCCCGGATGCCGCCCAGCACCCTGCCGGCCGGGTGGGCAATCCCCAGGACATTGCCCAGATGACCCTGTTCCTCTGCTCGGACAAAGCCGGGTTCATCACCGGTGAAAATATCTGCATAGACGGCGGCATGACCCGGCAGATGATTTACCACAACGACTATGGGTGGACTCTCCGGAGCAACCCCTGAAATTTAAGAGGGCCGGCTTTTACCATGAAAGCCGGCCCTCTTTTTCAATATTTCAACGGATGGACGAAGAAACGGCAGGTATGGTATAATAACTTCCAGCAATGTATCTGCCACAAACAGCAGGTACCAGTACAAAGGAAATGGCGGCGGTTTTCATGACAGAAGTAGTGGCGGCCCTGATTTGGGATAAAGATAGATTTATGATTTGCCAGCGCCCGGCAAACAAGGCCCGGGGGCTTCTCTGGGAGTTTGTGGGCGGCAAGGTAGAACCGGGCGAAACCATGGAACAAGCCCTTGTCCGGGAATGTCAGGAGGAACTGGCAGTTACCGTTGGGGTGAAAGATGTATTCATGGATGTGGTCCATGAATATCCCGACCTGACAGTGCATCTGACCCTGTTCAACGCCTTTATCCGGGAGGGAACGCCCCAAAAGCTGGAACATGAGGACATCCGTTGGATCAAGATAGAAGAGATAGACCAGTATCCCTTCTGCCCTGCGGATGTGGAGATTCTCAAAAAACTGAAACAGACTGGTAAATCATGAAAACCGGGAGGTGTCTTTATGCCCCTTCAAATTGTCCGGAACGATATCACCACCATGAAGGTGGATGCCATTGTCAATGCAGCCAATGAAAGTTTGCTGGGAGGCGGCGGAGTGGATGGAGCCATCCACCGGGCAGCCGGTCCCCAGCTTTTGGAAGAATGCCGCACCCTGGGCGGCTGCAAAACCGGTCAGGCCAAAATTACCAAGGGTTACCGCCTGCCCGCCAGGTATGTGATTCACACGGTTGGCCCGGTCTGGCAGGGAGGAAGCCATGGGGAGAAGTCCCTGCTGGTCTCGGCCTACCGCTCCTCCCTGGAACTGGCTGCGGCTCACCACTGTGAGTCCATGGCTTTTCCCCTGATTTCCTCGGGGGTGTACGGCTATCCCAAGGACCAGGCCCTCCAGGTGGCGGTAGATACCATCCGGAGCTTTCTGCAAAGCCACGACCTTACGGTCTACCTGGTGATTTTTGACCGGGCCGCCTACACCATAGGCGGGAAGCTGTTCCAGGAGATTGCCGCTTACATTGATGACCGGTATGTGGAAGCCCACACCTCCCCCTACGAGTCGGAGCGCCGCCGGATGGCAGCCGCCTCCGCCCCCATGAGCGCTCCTGCTCCTGCCATGTTCGGCAGCCTTCTGGGGGAGCTGGACCAGGCCCTGGGACAGCTGGACGAAAGTTTCTCCCAGATGCTGCTGCGGAAAATTGACGAGAGCGGCATGACCGATGCCCAGTGCTATAAAAAAGCCAACATCGACCGGAAGCTCTTCTCCAAGATTCGTTCCGATGTTCATTATAAGCCTTCCAAGGCCACTGCCATGGCCTTTGCAGTGGCGCTGGAACTGCCTTTGGACCAGGCCCGGGAGCTGTTGAAAAAAGCCGGTTACGCCTTCTCCCCTGCCAGCAAGTTTGACATTATTGTGGAATATTTCATCACCCACAAAAATTATGATATCTTCCAGATCAACCAGGCCCTCTTTGCTTTTGACCAAAGTCTGCTGGGGGGCTGAGCACTGAAATCATTTGTCGCTTCCCAGGCGACCACAAAGAGAAAAAATCCCTCTATACTGTGATTGTAAACCAAAACACACAGTACAGGGGGATTTTATTATGAAAAAGAATTTGACAGAACTGGTTTTCATTCTGGACCGGAGCGGTTCCATGCAGGGGCTGGAAGCCGACACCATCGGCGGTTTCAACGCCATGCTGGAAAAGCAGAAGAAAGAACCGGGGCAAGCCTTTGTTTCCACCCTTCTCTTTGACGACCAGACCCAGGTGATTCATGACCGGGTGCCTCTGGACCGAGTAAAACCCATGACCGAGCGAGATTACTATGTGCGGGGATGCACTGCCCTTCTGGATGCGGTAGGGGGAGCCATCCACCATATTGGGAACATCCACAAATACGCTCGCCCCCAAGATGTGCCGGAACACACCCTGGTGGTAATCACCACCGACGGGATGGAAAACGCAAGCCGCCGGTATTCCCTGCCCCAGGTGAAGCGGATGATCCAGCGGCAGAAAGAGCGGTATGGGTGGGAGTTCATCTTCCTGGGAGCCAACATTGATGCGGTGGAAGCCGCAGGTCAGCTGGGAATCGACCCGGACCGGGCGGCCAACTATCACAGCGACAGCGCCGGAACCCGGCTTACCTTCCAGTCCATCTCCTGTGCCGTCAGCTCCATGCGCTCCAGCGCACCTTTGGACGGCCAGTGGAAAAGCGATATTGACCGGGATTTCCGCAGCCGGAAGAAGAAATAATTTCACTATCAAGGGCAGGAAAAACCTGCCCTTGCTTTTTTATAAAGCCCATAATACAATGAAGAAAAAGAAGTAAAAAGGAGGCGTATGTCATGAAAAATTCCTGGTGGAAGGTTCCCCTCTACTGCATGGCTGCAAGTTGGATCTGTTTCCAGTTGGAAATCCGCTGGCTGGGACAATGGGCCATTGTCACCCTTCCTGACGGCAGTATCACCTCCGACACTACCCGGTGGATGATTCTATCAACAGGGCTTTTCCTGGCGGTAGTCCTCATAGGCGGGCTTCTCTTTTTCCGGAAAATGACCCGGAAAGAGATTCTTTTCTCCTCCTCTGTCCTGGCCGTTCTGAATGTTGTGCTGGGGCTTCTGGCCAATCTGATTCAGCATAGTCTCCCCTACCTGACAGTATTCTGGGCGGAGTTGACCGAATGGAGCCGTATCTTTTCCCAGATTCTGTCCCAGCTGGGAGTAAATCCCTGGGTCAGCGCCTTCCTGGTATGGCTGCTGCCTCCCTACATTTTCCTTCTTTTCGGAAAAAAAGAAAACAATAACCAATAATAAAAAAAGACGGGAACACCTGGAAAGAGGTTCCCGTCTTTTTATTTTTTGCAGTATTTGAAACGGACCGATTACAGGCCGTTCTCCTCCACACAGACCAGACCGTCCTCCTTGACGGTGATGGTCATGCCGTCCCGGACATAGCCAAGGAACTCCTCTCCCAGGCAATCCACTACCGGCATCTGGATATTCTCCAGCCAGACAGCGGCCAGCACCGACCCGGCGGCGGCCAGAGAGTCGATGGGGTTGGAGAAAAGCAGGCAGGCGGGCTGCCGGTTCATGGAGCAGGCGCAGTAGAGCACCAGTCCCCCGGTAGTAGAGCCGATGGTCTGGGGCAGGCAGAGGACCTTGCCTGCCATGGGCTTGCCGTAAAGGTCAGGGTTATTCTGGTCTCCGCAGGTGGCGTTTTTGTCTCCGAACTGGAGCGCCTTCTGGAAGGAGGCCAGGGTGTTCAGTCCCCCGTGGGAGACAAGAGCAGGTGCGCTCACCGTGCCGGGAGCCACCACGCGTCCTTTGAATTCTTTCATTTCCGGGCTTCTCCTTTCGTGATTTTTTCCAGAATCTCCCCCTCGGTGTAGTACCGGGCGGTGGTGTAGGTGCGCAGCTTGTTGGAGCAGGTAATCACCGGCATGGGCCCGCAGAGGGGGTTATTCATGTACATAAGGGGGCAGATGCAGGAGAGAATGACACCGGTAGCGGCCAGCCGTTTCCCGTACTCGGTGGCTTCAAAAGCCTTTTTCACTCCGGGAGCGGTGGTAAATACGGTGGGCACGCATACCTTTTTCCGTCCGGCTGCTTTCAGGCTTTCCTCCAGACGGAGGGTCCAGTCCTCCAGCTGCTGCAAACTGAGATGGGGGCAGCCCACAAAGCAGAGTTTGGGCTTGGCATCAGGATTTTTCCAGACAAGAGGGTAATTGTCCTTGACCCGCTGGAGTTCTGCGTCATCAACGACATACTCCCTGGCGCCGGGGACGATCAGGTCCTTTCCCTGCTGCTTTGCTTCGGGGGTCAGGCCATCAATGTGGTAAAGACCCACTGCACCGTTGGAGGCGGTGGCTGCGCCGAAGTCTTTCAGGTAGGCGCAGGCTGCATCGTCCAGCTCGTTGCCCAGCCAGCGGTCCAGACCTACCACATAGGGCACATCCTCCATCACCTTCATGCCAATGGCGGAGCCCAGCAGCTGGGCTTCCGGCTTTTGGGTGGTGTTGACCCGGACCACCCAGGTGGCCTTCCGGCCCTCGTCTGTAAGGAGGCCGAAGTAGGGCACATACCCAGCCACAGAGCCCATCAGGTCCATGATACCGGAGTTCCGGTTGCACCGTGCCCCCAGCACCGAGTTGGCGTAGACCACGGCGGAGGATTCGGCCCAGCTGAGCACCTCCCCCTGGGCAGGGCGGTTATTCTGCTGGTCCAGGTAGCAGGCGCAGCTGAACGCATCCTCATTCATCAGGCCAAGCTGCCGGAGCTGTCCCTCGTAAAAGTCCTGCTTGCTGTACATGAACTTTTTGAAAACCAGGTTCTGCAAAAAGTTTGCAGGCACATTGGGGTCCAGGGGCCGGGGGTCCACAGAGAATTTCTGGCCCGATACAGCCCCCGCCTCAATGAGCTGGTTCATCAGGTCATACACCGGTCCCAGGGCCTTGAGGCCGAAGGAGGTGACCAGATGGTTATACTGGGAGGTCACCGGGACCAGTTTTTCGGCCCCGAAAATTTCGCCGTACATAATCAGGGTTTTCAGGACCTTGGCCATGGTTTCGCCCTTGGCGCCGTCCAGAATCCTCTGCTGTTCCTTTGTCAGTTCCATGGAAATTCCTCCTTACAGTTTCATGCAGACATCCCAGGCCCGCCAGATGACGGTACGCAGGTTGCCTACCTTGTTGGCATCTCCCACGATGTGGACATGGCGGCCTTTGGGAGCCAGAGGAGCGGGACGATAGCCCACCGACAGAATGACGGAGTCCGCCGGGATCTGCCGGGTGGTGCCGTCCTTGCCCGCCACGGTGACGCTTCCCTCTCCGATTTCCTTGAGGGAGGTCTCCAGGTATACCGGCACCTGGTTGGTCTTGAAGAAGTCCCGGAGGTAGCTGGAGTTGGCCAGGCAGACTCCCTTCACCGCAATCAGATCGTCCTTCATCTCCACAATGGTGGGCTGTTTGCCCTGGAGGTAAAGATCATAGGCGATTTCGCAGCCGGTGAGACCGCCGCCAACAATGACCACCTTCTCCCCTACGGGAGCCCGGCCCAGCAGGTAATCCACTGCCTGGATTCCCTTTTCAGCACCGGGGACCGGCAGGTTCACGGGGGTGGAACCGGTGGCCACAATGACCTCGTCGGCCCCCAGGGCTTCCAGGTCATCCACCTGCGTGTTCAGCATTACGGTAATGTTGGGGTACTTGGTCAGTTCCCGGGCATACCAGGCCAGCAGTTCCCGGTCCTTTTCCTTGAAGGAGGGTGCAGCCGCAGCCACAAACACACCGCCCAGAGCATCGGTCTTTTCATACAGGGTCACAGTATGGCCCCGCTGGGCACAGACCAGGGCGGACTCCATGCCGCCGATGCCGCCGCCGATGACTGCGATTTTCTTTTTCTTCTCAGCGGGGGTAATGCGGTACTTTTTGGTCTGCATGGTCCGGGGGTCCAGAGCGCACCGGGCCATTCCCCGGGTGTCCGGCAGGGACTGGGCGTTGGCGTGGCCCTTGTAATGGCAGAGGTTGAAGCAGCCGTTATGGCAGCAGATGCAGGGGCGAATGTCCTCCATCCGGTCCTCCAGCAGCTTGGTCACCCACTCCCCATCAGAGAGGAACTGCCGTGCCACGCCCATGCCGTCGATACGGCCCTGGGCAATGGCCTCAGCCGCCACATCCGGTTCCATCCGTCCTGCACAGACCACCGGGATGTCCACAAACTTCTTAATGTGGGCCACATCCTCCAGGTTGCAGTTCTGGGGCATGTACATGGGCGGATGAGCCCAGTACCAGGAATCATAGGTGCCGTTGTCAGCGTTGAGCATATCATAACCGGCATCCTGGAGATACTTGGCGGCCTTCTCGCTCTCCTCCATATCCCGGCCGATTTCGGTATATTCTTCCCCAGGCAGAGCGCCATAGCAGAAATCCTTTACCTTGGAAACAGCGCTGTACCGCACCGATACAGGGTAATCCTGACCGCAGGCAGCCTTGATGGCCTTGACGATTTCCACCGGGAAACGGTACCGGTTTTCAAAGCTGCCGCCGTAGGAGTCCTTCCGGTGGTTGGTGTACTTCATGGCAAACTGGTCCAGCAGATAGCCCTCATGGACCGCATGGACCTCCACTCCGTCAACCCCGGCCTCCTTGCAGAGAGCCGCAGTCTTGGCAAAGGCTTCAATGATTTCCTCGATCTGCTTTACGGTCATTTCAGGGCAGGTGACCCCTTCCGCCCAGCGGGAAGGCAGGGGGCTGGGGCTGGCCAGCTGATAGTCCACATCCAGGATGGGCTTTGCCAGAACCTTGAGGACCGGATTGTTCTGGAGGATCATTACCTCATCGGAGATGCCCCAGGACCGGCCCATGCCGGCGGTAAGCTGCACAAAGAGCTTGGCGCCGGTGGCATGGATTTTTTCCATATAGTCTTTCAGTTCCCGGAACATCTTTTTGTTCTGGTAGAGCCAGCGGCCCCCTATGGTATCCCGGATGGGCGCAATGCCGGGGATGATCAGACCTACATTGTTCCGGGCCCGTTCCAGGAAAAAGTTGGCAGCTTCCTTGTCAAAGTGGTTGGGCTCCATCCAGCCAAACAGGGAGGTGCCGCCCATGGGGCAAAGCACGATCCGGTTCTTGATTTCCACATTACCGATTTTCCAGGGGGTAAAAAGGGCTTCATACTTCTGATTCATAACCAGGGCTCCTTTCTGCTCAGTCCTCCAAAGAGAAGGTAAACACGGCTGTGGGATCGTCGTAATTTTCGTTGGTGACCCACAGTACGCTCTTGTCGGTCAGGTTATAGACAGCGCTGTGTACAGTGCAGCTGTTCTTGTCGTCATTGTCCCAGCTGCGGCGGCCTACGCTTTCCAGAATATCCATGGCTCCCTGCTCGTCGGCTACGACCCCGTCAATGGCCTGGAGTTCCTCATACAGCCGGTCATAGCGGTCGGCACCCTTCTTGTTCTCGGCGGGAACGCCCTCATAGTAACCGGGCTGGAGCACAAAGTTGGTGATGATCTGGTAATCGCTGGCGGCTTCCCGCTCCCCGATGTTCTGGTCCTGGTCATTGTAAATCACCTTGAGGGTCCGCTGGCTTCCGTCGTTGTCGGTGGTGTCCACGGCACCGTCGGTGGTCCATTCCAGGATAGCGCTCTTGCCGGAGGCATCTGCCACCATGTAGTGGTAGGAGGTAACGGCAGAGTCATGGAGGTCATAGGAGGAGGCAATTTCCACCGCCTCCTCCACATTGTCGGCGTAGTCCAGAATCAGCCGTAGGAGAGTGGTGGAGGTAAAGTCGGGCTTGTCGGTATCCTGGCTGGTGGCAACGGTCTCCTCCCCGCCCTGGTAGGTCATGTAGATACCGCAGCTGACCCCGGCATCATTGACACCGTCCAGAGGAGCATAGGGAGCGGCCAGGCAGAGGATTTTGTCCATCATGCTGGTCATGTTCTGGTCCACATCCACTCCCAGGAACTGCAGGTCCACTGTGGAGATGGAGGCATGGCGGCCCTCGTTGGCCTGGGTAAAGACCAGCATGGCGTTGGTCTTGGAGAAGTCATAGTTCCGGGCAAAGATGGCGTCTCCCTCCTGGGTGGTGGCGGTAAAGGAGGAACAGCCGATTTCAGGGGCGGTCATGTTGATTTTTACCACGCCCTTGGTGATGTTGTCGGTGATGAACTGGATCAGTTCGCTGTCACTGCTGACACCGCCCTGGGCCACAAAATCATCCAGGTAAAAGTCTCCTTTTACCTCCATGGAGTAGACGGCACCGTCCAGATGGTCATCATTCCGGTCCCGGAGCATTTTAATGCTGGCCACCGAGCTGATTTCATTGTGCCAGACCCCATAAATGACAGCCACAGCAATCACTACCAGCAGTAGGACCACAACCGCCAGGGTCAGCAGAATCTTTTTCAGGTTTTTCTTGGGTTTTGCTTCTACAGGGTTCATAGATAGTTCCTTTCTCTGTTGGGCTTATTCCGGAATTCCCTCATCAATAAGGGTCCGGATGTTTTCCGTAATGGATTCCAGCGCTTTGTAGAACTCCTCCCGCTGGGTAGGGGTCAAATCTTTTCCCGCCACCTCCACCGCACGGCAGACCCGCTGCCGCACATGCCGGGAAGCTTCCATCCCCGCCTCGGTGAGCTGTACCGTTCCGCCGTAGCCGCTCTTGTGCTTTCCTTCCTTCCGAACCAGTCCTTTCTCCGCCAGAATGGCCAGCATCCGGGAGGCATCAGACTTGTTCTTCAGGCAGATCTCGCAGAGTTCCGGAACCGTGATTCCCTGGGGGTACCGGTATAAAGCGGTCAGATAGGTGGCATGTGCCCCTTTCAGCCCGTATACCTTCATTTCCTCCCCGGCCAGTTTGTGCCAGTACCGGTTGATTTCAGCAATTGCCAGCGAAAAACGATCAAAGCGTTCGACCATGGAAAACTCCTTCCTTCTAAATGTTGAAAACGCAACTTTTACAGTATAGCAACCCAAAGTTGAAAAGTCAACTTCTTTATGAGGGGCGGCAAAATCCGTCTGATTCCCACACTTTCCGCACCTCTCCCCTGCCCGGAAATTTCTCTCCGGATAAAAAACCGGGAGCGCCCCGGATGATATTCCGGGGCGCTCCCTTCTTTATAAAATCAATAGTTCTCTTTATGAATCTCAAAGAAGCTCTTGGAGTAGCCGCAGGCAGCGCATACCTCGGGGGCAGCAGTTCCAACCACTACATGGCCGCAGTTCCGGCACTCCCATACTTTGACTTCGCTCTTCTCAAAGACCTGGGCAGTTTCCACATTGTGGAGCAGAGCGCGATACCGTTCCTCATGGCGCTTCTCAATGGCAGCCACCAGCCGGAACTTGGCAGCCAGCTCGGGGAAGCCTTCCTCCTCCGCAGTCTTGGCAAAGCCGTCGTACATATCGGTCCACTCGTAGTTTTCGCCCTCGGCAGCATGGAGCAGGTTCTCGGAGGTGGTTCCTACACCGTGCAGTTCCTCAAACCACATTCTGGCGTGAGCCTTCTCATTTTCTGCGGTCTGGAGGAAGAGAGCTGCGATCTGCTCGTACCCTTCGTTCTGGGCTACAGAGGAGAAATAGGTGTACTTGTTCCGGGCCTGAGACTCACCGGCAAAGGCGGCTTCCAGGTTCTTCTCGGTCTGGGTACCGGCATACTTCCCTGCGCCCTGGGCGGGAGCCTGATTGATCAGCTCAAAAGAGGAAGCAGGCTGCTTGCAGAGAGGGCAGGTGAAGTCATCGGGGAGAACATCCCCCTCATAGATGTAGCCGCAAATCTTGCATTTCCATTTATTCATAGTCTTATTTTCTCCTTTCAGTTTTGTTTCATGGTTCATAGGTGTTTTTGTTTCTTCTACAAGAAGGTCAGAGGCAGGCTCTTTTCCTTCCCCTCTGTGGAGCAGTTCGCTCCGGTCCCGGTAGCTGGTATGGAGCATCTGTTCCGCCAGCGGGCTGAGAGGCTGACCGTAGAAAGCCTCATATACCTCTTTGATTTCAGGATTTTCGTGGCTGGTCCGCAAGGTCATGGACCGGTCCCGCTGATACAGGGCAGCGATTCGGCTCTTACGGGTTTCGTCCCCGTCCTTCATCAGATCCTTGGGCTGTCCGCCGCCCCCAATGCAGCCGCCGGGGCAGGCCATGACCTCCACAAAGTGGTACTCTCTTCCCTTCTGCTTCATCTCTTCCAGGAAGTTCCGGGCATTCTTTGTGCCGTAAATTACTGCCACCTGAATTTTCAGTTCTCCGATTTCCACCTGGGCTTCCCTGACCCCTTCATATCCCCGGACCGGGCTGAGTTCCAGCAGCTTCTGGGGAGCGGGTTCCCCGGTAAGGTACTCGTAAGCGGTGCGGAGAGCGGCCTCCATCACTCCGCCGGTGTTGCCAAAGATGACTCCGGCCCCCGAGGCCTTTCCCATGAGGGAATCATAAGCGGAATCTTCCAGGGCCGTCCAGTCAATTCCGGCAGACTTGGCCCACCGGGCCAGTTCCCTGGTGGTAATGACCTGGTCGGTGTCCCGCATTCCTTCCACTCCGTGGAAGTCGGCGGCAGCGTGCATTTCCTCCCGCCGAATTTCAAACTTTTTAGCAGTGCATGGAGTCAGGGCCACATGGATGATTTGTTTGGGGTCCAGACCCATCTTCTGAGCAAAATAGGTTTTCACCGTAGGGCCCTGCATTCCAATGGGGCTTTTGGCGGTGGACAGGTGGGGCAGCAGTTCCGGAGCATAAATCTCCGCAAAGTGGACCCAGCCGGGACAGCAGCTGGTGAACTGGGGCAGAGGCCGGTCCTTTTCCTGAATCCGGCGAATCAATTCACTGGCCTCCTCCACAATAGTCAGGTCTGCAGCGAAATTGGTGTCCAGCACATAATCGGCTCCCAAGGCCCGGAGAAGCGCCACCATTTTCCCTTCCACAAAGGCGCCGGGTTCCATCCCGAACTCCTCGCCCAAAGCAGCCCGGACGGCAGGAGAAGTGCTGACTACCACCACCTTATCCGGGTCGGCAATGGCCTTTTGCACCTGGGCGCTTTCGTCCCGCTCCACAATGCTGTCCACCGGGCAGGCATTGGCACACTGGCCGCAGTAGATACAGATGGCATTCCCTCCGGTTTGCTCCAGGGTATAGGTCCCATGCACTCCCATCAGGTTGGCACATGCCTCTTTGCACATACCACAGCGGATGCACTTTTCTTCCACACGCAGGATACTGGGGTTGTTCTCCTCAATGGGAACTCGGACGGATAAGGGCAGATGACTCAGTTTCCTCACACCTTTCATTTTTATTTTTACAATCCTTGCATAAGCAAGTGAACTTCAGGTTTCGGAGCAACATGGAAGCCGCCACACGCAGCAGCCGGTCCCCCTATAAAACAGATTTATCCTAAACCAAAATAAGAATGATTCTTGTTTTATTATAACTTATTTTACTTTCCCGTCAACAGACAAAACCCCAAAATTGTCTGGCAAGTTCCAATAATTCCAAAAAATTTAAAAGACCAGAAAATTTCCCTTTCTATAAATGACCATAAAAAAATGCGGAAGCAAGCCTTTGTCTATCGGCTTATTTCCGCATTATAAATACTATGCTTTTCTGCTAAGAGATAACTTCAAGGATTCCTTTGGCCAGTACATAGCAGGCATCCAATTTCTTTTCTTCGCCCTTTTCAAGCTGAATCGTCAACACGCCTTTTGAGTAGTTTCTAATTCTTCCTTGTCCCAGAGTTTTATGCCGGACGGCAGTTCCGGGGATCAGTTTAATCTCATGGCTGTTGATTTGTTTTTGCCAGTATGCCCGGTCTATATCCCGGATGGAACTCAGGGCGGTGTCCTGCATCATTCTTGCTCCGGCCCTGTTATGATTTCGTGTCGAAAACAACTCCCACTCATTTTTCTCCGGTTCTACTGTTTTTTTCAGACACTCTTTTCCGGTAAGGACATCAGAAAATGTTGACATTTCTTTCTTAAAGGTAATAACGGCAAGTTCTTTCCTGGCTCTGGTCACTCCCACATAAAAAAGCCGCCGTTCCTCTTCCATGTCGTCCACCCGGTTTTTGGCTTCCTGGGAGATAGCGTTGGCACTGGGGAAAATCCCATCTACCACATCAGCCAGAATCACCCGGTCAAATTCCAGACCTTTAGCAGAATGAATGGTGGAGAGAATACATCCTGCCTGGGAATCGCTTCCCCTGGCGACGGCTGCTCTCAGACCATCCGCATCTTCCATGTGGAGGAAAAATTCTTCCAGGCTCTTGTGGTTTCTGGCCAGCATCTTAAGGATAGACAGTCTGAAGGGGTCCATTTTTCTTTGGGAGAGCCAGTCCTCATATCCCAAGTCTTCCCGAATCCTTCGAATGGCTTCCTTGGCAGAAAGTCCGGGAAGCGAGGTGAAAATTCGCCGTACTTCTTTTCTTCGGTCTGTATTTTTCAAAAACCGGAACACATCGGTTTCTTCCTGAGCCGCTTCCAGGATTTCCTGTTTCTTTGCGTACAGTCCGTCTATGGTGTAGAAAATCCGCAGGAAGGCTTCTGCATCTCCGGGATTTCTTGCGACCCGAAAAAACGCCAGCATATCCAGATACTCCCTGGACTGGAAAAACAGGGAGTCCACTCCTTTTGCCCTGTAAGGGATTCCTTTCCGGACCAATGCGTCGATTACGGGAAGAGCTGTCTCGTTATTTCGGTAAAGAATCGCAGTCTCTTGCCCGGTTTTGGCTGCCTCCTCTGCGATTTGGACCAGCCGGTCATATTGCTTTCCCCTCGTTTCACACAAAATGGTCTCGATTTGAGGGCCATGCCCACAAACCGGCCGGATGGTTTTATCCCTGCGCTTTCGGTTTTGCCGGATAACTCGCATGGCTCCCTGGGTGATTTCCTGGGTAGAGCGGTAATTTGTCTCTATAAACAGGACCTGCGCCCCGGGCCATCTCTTTTCAAAATCCAGGAGTTTCTCCGGCTCTGCTGCCCGGAAGCCATAAATGGACTGGTCTTCATCCCCTACCAGAAAAATATTTTTATTTTTCTGAGCCAGCAGTGTGAGGATCTCGTGCTGAATATGGCTGGTGTCTTGTGCCTCATCCACGCAGATATATTGATACCGGTTCTGAAAACTGTGGAGAATCTCAGGTTCCCTGTGCAGGATGGCCAAGGCAAACACCATCTGGTCATCATAGTCCATAAGTCCGGCTTGCCGCATGGCACGCTGGTATTCTCTGTAAATCCTGGCCCAGTCAGCCTGGCTGTCCCCGGCCAGCTTTTCTCCGATTTCCTGTATTTCCCCATCCTCTTTGGTCATCCGGTTCTTCACATTTCCGATGACCAGCCCAGCCCCTTTTATATCCTGCTCTGTGGGGAATACCTTTTCCGTTTCAGACCAAATTTCCTTAAGCAGAGCATTTCTTTTTCCCTCCTCTATGAGGGCCGGGGCCGTGTGGCCTTGCCTTTCGTATGCGGCAATAATTTTGCAGCACAGACTGTTGATGGTACGGCAGTCCAAACGCCGGGCCAACTCCTCCCCGAACATCTTCCCAAACCGCTGGCGCATTTCCCCGGTCGCTGCCACGGTATAGGTCATGGTCAGAATGTTTTCCGGCTGTATTTTCAGGCCCAGCACCAGATATCCCAGCCGACTTACCAGGGTGGTGGTTTTTCCGCTTCCCGGAACAGCCAGCAAAAGAACCGGACCCTCTGTGGTCTGGACGGCTTTTTTCTGCTGCGGGTCCAGCCGCAAACCATATTCTTTTATAAATGCTTCTGCCGTCATTCGGACCCTCCGTTTTTCTTTGTTATCAAGTCATTGGCCCTTTTCCCATACAGTATACCGAATACTATTATACAGATTTTCGCTTTGGTGTCTATTTTCCCTTTACTTCCATACATAAAGTAGAAAGGCTGTCCCCCTGGACGGGACAGCCTTTCTGTAAGCCTCCGGAGATTCAGGGCCGGTCAACCGCAGTGGCTGCACCAGTCTTTCCCTCACCGGCAAAGTATTCCTTTGTCAGACGCACCACTGTGCCGGAAAGCAGAAGCAGTGCAATCAGGTTGGGAATGGACATGAGACCGTTGAAGGTGTCTGCGATACTCCACAAAAGTCCCAAGTCCATGGTAGCGCCCAGAATGGCCACGAAGGAATAGACCACCAGGAAGGGCCGCACCACTTTTTCGCTGCGGCACAGGAAGGAGATGCAGGTGGAGCCATACAACCCCCAGCCAATGATGGTGGAAAAAGCGAAGCAGCAGAGAGCTACCATAGTAAAGAGGGATACCCAGCTGCCGTAGGTGGTGGTAAAGCCGGAGATAGTCAGTTCTGCACCAGCCTCCACACCGTAGGGAATGGGCGCACCGCTGCACAAAATCACCAGTGCGGTCAGAGTGCAGATAACGATGGTGTCAGCAAAAACCTCGAAGATACCGAACATTCCCTGCTTCACAGGCTTACGGGTGTCGGCGCAGGCATGAGCGATGGAACCGGTACCCAGACCGGCCTCGTTGGAGAAGATGCCCCGGGAAACGCCTTTTTTCAGGCTGAGGAATATGCTGCCCACCACACCGCCGGTGAATGCCTGGGGCTGGAACGCTCCGGCCACAATGGAAGCCAGCACACCGGGCAGCCGGTCAATCCTCAGTACCACCAGACCCAGGGCCAGCACCACATACAGCAGCGCCATAAAAGGCACCAGCTTTTCCGCCACGCTGCCAATCCGCTTGATTCCGCCCAGCAGCACCATGGCCACCATCATGGCCACACAAATACCCACTATCAGATTGAGGGTAGGCAGGAATCCTTGGCTGATCAGCCCGTACTGGAGCAGTGCAGTATCAATAGAAGTGACAATGGTATTCACCTGGGTAGCATTTCCGGTACCGAACACGGTGAGCACACCAAACAGAGAATACAATGCTGCCAGCCACTGCCAACGCTTGCCCAGGCCGTTTTTAATGTAATACATGGGACCGCCGGTCCAGTTTCCCCCGGCGCTCCGTTCCCGGAAATGAACAGCCAAGGTAACCTCGGCAAATTTGGTACACATGCCCAGCACCGCCGAGCACCACATCCAGAACACAGCCCCCGGTCCGCCGATGGCGATGGCTCCCGCAACACCGGCAATATTGCCGGTGCCCACGGTGGCAGCCAGTGCCGTACAGACTGCCTGGAAGGGAGTCATAGCTCCGTCAGCCGCATCCTTTTTGCGGAACATCCGACCAATGGTAGTACGGATGGCATAGGGGAATTTCCGGATCTGCAAGAAACCTGTACGGACACTGAGCAGCAAACCCACGCCCAGGATACAGACCATAGCCGGCACGCCCCAGATAAAATTATTGACCGCACTATTAACGGCCGCAATCCATTCAATCATGCCTTCTCCTCTTTCTTCGGTAAAATGTGTATTTATTTTATCCTGTTTTTGTTCCTTCGTCAAATCCAAAAGATTGCTCAAAGTACGGACCAAAACCTTTGCCCCCCCTGAACAACTTCTTTGGTCTGAGTCGTACAGTGTGCCCACTCCCCTCCCCCAGTGCCCCCTATAACTTCTCCCTGGCCACTTTGAAGGGAAAGAATCTCATTGGCCGCTGATAAAAGGCAGTGCCTTGATGATGGACTTTATCCAGAAAGAAAAACATATCTATAAAAAGCCCACAGATGGTCCAGCCATGAACTGATCATCTGTGGGCTTTTTCTTTCTATATCCTTAGGTTCACAGTTTTCCCCGAAATTTTCTCCTCCAAAAGATAAAGGAGAAAATTCCCGGTATCCCAATCCAGAGGGCTACTATTACCAAGGTCACTGTTTCAAAATCCCTTAGGGTAAAGGTCAAAGCCAGATAGAGCAGCCACAGGGGCAATGAGATAATCCCTATCAGCTTATGGGCTACATTCCAGGTATCTTCATCCTGTACGGTCCAGGGAAGTCTCAGACCGGTATGGCGGTTAAAGGGGAGCTTTGGGGAAATGAACCCCCCAAACAGGATGATGGCACTGACAATGCCCAGGGCTAACAGCTTATCCTGTGTCTCTGACATATGAATGAGGGCTGTTTTCTCCATTCCCACAATCACGGCCACCGCTGCAAGGATCGTCCCGTTAAAGATGGTGGTAGCTTTCAGCACGCCAATTCTCAAATCGTTGGTGGTCACTTTCGTCAGTAGGGCAAGATTGCGATACAGAATGATGAGAGCTGCCAGCACACAGCCGCTGACCAGTACAAGGGACAGAAGTTCGTTTTTCACGCTCATGGCAGTCAGCATAGCCAGAAAAGAAAGCAGTAAAATAAAACCTCTCTTTTTGTTGGCCTCCATAAACAGCCTGTGCTCCTGAGTTTTGAGCGCCAATTCCTGATTGAGCCTTTCCAGTTCTTTTGCCAGGTCCTCTGCCCTGTCTTCCTGCGGTGTAATCCCCAGCAGTGTATGGACCGGCACCTCCAACAATTCCGCAATTTGAATCAGCACATCCGCATCCGGGACGGACAAACCTTTTTCCCATTTTGAAACGGTCTGCCTCACTACATTCAGTTTCAGTGCCATTTCCTCTTGGCTGATTCCTTTTGCTTTTCTGGCGTTCTTGATATTCTCACTAATCATATCTGCGCCCTCCTTTGCTGGTCATTATAGGTCCTTTTCCCTTTTCATGGCAAGCAACAGGAATTAACATTGCTTTTAGCTTGGTACAGAATAAGAGAAAAATAGGCGTACCTGCTGCCAGTTCCCGCACAAATATCCGTATGCTTGCCGAGTCAGGGGGAACCGAAGGAATCGCTATCCAGCTGATTGAAAGTGTAAACACCAAAATGATTGGCCCGTTCCATGGGCAAGCCGTATGCTGGATGGCGTTGGGGATAAACTGGATAAGCTCCCGCAAAATGACCCTCTATTTTGGGTCTGCATCTGGTCTGCAATTTTTCTTTATTTCCTTTTACTAATGATTATTTTTTGTTCCTTCTAAATTAAGCTGATATTCTTTTCCGCTTTCTTTGAAATTCTCATAGGTAAAAGATTTTCTGATAGATAAAACAAAAAATCCCTCGACCTTTCGGTCGGGGGATTTGGTCCGAGTGGCGAGAGTCGAACTCACGGCCTCTTGAACCCCATTCAAGCGCGCTACCAAACTGCGCTACACCCGGATATCGCTTTCGGAAGAGCTCTGTCTCCCGGCGACATTTGCTATTATATCTCAGCTTGATAGGTTTGTCAACTATTTTTTCAAAAAAAGTAATATTTTTTTCTATTTTCTTTTTCAGGTATGTTTAGTTCTCTTTGGGCTGCATTTTACGGCATACAACCAGAAGAATCAGCATGGCCACAAAGCCCACCAGGGGGCAGGCCATTCCGGCGGTCATACCCCAGCCTTCGGCCACTACCCCTACCAGGTAGGGCATAATCACTGCACCAGTGCAGCCAGTGGCAATCATCACCCCCAGAGCGGTAGGCGTAATATAGCTGCCGCCGGAAGCAATAAGGGTGGGGTTAGCACCTGCCACTGCAAGTCCGAACAGGAAGAGGGCTCCCAATGCCCAGAATCCTCTCGGAGCGGCCAACAAGCCGCCATAGGTCACCAGGCATCCCAGGACCATAAAGATCAGTGCTTTGAAAGAGTCCTGGAACTGAATCAAAAACGCAATGGCCAGCCGGGCCAGGAGCATGGCCCCCCACACTACTGTCACGGTAAGGTCAGCATAGAATCCGGTGAGAATCCCGCTGTTCTTAAAGTAGCTGACCACCCAGCTGGTAACAGCCTGCTCACTGCCGCATTCAAAGAAGAGGGTTGCGGTAAGTACCCAGAAGAAGGGCTGGCGAAGGAATCCCCATTCTCCCCGTTTTTTATTCACCTTATCAGGCCGGCTGGGCAGCTTTGCTACCATGAAAGAAATCACATGGCCAATTCCTATCACGCTCAATGCTGCCATGGGAAGCCACCAGGGTCCCCATCCAAACATTGCGATGACGAAGGGGCAAACCAGCCCTCCTGTGGCGTAAAAGCCATGCGCAAGGTTAACACTGCGGGTAGGCTGATCCGTGGAACGCTTGACGAGCACCGTCCCGGTATTCAGGGTAGTGCCCTTGGCCAGGCCGATTATTAAAAATCCTGCACAAAGCCAGACAGGCTGACCTGTCACGATGAGAATCAGGTATCCCAGACAGCTGCCTGTGCTGAGAATCAGGTTTGCCATCCGTTCCCCTATTATTTGTGACAGGACCCCCACCAAAAAGCTGGCGGTAATATTTCCTACCACCACCATGGAAAGCATAGTGCCTGTCATACTGTAGCTCAGGTCCCACTGCTGCTGCAGAATGGAGACCACCACGCTGGTACTGGTGGCGCAAAGTCCTGCAATAAACATGGACCGAAAGGCGCATTGCCGCCAGTGTTTTGCCAATTCCTCTGTCATTTCTCTCTTCCTCTTTTTCACAAAAGGAAAAGCCGCAGCACTGCGGCTTTTCCAAAAATACTATTTATCGCCGGCCGGCGCCGCCTCCAAAGCTGCGGCCGCCGCCCATGCCTCCGAAACCGCCTCGGCCTGCACCACCGCCAAAGCTGCGGCCACCGCCGAAACCGCCGGGGCGAGGTCCGCCAAATCCGCCGAACCCACCCGGAGGGGGCGGGGGTCTGCGCCGGGGAGGCGGAGGTGCATAGTATCTGCGCCGGGGACGGCTGAGCATGCTTCCCCACAGGAAGCCGCTTGCAAATCCACCGCCGCCACCGCCACCGGAACGGGGTCCTCTTCCTCCCGGCAGAACCGCCAGGAGAACAATGACCACAATGAGAATCACCACCAGCCAGACAATGGCCTGACCCCAGCGGCTATACCAGGGTTCATAGTAATATCCTGCTTCCCCGGAATTCTGCTGGGTGCTTCCGTCCAGATCATAATAATAGCTCAGCTCCTCCGCAATGGCTTCCACTGTCTGGGAAACTGCGTCATCGTAATCGCCCTTGGCGAAACCGGGCTCACATTCCTTGGACAGAATGGTGCTGACGGTGCTGGTGGGTAGGGCTGCATTCAGGCCGCTGCCCGGCATACACCAGTAATCCTCCCCCTCAATGACCAAGAGCAGGAGCACCCCGTTGTTCTTGGAGCTGTCTCCGATCCCCCAGGCATTGAACACCTCGTAGGCGTACTCCTCGGTGGTGGAATTTCCGGTGAAGTCCACCGTCACCACTCCGATCTGGGCTCCGCTGGGCGAAAGGGCCTGGTTGGCCTGTTCCACCAGGTTCTCGGTCTCCTGGCTCAATACGCCAGACTGGTCCACCACGCACACATCGGGGGACAGCTCCGGCAGGTCTGCCGCCATTGCGGGCAGAGCCATGGTCAGGGCCAGAATCAGGCCCAGTAAAATCGCTGCTTTTCTTTTCATTGATACAACTCTACCTCTTGAACTCCCCACAGGCCTGCAATCAGGTTGGCGGGGAATGCGGCTGCGGTCTCGTTGTAGGCCGCTGCCTCCTGGTTATAGGTCATGTGTCCGGACTGCTCCCAGGCGCTGAGCGCTTCCTGGTACTGGCCCCGGAAACTGTCATACCGGCTGCCCTCCAGAAGAGGAGATGCAGTCTCGTACAGTTCTTTTACCCGGGAAACCAGCTGGCTCTCCGCCTGGTATTCCTGGCTGGGAGTCTCGGCCTGTTCCAAAGCCTCCAGGGCTTCCTGGGCACCTGTAAGGGCCGGGTCCTGAGCATCCAGCACCTCCGAGGCCACCCGAATCATATTGGCTGCATAGTTCTGGCTTTGGTCCACCAGGAAGCCAATACTGTACCCGTCGTTTTCAGAATGATAAAGCTGAGAAACCGCCTTGTACTCCCCTTTCAGCTTAAGTCCCCCCAGGGCCAGCACAGCGGCCAGAGCCGCTGCCACCAGCACTCCCAGGGCTACCGGGCGTTTCCGGGCAGGAGCAGGAAGAGCGGTTTCTGCCCGGCCCAAGACCTCCAGCTGAGGCCCTGTGACCCGATAGGTTTCCTGCAATTCCATCTTACTGGTTCATCTCCATGAGCTTGTTGCGAAGCTCCCCTTCGATCCGGCCCAGCTCGGCCTCGGCGGCTGCCCGCTTGGCCTTTCCCTCGGTACGGATCTTGTTCAGTTCGTCCAGAGTTTCGATCAGGTTCTTGTTGGTCTGCTGCAGAGTCTCGATGTCCACCACACCCCGCTCGGATTCACGGGCAATGTCGATGGTTCCCTGCTTGAGGGCGGCGGCGTTCTGCTTGAGCAGATCGTTGGTCATGTTGGTCACAGACCGCTCGGCTTCCATGGCCTGCTGGCTGTGAGCCAGACCCAGAGCCAGCACCATCTGGTTCTTCCACAGGGGAATGGTGTTGACGATGGTGGTCTGAATCTTCTCTGCCATAAGTGTGTTGTTGTTCTGAATCAGCCGGATCTGGGGGCCCATCTGGATAGAAATGTTCCGGGTCAGTTCCAGGTCATACAGCTTCTTCTCAAACCGGTCGCACCGGTCGGCCAGGTCCCGGGCAGCCTGAGCGTCCTCGGGCAGGCCGCTGAGCTTGGCACGGTTCTCGGCATCCACCAGGTCCTTCTCCCGCACTTCCTTCAGCCGCTTCTTACCGGCCAGAATGTACATGGACAGTTCCTTGAAATAAACGGTGTTCAGCTCGTACATCCGGTCCAGCATGGCAATGTCCTTCATCAGGGTAACCTGGTGCTGTTCCAGCATTCCCTGAATCCGCTCCACATTCTGGCTGGCATCCTTGTACTGGGTCTTCATCCGCTCAATATTGTAGCCGGCCTTCTTGAACAAGCCCATGATTCCCTTGGGCTGCTCCATGGCGCTGAATCCCTGAAGCTCAGCAATCAGGTCGGTGATCATTCCCCCTACCTCGCCCAGGTCCTTGGTGCGGACCTTGGACAGAGCGGTCTCGGAGAAGTCGCTCAGCTTTTTCTGGCTGGCGGCGCCGTACTGGAGCACCATCTGGCTGTTGGTCACATCGATTTTCTTGGCAAACTCGTCCACCATCTTCCGCTCTTCCTCGGTGAGGCGGGTGTCTTCCACGGTGGCAGGCTCCACAGGCTTCTCTTCCTCCACCTTTTCAGGATCCAGAGTGAGAGAGGGAGTCTCCAATGTCAGGGACGGGGCTGCGGTTTCCTCCAAAGTCAGCTTCAGTTCATCGCTCATCTTCATCAAATCCTTTCATAATATTAGAATTCAGATTTCCATATCTTTTCCTGCCAGGCCCTGGGCCTTGAGCATGGTATCCAGCACCGTAAGGTCGGCACTGATGTCCAGGCTGCGGGCGGCAAACAGGGCGTCCAGCTGGTTCTCAAAGGCCATGGCAATGGTCTGAGCGTTCTGATTGATCTCCTGCTTGATCCTGTCTGCATTTTCACCCTTCACGCCGCTGCGTACCAGCTCGCTGTAGGTGGACAGGATCTTTACACTGTCAGGCAGGTAATGGTTGGCAAACCGGCGGATGGCGGTAGCCTGGTCGGGATGCTGTTCCACATGGCTCAGGATATTTCTTCCGGCCTGTTCCATCCGGTCCATGTACCGGCTCAGTTCCGGGTCCGGAATCTCCTGGTTCAGTTTATGGAGAACATCCAGATTCTTCTGGATTCCCTCCAGCATCTGGTCCACATCCTCCAGCCCAGTCTGGAACCCTACCTCCACCAGTCTGTACCGGTCAGGGCAAAGACGGGCGGATACCAGGTAGACGGCCAGGCTGACCAGTGCGGTCAGGCCCAGTGCCCAAAGGCGGTAAAGAGGAAGCACCAGGCCGCAGACCAGCCAGGCGGCAGCTGCCAGATAAACGGGCAGCACCGGTTTTATTTTTTTCTCGTGAAATTTACTCATAACCAGCCTCAACAGCAGGGAAAATATCTCTCCCTTTTAGTCTCATACTACATGATTCAGAGTTGAAAATCAAGATTCAAATACCTGGGGGAAAACCTGTCGGCAGAGGGCTGCCGCCCCGTTTTCCTCGTCGGAGGGGCAAACCCTGTCCGCAACTGCCTTGACGGCAGGGTCTGCGTTCCCCATGGCCACGCCCAGCCCTGCATACCGGAGCATTTCCAGGTCGTTGCCGCTGTCCCCTGCTGCCACCAGCTGGCTGGGTTCCAGCCCCAGCCGATTCAACAGGAATTCCAGTCCCTTGGCCTTGTTGGTGTCCTTATGAACGATGTCTGCGGCCAAGTCGGAGTAATAGAAGAACTGCAGGTCCAGGTGGGGATATTTTTCCACGAACCGGCGGGAGTATTCTACCGGCATAAGGGTAAAGGCGCCATAGGGCATTTCCACCAGATGATGGTCCATGTCCTCCCCGTCCCGGCAAAGGTCTCCGCTGCCGGTGACCTTGCTGTAAAAGTCCCGCATGGTCTCGTAACCCACATAAATATAGTAGGCATCTGTAAAGGTGAAGCCCAGGGGAAGCTCGTAATCCTCCGAGAAATCCACCAGGGCATACATTTCCTCCGGGGTCATCTGGCGGGTATAGAGGGGGCTGCCCTTGCTGTCCAGCACCTGGCTTCCATTGGCGCAGACATAGTAATCGGGGCGAAATCCTCCCAGCAGTTTGGGAGAAAGGCCTCCGAAGCTTCTGCCGGTGGCCACCACCACCGGAATTCCCGCTTTCTGGAGCTGTTTCAGGGTTTTGACCACATAGGGGTTGATTTGGGGCTGACTGCCAGCCCGAAGGGTACCGTCGAAATCGAAGGCTGCAATCTTGTATTCCATGGCATTCTTCCCCTTACAGCCCGGCCATCATGGCCAGGACCCCCGCAAAAGCGCCCAGGGCCCAGAGCAGTCCGGTGATGAAAAGGTTCTGCTTCAGGCTGGGGTTTGCCCGGAACAGCACTGCCAGACCCACACCGGCGCCGCTGCAGAGACCTGCAATCACGCTGGAGAACTGGATGCTTCCGGAAAGATACAGCTCGGTGAGAAGAACGCTGGCGGCACAGTTGGGAAGCAGGCCTACCAGGGAAGCCAGCAAAGGCTGTGCCATGCCCAGGCTGGTAAGGAATGCGGCAAACCGCTCGGGACCTACCCCTTCCACCGCCAGGTCGATGACCAGGCTGAAAACCAGGATATAGACGAAAATTTCCAGGGTGTGGCGAAGGGCAGCCAGCCAGATGCTGCCGCTTTCCTCGTGTTCCTCATGGCAGTCCACATCCTGGATGTGGCCGCTGTAGCCACCCCGCAAACCTTTGGGAATCAGCTTCACCAGAACAAAGTCCAGCATAATACCAGCCAGAAGAGCGTATCCCACCTTCACTGCCAGAAGCAGCCCCAGGGTAGGCCACTGGTCGGGCATGCTGAAAAGGAGGGGGATAGCTTCGTCGCTGGTGGCGATAAAGACGGCTACCAGGGTTCCCAGGGTGATGACCCGGCTGCCGTAGAAGTTGGCAGCCACAGCGCTGAATCCGCACTGGGGCACACAGCCCAGGACCGCTCCAGGGAAGAATCCCCACCGTCCGCCGCCGGCCAGGGCTGCCTCGATCCGGCTGCTCTGGTGGCGCTCAATATATTCGATAAGAAGGTAAGCCCCGAAGAGGAAGGGCAGCATTTTGATGCTGTCCCCCCAGGCTTCCAGAAATACCTCCTGCAAAAGTTCCATCCATTCAGTCATTGTTTTGCTTTTTCCTTATTCGTAATAAAATTTGGGGTGAACTTGTAAAAGGCGGTCTGTCCTTGGGGCAGGCCGCCTTTGGTGTGGTTTAGCGATATTTTTGAATCAGGGGCAGAGCCAGGGTAATCCCGGTCCAGGCCGCCTGATAAAGGAGCAGCTGGAGAAGGCTGAGCCCCGTGAAGCTGCCCAGGCAGCAGAATGCAATGCTGAGCACACAGCTGATGAGAACAGAGATCTCCATGGCAAGAGCTGCTGCTTTCTCTCCCCGGGCAGCGCCCCAGGCGGCCAGCATACCGCCGGCATAGCTGGCAAAGCTGCCCATATGGATCATGCAGCCCTCGCTCTCGCTGAGCCAGGCAATGTTGGGGGCCAGCAGGTCGCTTTCCTCGGCGTCCAGCAGCTTGACGGTGCCGGGGATAAGGCCGTAGGTGTCCTCCACCAGGGCGGCATCCACCAGGAAGTCGGTGCCGGTGACCAGGAAATTCACTCCGCCTGCATTCAGGCTGGTGAGTGCATCATAGGCTTCCGGGTTGGGTTCGTAGCTGACCAGGAACATGCCGAACAGCTTGCCGGACACGGACAGGTAGATGGGCCGGCGGCCGTTGGCGGTATAACGCTTTTCAAATTCCAGGTCGGGCAGCGGGATCTGGTATTTTTCCATCATATACCGGTTGCCCACAATGACCCGGTTATTCTGAATCCAGCCCAGGAATCCGGCCCCGATCTCGGCGGTCAGGTTCTCCACCGGCAGCAGCAGCCGCCGGTCATTCTGAAGGATTCCCAGGAACACATTCCGCAGGGTATCGCACCCCTCCACCAGGATGCTGGCTGCATAGACGATGGCCAGGTCGATCCGTTCCTTCTCAAAGGTCTTGATTCCGTGGAGCTTGATGCTGCCGCTGGGAAAAAGGTCCCCGGTAGCTACCTGGATGGTGTTGGCGCTGCAAAGCTGCCGGATGGAATTCCAACCCGGCACCACTGCTCCCACCCGGGAAGCGTGCTTCTGCATCTGTGCCTCAGGGATAGCGGAGAGCAGGGTCCCTGCCAAAGGTCCACCCAGGCAGAAGACTGCCGCAAAGGCGGTAATGGCCTGTCCCCCGTTCTTCTGAATCAGGCCGCTGATAAGGGCGCAGGCCAGGGCCGTGCCCAGCAGGGCCAGGGAAAGTTTCTTGGCGGCGCTGTCGCTCTTACGCTGGCTGAAAGTATTGGTCAGGAATCCCCGGACCAGCACGGTGGGGCGGCTGAGAAGCAGGTCAGGCTTTTCCAGGTCCAGTCCCTTGGCCAGTTCCCGGACCAGCTGGTTATCCCGCAGCCGGTAAGCGGCGGCGTGGTCCACCCCGTTGCTCACCAGTTCAAAGTTATCCCGGGCCACCTGGCTGAACAGGCTCTTGCCCAGGCTGTTGAAGCAGAGGAGCAGAAGGGCCACAGGGGCATAAATCGACATTTCTCCCGGCTTGTACCAGCCGTCCATTACCAGGAAGAGGACCAGCTGAAGGGCGCTGGCCAGGGTAGCCAGGGCCGGGATGCTGTCCGGGTTAGGCTGGCCGAAAAGCCCCTGGAATCCGCCCAGGAGTGTGGACTGGCTTATAACAGCTCCCACGGCCAGGAGAATCAGGTTGGCCGCCAGGTAAGGCTGAGGTGCATAGGCAGGGTCCACTGCCGAGATGGCGGGAAGGAATCCCTCCGCAGCAAGAGCCAGGTAAAGCAGGATGAGAGAGAGGGCGCCGGTGACCACCGTCCGAATTTTCAGGTGGAAAGCCATATCTGCCAGGTCGGCAGCCACGCCGGGAGCATCCTCCGGCTTGTTGTAGTCGTCCACCAGCTCGTCCGGCTTGAAGGTATCCTCCACCTCCTCAAAGGGAGACTGGGTCTCCTCCTCGTCCTGGGGCACTCCCAGCAGCCGGGCCAGGCCTTTTCTGCCGGTTTTGGTCCCGGCTTCTTCCTCCTGGTCCTCCTCATCCAGAGGCACCTGGTCCAGGAGCATGCTGTCACTGATGATATTTTCTGCCACCGTATTGACAAACTGCTGTTCCGCCGTCATCTGGAGGGGCTGAGCAGCCTCTGCCCCTTCCTCGGGGGTAAGCTGAATCTGTCCGGTGGGAATCCGCTGGTCCTGGGCAGGAGCAGACTGCTCCTGGGGAGCCTCCTGAGCAAAGAGTGCCTCACTCAGGTCCATCTGACCGGTAGGAATCCGCTCCTCCTGGGATTCCTGTTCCGGGAAGAAATCCATCTCTCCGGTGGGAGTGTACTGCTCAGGGGCAGGTGCGGGAGCGGGAGCAGCGGGCTGCTGCACCGGTTCCTGGGCTCCCCCAAACTGGATTTTTCCGGTAGGGACCTTCTTGGGGGCAGGCTGTTCTCCGGTGGAGAAAAGGAGCTTTTTCAGCTGGCCTGCATCCACCTTGCCGAACTGGAAACTGCCCTCCCGGCGGGTTTCCGCCCGGGCCCAGGCAGAGGTATAGCTGGCATCCCTGGCGCTGGGCAGGTCGATTTCCTCGCTCCATGCCTTTTTCTGCTCAGTGGCCGTCACCTTGGGAATGCTGGTGGTGGCGTTGTAATACTGCTGGCCGGGCAGGTTTTCTATGACCTGGGGCTCCTCTGCAGCGCCGAACTGGTAAGGTTCGATTTCCAGAGGCTCCTCCTCCACTGCCGGTTCCTCCTGGGGTTCCGGCGCAGGCTGAGCCTTGGCCTTGTCTTTCTTCTTTCCGAAAAAGCTCCAGCGCTTTTTCTTGTCCACCTGTTCAAAGTCGGTGGTCCAGTCCCCGGTATCCTCAAAGGCGTGATTCTTCTCTCCGGGAATCACCGAAACGCTCTTGCTGAAAACGCTCCGGAACCGCTCCTCTTTCTTGAGCAGCTCGCTGGGGTCCTCCAAAAGGCCGTTGTCCTTGGCGCTGTTGAAAAAGCCGTGGACCGCGTCCTCGATCACCGGCTGAGCGGGCTGGGCTGCAGGCTGGACCGGCTGGGCGGGCAGCTGGGTTTTGGGCTGTACCGGCTGGGAAGGCAGTTCTGCCTTGGCCTTTACCGGCTGAGAGGGCAGCTGGGTCTGAGGGGCAGGGCGGACCTGCTCTTTTACCGGCTGAGCCTTGGGGGCTGGCTGGGCCTGTTTGGGCTGGGGCTGTGCTGCTCTGGGAGCAGGCTGCCCCTGAGGCCGGGTTCCCCCCATCTGGCGGGAGGGCTGACTGGCCTTCACCTCCGGCTGCTGCCCTGCACTGGGGGCAGGCTGGGGTGCGGGCTGGGACGGCTGTTCCAGCGAGCGGCTCCTCCGCCGGGGGGGAAGGGACTTGCCCATCCCCAGGCTGGCCAGGATTTCATCTACCTCATCGTCCTGCCGGGCGGTGCGGGCATGTTCCTCCTTGGCCCTGTTTCGCACATCCTGAAGAATTTCATCCACGGATGCCTGAGACTTTTGTCTTCCCATTTCCTTCTCCTTATCCCTTACGCTGGGACATGATCTCGTACATAATGACTCCGGCGGCCACCGACACATTGAAGCTGTCCACTCCGCCTACGCCGGCAGCCATATCCAGGGCTACCACACCATCACAGAGTTTCTTCACCAGGGGGCTGACGCCGCTGCCCTCTCCGCCCATGACCAGAGCGATGGGGCCTGTAAGATTATTCTTCCGCAAAGACACGCCATCCATATCAGCGCAGTAAACAAATACATTTTCCTCTTTCAGCTTCCGGATGGCTTCCCCGATGTTGGCGACCCGGGCCACCGGCAGGGTGGCGGCGGCTCCGGCGCTGCTCTTCATGACAATAGGGGTGATGGCGGCGCCGCCCCGTTTGGGGATGACCACACCGTGGGCTCCGCAGAGCAGGGCGCTCCGGATGATGGCCCCCAGGTTATGGGGGTCCTCCACTCCGTCACAGAGAACCAGGAAGGGAGGCTGTCCCTCCTGGCGGGCTTTCTCCAGCAGCTGATCCAGGCCCACATATTCCACCACGCTGGCCCAGGCGGCCACACCCTGGTGGCTGTCGGTGCCGGTCATAAGCTTGAGCTTATTGGCAGGCACCCGCTTGACCACGGCCCCGGCCTTCTTGGCCAGTGCCTGGTAATACCCAGCCTGTTGAGGGGCCATGCTGTCCGCCAGCAGAAGGGTATCCACCCCGCCGCTTTTCAGCAGTTCTGCCACGGGATTTTTCCCGTAAACCAAATTTTCGGTTTTCGATTCAGGATTCTGGTGCATGGATACCTCCGGAATTTTGGGCTTCTACGCCATTTTTACTTTTTATAAACAAATACAAGTATAACACCATCCCCCGTGATTTTCCAGTCCTTTTTGGAAAATGGTTTTACGCCCCGTAAAATGGCACGCCCGGATTTCCGATTGTGGAAAAGTCGGTGGAAAATGTGAAAAACCCCTTCCTCAAAGGGTGAGTTTTCCACAATTTGACCTTTCAGGGCCGATTTCATTCCTGAAAATTCTACCCATTGTTGACTTGTTGCGCTTTATTTCCTCCAAAGCATTATTTTTTATGGACAACCCGTTGCTTTTGTTTTGGGGGTTGGTGTATAATGAAGCTGTATGAGGGCGGGTTTCTGTCCCTCGAACGCAAATTTTGGGAGGTAATGTATATGCTGGTAAATGCAGCGGAAATGCTTTTGAAGGCCCGTGACGGTCACTATGCCGTGGGTCAGTTCAACATCAACAACCTGGAATGGACCAAGTCCATTCTGCTCACCGCTCAGGAGATGAACAGCCCCGTGATTCTGGGCGTATCTGAGGGCGCCGGTAAGTATATGACCGGTTACAAGACCGTAGCTGCCATGGTCAAGGCCATGGACGAGAGCCTGGGAATCACCGTTCCCGTAGCTCTGCACCTGGACCACGGCTCCTACGAAGGCGCCAAGGCCTGCCTGGAAGCCGGTTTCACCAGCATCATGTTTGACGGCAGCCACTACGATCTCGAGGAGAACATTGCCAAGACCAGCGAGCTGGTCAAGATGGCTCACGACATGGGCGTTTCCATCGAGGCCGAGGTTGGTTCCATCGGCGGCGAAGAGGACGGCGTTATCGGTGCCGGCGAGGTTGCCGATCCCGCTGAGTGCGCCAAGATCTCCGCTCTGGGCATTGACTTCCTGGCTGCCGGTATCGGCAACATCCACGGCAAGTACCCCGCCAACTGGAAGGGTCTGGACTTCGAGGCTCTGGACAAGATCCATCAGGCCACCGATAACATCCCCCTGGTTCTCCATGGCGGCACCGGCATCCCTGCCGACATGATCAAGAAGGCCATCAGCCTGGGTGTTTCCAAGATCAATGTGAACACCGAGTGCCAGCTCGCCTTTGCTGCTGCTACCCGTGAGTATGTGGAAGCCGGCAAGGACCTGCAGGGCAAGGGCTTTGACCCCCGTAAGCTCCTGGCCCCCGGTGCCGAGGCTATCAAGGCTACCGTTCGGGAGAAGATCGAGCTGTTCGGCAGCGCCAATAAGGCCTGATATTTTATCTCTCTTACCCCGCCGGGATTCCCCGGCGGGGTTTTTTGTTGCCTTTTTCCAGGGCGGGAGGCTATTTTTGTTGCCTTTTGGAAGGGTTTCTTATATAATGGAATCGGTTGACCGAAAATTTTATAGGGAAACGGGAAAGCGAAAATCTACTTGAAAAGGAGTGGACAGAGATTGAATAAGATCATAGAGAAGGTATCTCTCAATCCCACTGTGACCAAAATGGTGATTCAGGCTCCCCTCATTGCCAAAAAGGCCCAGCCGGGACAGTTTATCATTGTGCGTCCTCTGGAGGACAGCGAGCGGATTCCCCTGACCATCGCCGGTTATGACCGCCAGGCAGGCACCGTGACCATCATTTACCAGATCGTAGGCGGCACCACCATGGAGCTGGATACCCTGAATGCCGGGGACAGCGTACATGATTTTGTGGGCCCCCTGGGTGTTGCCAGCCACACCGAAGGCCTGAAGAAGGTCTGCGTAGTAGGCGGCGGCGTGGGCTGCGCCATTGCCCTGCCCATTGCCCAGAAGCTCCACGAGCAGGGCTGCGAAGTCCACAGCGTGGTAGGCTTCCGGAACAAGGACCTGTTGATTCTGGAAGACGAGTTCAAAGCCTGCAGCGATGTGCTGAAAGTCATGACCGACGACGGCAGCTACGGTGAGAAGGGTGTGGTCACCGCCGCCCTGGAAGCCCTCATTCAGGAAGGGAACCAGTACGACGAGGTCATCACCATCGGACCCCTGATCATGATGAAGTTTGTCTGCCAGACCACCAAGAAATACGGCATCAAGACCATCGTCTCCATGAACCCCATTATGATCGACGGCACCGGTATGTGCGGCGGCTGCCGTCTCACCGTGGGCGGCGAGACCAAGTTTGCCTGTGTGGACGGCCCCGACTTCGATGGACACCTGGTGGACTTTGACGAGGCCATGAAGCGTGGGTCCATGTACAAGGAATTTGAGACCCATCGCCGGGACGAACACTGCAACCTGATGAAGCAGGAGGTAAAGTAAAATGCCCAATTTCAATATGGACCCTCATAAATGCCCCATGCCCAGTCAGGACCCCAATGTGCGGAACAAGAACTTTGAGGAAGTGGCTCTGGGCTACACCGCCGAGATGGCCGTCAACGAGGCCAAGCGGTGCATCCAGTGCAAGAACAAGCCCTGCCAGAGCGGCTGCCCGGTAGGCATCGACATCCCCGCCTTCATCCATCAGGTGGCCGAGGGCAACTTTGAGGAGGCTTACCAGGTGATTGCCCGGGATTCCTCCCTCCCCGCCGTCTGCGGCCGGGTCTGCCCCCAGGAAAACCAGTGCGAAGGAAAGTGCACCCGTGGCATCAAGGGCGAGAGCGTAGGCATTGGCCGTCTGGAGCGGTTTGTAGCCGACTGGCACCGGGAGAACACCTGCGAGGTTCCTCCCCGTCCCCAGCCCAACGGCCATAAGGTAGCCATCATCGGTGCCGGCCCCAGCGGTCTGACCGCCGCAGGCGACCTGGCCAAGAAGGGCTACGATGTCACCGTTTACGAAGCCCTCCATGTGGCTGGCGGCGTGCTCATGTATGGTATTCCCCAGTTCCGTCTCCCCAAGGAGATCGTTCAGAAGGAAATCGACGGCCTGAAAGACCTGGGCGTTAAAATCGAGACCAACATGGTCATCGGCAAGGTCCTCACCGTGGACGAGCTGATGGGCGAGATGGGATACGAGGGTGTTTACATTGCTTCCGGCGCCGGCCTGCCCAACTTTATGGGAATCCCCGGCGAGAGCCTGAAGGGTGTTTACAGCGCCAACGAATACCTGACCCGTGTAAACCTGATGAAGGCTTACCGTTCCGACAGCAAGACCCCCATTATGCACAGCCACGCCGTAGCCGTAGTAGGCGGCGGCAATGTGGCCATGGACGCCGCCCGGTGCGCCAAGCGGCTGGGCGCCGAGACCGTTTATATTGTCTACCGCCGGAGCATGAAGGAGCTGCCCGCCCGTCTGGAAGAGGTGGAGCATGCCCAGGAGGAAGGCATCATCTTCAAGACCCTCTGCAACCCCGTGGAGGTTCTGGGAGACGAGAACGGCATGGTCCGTGGTATGCGGTGCGTAGAGATGGAGCTGGGCGAGCCTGATGCTTCCGGCCGCCGCCGTCCCATTGTCAAGGAGGGCAGCGACTTTGTGCTGGAGGTGGACACCATGATCATGTCCATCGGCACCAGCCCCAACCCCCTGATCCGGAGCACCACCCCCGGTCTGGAAACCAACCGTCACGGCTGCATCGTCACCAACGGCGAGGACGGCCTGACCAGCCGGGAAGGGGTTTACGCAGGCGGAGACGCTGTCACCGGCGCCGCCACCGTTATCCTGGCCATGGGCGCCGGCAAGGCTGCCGCCAAGGCCATGGACGAGTACATCCAGAACAAGAACAAGTAATAAATCGTTCTTTTTGACCTTTCATCCCTGCCCCTTTCCGGGGGCAGGGATTTTTTTGTTGACAAAATTCTCCTACAAGTGTAGGATAAAATCAAAGAACGCCTACATTTGTAGGAAGGAGGGTTATTCATGGGAATGACTGATTCCGAGTGGGCCGTCATGGAGGTGCTGTGGGCGGAAGGCCCCTGCACCCTGGGCCAGGTGGTCCAGGCGCTTTCAGCCACAAAAGGGTGGAGCCGGAACACGGTATACACCTACCTCAACCGGATGGGGGCCAAAGGGCTGGTCCGGGTGGACCACGAACAGAAGGCTCCCTACAGCGCAGGAGTAAGCCGGGAGGAATGCCGCCGGGCAGAACGGAAGGACCTGCTGTCCCGGGTATACGGAGGTTCCGCCGGAGATCTGGTGGCCGCCTTTTTGCAGGAAAGCACCATCACTCCCCAGGAACGGGACCGGCTGCGGAAGCTGCTGGACGAGATGGAGGTGTAAACCATGACCAATCTCTGGGCCTTTTTGCTCCAGACCCTTACGGCCAGTCTGGTGGCCGGGCTTCTGCTTTTGCTGAAAGCCCTTATGGAAGACAAACTCAGTCCCCGGTGGCAATATGGTATCTGGGGACTTCTGGGGCTGCGGCTTCTGATTCCCGCCTTCCCCAACCGGTGGGTGATTTTTCCCCTTCCCCTGGGGCTGGAACTGGCACGGTGCCAGGTGGAGGCCGGGCTTTCCTCCGCCTACACCTCCCTGAACCAGGCTCGGGGCATTACCGGCCCCCTGCCCTGGGTCACGGGAGCGCCCCGGAGCATTACCGACTGGCTGTTCTGCCTTTATCTGGCGGGAGTGCTCTTTTTCTGGGGCCGCACTCTTTTCCGGTGGGCCAGACTGCGGCATATTCTGAAAAAGCAGGGAGCCGCCCCCTCCCCCGCCCTTCTGGAAAAGATAGAGGAAGTCCGGGAGAAATACCATCTCCCCCGGTGCCGGGTGGTGCTGGTGGAAGGGCTGGAATCCCCCTTTGTCTGCGGAGGATTCCCCTCTCTGCTGGCTCTCCCTGCCGGGAAAGAGCCGGATGAAAAAGTCCTCCTTCACGAACTGCTTCACCTGAAATACCACGACAACGCCCAGCACCTGTTCTGGGCCTTTCTCCGGGGGCTCCACTGGTGCAATCCCTTCCTCTGGTACTGCTTTGATCGAATCGGCAACGACCTGGAAAGTCTCTGTGACCAGCGGGTGCTGGAACGGCTGGAGGGAGAGGACCGTCGGGAATACGGAGTGATTCTCCTGGATATGGCCTCCACCCGGTACCCCCGGTGCCCAGGCACCACCAGTATCTCCAACGGCAGCAAGAACATTGCCCGGCGAATTGCCGCCATTGCCCGGTTCAAAAAATATCCTCGGGGGATGGCTCTGGTGTCGGTCTGCATTGGGCTTGCCCTGGCCGGGCCCCTTCTCATGGGGGCAGCCCCCCAATATTCCACCAATCTCTTTACTCCGGTTTCTGAATCTGAGCTGGACCTGGCCTTTGCCGCCGCCCGGCTCAACCGGTGCACCACAGTAGCAGGCGCTTTGGATACCTGGGCCAAGGGAATCCTTTTGGAGAACGGCGCTTACCTTGCCACGGTGACGCCCCTTAATGAGCACCCTGACCTGGAAGCCGAGATGGTTCGCAGCATCCAGGACGGATGGGTGGCCTATCATCTGGACAGCGGGGATTGGATGGATATTTCCGATCCTTCTCAGGGGTATGAGATTTACAACCTGACCTCCAACGGAGACGGATACATTGCCCAGGTGGTGATGGCCACCGAAGGCTTCGTGGACCCGGACACCGGCCTGATGATGGAAGACCAGCAGGGCGCCACCGGTTTTGCAGGGAGTGTCCTGTTCCAGGTTTCCCTGACCCGGGCGGACGGTGGTTGGGTGGTGGAAGAACTGTCCCGCACCCCCTCCTTCCACTCCATAGAATCCTACCCCTGGCTTGAAGACTGGGAGGAAAGTCCTCTGGCTCAGGAATACCGGACAGAAGGAGACTTTGGCACCCTTCAGGTGGGAGTGACCGCCGGCTACTGCCCGGAGAAATACCCCCTCCGGTCCCAGGGCTGGACCGGTACCGCCTACCTGGACAACAACCTTTATCCGGACATGGAGTTTTCCGAGGGGATGCTCTACTGCTTCTACCAATACCAGTGCAATCTGGAGAACCCTGATTCTCCTCAGCGGTATGTACAAATCCAGCTGCTCTGTGACCCGGAGTACATTCCCGGCACCGACTGGGGCGTGGATGACAGCGAGGGCATCGGAGGCGGCGGCAGTGACGGCACCCAGTGGGACCGGCAGCAGGTTATAGATGGCTGGGATGGATTCATCCGGGGTGGCAGCGGCGGCGGTGTCGGCCTGAAAGACGGTTTGGTGAAACTGCCCCAGTCCATCCCGGTCCAAATTTACTGGGACGGACAGCTGAAAGCGGACCTTGTACTGGGAGGTGAAGCAGGATGAAAAAGCGTACCCCTGCCGCCAATGCGGCGGACAGCATTCTGAAAGGATATCTTTTCCTTCATCTCAATCTGAACATAGGGACCCTGAACATTCTCCCCAACTGGGTAGGGTATCTCTTCATCAATGAGATTCTTCCCGACCTGTCCCTCACCCGGCCTTCCGCTTTGCTTCTGCGGCCCCTGGGCCGGGGGCTTGCCGCCTGGGAGGGAGTATGCTGGCTCTTCACCCTTTTCTCCATCACCCCCACCGGCCTGTTGGGGACCAGCCTCTGGCAGCTGGCCCAGGCAGCCGCCGGGGTGGCGGGACTTTACTTTCACTTCCAGCTTCTCACCGATCTGGCGGAGACTGCCCGGATGAAGGAATATCCCGGCGTGAAAAAACTGCTCCGGCTCCGGACGGTGAACACCCTTCTTTCCACCTTCATTATGGCAGTAGGGCTGCCCCCCGTTTCCCAGTTTATAACCGGGGCCAGGATATACTGGGTTTTGGGAATCGGAATTCTGGTAACCATCTGGATCTGCCTGACCCTCAACGACCTCTCCCTTTATCTGGATAATCTGGAACCCCCGGAGGAAATTCCCCCGGCTGTATAATAAAAAAGGTCCCTTCCAACCGGAAGGGGCCTTTTCTTTACTCAATATCCAGTTCTATGGATTTGTCGATGTCCTCCCCCACATACTTTCCGTTCTTCTTCCGCTGCCGGACACACTCGGTAAGGAGATACTCGATCTGCCCGTTCAGGCTCCGGAAGTCATCCTCCGCCCAGGCTGCCAGCTGGTTATACAGCTTTGGGGAAAGCCGGAGAGGCACCTGCTTCTTGGGACCGTCCGCCATGGGACCAGTTCCTTAATACAGGCTGCCGGAGTTCACCACCGGCTGTGCGTCATGGTTGCCGCAGAGAACCACCAGCAGGTTGGACACCATGGCCGCCTTCCGTTCATCATCCATCTCAATGGTATTGTTTTCCGCCAGGCGTTCCAGGGCCATCTCCACCATGCCTACGGCACCGTCCACGATCATCTTCCGGGCGTCAATGATGGCGCTGGCCTGCTGGCGCTGGAGCATGACCGCTGCAATCTCAGGCGCATAGGCCAAGTAGGTAATGCGGGCATCCAGAATTTCCAGACCGGCTTCCCGGACACTCTCCTGGATTTCATCCCGAATCCGCCGGGCTACCACCTCGCTGGAACCCCGCAGGCTGCCGTCATCGGCGTGGCCGTCTCCGGTGGTGTCCACATTGGGGGCCACATCATAAGGGTAGATCCGGACCACATTCCGCAGAGCACTGTCACACTGGAGGGAGAGGTATTCCTTGTAGTTGTCCACATTGAATACCGCCTTGGCCGTGTCGGTGACCCGCCAGATAACGGCGATACCGATTTCCACCGGGTTGCCCAGGCAGTCGTTGATTTTCTGCCGGGCGTTGTTCAGGGTCATCTGTTTCAGGGAAATCTTTTTCCCGTTGGCCATGGCCTGGGCGGCGGCAGCGTTGTTCTGCTGGCCGCTGGTAAGGATAGCGGCTACGCTGTTTCCATCCTTCACATCCCCGCTCTGGCTCAGCCGGGTGGCTGCGGCAGGGTTGACGGCGGTGCAGAAGGGATTGACCCAGTAAAAGCCCTCCCCTTTCAGGGTGCCGATGTAGTTGCCGAAGAGGGTGAGGACCAGGGCTTCCTGGGGTTTCAGCACCTTAAGGCCGCAGAGGGGAATCCAGCCCAGAGCCATAATCAGGATGCCAACCACCATAGCCGGAACATTGGGGATGGTCTCACCCCAGAAATCATACCGGGCCCAGGCCGTCAGGCTGAGGATAAACAAGGCAATCCCTGCGGCATACACAAGCAGAATCAGCAGCAGGGCCGCCATCCCGTTTTTCCGGGTCTGCAAAATTTTTTCTGTCATCTTTCATTCCTCCTTTAAGAAAAAGGCAACTTGTTTTGATATCATTATGATATCATCCTGACTATACTTTGTCAACGGGATTTTAAAATAAAATGAGAGGGCAGGTTTCCCCGCCCTCTGTGAGGTGAATTTACCGCTTGATGTCGTAGCTGGCATTCATCAGGTTCCGAATGCTGGACACATCGTCGGTGATGTTGGCGTCACCATGGATGGTGTGCTTGATGGCGCTGCTGGCCACTGCAAAGTTGATCATGTCCATAGGCTTGTAGTCATGCATCATGGCATAAATCAGACCGCTGGCGAAAGCGTCGCCGCCCCCTACCCGGTCCAGGATGTTGAAGGTGAACAGCTTGCTCTCGAAGGTATGGCCCTGGTACCACATATAGGCTTTCAGGCTGTTCTCACTGCCGCTGTGGGCATACCGCACATGGCGGGCAATGCACTTCAGGTTGGGATACCGCTCAATAAACCGGCGGAACACCTCATCCTGTTCCTCATAGCTGGGCTGGAAGGGGATGTCGTCTTTCCAGTCGCCCTTGGAGTGGTCCTCCTCGTCCTTCCAGAGGTGGTAGGGCTCGATGCCCAGCAGCACATCGGTGTAGGGCAGGCAGAGGGTGCAGAAGTCCCGGGCCTCCTCCCAACTCCAGAGAGTGCTGCGGAAGTTGCCGTCAAAGCTGACGGTGAGCCCCAGTTCCTTGGCCGCCTTAATGACCCGGAGGGTCAGTTCCCGGCAGTTGGGGGCCAGGGCGGGGGTGATTCCGGACAGGTGGAGCCAGTCGAACCCTTCCAGCAGTTCCTTTACATCGAAATTGGAGAAGTCATATTCGGTGATGGCGCTGTGCTTCCGGTCATAGGTGACCTTGCTGGGCCGGATTCCGTAGCCGGTTTCCAGGTAGTAGGTGCCCAGCCGGTGGGTGGGAGTCTCCTGGGGGGTGGACAGGATCATGGGGGTGCAATGTACATCGTTGGAGCGCAGCATGCGCACGGCGCTCTTACCCAGGCTGTTGTTGGGGACTACACTGAAAAAGGTGCTGTCCACACCCAGGTTTGCCAGGGCCAGGGCAATGTTGGCCTCTGCCCCGCCGTAGCTGGCTTCAAAGCTGGAAGCCATTCTGATTTTTTCGTAGTTGGGAGGAGTCAGCCGAAGCATGATCTCTCCGATGGTAATGAATTTCTTTCCGCTGGTTTCCCCGGTCAGCAGGGGATTGTGGTGTTCCATAAAGAAACCCTCCGCTCTCTCTTTTTTCTGATGGCTCTGGGCCATGATTTCATTTTAAACTAAAATCTTTCGGATTTCAACACAAAGCCTCCCGTTTGTGGTATACTATCTGGGATAAGTAATACTCAAAAGGAGTAAGACCATGGAAGAAACGATTTTAGGCGGAGCCCTAATGAGTGATCAGGTCTTGGCTCAACTGCTGGAGGATCTTCGTCGGGGGCGTTTTGCCCAGGCCGACCGATTACCGGCAGAGCTGGACCTGGCCCGCCAGATGGGTGTAAGCCGGACGGTGATCCGGGACGCCATGGCCGAGCTGGAGCGAAGCGGGTACATTGAACGGGTGCGGGGAATCGGCACGGTGGTAAACCGGGATGCCCTGACTCTCCGCAACCGGATGGACCACAAGCTGGAATACTATGACATGATCCAGGCTTTGGGGGAAACGCCCCATTCCGACAGCCTGACCGTCACCCGGGATTCCGCAAAGCCCCTGCTGGCCAAAAGCCTGGGCCTTCAGCCCGGGGACCCTGTAATCAAGCTGACCAAACGGGTACTGGCCGGGAACACCCCGGTGCTCTACTCCATCGACTATCTGAACCCCCAGCTGTTTGGGGACAATGTTCCCCAGGACATGGATTTCAACTGCAACATCTTTGAACTCCTCCACTCTGCGGGAATCCAGGTAGTCAGCACGGTCAGCCATGTGAAGGCCAGCGCCGGAACGGTGGCCATCCGGAATGCTTTGCAGCTGCCCCCCTCCGAGGCACTGCTTCTGCTGGATGAGGTTGCCTACACCCAGCTCTGCAAACCGGTGTTCCACAGTTACGCCTATTACACCAACTTTTTTGATTTTTCCATCATCCGCAAGAAGCTGTAAGGAGGTACTATGCGTCATTTGATCGATCCTTTGGATTTTACCAAGGAGGAAATCGAGTCCCTTTTGGACCTGGCCGACCGGATCATTGCCGACCCCGCCGCCTACCAGGAAGTAGCCCGCCACAAAAAGCTGGCCACCCTGTTCTACGAGCCTTCCACCCGCACCCGGCTCAGCTTTGAAGCCGCCATGCTCAACCTGGGAGGAAGCGTTCTGGGCTTCCCTGCCGCTGATGTATCCAGCGCCTCCAAGGGCGAAAGCGTAGCCGATACCATCCGGGTCATCAGCTCCTACGCCGATATTGCCGCCATGCGCCATCCCAAGGAGGGCGCTCCCCTGCGGGCCAGCCAGTATTCCGGTATTCCGGTCATCAATGCGGGGGACGGCGGACACAACCACCCCACCCAGACCCTCACCGACCTGATGACCATCCGCCGCCGCTGCGGACGGCTGGACCATCTCACCATCGGCCTGTGCGGAGATTTGAAGTTCGGACGGACCGTCCACAGCCTTATCAAATCCCTGGCCCGGTATGAGGGGGTAAAGTTCATCCTCATCAGTCCCAAGGAGCTGCGGGTCCCCAGCTACATCATTACCGATGTGGTGGAGCCTGCCGGCCTGGAGTACCAGGAGGTACGGAGCCTGGAGGACAGCATGCCCCAGCTGGACATTCTCTACATGACCCGGGTCCAGCGGGAGCGGTTCTTCAACGAGGAGGACTACATCCGGCTGAAAAACACCTACATCCTCACCGAAGACAAAATGAAGCTGGCCAGCCCCAATCTGGCAGTTCTTCATCCCCTGCCCCGGGTAAACGAGATTGCCCTTTCTGTGGACGATGATCCCCGGGCCGCCTACTTTGAGCAGGCCAAGAACGGAGTGTATGTGCGGATGGCCTTGATTATGACCCTGCTGGGTCTGGCCGATCCCAAGGGAAAGGAAGGGGCTTAATATGCTGAATGTAGACGCCATCAACAACGGAATCGTGGTAGACCATATCCAGGCCGGAACCAGCCTGGAACTGTACCGGCTTCTGGAGCTGGACAAGCTGGAAAACGCCAGCATTGCCCTGATTCAGAATGTCCGTTCCAGCAAGTCCGGAAAGAAGGACATCATCAAAATCGAGGGGGATGTAAGTTCCCTCAACCTGAACATTCTGGCTTACCTGGACCCCGGCATTACCGTAGCCACCATCCAGGACGGAAAAATCGTTTCCAAGAAGCGGCCCGACCTGCCCCACAAACTGGTGAATGTGATTCGGTGCCGGAACCCCCGGTGCATCACCAGCATGGAGGAGGAATGTGACCACATCTTCCTGCTCAGCAGCACCGGCCAGTACCGCTGCGCTTACTGTGAACAGGCCTTTGAGCTGAAACCGGAATAAATCCAAGCCCAACAAAAAAGGGAGTACCCCAGCCGGGGTGCTCCCTTTTTATACTTTTCAGGCTTCCATGGTTCCGGTCATCTGATACCCTGCGTTCTCCAGGGTCTGACGGACCAGTTCCTCCTGGAAAGGCTCCCGGGTCCGGACCAGCACCCGCTTTTCCTCCAGTTCCGCAGTGGCCCAGGTAAAGGGCAGGGCGTTGAGGGCGTTCTCAATCCGGAGGGCGCACTTGCTGCAGTTCATTCCCTCCACCAGCACATAGGTGCGGTAGGGGTAATGACTTTCACTCCGGTCCTCCTGGGGAGCGTCCTTGTCCCCTGCCTGGGCAGGGGTCACGGCTTTTCTTCCCCGTTCCCGCTGGAGCATATCATAGGCCAGAAATCCGCAGAATACTGCGGCTGCAATCACTACCATCCTGTCAAGCATTGTTCAGCACGCTCCTTTCTCCCCGGAGGGATCAGAATTTTCTTGGAATACCATCTTTTTAATATCCCTTTTCAGGGGCGGAAAATAATTTTTTTCCCGTAAGATAGGTTCTATGGTCATTATACCATCCGTTCAATTTCCCCGCAAGAAAAGCGATACCCCCTTTCTTTACAAAAAAGAAAGGGGGTTTTTGTGCAACTTTATTCCAGGCCCAGCTTATCCATAATATACTGGGGCACCTGTTCCGGTTCCAGGTCCTTGGCGTAGGCAAACTCCTGATGGAGAAGCCGCTTGGTCTCCTCCAGGTATTTCTTGTCCCCTACCCGCAGCTGTTTGCCCAGTTCCTTCCGTTCCTTCTCCTTATAGTGGAGCAGCACGATCAGCCGCACCGCCTCCACCACATTCCCGCTGCGGAGAATCTCGCTGAACTGGTTGTGGCGCTCCTGCTCGTTTTCCTTCCATTCCAGCCAATGTTCCGGCACCTGGGCCAGCAGCCGGTCCAGTTCCTCCTCATTGAGGAGTTTCCGCAAAGGGACCTTGGGGCTGTCCACCGGAGTGTAAACGGTGGTAGCCGCCTTGGCATAAAGAGGCTTGAGGATGTAGTACTGCTGAGGAGGCAGATTCCCGAAGCACTGCTCCCGAATCTCTGTAATTTCACATACTCCTGCACTGGGATGGCGTACTACATCTCCCACTTGATACATAATTTCCTCCTTTTCCGTCATAAGAAAAAAGCCAGCTGCTGCACAGCCGGACCATGGTGCCAGCCCCTTTTCCCGGGCCGGTGTCTATAATATTATTTTATCACCTTTTTCCGGAAATTTCCAGCAGAATTTTGGGAAGAAAAAACTCCGGTCCTCATTAAGAAGGCCGGAGTTTTGTGGCTCAATTTGTTTTTCTTTTCAGGTAGACCCCCAGCCCTGCCAGGCTGACCACCAGCTCGGTCAGGGGGAAGGAGCACCATACCCCGCTGGTCCCCCAGAGCCGGGAAAGAAGGATGGCCATGGGGATAATGACCACCACACCCCGGAGCAGGGAGAGCACCTGGGCAGGCCTTACCCGGTCCACCGCTGCAAAGTAGGCGGAGAGGATGATGTTGAATCCCACAAAGGGACAGGCCAGGAAGTAAAGGCGCATTCCCGGCACTGCCAGCTGGGCCAGGAGCCGGTCCCCTTCCCGGTTGAAGATGGCTGTCAGCTCCTCGGCTCCGAAATAGGCTCCGGCGTACACCGCCAGGGAGAGAATTCCCATGGTGATGAGGGCATATCCTAGGATAGCCCCCATCTTTTTGATTTCCCGCCGTCCGAAGCTGGTGCTGAGGATGGGCTGGATTCCCTGGGCGATTCCGGTATAGATGGAGGTGACCACCAGGGACAGGTTGGCAATGACCCCGTAGGCCGCCACCCCGGTGTTCCCCTCCAAAGAGAGAAGGATGGTGTTGAAGACCATGATGACCACCCCGGAGGAGATTTCGGTAATGAGGGAGGGCAGGCCCCCGGAGAGGATGCCGCCCCCCAACCGTAAATTCAGCCCGCACCGGACCGGGCGGAAGTGATTCTTTTTCAGGATAAAGAAGGGAGACAGAATGGCCATGCTGATGATGGGCGCCAGGCCGGTGGCAAAGACCGCGCCGAAAATCCCCATATTGCAGGGAAAAATGAAGATATAGTCCAGCACCACATTGGAAAGGCTTCCCCCGATCATAGCCGCCATGGCCAGCTGGGGCATTCCGTCGTTCCGCACAAAGCAGAGCAGGATGTTGTTGAGGAGGAAGGCCGGGGAGAAGCAGAGCAGGACCTGGAGATAGGTGTGGGTCATCTGGTACACATTCCCGGAAGCGCCGGTCAGCCCCACCATCCAGTGGGTGCCCACCAGGGCCAGGGTGAGAAAAATCACCGCCGCCATTCCGCCCAGATAAAGGGTGTTGGTGAAAATCCGGTTGATTTTTTCCTGTCCCTGGTGTTTCTGGATGGCAAACCGGATCCCTCCTCCCATTCCCAGCATAAGGGCGGTGCCCTGAATCATGCTGTAAAAGGGAATGGCCAGGTTGAGGGCGGCCAGACCGTCGGTGCCCAGGCCCTGGGACACAAAGAAGGTGTCCGCCAGTATGTAGAAGGAGAGCCCTATCATCCCCAGCACATTCAGGGACGAGTACCGGGCAAACTCCCTCAGCCAGCTTGATTGGTTCATGGTATTTCCTCCAAAAAGAAAGGCCTGTGTTGTACAACACAGGCCTACTGTACAATGAAAGACCCCGGCGGGTCGAATCTTAACGGTTCGACTTATGCTATCACATTCGGGGCTTCAAGTCAAGGGAGGACATCAAACCTTCTGGCGGAACAAACCATGGCGGTTGCAGTAGTAATAGAGGGTCCCGCCCCGGGTCAGCCTCAGGCGGCATTCCCCGTTTCCTTCCGGGTAGAACCGGACCATCTGACACCGGTCCCCGGTAAGGTAGGCCAGGAAGGAAATATAGTGGTCCTTGGTCATGGGGTGGAGAACCCGGATAAAGTCCTCATCCTCCACCGGTTCTATCTCCAGCTTGTGGTTCTGGTCCGGTTCCTCCGCTTCCAGGGGCGGCAGGGTGATCCCGCAGCAGCTGACCAGGGCCTGGCCTGTCCCGTGAATCACATTGCCGCAGAGGGGGCAGACATAAAACCGGGACCGGAGCATGTTGGCGCCCCGGTTGCGGTTGGTCACCTTGTCCCCCGAGAGGAGCTCTGCCACAGACACCCCCAGAGCCGCCGACAACGGTTCCAGCAAAGAAATATCGGGAAAGCCCTTGGCGGTTTCCCATTTAGAGACAGCCTTGTTGCTCACATCCAGAAGTCCGGCCAACTGGGCCTGGGTCAGTCCCCGGGCCTCCCGAAGGCGACGGATGGCAGCGCCGGTCACATACAGATCCATACGATTCCTCCTGTGGGTGAATTTTCTTTATCTGTATCATACCAGCTGTCCCGCCCGGGCACAACCTACGCTTGGTAGAGTGGGGGCTTACACGGTGGCGGTCTCCCGGGCGCAGATGACCACCCGGTTTTCCTGGTCCAGGCAGGCGGTGAACTGTCCTCCCTCCACCAGGGTTCCCCGGGCGATTCCGTCCGCCATGGCCTGTTCCACCGCCCGGCTCACCTTTTTCCGCAGTTCCCGGGCGCCGTAGGGGCTGTTCTCCGCCCCTACCAACGCCTGAGCCAGAGCAGGCTGATGGTCCAGCCGGTAACCCTGGGCGGCGGCCCGCTCCTCCAGCTGGCAGAGAAGTTTCTCGGTGATTTGTATCAGTTCCTGCCGTTTCAGGGGATGGAACACCACCACCTCGTCCAGCCGCCCCAGCAGTTCGGGGCGAAAATACCGTTTCACCTCCGCCATGGCCTGTTGGCTCTGTTTGTCAAAGGCATCCTCCTGGGTCCCAAACCCCAGAGGGGAGGTTTGTCCTGCCAGCCATCGGGCACCCAGGTTGCTGGTCATCAGGATGATGGCGTTGGTAAAGTCCGCCGTCCGCCCGGCGCTGTCGGTGAGCCGCCCGTCCTCCAGAATCTGGAGCAGGATGTTCTGGATATCCCCGTGGGCTTTCTCGATCTCATCAAAGAGGACCACACTGTAGGGACGGCGGCGGATGGCCTCGGTAAGCTGTCCCCCTTCATCGTGGCCCACATATCCGGGAGGGGCCCCAATCAGCCGGGCCACCGTGTGGGCTTCCATATACTCGCTCATGTCAAACCGGAGCAGGGCTTTCTCACTCCCAAACCAGCTTTGGGCCAGGGTTCGGGCCAGGTGGGTCTTCCCTACCCCGCTGGGTCCCAGGAAGAGCATGGCGCCCATGGGGCGGCCTGCCTCCCGGAGACCGGTGCGGCTCCGGCGGACGGCTCCCGCCACGGCGGCCACCGCCTGATGCTGGCCCACCACCTGTTCCTCCAGCCGCTGTTCCAGCTGGGCCAGCCGTTCCCGCTGGGCCTCGTTTACCCGCTCCGCAGGCACGCCGCTGGCCCGGCTGACCACCGCCGCCACATCCTCCGGGAGGAGAATCAAGTCCTCCTTGTTCTGCCCTTCCCCTGCGATTCGGAGCCGGGAAGCCGCCTCGTCCAGCAGGTCGATGGCCTTATCCGGGAGATACCGTCCCGGCAGATACCGGACACTCAGTTCCACAGCGGCCCGGATGGTGCTGGCTGGGATGGATACCCGGTGATACTGCTCATACCGGCCAATCAGCCCTTTCAGGATGGTCTGAGCCTGGGCGGGGGTAGGCTCCTCCACCGTGATTTTTCCAAACCGCCGGTCCAGGGCCGGGTCTTTCTGGATGCACTTCCGGTACTCCTCCTGGGTGGTGGCTCCCACCAGCTGAATCTCTCCCCTGGCCAGGATCGGCTTCAGGATACTGGCTGCGTCGATGGCTCCCTCCGCCGCACCGGCCCCCACCACCACATGAATTTCGTCAATAAAAAGGATGGTATTTTTGTCCCGCTGCAATTCTTCCAGCAGGCTTTTGAACCGCTCTTCAAAATCTCCCCGGTATTTGGTCCCGGCCACCAGAGCGGCCATATCCAAAGCCAGCACCCGTTTTCCCGTCAGGGAAAGCGGGACCAGTCCCTGGGCAATTTTCTGGGCCAGGGCTTCCGCCAGGGCGGTCTTGCCCACCCCCGGTTCCCCTATGAGGCAGGGATTGTTTTTCTGGCGGCGGCAGAGGATTTCCACCATCCGGGCCAGTTCTTTTTCCCGGCATAGCACCGGGTCCAGCCGGCCCTCCAAAGCCATCCTGGTCAGGTCCCGGCCGTATTTGTCGCTGGGACGGCCTGTCCGGTTGGCGGTGGCCCGGGGCGGCTGGGGCAGGATGATTTGCCCTGACAGCTGACGGCACTCCCGGGCCGCCCCGGTGACCTCCAGCCCCACCGAAGCCATCCACCGGCTGGCGGTACAGGTGGTGTCCTCCAGCATGGCACAGAGGAGATGTTCACTTCCCGCCCGGCGGCACTGGGCGCTGCGGGCTCCCAGCCGGGCAAATTCCAGGGTTTTCTGCAATTCCCCGGTCAGGTCCCGGGGTTTCAGCCGCACCCGGTGGATACTCACCTCCCCGGCCAGGGGAAGGATTGCGGTTTCGGTAACTTTTTTGTTCTTTAAAAACTGAGACGCCGCCCCGCCCTCCCGAAGGATGGCCAGGAGCAGATGTCCCGTATTGGCCTGGGTGACCCCCCGGTCCCCTGCCAGCTGAAGGGATTCCTTCAGGCAGCGGACAGCAGAGGGGGAAAAACCCTTGAATTCGTTCATGGATCTTCCTCCCGTCAAGAGATATAATCCAGTATAGACGGGCAGAAGACAAATAAACATCGAAAGGACGGGAATCAAAAAAACCGCCCTCCTTTTTGAAAGGAAGGCGGCATGTTCAGGTTCAGCCCAGTTCCTTGAGGGCCTGGGTCAGAGCTTTGCTGATCTGGTCGGGGCAGCTGGTGGAGCGGGGTCCGCATTTGATACCCTCCATCCGGGCAATGACATCCTCGGCCTTCTGGCCTTTCAGCAGGGCGCAGATTCCTTTCAGGTTGCCGTTGCAGCCGCCCTTGACGGCGATTTCCTGGATGGTGTGGTCATCGGCCAGGGTAACGGTGGTGAGGACGCTGCAGGTCCCCTGATTCTTGTAGTTTACAGTAACCATATTTATTTCTCCTTTGCTTTTTCGGTTTTGCGGCTCTGGGCCAAAGCCTTGATGGCTTGGATGGTTTCATCGTCGGTCTGGCAGGTTCCCACCGGATGAGGCACCTTGGAGTTCATTCCATGGTAGTCAGTCCCTCCGGTGACCAGTAGGCCGTATTCCCTGGCCAGCTGTTCCAGCCGTTCCTTGTCCTGGGGGGTGTTCCGGGGATGGTGAATTTCCACCCCGTCAATGAGCCCTCGGGCCGCCAGGTCCTCCACCAGGGGCATACTGTGGTAAACGCTGGGATGGGCAATGACCGCCACCCCCCGGCAGGCCCGGACAGTGGCCAGTACTTCCTCCACCGGGCGGTACTTGGCTTCATGGATCACCTTCCCCGGCACCGGCCGGAGGGCAAACAGCTCATGGTACAGGTCCCCGTAAATGTTGTCCGCCAGTCCTGCATCCATGAGCGCCCGCATAACATGGGCTTTATAGAGGACTTTCCCTTCCCCGCAGTAAGCCCAGGCATCCTGGGTGGAGAACTGGGGGCAGATGGCTTCCAGTTCCCGGCAGCTCTGGAGGGTGGCCTGGGTCCGGCGCCGGCCCATAAGTTCACAGTGTTCTTCCAGTGCCGGGCAGTCGTCAGGATAGTAGCAGAGGATGTGGACCCGGTGCTGCCGCTCATAGTCATAGGAGCTCAGTTCCAGGGCGGGAATCAGTTCCACTCCGTGCTGGACCGGATGGGCGTATGCGTACCGGACGCTTTCCATGCTGTCATGGTCGCTGATGGCCAGACTGGTCAACCCGGTCTTTGCCGCCAGCCAAACCACCTTTTCCGGATTTACCGAACCGTCCGAATAATTGGAATGGGTATGAAGGTCTCCCGGCATATACTTTTCCCTCTGCTTTCCGAATCTGATTTTTCCCAAAAGGAAGGGACTTTGATTCTGGGGTTTATTATACCACCATCTGTCATTTTGGGCAAATTGTCCCTATGGATTTTGGTAAATTTGTGGTACAATAGGTTCAGTGACAGGGCCGGCCTCCGGGTTGGCCCGTCATTTCACTAAAGGAATAAGGAGGCGTATTTGCCATGAGTAAGGGACTTGTACTGGAAGGCGGCGGCCTGCGGGGTATCTTTACCGCAGGAGTGCTGGATTATTTTATGGAGCAGGATCTTTGGTTTGACACCCTCATCGGGGTCAGTGCCGGGGCCTGCCACGGGTGCAGCTACAAGGCCCAGCAGCCGGGCCGGGCTCTGCGGATCAGCGTGGATTATCTGGATGATCCCCGGTACTGTTCTGTCCGCAGCCTGCTCACCACCGGGGATATGTTCGGGGTGGATTTCTGCTACCGGGCCATTCCCGATCTGCTGGACCCCATGGACTATGCCCAGTTCAACAAAAACCCCATGCGCTTTTTTGCCACCGTCACCAACCTGGAAACCGGCAAGGCAGTCTATCACGAGGTTGCCAACGGATACCAGGATGTGACCTGGGTCCGGGCCAGCGCCAGCCTGCCTCTGGTCAGCCGGAAGGTGGAGATTGACGGGAAGTATTACCTGGACGGCGGAATTGCGGACAGCATTCCCTACCTGAAGAGCATCCATCTGGGGAACGACAAGAATGTGGTGGTCCTCACCCGGCCCAAAGGATACCGGAAGGAGCCTTCCTCCCTCCAGCCCCTGATTGCGGCGGAGTACCGGAAGTACCCCAAGTTTGTCCAGGCCAGCGCCAGCCGGTATCTGGGATATAACCAGACCCTGGAGCGGCTGGAGCAGGACGAGGCAGCCGGAAAGGTGTTTGTCATCCGTCCCCCCGAGAGTTTGAACATCGGCCGTACCGAGAAGAACAAGGAGAAGCTGACCGAAGGTTACCATATTGGGTATCAGGTAACCAAGGAGATTTTCCCTGCCTTAATGGAATACCTCAACAACTGACATAAAAGGACCGGTGCATTTTGCCGAGGTTCCGTAAGAAAACAGCGCCGGAGAAGTGGCGCTTTTGGGTGATTCCGTCGTCAAATCCCCTTGACAACCACCAAGGGTGCCTGCGGGGATTTTCCTTGGACTCCCCTCAAAATCACCCCTCCCCCGGTGCAGGGCAGTTCTTCCCGGAACTGTAAGGAAGGATAATATAAAAGCCAGACCAAGATTTACCACTTGGTCTGGCTTTTTCGTTTCATCAGTTCCGGATAAGAACCGCTGTTTTCTTATGTCACCCCGGCTTTGGCACCGGTCCTTTTTCTTACTTCTTATTATAGTACATATAAATCTGGCAGGGAATCATGCCGTTGTACATCTTCCGGCGCTTGGAAGCCTTCTGGCCAAAGTGGTGCTCAAACTCACCGTCGGCAGTGATGGCGTAAAGTCCCTGGGTGGGATATTCCCGGTACCGCTGTCCCAGCACCTGGGCCAGTTCCCCGGCCATTTTCAGGTCGCCCAGCCGCTCGCCGTAGGGAGGGTTGGTAATGACAATGCTCTGAGAATCAGGGGCGAAATTCTTTACATCCGCCACCTGGAACCGGACCCGGTCCCCCACATCCGCCAGCTTGGCATTCTGGGTGGCCAGTGCCACAGCCTGAGGGTCAATGTCATATCCCAATCCCTCAAAGGCGGCATCCCGCTTGATGGCATCCATGGCCTGGCTCCGGGCCTGCCGCCAGAGTTCCGGGCCTACAAAGCTGTAATGCTCGGCGGCAAACCGGCGGCGGAGACCAGGGGCAATGTTCAGAGCTTTCTGTGCGGCCTCAATGATGAGGGTGCCGCTGCCGCAGAAGGGGTCCTCCACCCGGCTGTCCCGGCGGACCCGGCTCAGGTCCACGATTCCGGCGGCCAGGGTCTCCTTGATGGGAGCCAGGGTGGCGTTTCTCCGGTACCCCCGCTTATGGAGTCCTTCCCCGCTGGTGTCCAGCATGACCTCCAAAGCGTTTTTCCGGAGGGCAAACCGAATCCGGTATTCCTTTCCGTCCTCGGGCAGGACAGAGGTTTTATGCCCTGCCATCAGCCGCTTGACCACAGCCTTCTTCACAACGCTCTGGCAGGCAGGCACGCTGGAAAGCTGGCTGGACAGGCTGCTTCCCTTTACAGGGAAAGCCCCGTTGGCGGGAATCAGTTCCTCCCAGGGGATGGAATAGACACTGTCAAACAGTTCGTCAAAGGTCTCGGCCTTTCCGGTATAAAGCAGCATGAGCACCCGTTCGGCGGTGCGCAGGTTCAGGTTGGCCTGGCAAATCATCTCCTGGGTGCCGCTGAAGGCCACCCGACCGTCGGTGACCTGAACATCCTGGGCGCCCAGCCGCCGGACCTCAAAGGCCAGGGTGGATTCCAATCCGAAATAACAGGGGGCAATCAAATTTACATTCATCTTTTTTCTCCTACAAAAAAAGAGGCGTGACCTGCGGCAACGCCCCTTGGTGTTTATCTCCGGCGGCTGTATCCTCCGCCCCGGCGGTTTTCAGTCCAGCGCTTGCTGTCAGCGATTTTCTCCTCGCTGCGGCTCTTGAACTGGCTCATCATATCCTCAAAGCTCATGTTCTCCTGGGACTGGACCGGCTTGGGCTGCCAGACCCGGGGAGCATCAGGTGCGGGTTTGCGCCGGGCAGGCCGGGGGCCGTCCTTCCGCTCTCCTGCTGCCTTGGGAGCAGGAGGAGGCAGGGTCCGCTTGATGGAAAGAGCGATTTTGCCGTCCTCCCCAATGGACATGACCTTTACCTTGACCGTATCCCCTTCGTGGAGCACCGCAGTAATATCCTCCACAAACTGGTTGGACACTTCCGAAATATGGACCATGCCCACCTTTCCTTCGGGCAGAGCCACAAATGCCCCAAACTTCTTAACGCCGGTGATCCGGCCTTCCAGAATCATTCCTACCTCGACTGCCAAAAAACTAACCCCTCACCTTTATTATTTGCCGGTCACATCCACAAACACCCGCTGATTGGGCTGCGCATAACCCAGCTCGTCCCGGGCCACCTGCTCCACAATACTCTGGGTGCTGCCGGAAAGGGTCCGGCTCAGTTCCTCATTTTCCGCTTCCTGCTCTGCCAGCCGGGTGGTGGCAGTAGCCAACTCCTGCTCTTTCTGACCGATGGCCACCCGGGTAGAAAAGATTTGTACCCCCAGATAAACCACTGCGATCCAGAACGCCGCAGTGAGCAACCAATGAAGAGCGGAACTGTTTTTTTCCCTCATCTCACACTGCCTCCACTTGAACCAACAGGCGATACGCCAAAATAAACGGAATTATTTTGAATTATACAACATTCTTCCCTTTTTTGGCAACTGTTTTCGGGGAAGTTCCCGGGATTTTTTCTTTTTTTCTTTTTTCAGGGCCTTCACCCTCTCTTTGAAAGGGACGAATACCCAGATTCGGGCCAGCCGGACCGGGCGCCCCGCCAGCCACAGGACCTTCCGGCGCACCTCTGCCAGGGCCGGGGCCACCTCGCCAAACCAGGCGCTGGCCCCCAGAATCATCCCCAGCACATGATACCACCGGGGCACCCCGGCTGCGCTGATTCCGGCCCCGTATCCCCGGACCACCACCGCCGCTGCCAAAAAGCCGGTCAGGTCCAGCACCAGGCAGCGCCAGAACCCGGTCCCCACCAGGGTCCGGGCCAGGTCATACCCTATAGCCAGAAGGAGCCCCCAGCCCATGCAGTCCAGCATATCCTGCAAAAGCCGGTCCCAGGGCAGGCTGACCGTCAACGGCCCAGCCGGCCGAACAGGCCGGTGCGGGGGCCGGGGGCCGCCGTGTACTGGAGGGATTCCACCAGGCCGCTGATTTCCAGCTGTCCGGTCTGGACCGACAGTTCGCTGACCTGGAGCTGCTGTCCTCCCACTGTCAGCCGTCCCTGGTCGGTGTCCAGCTGGGCCCCCGACTCGTCATAATAGATAATCCGCTTTACCCCGGTCACCGAAAGTTTCTTCCGTTCCTGCAGGGTAAGGCTGTGGGGCAGAGCCCCGGGTTTTGCCTGGTTTTCCATGGGCAGTCCTCCCTTTCCGGGAAATCCCCGTTCAAGAGAGGATATGCGCCGGGGCGGCAGGTTATTCCTCGATCACCTGGTACATTTCCCGGGCCAGGTCCTTGCTCTGGGTGTTTACCTCGGCCATGAGGACCTTGACCTTTACCGGCTTGTTGCCGAAGGTGATCTCGATGATGTCCCCTTCCTTCACATTGTAGCTGGCCTTGACCACCTTGCCATTGACCAGGATCCGGCCTGCATCCGCCACCTCGTTGGCCACGGTGCGGCGCTTGACCAGACGGCTTACCTTGAGATACTTGTCGATCCGCATATCATTCATCTCCTTTACAAAAAACGCCCGCCACCCCAGGGTGACGGGCAACAGGTCCATGCCTGTCCGATTACTTGTTTACAGCTTCCTTGAGAGCCTTGCCGGCCTTGAAAGCGGGGACCTTGGAGGCAGCGATCTGGATGGTCTCCTTGGTCTGGGGGTTGATACCGGTGCGGGCGGCACGGTCATGAACCTCGAAAGTGCCAAATCCGGTGATAGCAACCTTCTCCCCAGCGGCCAGGGCAGCGGTAACGGCTTCCAGAGCAGCGTTGAGAGCCTTCTCAGCGTCCTTCTTGGTCATGCCGGTCTCGGCCATCTTTGCAATCAAATCTACCTTAGTCATTATTATTTGACCTCCTAATCAATATCTTCAGCACATTCGGCGTTGTTCGCCTTCTGTTCGCTGTTCCGTGATTTGGCCTCCAGAACGAAATTCTGGACGGCTCGGGTGAGGGCTTCCTCTGCATCCACCCCCGCCTGCTGGGCCAGGGCTGTGGCTTTGAGAAGAAGTTCTCCCACCTGACGGGCAGGGTCCTGCCCCAGTTCCAGGGACAATGGCTGGAGTTCCACCCCATACCGGGCGGCCCGGGAAAGGGTTTTCTGGGCCTTCATAAGAGCAGGCAGGGTGACCGGAACGCTGTCCAGTTCATCCTCCAGAGTGCTGCGGCCCTTCTCCTCCCGTTTCAGGGTCTCCCAATCCTTATGGGTAGTATGGCCCGAGGAGTCTGGGAAAATGTGGGGGTGCCGAAAAATCAGTTTCTTGCAGACACTGTCGCAGGCGCCCTGAAAGTCAAAGTGACCGGCTTCCTGCTCCATCTGGCAGTGGAACACCACCTGCATGAGCAGGTCCCCGAATTCCTCCCGCATCATCTCCGGGTCCCCTGTATCCAGGGCTTCCGCAGCCTCGTAGGCTTCCTCCAGAAGATTTTTCCGGATGGACTGATGGGTCTGGACCTTATCCCAGGGGCAGCCATTTTCGGGGTCCCTGAGAATCCGGATGATCTCTACCAGATCTTCCATACCATAGGTTTCCTTTGTCTGAAATGGCTTCATATCGGGCCTCCCTCAAAATGGACCAGGCTCTATTTTACATTATATTCTTCTTTTTTGCAAGGGGAATTTCCCTTTATTTTCTCGGTTTTCTGGACTTTTTTCCAAAAACCGAGGCCCGTCTGCGCCCTACAAAGACCGCTGCGGTCCTTCCCTCCAGGGGATAGGGCTGGATGGCGGGACGGCCTTCCCACCCCTTGTCTTCCCTGGGGGCGGAGGCGTTGGCGGCCACCGTCCATTCCAGTCCCACCGGCAGAGCGGGCAGGCGGACAGTGGTTCCCTCCCAGTGTGCATTGTATACCAAACAGACCAGGTCCTCCTCCCCGGTGGCGGGATGGACCCCCGCAAAACATACCTCCACGGTGGGGGCGTTCTTCTCCGGGGCGGTCTTGCCGTCCGGGCCGAAGAATTGAATCCCCGGCATTCCCTTCAAGGGCGTGAGAGGGCGGCGGAGCACCGGATGCTCCCGGCGCAGGCGGATGAGCTTCTGGAAATAGATATAGATTTCCCGGTTCTTTTCCAGAAGGCTCCAGTCCAGGTAGCTCAGGTCATTGTCCTGGCAGTAGCAGTTGTTATTTCCCTGCTGGGTGTTCCCCATCTCGTCCCCGGCCAGGAACATGGCTGCGCCCCGGCTGCAAAGGAGGAGGGTCACCGCGTTGCAGATCATCTTTTTCCGCAGCCGGTTCACCTCCGGGTCGGAGGTCTCCCCCTCTGCTCCGCAGTTCCAGCTCCGGTTATCGTCGGTGCCGTCGGTGTTGTTCCATCCGTTGGCCCGGTTATGCTTCTGGTTGTAGGAGTAAAGGTCATAAAGGGTGAACCCGTCGTGGCAGGTGAGGAAGTTGACACTGGAAGCACAGCCCCGATAGCCTCCGTGGCTGTACATATCCTCGCTTCCCCCGATGCGGCGGAGGGCGGCGGCGCTCTCCCACAAGTCCCCTTTCAGGTAGCCCCGGATGGTGTCCCGGTACTGGCCGTTCCACTCGGCCCAGCGGCCATTGGCAGGGAACCGTCCCACCTGGTAAAGACCGGTGTCCCAGGCTTCCGCAATCAGTTTGGTCCGGCTGAGAATGGGGTCGCAGGCAATGGCCCGGAGGATGGGCGGGTCTTCCAGAGGGGTCCCGTCCTCTCCCCGGCTGAGAACGCTGGCCAGGTCAAACCGGAATCCGTCCACATGATAACGGATGACCCAGTACCGCAGACAGTCCAGAATCATCCGCTGGACCACCGGGTGATTGCATTTCAGTGTGTTGCCGCAGCCGCTGTAGTTGTGGTAGCTTCCGTCCGGGCTCAGGATGTAATACAAGTTGTTGTCCAGTCCTTTGAAGGAGAAGAGGGGGCCGTCCTGATTTCCCTCGGCGGTATGGTTGAACACCACATCCAGAATAACCTCTATCCGGTTTTTGTGGAGTTCTTTCACCAGCTCTTTCAGCTCAGTACCGGCCTGTCCCGGTTCCTGATGGCCGGAGTAGGCGGCATGGGGAGCAAAATATCCCACCGTGTTGTAGCCCCAGCTTTCCAGAAGCAGTTTTCCCTCGAACTGGCGGCGGTGAAGGGTCTCGTCAAACTGGAAGATGGGGAGCAGTTCCACTGCATTGATCCCCAGCTCTTTCAGATAGGGGATTTTCTCCCGGATGGCGGAGAAGGTGCCGGGGGCAGAAACCCCGCTGGTGGGATGACGGGTAAAAAAGCGGGTGTGCATTTCATAGATGACCAGGTCGGTGAGGGGGTACCCGGGGGCCCGGTCCTCCCCCCAGTCAAACCGGTCTTCCACGATACGGGCACGGTAGACAAAGTCTCCCCCTGAGCCCCACTGGTCCTTCCCTGCCACCGACTTGGCGTAGGGGTCCAGCAGAATTTTTCTGCCGTCAAACCGCAGTCCTTTCTGGGGCTGGGTGGGACCTTCCACCCGGTAGGCGTACTCGGTATTGGTCCAGTCCAGACCGGTGACCTTGACCGCCCACACATCTCCCACCCGCCATTTCAGGGGGATGGGGATTTCCCGGAAGGGCTGGGGCTGGCCGGGGCGGTAGAGAAGAAGGGTGCATCCGCAGGCCCCATGGCTTTGCAGGGCAAAATTCACCCCGTCCGCCTCCACGGTAGCTCCCAGGGGTTCCACCTTGCCGGGCAGTATATCCTCCTGCCGGGGAGCGGGAGCCGGGACTTCGGACCGGATGGGTGCCGGAGGGGTTTTCTCCTTTTTCATGAATCCAAAACGCACTGTAACTCACCCTTTCCAAGGCAAATTATAACTGTCTTTATTATATTCCAATGGCTCCGGACCAGTCAATAAAAATGCCTTCCCGGCTAAATACCGGGAAGGCATTTTTCTGGTTATAAACTCAAGGTTACAGCTGAGAGCCGCAGCTGGGGCAGAACAGTTCTTCCTCCCCTGCGTCAGCGCCGCACTGAGGGCACTTCTTGCCCTGAGGCTTTTCCTCTTCCTGGGGCTCCTCGGCCTTGACTTCTTCCTCCTGAGGTTCTTCCTCAACAGTCTCCTCGGCCTGGGTCTCCAGGATGATTTCCTCTTCCTGGCAGTCGTCGCACTTGGTGGCATTGACCACGGTGGTCTTTACAGTTTCATAGGCTGCGGAAGCCTTCTCCACCGCAGTGTTCACAGCATCCCGGGCTGCCTCCTTGACAGGCTCCAGTTCCTCTTCCAAAGCTGCGATGGTGGCCTTCTTCTCGTCGATGGATTCCACATACTTCTGGATCAGCTCCATATCCAGCTCGCCGGATTTCTGGAGGCTGTACACCAGCTGTCCCAGCTGACGCTCTGCCTTGGCCAGCTTGCTCTGGGCATCCAACAGTTTGGCCTGGTTTTTGCCGGTGTCTGCCATAGCGAGGGCAGTCTTCTGGGCAGCCTTTGCCACCTGCATTGCCTGTGCCTTGAATTTGTCCATGTTAAATTCCATTTTGATTTCTCCTTTGCAGACCAGCTTTACCTGCCGGGTACTATCTGCATTATACCGCTTTTACCGTGAAAATTGCAAGAAATGCCCGGAAGTTTAAAAAAATATTTAAACTTCTCCCTTTACAGGAATTCCTGGAGCATACTGTCCTGAGGCACCAGCTCCCAGGGAATGGGCTGGAACTGTTCCAAAGCCCGGGTCAGCCGCTGGGCAGGGGCATAGCTCTGGCTCTGGGGAGAGATTGCCCGGTAGACCCGGGGCAGGATTCCCGCCAGCACGCAGGGCTCATAGCTGAAAGCAGTGTCCAGAATATAGTGGGCCTGGAGCTTATACCGGCGGATATACAGCTCCTCTCCCTGGTCCACCTGAGGACCCTTGGCAATGGTCTCCTCTGCATCCCTTCCCCGCCGGGTGTCCCGGAGGGTCCGCCGGGCCAGCCGGAGTTCCTTGGCGTCCAGGATATTTTTTCCTTCGTTGTCGCAGTACTCCTCCCGGACGCCTGCATAAATCTTGAAAAGATGGCGGCTGTCCAGGCCCTGGCTCACCAGGGGGTTGAGGGCGTGTATTCCCTCCATGACCACCACACCCCCGTTCAGGCTTACAGGCCGGGTCTCGGGACGGCGCATTTCCGACTCAAAGTCGAAGATGGGAAGTTCCGTCTTTCCCTGGGTCAGAAGCTCATCCAGGCAGGAGTGGAGCAGGGGCAGGTCCAGGGCGGTCACATTCTCATAGTCCTTGGTTCCGTCGGGCAGCCGGGGGTAGTCGTCCAGGCTCTGATAGAAATCGTCCATGGCAATATGCTGGGCGGGACAGCCGTGGGCTTCCAGCACCTCCACCAGCTTTTTGGCGCTGGTGGTCTTGCCGCTGCCGCTGGGCCCCGCCAGCAGGACCAGCTTGCTCTGCCGGTTGATGATCTCCTGGGCGGCCCGCTCCACCCCCGCCCGGTAAGAGGCCTCGCAGGAGCGGATCAGGGCCTGCGGGTCCCGGGCAGCCAAGTTGACCAGCTTTGCCTTTACAAGTCGTTTTTCAAGCCATATCTTTCCCATAGAATTCACTCACTCCCTCTTTCCGCCGGAGGATCTCCCCGAATCCTTCCAGATACTCCTGGGGGTATTTGTAGTTGAAGATTCGCTGAATCCGTCCGGAGGCCGGGTCCACCAGCTTGGTGCTTCCCCCCGCACCGGCGGAGAGGATGCTGTGGACCTCCTCCATAATGTAAATGTTGTACAGTCCCTCATACCCAGGCTTACACCAGCCGGTGTTTTCCAGGTTCTGCAGGGTCCCCTTCTGCCGGTACAGGTAGTAGGGCCGATATCCTGCCTGGGCCAGCATGCTGCACTGTTCCAGCATAGCCGCCACCCCGGCATCCGCCGCAGCCTGTTTTTCAATGACCAGGTTGGAGGCCCGTTTCAGGGTGAGGGTGTGGACCGTAATATTTTCCGGGCCCAGGTCGATGGCGGTTTTCAGGCTTTGGGCAAAACCTTCCACCGTGTCTCCAGGCAGACCTGCAATCAGGTCCATATTGATATTGGTATGTCCCACCTGCCGGGCGGTCCGGTAGCAGTCCAGAATATTCTGGGCGGTGTGCTTCCGGCCAATGGCGGCCAGCACCTGGTCGCTGAAGGTCTGGGGATTGATGGAGATACGGGTAGCCCCGTATTCCTTGATGATTTCCAGCTTTTCCCGGTCGGTGCAGTCGGGACGGCCCGCTTCCACGGTATATTCCTCCACCTGGGACAGGTCAAACAGGTCCCGGATGGTCCCCATCAGCTGGCGGAGCTGGGGTGCCGTAATACTGGTGGGGGTGCCGCCCCCCATATATATGGTACGCAGCCGCAGCCCGTTTTTATTCGCCTGATCTCGGAAGGCTTCCAGTTCCTCACACAATTTCTCCACATAGGGGCCGGTGAGTTTTCCGTCCTTGCCGGTGGTCCGGCTGACAAAGCTGCAGTAGCTGCACCGGGAGGGACAGAAGGGAATCCCCACATAAAGGCTGTAATCCCGAGGGCCGCTCTGGGCCATAATGGGCCGCTGCAAATCTGCGATTTCCAGGGCCAGCCGGTATTTTTCGGGGGTGCAGTCATAGTGGCCGCAGAAAAGCTGACGAATCTCCTCCTCGCTCAGCCCCCGGCGGCGGTTATCATGGATGATACGCACCGGGCGCACCCCGGTCATCTTACCCCAGGAGGGGCGAATCCCGGTGACCTCCTCCGCCAGGTCATAGACCAGACTGGCCAGCCCAAAGGAAGGATTCTCCCCCAGGGGAGCAGTCCGGCTGACCTGGGTCCCGTTCAAGGAGAGGGTGGCTTCCAGTTCCTCTCCGGCCCGGGCCAGAATCCGGTCCCCTTCCTGGGGGCACTGGGTGGTGAGATGGGCCGCCGGGAAAAAGAGCCGGGCCACATTTTCCACCTCATAACCGGAGTTCAGACCGGTGATGTACAGTTCCATGGTTCCTCCTTACTGGGCAAAGTGCCGCAGGTAATAGTTATATTTCTTTTCCTCTCCCAGGGTGGAGCAGGCCTCGTGCCCCGGCAGCACCTGGGTATCGGGGTCCAGGGAAAGGGCAGCCAGCTTGGCCAGGCTCTGGCGCATCTGTCCCATATCGCCCCCGGGCAGGTCGGTGCGGCCAATACTGCCGCTGAACAGGGTGTCCCCGGTAAAGAGATGCCCCTGGCAGTAAAGGCACCAGCTGCCCTGGGTGTGGCCGGGTGTATGCCAGCAGGAGATTTCCACCTCGTCCAGCTGGAAGGTCTCCCCTTCCTTATAGCCTCGGGTCAGGTCCTGGGCAGTCAGGGGGTAATACTGGTTCCCCTGTGCATCGGCGGAATCCATCACCACCACAGCGCCGGTAGCCTTAGCCAGAGCCTTCACGCTGCCCACATGGTCAAAGTGACCGTGGGTCAGGAAGATATAGGCCAGGGCCGCCCCGTTTTTCTCAAGGGCCTGCTGGTACTCCGCTACCGACCCTGCCGGGTCAATGACCGCTGCCTTTCCTCCCTGGGAAAAAATCATATAGGTGTTGGTATACATGGGCGGCAGGCCCTGAATCTGAATCACTTTCATTTTTTGCTCCAATCGTCGGTGTCAATGATAATGGTAACGGGGCCGTCGTTGCAGAGACTCACCTGCATATCTGCCCCGAACTCTCCGTGGGCAACCTGTTTCAGTCCCTGCTTTTCCATCTCTTCCAGGAAAAGCTGATAGCATCCCTGGGCCAGTTCTCCCTTGGCCGCATGGGAGAAGCTGGGCCGCTTTCCCTTCCGGGTGTCGGAGTAGAGGGTGAAATTGCTGATGACCAGGGCGGAATATCCCAGCTCCACCGCCGAGCGGTTGAGCTTTCCCTCCTCGTCGGAGAAAATCCGCAGGTGGGCGCATTTTTCCGCCAGTTTGGGGACCAGTGCGGGAGAGTCATTCTCCCCTACCCCCAGCAGGATGACCAGTCCGGGACCGATGGCACGGGGCTGGCCCCCGTTCACCACCACGCTGGCGGAAGAAACACGCTGAATCACAGTTCTCATTTTTCTTCCTCCTTACACGCGGACTACGCTGATCACATCCCGTACCTTCCTCAGCTTGGCTACCACGCTGTTCAGGTGTTCGATGTTGGTGGTTCCCAGGGTGATATTGATGAGGGCACGGCCGTTGTCCCCCTCCCGGGCGTTCATGGAATAGATGGGCACCCGCATATCCCCCAGGCTTACCGCAATGTCTCCCACCAGGCCGGTGCGGTCCATGGCGGTGATCTCCAGGGTGGCCTTGTAGGTTTCCCGGTCGTTCTTTTCCCACCGGCAGGGCAGGAACCGGCCGTTATTCTCCGGGTTTTCCTGGGCGGCCTTCACATTGGCGCAGTCGCATTTATGGATGGACACGCCGAAGCCCCGGGTAATGAAGCCGATGATCTCATCTCCGGGCAGGGGCTTGCAGCACTTGGCAAACTTGATGGGGCAGTTGTCCACCCCTTCCACCACCACGCCTTCACTGGAATGGGTGGTGGGAATGGGGGCGTTGGTCAACTTGACCTCCACCACCTTCAGCTTCTGGTATTCCTCCTTCAGCTTGGGCATGAGCTTGGAGACCAGCAGTCCCCCATACCCGATGGCGGCGTACATTTCCTCCACCCCGTTGGTGTGCTGGCGGCGGGCCAGCTCGGTCATGATTTCATCCCACTTTTCGGGGGGGATGCGGATATTGTTCCGGCGCAGTTCCCGCTCCAGGGCGGCCCGGCCTTCCTGGATGTTCTCCTCCCGCCGTTCCTTCTTGAACCAGCTGCGAATCTTGTTCTTGGCCTCGCTGGTCTTGACGATTTTCAGCCAGTCCCGGCTGGGGCCTTTGTCCTCGGGGCCGGTGACCACCTCAATGATCTCACCGGTGGAGACCTTATGGTCGATGGGGACGATATGCCCGTTCACCTTGGCTCCGATCATCCGGTTGCCCACCGCCGAATGGATGGCGTAGGCAAAGTCGATGGCGGTGGCTCCCGCAGGCAGGTTGATTACATCTCCCCGGGGGGTGAAGGCAAATACTTCCTCAGGGAGCAGGTCGCTCTTGATTCCCTGGAGCAGTTCGTCCACATCCCCGTTTTCCTGCTGGCTTTCCAGCAGCTGCCGGACCCAGGCCAGCCGTTCATCCAGCTTATCCCGGGTGGTGACCCCCGCCTTGTATTTCCAGTGGGCAGCCACGCCGTATTCCGCGTTCTGGTCCATCTCCCGGGTGCGAATCTGTACCTCAAAGGGGACGGTCTCATGGCCGATGACGGTGGTATGAAGGCTCTTGTACCCGTTGGGCTTGGGGGTGGAAATATAATCCTTGAACCGGTTGGGAATGGGATGGTACATATCATGGATGAGACCCAGGGCGGTGTAGCACTCCGCCACCGTATCCAGAATGATACGAACGGCGTAGATGTCGTAGATCTCATCAAATTCCTTCCCCTGCATGTACATTTTCCGATAGATTCCGTACACGCTCTTGATCCGGCTCTTGATGATCATATTATGGATTCCGTTATCTTCCAGGTGACGGCGGACCACCTGGCAGATGTTTTCCAGGAAACTGTCGTCATGCTGGGCCAGCTGTTCGCTGATATGCTGGTAGCCGATGGGGTCCAGGTAATGGAGGCTCCGGTCCTCCAGTTCCTCCTTGATACTGCTGATTCCCAGCCGGTGGGCAATGGGCGCATAGACCTCCATGGTCTCCAGAGCCTTGTCCCGGCGCTTCTGCTCCGGCCAGGCGTCCCCGGTCCGCATATTATGGAGCCGGTCACAGAGCTTGATGATCATGACCCGCACATCCTGGCTCATGGCCAGAAGCATTTTCCGCAGGTTTTCCGCCTGCCGCTCCTCCAGGCTGCTGAACTCGATTTTGGTCAGCTTGGTGACTCCGTCCACCAGCAGGGCCACGCTGGGGCCGAATTCCCGGCTGATCTGGGACAGAGAGATATTGGTATCCTCCACCACATCATGGAGAAGGGCTCCGGCCACGCTTTCGCTGTCCATTCCCAGCTCCACCAGAAGCTGTGCCACACAAAGAGGGTGGCAGATGTAGGGCTCACCGCTCCGGCGGCGCTGTCCTCCGTGGGCTTTCTCGGCCACCTGGTAGGCCCGGGCAATCATATCCATATCGTAAGGTTTTCCGGTTTCCCGAATCACCTCACAAAGTTTTTCATAGGTCATTTCCCGCATGGTAACTCACTCCTTCTCCTGCAGACCCGCAAAGATGGGGGCCGCCGTAAGATCCTTTTTCTCCCGGGTAGGAATCACCCGCCAGAACTGCCGGCCCTCGTTGTCCTGACAGCAGGCCACCAGCCCGGATTGTTCCAGGGCGGTCAGGCTGACCAGGGTCTTTCCCGCCTGGTCAGGGCCCATGGCTGCAAAGAGGGGCCGCAGGTCCTCGCCCCGGACACTGCCGGTCTGGATGGCCCGGTACAGGGCCACCGTCTCGCTTCGCTGGGGCAGCAGGCTGGCCCGCTGTTCCCCGGTCAGGGGAAGCCCTGTCCGGAAGGCGTCAAAGAGGGCCGCCTGGGTGCAATGTTCATTGGTCAGTCCCGCCGGGCGAAGTTCCCGAATCCGCACCGAGACCATCTCCCCGTTTTTTCCCTGGTAAACCGAGAAGGTCACCGCTGCATCCACCCGGTCTCCCGGGGCATAGGGCAGGGACTGAGGGGCCATTCCGAACCAGACCCCGAAAAAGCTGACACCGTCCTGGGTCAGCCGGAGCCGGGAATGTTTTCCGTCGCTCACCGGCCAGACCCCCTCCAGGGTGGCGTTTTCCAGAAGGAAGGCGGGACGGGGATTTCCGTTCCCGTAGGGGGCCAGGTAATCCAGGGCCCTTACCTCCTCCAGGTTTACCCGGGACATCCGGGCGGGGCAGTCCAGTTCCAGGGCCGGGGGCAGCTGGGCAGGCTGATGGGTCCTGGCCCAGTTATCCAGCCGCCGGCGGAGGGTCTCGATCTGTCCCGGTTCCACCGACAGTCCGGCAGCCAGGGCATGGCCTCCGAACCGAACCAGGATATCCTTGCAGGAATCCAATGCATCGTACAGGTTAAAGCCGGGCACGCTCCGTCCGCTTCCCCGGCCCTCGCCCCCTTTCAGGGTAATGACGATGGCGGGACGGTTATATTTTTCCACCAGCCGGCTGGCCACGATCCCGATGACTCCGGGGTGGTAATCCTCTCCCCAAATCACCAAAACCCGGTCCTCCAGCCGTTCCGGGTGCTGCTCCATCTCGGCCTGGGCCTGGGCCATGATTTCCTGTTCCGCCTGCTGGCGGGCAGCGTTGAGGGCTTCCAATCGCTGAGCCATGGCGGCAGCCTGGTCCGGGTCCTCGGTCAGGACCAGCTTCAAAGCCAGGGAGGGGTCCTCCATCCGCCCTGCCGCATTCAGCCGGGGAGCCAGGCCAAAGCTGATGCTCTCCGCCCCCAGGGGACGGTCCCACAGCCCCGCCTCCTCCATCAGGGCCACCAGGCCGGGACGGTCGGTGTTTTTGATCCCTTCCAGCCCCGCCTTGACCAGGGTACGGTTTTCCCCGGTCAGAGGCATTACATCCGCCACCGTACCGATGGCGGCCAGGTCCCCGCAGACTTCCAGCAGGTCCTGGGGCTCAATTCCGTCCAAAGCGGCGCAGAGCTTGAAGGCCACCCCTGCCCCGCACAGGTATTTGAAGGGAGATGTATCATCCTGCCGCATAGGGTCTACCACCGCATAGGCGGAAGGCAGCTTCCCCGCAGGAAGATGATGGTCGGTGATGATCAGGTCCATTCCCAGGCTGGCGGCATACTCTGCTTCCTCCACCGCTGAGATACCGTTGTCCACTGTGATAATGAGTTTGAAGCCTTTTTTGTAAAGATTGTCCACCACGCTCCGGCTCAGGCCGTACCCTTCCCCTTCCCGGGTGGGCAGTTTGCACCGGACATTGGCCCCCATACTCCGGAGATGGGAAAAGAGAAGGGCGGTGGCGGTAATACCGTCCACATCGTAGTCCCCAAACACCACCATGGGTTCTTCTATCTCCAGGGCCCGGTGAATCCGCTCCACGGCACGATCCATATCCTTCAGAAGGAAGGGGTCGCTCATGGGCGGATTCTCCTCCAGCAGCTGGTAAGCCTGGGCAGGGTCCTCCCACCCCCGTGCCACCAGAACACCGGACAGCAGTTCCGGCGCTCCGATGGCCTGGGCAAGCCCCCTTACCTTGGCAGGGACAGGCCGTTTCACATTCCAGGGACGATACTTCATACCTTGATTAGCTCCTAACTCTTTCCTTACTTAAAAAGGTGCATACTGCTGTATCACCTGCTGGGCCATCCGCAGTCCGTCCACGGCGGCGCTCATAATGCCTCCCGCGTAACCGGCTCCTTCTCCGCAGGGATAAAGTCCCTGCAATCCCGGAGCCTGTCCCGATTCATTCCGCACAAGGCGGACCGGGCTGCTGGTCCGGGTCTCCAGACCGGTGAGGATGGCATGGGGGTCGGTATACCCCCGAATCTTTCGTTCAAAGGCCATAAGACCCTGGCGCAGGCTGCCGGACAGTTCCTCCGGGAGAAGCGAACCCAGGTCTGCGGGGGTAATGCCCCGGTCATAGGTAGGCTCCACCTGGGCTACTTCCAGCCCGGCACGGCCTTCCAGGAAGGCGGCCATATGGCTGGCGGGAGCCTTGTACCCGCCCCCGCCGGCGGCAAATGCGGTTTTTTCCAGCAGGCGCTGGAAGGCGATGGCCTTGAGGGGGTCCTGGTCAAAGTCCCGGCCATCCACGCTGACCACCACCGCCGCATTGGCGTTTTTCCCGCTCCGGGCATGGTAGCTCATTCCGTTGGTGACTACCCCGCCCTCTTCACTGGCCGAGGCCACCACCTGGCCGCCGGGGCACATGCAGAAGGTGTAGACACACCGGCCATTCTCCAGTTGCTGGCTCAGCTGATACTCTCCCTGGGGCAGGGCAGGATGTCCCGCCGCCTCATGGTAGAGGGATTTATCAATGGCGGACTGAAGATGTTCCGCCCGGAATCCCACACTGAAAGGCTTGCAGACCAGTTCCAGCCCTGCCTTTTGGACCATGTCAAACACATCCCGGGCAGAGTGTCCCACCGCCAGGATACAAACCTGGCAGGGGATGGTCCCCCCGGTGGTCTCCAGGGCGGTCAGCTGGCCGTTCTTGGTTTCCAGACCGGTCAGCCGGGTATGGAACAAAATCTCCCCGCCCAGGGAGAGAATCTCCTCCCGGATGGAGGTGATGACTCCCCGGAGCAGGTCGGTGCCCAGATGAGGCTTCTGCCGGATGGCGATTTCCGCCGGGGCACCATGTTCCAGAAAGGTTTTTGTTACAAAGCTGCACCGGCTGTCCCCAATGCGGGTGGTGAGTTTTCCATCGCTGAAAGTTCCGGCGCCCCCTTCCCCGAACTGGATATTGCTGTCCGGGTCCAGCTGGCCGGTGGCGCTGAACCGTTCCACATCCGCCACCCGCTGGTCCATGGGAGCGCCCCGCTCCAGCACCAGGGGACGATACCCCTTCCGGGCCAGAAGAAGGGCGGCGAACATTCCCGCCGGGCCAAATCCGCAGACCACCGGCCGGTTGGCCAGAGGAGCGGTGCCCAGGGTCAGCACCAGGGGCTGGTCCTGTTCCACCCGGATTCCGGGTTTGCCTTTATATCTCAGTTCCTCCCCGGGATTTTTCAGGGTGACCGCAATGGTATAGACCAGCTTGGGCTGACCATGCCGGGCATCCACCGAAAGCCGGGCCAAATCCCACCGAAGGGCTTTGGCGGGAGAAATCCGGAGGATTTTGAATGCCTTTTCCGCCGCTTCCCTCTCCGAGCCGGAAAGGGCCAGGCGGATTCCCGATACCAGAATCATGCGTCCACCTGCACTGTGGCGGTATAGTTCCCCACCGCAAAAATGCTGGAAGAGGAGGGCACCACGATCTGGACCGGCACATTCTGCTGGCCGCCGGTGACGGTAATATCCTGGCCCAGGATCTGGGCTTCCACCTGGAAGGAGGAGAGTTTTTCCAGTTCCTCCTCCGGGCCGATGAGGGTCACCGACTTGATTCGGTTGGTGATCACCGACACGGAACCTTCCACCGCAGAGTTGACCACCCGGATATTGCTTACATCCACCGTCTTTTCTGCCAGGCCCTCGGTGTCGAAGGTCAGGTTGACAGCGGTGATTCCCTCCTGGCTGACCAGTCCGGTGGGCAGCTGCAGGGCCAGGGGATAGGTCTTGCCCAGCTGGAAGGTGGAAAGGTCAAAGCTGGCCACACTGATTTCGGTAAGGCCGGAGAGGGTCTTTTCGGAACCTGCCACCAGGAGGGTCTCCTGGTCCAGGTGGTAGTCAAGGGTGGAAATATCAAAGCCGGTGGGCACATTGATAAAGTTGATGGTCAGGGGAAGTTCCTTCACCTGATAAACCTGGAGCACCACCTCGGCGCTGTAGGCACTGAGGGTGGTATACTGCAGTTCCAGGGGATTTCCGTCCGCATCCTGAGCCTCCAGTTCCGCATCCACCGTTATGGTCGTATTGATGGGCTGTTCCTGGGAGGGCAGATGAGCCACGATCTTCTGAATCTTCTCGATCTCTTCCTCTGCGCCCCGCACGGTCACTTCCACGGGATTGGATACCATCCGGTTAAGGATGTAACCTTCCGCAGCCTGGATGTTCTGGCTGTCAATGGTGACCGGGATGGTCTTTTCATCCACAGTTGCAAAGACTACATCCACAGTACGGTCCCCGTCCACAATGGTGGGGTCCACCGAACTGAACTGGCTGCCAACCATTTCCACCACCAGGTTGAGGGTGGTGGCGCCGCTTCCCCGGACACTGCTGTAATCCGGGTAGACCACAAAGTCATCCTGACGAATCTGGCCCAGGGTAATACCGCTGCCGGCAAATTTCACCGTCACCTGCTTCTGGGGCTGATTGACGATTTCCACTCCCAGGGCGGTATAGGCGCTGGTGTTGTAGTTGAAGTCCACATAGGTGGTCATTTCCAGGGTGGTATTCCGATCATAGTTCATGGTCACCACCAGCCAGGCAGCCACCGCAATCAGGAAGGCAATCAGCCAGTTCCGGAGGTCCTCGTTAATATGCACCAGGAGCAGCCGGTCCTTGATTCCTTTCCAGTCAATCTGTTTCATTTTTCTTCCTCCAGGGCAGAAGGGTGTTTTTCTGGGCAGGAGATTCCTCCTTGGGAATCAGCTCTGTCTCCAGCATACTGTACAGCTTCTGCCGATCCAGCCGGCGCATCAGCACGCCCTCCCGGGTCATGGAGATGATTCCGGTTTCCTCGCTGACCACCACACAGATGGCATCGGAGTTTTCGCTCATGCCCAGGGCAGCCCGGTGACGGGTACCCATGTCTTTGCCGATCTGCAGGTTATTGGACAGGGGCAGCACGCAGCCTGCGGCTACCAGTTCCCCGTCCCGAATCACCACAGCTCCGTCATGGAGCGGGGTGCCCTCGTAAAAAATGGTCCCCAGCATTTCCGAGTTCACATCCGCGTGGAGAGGGGTTCCGGTCCGGATGATTTCACTCAGGTTGGTACCCCGTTCCAGCACGATCAGGGCGCCGGTGCGGGTATCGCTGAGCTGCTCAGCCGCATCGCAGATGGCCAGAATGGCCGCCTGCCATCTGCCCCGGACCCCTTCGTCCATCTTTCCCCGCTGGTGGATGATCTGGCTGATCCACTGTTCTGTCCGGCCCATCTGTTCCAGGGCACGGCGCAGTTCCGGCTGGAACAGCACCACCAAAGCCAGAAATCCGATCTGGAGCAGGCTGTTGAGCACAAACCGCACGGTGCGGAGATTGAAAATTTCGGACAAGGTCAGGATGACCACCAGCACAAGGGCGCCCTTGGCTACCTGGCCCGCCTGGGTTTTCCGGATCATTCCCATGAGAAGGTAGACCATCACTGCAATAATGATGATATCTACCCAGTCCGCGGGACCGCTGGCCCGGAAGTTATTGATTATGGACCCCAGAATATTGTTGCTCTGGACTCCTGAAAAAAGTGTGTTCATCCTTTTCCTCCGTTAACCCAGCAGGGCCACTGCATGGACGGCGATTCCCTGCCCCTGGCCGGTGAATCCCAGTTTTTCCTCGGTGGTGGCTTTTACGCTCACCTGGGAGACCTGTACGCCCAGAGCCTGAGCCAGGTTTTCCCGCATGGTCTGGATATGAGGAGCCAGCTTGGGCGCCTGGCAGAGGATGGTGCTGTCCACATTCTGGATGGTCAGCCCCTGTTCCCTGATCAGCCGGGCCACATGGCGGGTCAGTTCCAGACTGTCTGCCCCTTTATATGCCGGGTCAGTGTCGGGGAAATGCTTTCCGATGTCTCCCAGAGCGGCAGCCCCCAGCACCGCATCCATAACGGCGTGAGCCAGCACATCCGCATCGGAATGGCCCAGAAGCCCTTTTTCATAGGGGATTTTTACCCCACCCAGAATCAGGTCCCGGCCTTCCACCAGCTTGTGCACATCATACCCGTGTCCAATCCGCATTGTGTTCTCCTTTGGTAAATCTTCCTTGGTAGTGATTTTGTAGTTGGCGTAGTCACCCGGGGTCAGGGTGACGGGGAATCCTGCCAGTTCCAGCACGCTGCAATCGTCGGTGACTGCTTTTGCCTGGTCCGGGTCCAGCTTTTCCAGAGCCTGTATGTAGAGAGCCCGGTCAAAACACTGGGGAGTCTGGACTCCGTACAGAAGAGAACGGTCGGGGGTCTCCTCCACCAGACCCTCCCGGGCCAGCTTGATGGTGTCCTTCACCGGGACGGCAGGGGCTGCCGCTCCGGTTTTTTCCGCCGCTTCCAGGGTATGGGTGATTACCTGCTCCGACACGAAAGGCCGGGCCGCATCATGGATGGCCACCAGTTCACCCCCGGCAGCACTCACTCCGTTTTTCACGCTCTGAGCCCGGGTGTCGCCCCCGGCTACCAGGGTCACCGGCTTGCGGCAGCCCTGGGCCGCCTTCTCGGCATTCTCCTGATTTTTCCCGTACACCACCACCAAATTGGTAATCAAGGGGTGTTTATCGAAAGCCTGAATACTCTGTTCCAGCACTGTCTGGCCGCCCAGGTCCCAGGACAATTTATCAAATCCCATCCGGCTGCTGCTTCCCGCAGCCACGATGACGGCTGTTACCCTTTTCCCCATAAAAAGCCCCTCCAATTTACAATAACTCATTGTCCATTATACTATATAAAAGAAAAAAAATCCACCCGGCAAAGCCGGGGTGACATAAGAAAACAGCGGTTCTTATCCGGAACTGATGAAACGAAAAAAGCCAGACCAAGTGGTAAAGCTTGGTCTGGCTTTTA
>CALXBE010000001.1 GCA_944386495.1 uncultured Gemmiger sp. | reverse complement strand
AAAGTCCCCGGTAGTGTGCGCCCAGTCCCGGCACCCGCGCACTAAAGAACAGTCCACCGGACTGTTCTTTTCGGCTGCGCCGATCGTGCTGTTCGAATCCTCTCTCTGTCGAACGCCAAAAAAAATCCCACACCGTTTGGTGTGGGATGACAGGGGAAACAAGGTCCCCGGTAGTGTGCGCCCAGTCCCGGCACCCGCGCACTAAAGAACAGTCCGCAGGACTGTTCTTTTCGGCTGTGCCGACCGTGCTGTTCGAATCCTCTCTCTGTCGAACGCCAAAAAAAATCCCACACCGTTTGGTGTGGGATTTTTTTTGGCGGACAGAGAGGGATTCGAACCCTCGAACCCTTTATGGGGGTTACACGATTTCCAGTCGTGCGCCTTAGACCAGCTCAGCCATCTGTCCACATTGTTGGGGCGCACCGACAACGATATTTATTATAGTCTGGAAAAAGATAAAAGTCAATACTTTTATAAAATATTTCTAAAAAAAACGACCCGAGGCGACTAGCCCCGGGTCGGTATCCATTTTGGCGGATCAGTTGTGGTGACGCTCTTCCTCCAGGAAGGCCAGGTTCATCTCAAAGGGACTCTCCACGGCACCCTTGAAAGGAGCGGTGGCTTTATACTTGTTCAGCTGAGCCAGAGTCTTGGCAGGATCGGCCAGAGTACCAGCGCCGGCAATGCAGCCGCCGGGGCAGGCCATGCCTTCCAGCAGATAGCCGTTATACTTGCCTGCCTTGGCCAGCATGAGCAGCTTCTTGCAGTCGGCCAGACCCTGAGCACTGGCAACCTTTACCTCGCGGTCAGGAGCCAGCTCCTTGATGGCGTTGACCACTGCCTGGGCTACACCACCGCTGGCAGCAAAGCCGCGGCCGTCGGCACTGGCATGCTCCAGCTTATCCTCGGGATCTTCCTCCAGCTGGTCAAAGTCAACCTGCTTGGCTTCAAACATACCCATCAGTTCTTCAAAGGTGAGAACGAAGCTCACATCGCTGCGGATGGTCCGGCGCTGGGCTTCCAGTTTCTTGGCGGCGCAGGGGCCTACAAAGCATACCCGAACATCGGGGTCGGCTTTCTTGATCATCCGGGCGGTGAGAACCATGGGAGTCATGGCCATGCTTACGCAGTTGGCCCGTTCGGGGAAGAGCTTCTTGGCCATAACGCTCCAGGCAGGGCAACAGCTGGTGGCCATGAAGGGAATTTCGTCGGGAACTTCCTTCAGGAAGTCCTTGGCTTCCTCTACGGTGCAGAGGTCGGCGCCGATGGCTACCTCGACCACATCCTCAAAGCCCAGCTGGAGCATGGCGGCCCGGAACTTGCCGGGGGTCAGGCCGGGGAACTGATTGATGAAGGCGGGAGCAACGGCGGCGTAGATCCGGTCACCCCGCTTGAAGGCCTGAATCAGCTGGAAAATCTGGCTCTTGTCGGAGATGGCTCCGAAGGGGCAGTTTACCAGGCACATGCCGCAACTGACACACTTGTCGTAGTCGATTTCGGCCCGGCCCAGGCTGTCACTGTGGATAGCGTTCATGCCGCAGCTGGCGGCGCAGGGACGCTCGGTCTTGATAATGGCGTGGTAGGGACAGGCGTCCACACAGCGGCCGCACTTGATGCAGAGATCCTGGTCAATGTAGCTCAGGTTGCCGTTTCGGAAGCTGATGGCGTTCTTGGGGCAGATTTCCTGGCAGGGATGAGCCAGACAGCCCTGGCACATCTCGGTGACCTTTACAATTTTCTCAGGGCAGCGGTGGCAGGCGAACTTGATCACATTGATCAGCGGGGGCTCATAGTACTTATGGGCGCTGACACAGTTCTCCAGGCCTTCGGTGGTGCTCATCTGATGGTCGATGGGACGCAGGGGCAGACCCATGGCCAGACGGATTCGTTCACTTACAATGGCCCGCTCCAGGAAGATGCTCTCCCGGTGGGTGTTGGCCTCTCCGGGAATGATCTTGAAGGGCAGGGTGCGAACCTGCTGCTCGTACTCTTCGATGGTGTTGTACTCGTAGCTCATCCGGGCTACTTCCGCAAATACACTGCGGCGGATGCGATGGACGGTGGTATCAATACCGCGCATTGGATAAACTCCTCTCTATCTCTCCTGTTAAATGGATGGGCGATCCTGTTAAAAGAATAACATATAGTGGCTTTCAGGGCAAGACCTGAATCCTACTTTTTTAGAGAATTTCTGCCCGGCAGCGTCCTTCTGCGTACTCTTTCAGGGTGACAGTCACCAGGTCCCCGGATTTGTGGCCCGGTGCGCTGACCACTACCGGCAGATACAGGGGAGTATAGCCGGTAAACATGGTGGCAGACAAGGGTGTTTCCAGAAGCACCTGGACCGTTTGTCCCTCCATGGCTTTGGCCTGACGGGCCCGCACATCTTCTGCGATTTGCCCCAGAATACGGCTCCGCTCCGATTTGTCCCGCTCACAGATTTGACCGGGGAAGTCATAGGCGGGAGTGCCCCGGCGGCGGCTGTAAGGGAATACATGGACTTTCAGGAATCCGATCTCCTCCACAAACCGGCAGGTGGTCTCAAATTCCTGAGGGGTTTCTCCGGGGAAGCCTACGATGATGTCGGTGGTAAAACTGCAATTCTCAGGGCCGAAAACCTCCCGGATGCGGTTCACCACCCGGGTGTATTCCTCGGCCGTGTAGACCCGGCGCATACGGCGGAGGGTCTCGGTGCAGCCGCTCTGGAGGCTGAGATGGAACTGGGGACAGAACTTGTCCACCTTGGCTAGACGGAGAATGTCGTCCTCCTTCATCAGGTCGGGTTCCAGGCTGCCCAGCCGGATGCGCTGGATTCCCTCCACCCCGGCGGCCTGTTCCACCAGAGTGGTCAGGCTGCTGCCAATGTCTTTGCCGTAGCTGGACAGGTTGATTCCGGTAAGCACCACCTCGGAGTACCCGGCGGCGGCCAGGGCTTCCAGCTCCCGGCGGACCGACTCAAAAGGACGGCTCCGCACAGGGCCTCTGGCCCGGGGGATAACACAGTAGGCGCACTGGCGGTTGCAGCCGTCCTCCACCTTTACAAAGGCCCGGGTGTGTTCCGCAAACCGGGAGACAGGGGACAGCTCCTCGTAAGCTTCCCCGCGGGTGTGGTCCTCAATGGCCACGATTCGCTGTCCGGTGCGGAGGAATTCTTCCACATATTCGTATACCTTCCGCCGCTGGGTGGTCCCGGTGACAATGTCCGCCTCGGCAAGCCCTGCTGCTTCCTGGGGGAAAGCCTGGGGATAACACCCGGTGAGAACCGTCACGGCGCCGGGGTGCTCCCGCTTCATCCGCCGCAGCCATTTCCGGCTTTTCTGGTCTCCGTTGGCGGTGACGGTGCAGCTGTTCACCACATAGACATCCGCACCCTCGCCTTCCTCGGCGGGCAGATATCCGTGACGGCAAAAATCCTCCAGCATGGCATTGCTCTCGTTCTGATTCACTTTGCAGCCCAGGGTGTAAAAAGATACTCGCATGACAGTTCTCCCTAAAACTAAAGATTCTCACTTGATTATACCGGGAAAGGAAACCGGACGCAATGAAAACCGGGAATTTATTCTCCCCGGTGCCGCATATTTCTTATGGAAAGCTGTTTCACCAAAATAAGGGAGGAATGACCGCCATGAAAAAAGGAATCTCACTGCTCCTGGCTGTTGTCCTGGCTTTCTGCTTTGCCGCAGCGGGACAGGCGAGAGAGTTTGAGCAGCCCCAGCTCACCCTGCCCTGCCGGGCGGCGGTGCTCATCCATCAGGACACGGGAACGGTTCTCTATCAGATGAACGCCGACACTCCCATGCCCATCGCCAGTATCACCAAAGTGATGACCCTGCTCCTTACCATGGAAGCCCTGGACGAAGGCAGAGTGTCCCTGGATGATATTGTCCCGGTGTCGGAACATTCCTACCAGATGGGAGGAAGCCAGATCTGGCTGGAGCCGGGGGAGGAGTTTACTCTGGATCAAATGCTGAAGGCCATCTGTGTGTCCAGTGCCAATGACGCCGCCGTGGCCGTGGCGGAGCTTATCGGGGGAAGCGAAGAAGTATTTGTGGAGCAGATGAACCAGAAAGCCGCCCAGCTGGGCATGACCAATACCCACTTTGAAAATGCCTGCGGCCTGGATGAGGAGGGCCACCTGTCCACCGCCATGGATGTGGCCATTATGAGCCGGGAAATTCTCACCAACCATCCCCAGATCACCAACTACACCACCATCTGGATGGACAGCCTGCGGGAGGGTCAGACCCAGCTCCTCAACACCAACAAGCTGCTGAAAAGCTACAACGGGATTACCGGCCTGAAAACCGGCACCACCAGCGGAGCGGGGGTCTGCGTTACCGCCAGCGCCAGCCGGGACGGACTTAACCTGATCGCAGTAGTGCTGGGCTCCTCAAACGGGGATGACCGGTGGACTGCCGCCCGGACCCTGCTGGACTACGGCTTTGCCAATTTCCAAAGTCTGGAAGTGGAACGGCCCCAGGAGGCCCCGGTCCAGATACCGGTGGAGGGAGGGGACCGGGAAACCCTGGAATTGTCCTATTCTGCCGGTCAGAGGCTGCTCATCAAGAAGGGAGAAGGGGAAAGCCTGGAGATCACTCCCCAACTTCCCGAAAGCCTTTCCGCTCCCATTGAGGAAGGGCAGGAAGTGGGCCGGCTGCAAGTTTCTATCCAGGGGCAGGAAATGGACAGTATCCCCATTACCGCTGCCCACGAAGTGAAAAAACTGGACCTGTTCATGGCCCTGGAACGGCTCTGGCTGGCATTCCTCACACCGTAACATTTTCAAGGAATTTTACCTTGACAGAGTGTTGACAAAAGGGTATCATAAAGCTAACCAGAAACAGGAAGATTGGAGATGTGTAAACCGTGGGTGTACATTTCAGTAAAAAATATCTGGGCAATTTTATCTCTGAGCATGAGTATGAGGCCATTATGCCTCAGGTCCAGGCGGCACATGATGCCCTGGTCAATAAGGACGGTCCCGGCAACGATTTTCTGGGCTGGATGGACCTTCCTGTCAACTATGACAAAGAGGAGTTTGCCCGCATCAAGGAAGCTGCAAAGAAGATTCGTGAGGACTCCGATGTTCTGCTGGTAGCAGGTATCGGCGGCAGCTATCTGGGCGCCCGTGCGGTGGTGGAAGCCATCTGCGGCCAGATGCACAATGAGACCCAGGACGGCCTCAAAATCTACTTCTGCGGCAACAGTATCAGCCCCACTTACCTGAACGACATTATCAAGGTCACCAAGGGCAAGCGGTTCTCCATCAATGTTATTTCCAAGTCCGGCACTACTACCGAGACTGCCCTGGCGTTCCGGGTCCTCCGCCAGCTGCTGGAAGACCAGGTAGGGGCAGAGGAAGCCAACCGTCGGATCTATGCCACTACCGACCGTGCCAAGGGAACCCTGAAGGAACTGGCCGATGCCCAGGGCTGGCCCACCTTTGTGGTGCCTGACGATGTAGGCGGACGGTTCAGCGTTCTCACTGCCGTGGGTCTGCTGCCCATTGCCTGCGCCGGCATTGATATTGACGCTCTCATGCAGGGCGCCGCCGATGCCATGAAGGAGTACAGTGTCTGCGACCTGAACAACCAGGCTTACCAGTATGCCGCTACCCGGAACATCCTGTACCGGAAGGGCAAGAGCGTGGAAATGCTGGGCTGCTTTGAACCCAACTTCACCATGATGAACGAGTGGTATAAGCAGCTGTTCGGCGAGAGCGAGGGCAAGGACAACAAGGGCCTCATGCCTGCTTCCTGTGTCTTCTCCACCGACCTGCATTCCATGGGCCAGTTCATCCAGGAAGGCAGCCGAGTGCTCTTTGAAACCTTTGTAGACATCAAGAAGCCTCAGGAGGACCTGTACATCCAGTCCATTGAGGGAAATTTTGACGGACTGAATTTCCTGGCTGACCAGAATATGAGCGTGGTCAACCGGAAAGCTATGGAGGGAACCATTCTGGCCCATAACGATGGGGGAGTGCCCATCGCTCTGGTGGAAGTGGATGAGCTGGACGCCTACAACCTGGGCTGCCTGATCTACTTCTTCTGGAAGGCCTGCGCCATCAGCGGCTATCTGCTGGCGGTCAACCCCTTCAACCAGCCCGGCGTGGAAAGCTATAAAAAGAATATGTTTGCTCTCATGGGCAAGCCCGGCTACGAAGACGCTAAGGCAGCTCTGGAGGCACGCCTGGGCTGATGCCGTCTCAAGACATCGCTTGCGCCGAACGGCGTGAAAATACAAGGAGGTATCTCTTATGATTAAACTGATTGTTGGCTCCAAGGGCTCCGGCAAAACCAAGACAGTCATTGACATGATCAACAATGCCGCCAAGACCAGTAATGGTAATGTGGTAGTGATTGAAAAGTCTATGGCTCTTACCTATAACATCGACCATTCCGCCCGTCTCATTGACCTGAGCGAGTATGACATCAAGGGCACCGATGCTATGTATGGCTTTATGGCTGGAATCCTGGCCGGCAACTACGATATTACCGACCTGTTCCTGGACGGCGTACTCAAGTGCGGCCTGACTCTGGATGAGCTGGGCAGCCTGCTGGACAAGGTGAACAGCGTGGCCGGCGACAGCGTACATGTGGTGGTAACTGTTTCCGCCAACGAGGCTGACCTGCCCGAGAGCGTCAAGAAATATCTGTAATCTTATCCACTGTTTTTAAAAACAGTACAGTGGAGGCCAAAAAAATTGGCTTCCACTGTATTTTTGTGTTGACAAAACCAGTGGAAGTGGCTATACTATACTAGCAACCTTTTGAGGTGTACCATGCAATTTGATCTGCGGAAGTTCTTGTACTCCGGCCAAAAGCCCTATTATAACGCATTTCAGGCGGATCTCTCGGGAGAAGATTTCCCGGGATACAGGGTGGAACAGCCGGTAGAGGCAGTGGTGGAGGTCTCCACGGATGGAGAAACTTTGGAACTGTCCCTGAGTGTCAGGGCTGTGGTCAGTGGGGAGTGTGCCCGCTGTCTGGAGCCGGTGACCCAGGACCTGGATTTTTCCAGAAGCTGGACTTTGCGAAGCCGGGATCTGGAAGACCCTGACATTGAGTTGCCTGTTACTGAGGAAGGCGTGCTGGATCTGCACCAACTGGTTTTTCAGGAGGTAGTCATGGAGGCTCCCTTCCTGCTTTTGTGTGCAGAGGATTGTCCCGGACTTTGCCCGGTTTGCGGAAAGAAAAAAGTGGCAGGCTGCACCTGTCAATCGGCAGAGGATGCCGCCCCTGCAAACGGGTTGAGTATATTGAAAACGCTGTTACAGTAGATTTTCACCCAAGGAGGTGCTTAAGAGATGGCAGTACCTAAGAGAAAGGTTTCCAAGGCTCGTCGTGACAAGCGGCGTTCCAATGTATGGAAGCTGGAGGCTCCCGCCCTGGTCAAATGTCCCCAGTGCGGAGAGTACAAGCTCCCCCATCATGTGTGTGGCAACTGCGGTTACTACAAGGGTAAGGAAATCGTCAAGAAGGAAGCCTGATTGGCTTCTGACAAAGGGGGGAGGGCATACCTTCCTCCTTTTTTCTGTTTAATGAGGGATTCGGAAAAGGCAGGTGGAACAGATGGCAATGCGTGTCAAGGCAGTGGATCCGGGCAGTCCCGCAGATTTGGCGGGGATCCGTCCGGATATGGTGCTTCTCAGCGCAGACGGCAACCCCCTCAATGACTCTCTGGACTATCAGTATTACACCGCCAGTCCCGCCTTTCAGTTGGAAGTGGAGGAAGAAGGGCAGCGCAGAACCCTCTCCATTTCCAAGGATCAGTACACTCCCTTTGGCTGCGACTTTGAGAGCTACCTGGGAGATGAAAAGCACAGCTGCTCCAACCACTGTATTTTCTGCTTTATTGACCAGCTGCCTTCCTGTGCCCGGGAGAACCTTTGGTTCAAGGATGATGATGCCCGGCTCAGCTTTCTGTTTGGCAACTACATCACCCTGACCAACATGAGCCAGGAAGAGGTGGACCGGATCATCCGGATGCGGATCAGTCCTCTGAATATCTCGGTCCATACCACCAACCCGGACCTTCGGATTCGGATGCTGGCCAACAAGCGGGCAGGGGAGGTCCTGAAATATCTGGACCAGTTTGCCCAGGCGGAAATCACCATGAACTTTCAGTTGGTGCTCTGCCGGGGAATCAACGACGGAGAGGAACTCCGCCGTACCCTGGAAGACCTGAAACGGTACTACCCCCATGTGGACAGCATCGCCGCCGTTCCCGCGGGAGTTACCGCCCACCGGAAGGGCCTGTATCCCCTCCAGCCCTACGACCGGGAATCTGCCCGGGCTGCACTGGACATCCTGGAAGAATACGGAAATCAGTGCCTGGAAGAACTGGGCACCCGGCTGATTTACCCCGGGGATGAATGGTATCTGCTGGCGGACAGACCCATCCCGGACTATGACTTTTATGAAGAGTTCTCCCAGCTGGAAAACGGGGTGGGAATGTGGCGGCTTTACCGGGAGGAATTCCTGGAGGAGCTGGCCCAGCCCCATGGACTGGTTCTGCCCCGGAAACTGGACCTGGTCACCGGGACCCTGGCCGCCCCCCTCATTGAGGAGATGGCCCGGGCGGTCCATAAAAGATATCCCCAGGTAAATATCACGGTCCACCCCATTGAGAACCATTTCTTTGGGGGAAATGTAAATGTGGCCGGGCTGGTCTGCGGCGGGGACATTATGGAACAGTGCCGTGGAAAACTGAAATCCCGGCTGCTCTGTGTTCCCGAAGTGATGGTCCGGACCGAGGGAGATATGTTCCTGGATGATACCACCCTGGACCAGCTTTCCCGGGAACTGAAAATCAAGGTCCAGCTTATCCCGGTAAGCGGGGCGGAAAACTGCCTTGCTCTGCTGGGAAAGCATATCCATAAAGACAACAATTTTTAAATAAAGAAAGGAGGACAGGCCCATGTCCAAACCCATTGTGGCAGTGGTGGGACGGCCCAATGTAGGCAAATCCACCCTGTTCAATAAGCTCATCGGGCAGCGGCTTGCCATTGTAGAGGATACCCCCGGTGTGACCCGGGACCGGATTCTCAGCCCCTGCGAATGGTGCGGCCATACCTTCCTGCTGGTGGATACCGGAGGAATCGAGCCCTCCATTGACGATGGCATGATGCAGCATATGCGCCAGCAGGCCCAGATCGCCATTGAAACTGCGGACTGCATTATTATGGTAGGGGAGATCGGCGCCGGCGTTACCCCCACCGACCAGGATGTGGCCAGCCTTCTCATCCGGAGCGGCAAGCCGGTGGTGCTGGCTGTAAACAAATGCGATAAACTGGGAGAGCCTCCCCTGGAGCTGTATGACTTCTACAGCCTGGGAATCGGGGAAATCGTTCCCATCTCCAGCGTTCACGGCCATGGAACCGGTGACCTGCTGGATGCGGTCTGCGCTCATCTGAACTTTGAGGAGGAGACCGACCAGGAGGACGACCGGATCACCGTGGCGGTCATCGGACGGCCCAATGTGGGCAAATCCAGCCTGGTAAACTATATTCTGGGCGAAAACCGGATGATCGTTGCCAACGAAAGCGGCACCACCCGGGATGCGGTGGACCTGCCGGTGGATAACAAATACGGCAAGTTCGTCTTTACCGACACCGCCGGCCTGCGCAAACGGGGAAAGGTGGAAAGCGGAATCGAGCGTTTCTCCACCCTCCGGAGCCTGGCCGCTGTGGAGCGGAGCCGGGTGGCAGTTATCATGATCGATGCTACCGAGGGCTTTACCGAACAGGACAGCAAGGTGGCCGGTTATGCCCACGAGCAGGGAAAAGCCTGTATCATTGCGGTAAATAAGTGGGACCTGGTGGAGAAGGACGGCAACACCATGGGCGAATACCGGAAAAAGCTGGAACAGGATTTCAGCTTTATGTCCTACGCCCCCATTATCTTTATCAGCGCCAAGACCGGGCAACGGGTGGACAAGCTGTTTGAGATGATCAAGTCGGTGGATGACCAGAATGCATTCCGGGTCAAGACCGGTGTGCTCAACGAGCTTCTGGCCCGGGCGACCAGCCGGGTCCAGCCCCCCAGCGACAAGGGCCGCCGCCTGAAGATTTTCTACATGACCCAGAGCGGGACCCGGCCCCCCACATTTGTCTGCTTTGTAAACCGGAAAGACCTGTTCCATTTCAGCTACCAGCGGTATATTGAAAACCAGATTCGGGAAGCCTTCGGCCTGAAGGGAACTCCCATCCGGATGGTGGTTCGGGAACGGGATCACGAGAACACCAAGTAACCTGTTTTAAGATTCAACAAGAGAGGGAATGAATATGGGAATCATCGGAGGGGCAGACGGCCCCACCCAGATCGTGGTTGCTGCGGCGGGAGTGACCCAGGTTTCCGGCGGAATGCTTGCGGGATGCCTGGCCTTGTCGGCACTTGTTGCCTATCTGCTGGGCAGCCTGGAATTCGGAATTATTGTAAGCAAGCTTCTTTACGGGGACGATGTCCGCAACCATGGCAGCGGCAATGCGGGAATGACCAATGTGCTGCGCACCTTTGGCAAAAAAGCTGCCGCCCTGGTTTTGGTAGGGGATATGGGAAAGGGGATCGTCAGCGTTGTGCTGGTTCGTACCCTGGCCCAGAGCGTGTTCTATACCGCTTATCCCAATGGAGTTGACCTGGGGGCCGTAGCTGCTTTCTTTGCGGTCATCGGCCACCTTTTCCCCTTGTACTTCAAGTTCAAGGGCGGAAAAGGGGTGGCAGTGGCTGCCGGCACTATCCTGGTCACCAACCCCACTATTTTCCTGGTCCTGGTTCTGATTTTCCTGATTGTGGTAGGGGGGACCCGGATCGTCAGCCTGGCCAGCATTACGGGCGCAGTTTCCTATCCCATTCTTACTTTGCTTTACTGCCTGGTCAATGGTCAGAGTGTAGTGGTGAATACCCTGTTTGCCGTCTGTATGGCTGCGCTGGTCATTTTTATGCACCGGTCCAATATCCAGCGGCTCCGGGAAGGCACCGAGTATCGCTTCGGGGAGAAAAAGTAAACCCATTTCAGCCAGACAAATCCCTTGTCCGGGAGGTGTCTGGCTTTTTTAAAAAATTCTTAAAAACAGCTTTTAATTGCCGGATTTTAACCAAACGGACACATTTACCCTGTACAATACTCCATTATGACGGTTCTCAGGCCCTGTTCAAGGGACCGGGGAAACCGGAACAGGAGGGACGACGGATTGATTACAGTTGAACATTTGACCAAACGATATAACGGCGGTCAGCTGGCCGTAGACGATATTTCCTTTTCCATCGACAAAGGGGGCGTGTGGGGACTTCTGGGCCCTAACGGTGCCGGGAAATCCACCCTGATGAACATGATTACCGGGTATCTTTCCGCGACCCAGGGACGGATTCTGGTGGACGGAGTGGACCTGGTGGAGGAGCCGGGAAAGGCCAAGGCTCTCATGGGCTACCTGCCCGAAATTCCTCCTCTTTACCCTGAAATGGGGGTGGAGGAATACCTGAACTTTGTGGCGGAACTGAAGGGAATCCGGAAAAAAGCCCAGCGCACCCAGGAAGTGCAGAAAGCCATGGAACAGCTGGACCTGACTGGCATGCGCCACCGGCTTATCCGGAACCTGTCCAAAGGTTACCGCCAGCGTACCGGCCTGGCTGGAGCACTTCTGGGCAAGCCCCAGATCATTATTCTGGACGAGCCCACCGTAGGACTGGACCCTGCCCAGATCATTGAAATGCGGGAACTGATCAAGGAGCTGGGAAAGGAACACACGGTTATCCTTTCCAGCCATATCCTGTCTGAGGTGCAGTCCATCTGCGACCAGGTCATGATTATTTCCCAGGGAAAGCTGGTAGCTCAGGGGCCGCCGGACAGTCTGAGCCAGAGCCGGCAGGTTCTTCATATTACAGCCCAGGGAAAAGCGGAACAGATTGAAAAGCTGCTGAAAAAGATTCAGGGCCTGGAAAAGCTGACCCTGGAACATACCCAGGGGGAGGAAGTGACCTTTACCGCTGCCTGCGCTCCCGACCAGGACCTTCGCCGGTCGGTGAGTCTGACCCTGGCCAAGGAAGGTTTCCCGGTGCTGGCCTTGACCAGCGAAGCCCCCAGCCTGGAGGAAATCTTCCTCAAGCTGACAGAAAGTCATGTTCCTGAACAGGAGGAGATGGAATGATCGCTGTTTTCAAGCGAGAATGGAAAAGCTATTTTTCCGGTGTCATGGGATATTTCCTGGTAGGATTTATGTCCATGGTCTGCGGGATATATTTTTGGGCCAATAACCTGATCAACGCTTCGGCGGATTTCAGCTATACCATTTACTGTACAACCTTTGCATTTCTCATTTATGTGCCCATTCTGACCATGCGGAGCTTTGCGGAGGAGCGGCGGACCAAAACCGACCAGCTTCTCCTTACCAGCCCGGTCAGCCTGACCTCCATTGTGCTGGGCAAGTTCCTGGCACACCTGGCTATCTTCGGATTGTCGGTGGTGCTGATGGGGCTTATGCCGGTGGTCATGGGATTCTACGGCTCTATAGACTGGCTGCGGATTCTGGGCTCCCTTCTCAGCTACCTGTTTCTGGGCGGAAGCTGCATTGCCATGGGCCTGTGGGTGAGCAGCCAGACCGAGAGCCAGATCATCAGCTGCCTGGCCAGCTTTGGCCTTATGCTGCTGGCCTATCTTATTGCCAGCATCCGGCTGCTTCTGGTCAGCGGCAATCTTATGGCTTACCTGGTATTCCTGGGAGCAGCCCTGATCATCGCCCTCTGCGCCGGTGTCCGGGGAGGAGCGCCCCTGGGAATGGGCGTGTTCCTTCTCTGTGTGATTCTGCTGACCGGGGTATACCTGTTCAGCGGTTCCTGGCTGGCGCAAGGGTTCTCCGGGGTGATGGAGGCCATGGACCTGTTCACTCCCTTTGCGGGATTTGTGTATGGGGTGTTTGACCTGTCCTCCCTGGTATATTATCTCACCGTTGCAGGATTCTTCCTGTTCCTCACCGGACAGAGCCTGGAAAAGCGCCGGTGGAGCTGAGGAGGAAACCTATGAAAAATAAGATAAAACAGATATTTACCGTTAAAAGCAAACGGGCCATGAGCAACAGCGCCATGGCACTGGGACTTTCCGCCGTAGTCCTGGTATTGGTGGTGGCCATAAATCTGCTGGTCCGTGCCATTCCGGTGCGGTATACCCAGTATGATGTAAGCGAGAGCCAGCTTTATACCCTGGGCGGCACCAGCTATGAACTGATTCAGTCCCTGGAACAGCCGGTGGACATTTACTACCTGGCCCAGGAGGGGGCAGAGGACACCAATGTGAAGAACCTGCTGGAACGGTACCAGACCAGCAGCAGTCAGGTTCATTGGGAAACGGTGGACCCGGCCTATAACCCCTCCTTTGCAGCAGAATACGGGTATGATGACGCCACTGAGGGCAGCCTGCTGGTGGTCAGCGGCCAGCGGAGCCGGCTGATTCTTCCCACCTCCTTCTACCAGTCCGGTGCGGATGAAGCGGGAAATTACACCATCGGCTTTGACGCAGAACAGCAGATCACCAGCGCCATCCGGTATGTCATCAGTACCGACACTCCCAAGGTATACCGCCTTACCGGTCACGGGGAGGCAGAGCTGGACAGCTACGCCCTTCAGACCATCCAGAACCAGAACCTGGAACTGGTGGACCTGAGCCTGGTATCCAGCGGCCAGATTCCCGAGGATGCCCGTGCCCTGATTCTCAACGCTCCTATGGTGGATTATACTCAGGAGGAAGTGGATGTTCTGCGGGACTATCTGGAACTGGGGGGCAGCCTGGTGCTGGTCACCGACGGCCAGATGTCCACCCCCAACCTGAAAGCCCTTCTGGAAGAATACGGGATTACCTTGGCAGACGGGTACCTGTCGGAAGGCAACGCGGACTACCACATCAGCGGTCTGGATTATTACCTGCTCCCTGACCTGGGCGAGGACGAAATCACCCAGGATATGAATGGCCGGTATGTTCTGATTCCTTACGCCCAGGGGGCTCTGGTCAATGAGGACACTGTGGCCCAGGTGACCCCGCTCCTTATCACCTCTGATAAGGCGGTTCCGGACAGCGACCCCGAAGGGGAGGGAACCTTCCTTCTCTCGGCTGTCTCCCGGAACAGCGGGGGAGGAGCCATCCTCTGGGTAGGCGGTTCCGGAATCTGGAACGGCAGCCTGGACAGCGTGGTGTCCGGCGGCAACAGCCAGTTCCTGGTAGGAGGACTGAGCACCCTCTGCGGGCAGGCAGATACCCTGGTTATTTCCAGCAAGAGCCTGCAGCTGGAAGGGTTGGTCCTTCCTGAGAGCGCTGTCATGCTCTGGGGCTGTGTCTTTACCGTTCTCATTCCTCTGGCTCTGGTAGGAGTGGGCATTGCAGTTACCCTGAAACGGAGGCGGCAGTAATGGGGGCCAAAAAGAAACTGCTTCTCCTATTGGGAGGGGCAGCAGCTCTCCTGGCTGCACTTGCAGCCCTGGTAGCCTTTCTGAAACCAGAGGAACCTTCTCAGGAGATTCCTTTTCTCTCCATGGACTCGGTCACCCGGATCACCCTTGAGTGGCCGGAAGAGACTACCACCCTGGAGCTGGGGGAGGAATGGACAGACCCGGAGGACCCCAACTATCCCATTCGTCAGTCTATTCTGGAAAATATGGCAACCACTGCCCAGAACATCACCGCCCAGCGGCAGCTGGAGAATGATGCCCAGACTGGGCTGGACACCCCGGCCCTGACGGTGACATTGATAAACGAATCTCAGAGTGTCACCTTCTCCTTTGGAGAATGCAATTCCCTGACCGGAGACTACTATGCATCCCTGGAAGGCGGGGTATATACCCTGAGCGAGGAAGTTTATAACGCCTTTGCCTATACCAAGGAGGGACTGTATGCTCCCCAGGCTCCCATGGAACTGGAAGAGAATATTGCCAGCCTGGAAGTTCAGTGGGAAGGAAATACCCTGTCCCTGGTCCATGATGGGGACTCCTGGTCCTTTGCCGGGGATTCCCAGACACAGCCGGACCAGACCAAGGTGGATTCCCTGATTTCCCAGCTGGGATATACCCAGACTTCCATGACCATCACCGACCTGGCCCAGGTGGAACAGGACCGTACCACCCAGCCTTACGCAACTGTGACGGCTCTGGGCAGCGAGGCTGCTTACTTTGAGGTGAGTACCCCTGACCAGGAAGGATATGCCTGGCTTTGGGACAGCTCCACCGGATACCTTCACCGGGTGTCCTGGCAGAGTGTCTCCCTTTGGCTGGAAACCGCAGCTGCCATTCTGGAAGGCGGAGAATAAAAGAAAAAGGTCAGACCAAGGTTTTCTCTTGGCCTGACCTTTTGATTATTTTAAAGGGAAATTTCCCTGATTCTCAGTTGTTGTACCAGTATTTCCGGTCCAGACTGCGGTACTGGAGGGCCTCGCTGATTTGGGCGGCGGTAATCAGCCGGGTCCCTTCCAGGTCAGCAATGGTCCGGGCCACCCGCAGGATTCGGTCATGGGCCCGGGGACTGAGCTGCATCCGGGTAAAGGCGGTCTGGAAGAGCCGGGCGGCTTCCGGTTCCATTCTGCACACCTGGCGAAGCCGGGCGCTGGGAAGCTGGGCATTACAGGTGATGCCGGTTCCCTTGTACCGCTCCAGCTGGCGCTGCCGGGCGGCAATGACCCGCTCACGGATCCGGGCACTGGATTCTCCTCCCGTCTCCTGGCTCAGCTCGTGGTAATCCACCGGGGCTACCTCCACATGCAGGTCCAGCCGGTCCAGAAGAGGGCCGCTGATGCGCTGCCGGTACCGTTCAATGGCGCTGGGAGTGCAGGTGCAGGGCCGGGTGGGATGTCCGTAATATCCGCATTTGCAGGGGTTCATGGCAGCCACCAGCATGACCCGGCAGGGGTAACTGACGGTGGACTGGACCCGGCTCACCGTTACCTTGCCGTCCTCCAAAGGCTGGCGGAGGGCTTCCAGGGCCTCCCGGCGGAACTCAGGCAGTTCGTCCAGAAAGAGAACTCCGTTGTGGGCAAGACTGACCTCGCCGGGACGGGGATTGGAGCCGCCGCCGGTCAGACTTGTGCTGCTGGCAGTGTGGTGGGGGCTGCGGAAAGGCCGTGCCCCCATAAGTCCGTGCCCCGAGGGGAGCAGCCCGGCCACCGAATAAATTTTGCTGGCCTCTACGCTTTCCTCTCGGGAAAGGGGAGGCAGAATGCCGGGCAGCCGCTGGGCCAGCATGCTTTTGCCGGTACCGGGAGGCCCGATCATCAGAACATTATGACCTCCCGCAGCGGCAATTTCCAAGGCCCGGCGGGCAATAGCCTGACCATGAACATCCGCAAAATCCAGGTCAAAGGAAAGTTCCTGGGGCTGGAAGGGAAGATAGGGTACCGGGGTCAGGGGAGCGGCCCCGGTGAGATGGTCCACCACCGCCCGGGCACTGGAACAGGCATAGATCTCCACCCCCTGGGCCACCGCCGCCTCTGCGGCATTCTCACAGGGAACAAACAGCTGGGTGATTCCGTTTTCCCGGGCAGCCAGAGCCATGGAGAGAATGCCCCGGACCGGGCGCAGGCTTCCGTCCAGGCTCAGCTCTCCCACAAAAGCCTGGCAGGGCTGGGGCTGTTGAATGGTTCCTCCTGCGGAAAGCAGGGCCAGCAGTACCGGAAGGTCGTACACCGGCCCGCTTTTCCGCACATCGGCGGGGGCCAGGTTTACGGTGATTCGGCTGGGCGGAAAGGGATAGCCGCTGTTTTTCATGGCACTGCGGACCCGGTCGGCGCTCTCCTTTACGGCACTGTCCGGCAGCCCTACAATGGAAAACTGGGGCAGTCCTCCCGCCACATCCGCTTCAGCGGTGACGGGAAAGGCGGCCAGCCCCTGCAATCCAAAGCTGGTGACCTTTGCATACATATACATTCCACCCTCCCATAGGTTTCTCATTCAATTATAAAGTGGGTCAAGTCGTCTGACAAGGGGGAAAACTGGTATACAGACTGAACAAAAAAGAACTCACAAACAAGGGAAAATCACCGAAAAATCATTTGCGAATTGACAACTAAAAGTCGGTGCAGTATGATTAAAAATGTAAATAATGCCCAAAAACCGGGCTCTGCCCAGGGGCAAATATTAAAGAGAGAAAGGTGCATGGATATGTACATGGATGAATACAAGCGCTGGCTGGCCGCTGATCTGGAAGATGCAGACCTGAAGCCTGAACTCCAGAAAATCGACGGGGACGAGGAAGCCATCAAGGACCGTTTCGCCGTGGCTCTTAAGTTCGGCACCGCCGGCCTGCGGGGGGTTCTGGGTGCAGGAACCAACCGGATGAATATTTATGTAGTCCGTCAGGCCACTCAGGGCCTGGCCAACTGGGTCAAGACTCAGGGCGGCAACCAGACCGTAGCCATCAGCTATGACAGCCGTCTTAAGAGCGATGTCTTTGCCAAGACTGCCGCCGGCGTTCTGGCTGCCAACGGAATCAAGGTACGGATTTATGATGCCCTGATGCCGGTTCCTGCCCTCAGCTTTGCCACCCGGTACTATGAGTGCAACGCCGGTATTATGGTCACCGCTTCCCACAACCCTGCCAAGTACAACGGCTATAAGGCCTACGGTCCCGATGGCTGCCAGATGACCGATGATGCCGCCGCCATTGTCTATGATGAAATTCAGAAGACCGATGTTCTCACCGGTGCAAAGTACATTTCCTTTGCAGAGGGCGTGGAGCAGGGCCTCATCCGGTTTGTAGGAGATGACTGCAAGCAGGCTCTCTATGATGCCATTGAAGCCCGCCAGGTCCGTCCCGGCCTGTGCAAGACTGCCGGCCTCAAGCTGGTGTACAGCCCCCTGAACGGTTCCGGCCTGGTCCCTGTTACCAAGGTCCTCAACGACATGGGAATCACCGATATTACCATCGTTCCCGAGCAGGAGTACCCCAACGGCTACTTCACCACCTGCAGCTATCCCAACCCCGAGATTTTCGAGGCCCTCAAACTGGGCCTGGATCTGGCCAAGGAGACCGGTGCCGACCTGATGCTGGCCACCGACCCGGACGCTGACCGTGTGGGTATTGCCATGAAGTGCCCTGACGGAAGCTACGAGCTGGTTTCCGGCAACGAGATGGGCGCCCTGCTGCTGGACTACATCTGCGCCGGACGGATCGAGAAGGGCACCATGCCCAAGAATCCCGTGGCTGTAAAGTCCATCGTGTCCACCCCTCTGGCCGATGCCATTGCTGAGCATTACGGCGTGGAGATGCGGAGCGTTCTCACCGGATTCAAGTGGATCGGGGACCAGATCGCAGGTCTGGAAGCCGCCGGTGAAGTGGACCGATTCATCTTTGGCTTCGAGGAAAGCTACGGCTATCTGGCCGGACCCTATGTACGGGATAAGGATGCCGTCATCGGCTCCATGCTCATCTGCGAGATGGCTGCTTACTACCGGAGCATCGGCAGCAGCATCAAGGAGCGGCTGGAAGAAATCTATAAGCAGTATGGCCGTTACCTGAACAAGGTGGACAGCTTTGAGTTCCCCGGCCTTACCGGTATGGATAAGATGGCCGGTATCATGCAGAGCCTCCGGGACAATGTGCCCACCCAGTTTGCCGGGGATAAGGTGGTCCAGGTGCTGGATTACACCAAGCCCGAGGAGACCGGTCTGCCTGCCGCCAATGTGCTGATTTACAAGCTGGAAAGCGGCGCCACCGTGGTGGTCCGTCCCTCCGGTACCGAGCCCAAGATCAAGACCTACTTTACCACCCTGGGCAAGGACCTGGCTGAGGCCCAGGCTCAGAAGGATAAGCTGGCCGAAGCTCTGGCACCTCTGTTCTCTTAAATTGAAATAAGGAGGAGCCTCCCTCAGGGGAGGCTCCTTTTCAGGTGAAAAAATGTCTTATGTGATTTGTGAAGAATGGTCCACTCAGTTCCGGGATGCCGACCAGGATGGCCTGCTGGGCCTGCGGGGATATATGAACTATTTCCAGGAGCTGGTGGGAAAATACCAGCTCAGCCTAGGAATCGGGGTAAACCGGATCTATCCCCGGTACGGGCTGGTCTGGCTCTACTCCAAGTTCCGGGCCAGGGTCTTTGAGAAAGTCCCTTATGGTGAAAAGGTGGAGATGAAGGTCTGGGCGGAGCCCCTCCGCTCCTCTGTTCGGCTGACCCCCGTGCTGGAAATACGGTATGAAGGGCGGCTGGCCTTTCAGGGACGGCTGGAAGCCTGCCTGGCCAACCTGGAAACAGGAGCCATTGCCCGTATCTCCGATATAGAAATGGGGGAAGATGCCTTTGGTCCTGCCCTGGAGGAACTTCCCGGCTTTACCCGGCTGCCCCGGCAGCTGCCCCAAGGAGAAAAAGCCTGGGAATACAAGGTGGGATACAGTGATCTGGATATTAACCGCCACATGAACAACCAGCGGTATATCCCTCTTTTTCTGGACGCCTTTGACCTGAAATTCTGGGAGGAGCACCCGGTCCGGGAACTGGAAATTCATTATCTCAACCAAAGCTACGAGGGAGAAACCCTCACTGTCCTGGGGCAGCAGGAGGAGAAAGGCTCCCGGCTGGTGGCCCTGAAAGAGGACGGGACCCCCGCAGCCAATGCCTGGCTGGGCTGGGAATAAAAAAGAAAAATCCCGCTTCCGGAAATTCGGAAACGGGATTTTTTATAAGGTTATTCGCCTTTGATTTTGCCGTCAATGGTGATGGTCACCACCTGCCAGGGAATAAACTTGCCGCTGTTTTTGAGAGCGGTGGTGGCAGCATGTTCCAGACCGCCGCAGCAGGGAACCTCCATCCGGACAATGGTCAGGCTTTTGATGGAGTTCTGCGCAATGATTTGGGTCAGCTTCTGGGAATAGTCCACCATGTCCAGCTTGGGACAGCCTACCAGACAGACCCGGTTCCGGATGAACCGGTTATGGAAATCTCCGTAGCTGAAAGCGGTGCAGTCGGCGGCTACCAACAGGTCTGCATTCTGGAAGAACGGCGCGTTCACCGGAGCCAGCTTGATTTGGACCGGCCACTGACGCAGCTGGCTGGCAAGGGTAAAGGCAGGATGGTCAGGCATGGCAGGGGAGGGGCAGGCGCTCATCTCCCGGACATGGCTGCCGGGGCAGCCTCCTCCGGCACACCCGCTGCTTTTCTCCTTGGCAGCCTTGGAAGCCAGCACTGCCGCCTCGTCATAGGCGGGAGCCTCCCGCTCTACAAAGGTGATGGCACCGGTGGGGCAGGCGGGCAGACAGTCTCCCAGTCCATCGCAGTAGTCCTCCCGCATCAAAGTGGCCTTGCCGTCTACCATGGCAATGGCACCCTCATGACATGCGGAAGCACACTTGCCGCAGCCGTTGCATTTTTCCTGATCGATTTCAATGATTCTCCGAATCACCGCAATACCTCCTGTTACTCTGATAGAGTCAACAGTACTCAAAAAGAAAGAAAAGAACTGTTGCCGGGGCAACAAAACTAAAAAAGAAGCCGGGAAAAATTTACCGGATTCTTGACGAAGGGGGAAAAGCGTGCTAAACTATTCTGGCAATCGTTCCCAAGGCTGCTCCGGGGCGCTCCCCGCTGGTGGCCGATATTGAAGGTTGTTGAATCGGCCATGATTTCGCATGGCCACCGTCAAAACCAGAAAGAGGTGAACAAAATGAAGGCAGGAATCCATCCCAACTATGTGGATTGCACCATTACTTGCGCTTGCGGCAATGTGATCCAGACTCGGTCTACCAAGCCCAGTGTCCATGTCGAAGTCTGCAACAAGTGCCATCCCTTCTACACCGGCAAGCAGAAGCTGGTCGATACCGGCGGACGAGTTGATCGTTTCAACAAGCGCTTCGGTCTCAAAAAGTAATTTTTGCAGTTGCCAAATTAAGGCGGTTTGTTCTTCAGCAAACCGCCTTTTTCTTGTTGTGAAAGGGGAAGGCTATGGAAGACTACCGCACCCTCCGGGGAACCGGAACAGGAGAATATGAGGAAAAGCACAGCCGGTTTATTGCCCTGGCTGCCTTTGTGGATACGGAAGAAAAGGCCCTGGCGGTTCTGGAACAGGTCAGGGCGGCCAACCGTACTGCCCGGCATAATGTGTACGCCTACTGCCTGCGCAAGGACAGCCGGGTACGGTATTCTGACGATGGGGAACCGGCCAAAACCGCCGGACTTCCTGTGCTGGAAGCCATCCAGCACGCAGGACTTACCGATGTGATCGTGGTGGTCACCCGGTATTTCGGGGGAATCCTGCTGGGGACCGGGGGATTGGTCCGGGCCTATACCAGCGCTGCCAAAGCAGCTTTGGAAAATGCGACCATCGTTACCATCCGAAGCTGCGTTACCGGCCAGGTGACAGTGGATTATTCTCTTTATGAGAGGGCGGCTTTGCTCATTGGGCAGAGCGGTGCTCAGATGGAGGAGCCTGTCTTTGCGGACCGGGTCACCCTGGTTTTCACCATGCCCGAGGGGACGGAAGGACTCCTGGTCACCGCCCTGGGAGAACTGACCCGCGGCAAGGACCCGGTGACCATCAGCCAGCCCCAGTACCTTCCTTTTGAAGAAAAATAAAAAAATTCAAAATAAAAAAAGGGAATGGGAAGGAAAGGGCGTATAAAAATAATAGAGCCTGTTTATTTTGTAAAAAGGAGGGAAAGGAATGAACATCCGTCAGCGGCAGGAGGCCCTGGAACACCAGATTCTGGCCCCCTTTGCCTCTTTCAGCGACGAGAGCCGGGGCCGGGCAAAACCGGAGGAGCCGGATGAGATACGAACCGCTTACCAGAGGGACCGGGACAGGATCCTTCATTGTAAGGCGTTCCGGAGACTGAAACAGAAAACTCAGGTATTCCTTTCCCCGGAAGGCGACCATTACCGCACTCGCCTTACCCATACCCTGGAAGTAAGCCAGATCGCCCGGACCATTACCCGGGCACTGCAGCTGAATGAGGATTTGGCGGAAGCCATCAGCCTGGGCCATGACCTGGGGCATACTCCCTTCGGCCATGCAGGGGAGCGGGCCCTCAACAAATTTGCGCCGGGGGGATTCTCCCACTACCAGCAGAGCATCCGGGTGGTGGACCGGCTGGAAAAGGACGGGGAAGGCCTGAACCTGACCTGGGAGGTGCGGAACGGAATCGTTACTCACACCAAAGGCGCCTGGGCCGAGACCCGGGAAGGTCAAATCGTCCGGTATGCGGACCATATTGCATACATAAACCACGACATTGAAGATGCCATCACGGCAGGGGTGCTCCAGAACGAAGCCATCCCCAAGGAAGCGGTGGAGATTCTGGGCAAGACCAAGAGCGAGAGAATCACCACCCTTATCACCGATATGGTCTCCAACGGCACCCAGGAGATTCGGTTCAGTACCCAGATCAACGGCGCTTATGAACTCCTCCATGATTTTATGTACTCCACCGTATATGTGGACCCTGTGGCCAAGCGGGAGGAGGGCAAGGTGGAGAAGATGGTCTACGAGCTGTATGAGCGGCTGCGGGAGAACCCGGAACTTATGCCCAACTTCTACCTGCAAATTGCCTACCAGGAGGGCGTGGACCGGGCCGTGGTGGACTACATCAGCGGCATGAGCGATGAGTTTGCCACCCGGATGTTTGAGGAACTGTTTGTCCCCAAGAAATGGCATATTCTGTAACAGCCTGAATCCTGGGAAGGGAGGTGGAAGAGGGTGATTCCCCAAAGCTATATCCAGGAAGTGCTGGAACGAAATGATGTGGTGGATGTGGTGCAGAGCTATGTGCAGCTCCGCCACCGGGGCAGGACCTATACGGGCCTGTGTCCCTTCCACAATGAAAAGACCCCTTCCTTTGTGGTCTACCCGGACACCCAGAGCTTTTACTGCTTTGGCTGCGGGGCAGGAGGGGACACCATTACCTTTATGAAAAAGATCGCCAACCTGGATTATGTGGAGGCGGTCAAATCCCTGGCCAGCCGGGCAGGAATGCCTCTGCCCCAGGAAAACGATGAGACCGGGCGGCAGCGGAGCCGGATTCTGGCCATGAACAAGGATGCTGCCCGGTATTTCTACGACCAGCTCAATACCAACCAGCCCCAGGCCGCCCAGGCCCGGGCCTACTGGCATCGGCGGGGACTGTCCGACAACACCATCCGCCGGTTTGGTCTGGGATATGCTCCCGATGATTTCAACGGCCTTCAACGGCACCTGCGCCAGCGGGGGTACACCGACCAGGAAATGCTGGAAGCGGGGCTGATTAAAAGAAGCCAGAAGGGGAACCTTCATAATACCTTCTGGAACCGGGTGATGACCCCCATCATTGACCTGCGGGGAAATGTCATTGCCTTTGGGGGCCGGGTGCTGGATGACTCCAAACCCAAGTATGTGAACAGCCCCGAGACCCTGGTCTATAAAAAGAGCAAGACCCTCTTTGCCTTGAATGTGGCCAAGAAGGACCCTTCCCGGCGGTACATTCTCTGCGAAGGCTATATGGATGTAATCAGTCTTCACCAGGCCGGGTTTGGTACGGCGGTCTGCGCCTGCGGCACCGCCCTTACCGAGGAACAGGTCAAGCTCCTTACCAACTATGCGGATGAGGTGGTCCTGGCCTACGACAGTGACGAAGCGGGTCAGAAGGCCACCGCCCGAAGCCTGGAACTGTTCCGGAACACCGCCATCAAAGTGACGGTGCTGAATATCCCGGGAGCCAAAGACCCGGACGAGTTCATCAAACGGAACGGAGCGGACGCCTTTGGACGGCTGTTGGATAAATCCGCCAACGGAATTGAATACAACCTGGACAAGCTCCGGGCCAAGTACGATCTGTCCACTGACAGCGGAAAGGTGGAGTATGTGCGGGATGCAGTCACCCTGCTGGCCAGCGGCCTGACCCCCACCGAGCGGGAAATCTACGCCGGGCGGATTTCGGAACAGACCAATGTGTCCAAAGCTACCATTCTGAACCAGCTGGAATCCACGGTCCGGCGGGTCAGTGACCGGCAGCGCCGGCAGCGGCAGAAGGACCTGCAAAAGGAAATGCTTCCCGCCCAAATCAAGGTCCCTCACTCCCTGGGAGGGGAGAAGGCCCTGGCGGCGGTAAGCGGGGAACAGCAGCTTCTGGCTGCCATGCTCAAGGACCCATCCATTATTCCCGGCATCCGGGAACGGGTGGACCCTCAGGAGCTGGTCATGCCGGAGGACCAGGCCCTTTGCCGGGTGCTGTACAGCATGCCGCCCCAGACCGGGCCGGGAATCCTGGCAACCCTGGGCAGCCAGCTGGATGAGGGACAGATGGCCCTGGCGGCACAGCTGCTGGCAAGAAACAGCGACAACCCTCTCACCCCCAAGGATGTGGAGTTGTTCATCCAAAGAATCAAACAGCGGACCGCCTCCCAGCGGCAGGCTCCTCAGTCGGAGGAGGAAATGCGCCGCAGGCTGGCAGACCTGACCAAAGCAAAAACTCAATCCAATACCCAAAGCTAAAAGGAGAATTTCATTATGGCAGATAAGAAAAATGTAATTCGTGAATTGCTGGAGAATGGCAAGCGGAACGGTTCTCTCAGCTCCAAGGAGATCAATGATGCCCTGGAAGAATGCAACCTGGAACCGGATCAGCTGGAAAAACTGTACGAGACTCTGGCAGGGCTGGGAATTGAGATTGAGGAAGAAGCGGTGAGCGATGCAGATGCATTCACCCTTACCGATGAAAATGTAAACCAGTTTGAAAGCGCACTCTCTGCGGAGGGCGTATCCATTGATGACCCGGTAAAGGTTTACCTGAAAGAAATCGGCCGGGTGCCCCTGCTCACTCCCGAGGAGGAGGTCCGGCTGGCTGAGGCCATCGAGACCGGCGCCGCTGCCATTGACCAGATCGCAGAGTGCGGACAGGACCTTTCCCAGGAGGACCTGGAACAGCTCAAGAAGATGGTGGCAGCAGGGGAGCGGGCCAAGCAGCGGCTGAGCGAGGCCAACCTTCGTCTGGTGGTCTCCATTGCCAAGCGGTATGTGGGCCGTGGAATGCAGTTCCTGGACCTGATCCAGGAGGGCAACCTGGGCCTTATCAAGGCCGTTGAGAAGTTCGACCATACCAAGGGCTTCAAGTTCTCCACCTACGCTACCTGGTGGATTCGTCAGGCCATCACCCGTGCCATTGCAGACCAGGCCCGGACCATCCGTATCCCGGTCCACATGGTGGAGACCATCAACAAGGTGAAGAAGGTTTCCAGCCAGCTGCTCCATGAGATGGGCCATGAGCCCAGCGTGGATGAGGTGGCCGAGCGGCTGGGCATGCCTGCCGACAAGGTGCGGGAAATCATGCGGGTGGCTCAGGAGCCTGTGAGCATGGAAGCTCCCATCGGTGAGGAGGAGGACAGCCATCTGGGAGACTTCATCCCGGATGAGGATGCTCCCGTTCCTGCCGAGGCTGCAAGCCACACCCTCCTGAAGGAACAGCTGGCTCAGGTGCTCAAGAGCCTGACCCCCCGTGAGGAGAAGGTGCTCCGGCTCCGGTTCGGTCTGGAGGACGGCCGTCCCCGTACCCTGGAGGAAGTGGGCAAGGAGTTCAATGTTACCCGTGAGCGTATCCGTCAGATCGAGGCAAAGGCCCTCCGGAAGCTCCGTCACCCCAGCCGCAGCAAGAAATTGCGGGACTTTTTGGACTGATTTTTCTTGTCAAGCCCCATTTTTGGAGAACAGCGGTTACTTAACAGTATACAACCATACACTTGCCCGGGCGTTTCACGCCTGGGCAAATTTTTTTAAAAATCCTGAAAAATGGCTTGACAATGGGCTTTTTGGGGGTTATACTTCTCAAGTATAGTATCTTGGAATAGAGCGCCTTGGCAGCTTTGAAAAGTCGGGAAAAAGCTAAAATTTCGTATGAATGCACAAACTTTTGACGGGATTTTTGAACTGAATGGGCGTTATAACCAAAGATGAAATTCTGAGAATAGGAGTGGTTGCTTTTTATGATGAAGGTCAAGCCCACGACCCTTGGTAAAACCCAGCGGATGAGTTTCTCCAAAATCGAAGAAGTCATCGGTATGCCCAACCTGATCGAGGTTCAGAAAAACTCGTATCAGTGGTTCCTGGATGAGGGTCTCAAGGAGGTCTTTCACGATATCTCCGCCATTGAGGACTACACCGGGAATCTGGTTCTGGATTTTGTAGATTTCCGTTTGGATAAAACTCCCAAATACTCTATTAAGGAGTGCAAGGAGCGGGACACTACCTATGCCGCTCCTCTGCGGGTCACCGCTCGTCTGCTGAACAAGGAGACCGGCGAGCTGAAGGAGCAGGAGATCTTCATGGGAGATTTCCCCCTCATGACCGACTCCGGCACCTTCGTTATCAACGGTGCCGAGCGTGTTATCGTCAGCCAGCTGGTCCGTTCCCCCGGTGTGTACTACGGTGTTACCAAGGACAAGACCGGTAAGGACCTGTTTACTGCCACCATGAACCCAAACCGGGGCGCCTGGCTGGAGTATGAGACTGACAGTTCCGATGCTTTCTATGTCCGTATCGATAAGAACCGTAAGCTGCCCGTCACCGTTCTGCTCCGTGCCCTGGGCATGAGCACCAACGGGGAGATCACCGAGTTCTTCGGTGAGGAGCGGAAGCTGATGGCCACCCTGGACAAGGACCCCACCCACAACCGGGAAGAGGGCCTGCTGGAGTGCTACCGGAAGCTTCGTCCCGGCGAGCCTCCCACGGTGGAGAGCGCCCAGACCCATCTGAACAATCTGTTCTTCGACCCCCGCCGGTATGATCTCAGCCGGTTCGGCCGTTACAAGATGAACAAGAAGCTGGCCCTGGCTACCCGTATCACCGGGTATGTGGCCGCCGCCGAAGTGGTGGACCCCATCACCGGCGAGCTCCTCATTGAAGCAGGGGAGCGTATCACCCGGGAGAAGGCTCAGGCCGCTGAAAAGGCCGGTGTTTCCGTGGTCCGTCTGGACCTGGACGGCACCATCGTCAAGGTCATCACCAACGGCACTGTGGATGCCCAGCCCTTCTTTGACTTCGATGTGAAGGAGTGCGGAATCAACGAGAAGGTCTCCTTCCAGGAACTGCGGAAGATTCTGGATTCCACCTCTGACCCCGAGGAGCAGAAGGAGCTGCTGGCTGCAAACCGTGACCGGCTGATTGGTAAGACCGTCAATGTAGACGACATCTTCGCTTCTGTAAACTACCTGTTCTGCCTGGACCACGGTATCGGAACCACCGACGATATTGACCACCTGGGCAACCGTCGTATCCGCAGCGTGGGTGAGCTGCTCCAGAACCAGTTCCGTATCGGCTTCAGCCGGATGGAGCGTGTGGTCCGTGAGCGGATGACCCTCCAGAACCAGGACGACGGGGAAGTGACCCCTCAGGCTCTGGTAAACATCCGTCCTGTGGTAGCTGCCATCAAGGAATTCTTTGGTTCCAGCCCTCTGTCCCAGTTCATGGACCAGAACAACCCTCTGGCTGAGCTGACCCATAAGCGCCGTCTGTCCGCTCTGGGACCCGGCGGTCTGTCCCGTGACCGGGCCGGATTCGAGGTTCGCGATGTACACTACACCCACTACGGCCGTATGTGCCCCATCGAGACTCCCGAAGGTCCCAACATCGGCCTGATCTCCTACCTGGCAACCTTCGCCCGGATCAACGAGTACGGCTTTGTGGAAGCTCCCTACCGTAAGGTGGACAAGGAGACCGGCGTAGTCACCGATGAAGTGGTTTACATGACCGGCGACACCGAGGACGAGTATGTAGTAGCCCAGGCTAACGAGCCTCTGGACGAGAACAACCGGTTTGTCCGTCCCCGTGTCAATGGCCGCCGCCGTGACGAGATTCTGGAAATCGAGCGGGAAAAGGTCGATTACATGGATGTCAGCCCCAAGATGGTAGTTTCCGTGGCAACAGCCATGATTCCCTTCCTGGAAAACGACGACGCCAACCGTGCTCTGATGGGCTCCAACATGCAGCGGCAGGCTGTGCCCCTCATGGTTACCCAGCAGCCCATTGTGGCCACCGGTATGGAATACAAGGCAGCTACCGACTCCGGCGTAGCCGTTCTGGCCAAGAACGACGGCGTGGTAGAGAAGGTAGACGCCAGCAAGATCGTCATCCGCACTTCCAAGATTTCCACCGATGAGTATGAGCTGATCAAGTTCATGCGGTCCAACGCCGGCACCTGCATCAACCAGCGACCCATCGTTTCCGTGGGCGAGGAAGTCAAGGCCGGTCAGGTCATCGCTGACGGTCCTGCCATGCGGAACGGCGAAATCTCCCTGGGTAAGAATGCCCTCATCGGCTTCATGACCTGGGAAGGCTACAACTACGAGGACGCCGTCCTGATCAACGAGAAGATCGTTCGTGAGGATGTTTACACCTCCATTCATATTGAGGAGTACGAGACCGAAGCCCGGGATACCAAGCTGGGACCTGAGGAAATCACCTGCGACATCCCCAATGTGGCCGAGGAAGCCCGCGCCAACCTGGACGAGCGTGGTATCATCCGGATCGGTGCCGAGGTAAGCGCCGGCGATATTCTGGTCGGTAAGGTCACTCCCAAGGGTGAGACCGAGCTGACCGCCGAGGAGCGTCTGCTCCGGGCCATCTTCGGTGAGAAGGCACGGGAAGTCCGTGACACCTCTCTCCGGGTACCCCACGGCGAGTACGGCATCATTGTGGATGTAAAGGTCTTTACTCCCGAGAACAGCGACGAGCTCCAGCCCGGCGTCCGGGAAGTCGTCCGGTGCTACATTGCCCAGAAGCGCAAGATCAGCGTGGGCGATAAGATGGCCGGCCGTCACGGCAACAAGGGTGTTGTGTCCCGGATTCTGCCCCAGGAGGATATGCCTTTCCTGCCTGACGGTACTCCTCTGGACATTGTGCTGAACCCCCTGGGCGTTCCTTCCCGTATGAACATCGGTCAGGTGTTGGAAGTTCATCTGGGCTACGCCGCCAAGGCTCTGGGCTGGAAGGTCATGACCCCCGTCTTTGACGGTGCCCACGAGTCCGATATCCGGGAAGCCTTTAAAGAGGCCGCTTCCATCTGGCACAACGAGAATGCTCCCGAGTATCCCACCAAGCTGGACAAGATCATGGGCGAAAAGGGCCATGTGATCGACTTCAGCAAGATCGACCTGACCGAGGACGGCAAGACCACCGTTTACGATGGCCGTACCGGTGAGAAGTTCGATAACAAGGTAACGGTAGGCTATATGTACTACCTGAAACTCCATCACCTGGTTGACGATAAGATTCACGCCCGTTCCACCGGCCCCTACAGCCTGGTTACCCAGCAGCCTCTGGGTGGTAAGGCTCAGTTCGGCGGCCAGCGTTTCGGCGAAATGGAAGTCTGGGCTCTGGAAGCCTACGGCGCCGCTTACACCCTCCAGGAGATCCTGACCGTTAAGTCCGACGATGTGGTAGGCCGTGTCAAGACCTACGAAGCCATTGTCAAGGGCGAGAATGTACCCAAGCCCGGTATCCCCGAGAGCTTCCGGGTACTTCTGAAGGAACTCCAGAGCCTGGGCCTGAACATTGTGGTGCAGGATGCCGAGGGCAACGAGGTGGATATGCGCCAGAACTTTGACGACGAAGAAGCCGGTTACGAAATCGGTGATCTGCCCCAGGGTGAGAATGTCATGCTGGAGGACGAGCTGAACGACAGCTACAGCGTGGAAAAAGCTGACGAAGGCTTTGAAGAGGAAGAAGACGAGGGCGAGGAAGCAAGCCTGGATCTCTCTGACCTGTTCGGCAGCGATTCCGAAGAAGAGTTCTGATTTGGATAACATCCCCAGCCCTCCCGGGCAAGGCTTCGGGAAGGGCCGGCGGATTCCAAAGGCCGTTATATACACCAATCTCATAATTTAAGAGAGGGTTTTTGAATGCAAAATAACGATTTTGATTCGATTAAAATTGGCCTTGCTTCTCCTGACCAGATCCGGGAATGGAGCTACGGCGAGGTTAAAAAACCTGAAACCATCAACTACCGCACCCTGAAGCCGGAGCGGGACGGTCTGTTCTGCGAACGGATCTTCGGACCCACCAAGGACTGGGAGTGCCACTGCGGCAAGTATAAGCGCATCCGCTGGAAGGGCAAGATCTGCGACAAGTGCGGCGTAGAGGTCACCAAGGCCAAGGTCCGCCGTGAGCGGATGGGCCACATTGAGCTGGCTGCCCCTGTCTCTCACATCTGGTACTTCAAGGGTACCCCCAGCCGTATCGGCCTTATGCTGGATGTAAGCCCCCGTCAGCTGGAAAAGGTACTTTACTTTGCCAACTACATTGTTACCGACCCCGGCCTGGTGACCGCTCTGGAGAAGAAGCAGCTTCTCTCTGAGAAGGAATACCACGAGATGCGGGAGAAGTACGGTGACGAGTTCAAGGCCGCCATGGGCGCCGAGGCCATTCAGGATCTGCTGGCCGAAATCGACCTGGAAGAGCTGAGCAAGGAACTCCACGACGAGCTGGAGAACGCCTCCGGCCAGAAGCGGGTCCGCCTGCTCAAGCGGGTGGAGGTTGTGGATGCCTTCCGGCTGTCCGGCAACCGCCCCGAGTGGATGATCATGAATGTGCTGCCGGTCATTCCCCCGGACATCCGTCCCATGGTTCAGCTGGACGGCGGCCGCTTCGCCACCTCCGACCTGAACGACCTGTACCGCCGGGTCATCAACCGGAACAACCGTCTTAAGCGGCTTCTGGAGCTGGGCGCTCCCGACATCATTGTCCGGAACGAGAAGCGTATGCTCCAGGAGGCTGTGGACGCCCTGATTGACAACGGCCGCCGCGGCCGTCCCGTCACCGGCCCCAACAACCGTGCCCTCAAGAGCCTGTCCGATATGCTCAAGGGTAAGCAGGGCCGTTTCCGTCAGAACCTGCTGGGCAAGCGTGTTGACTACTCCGGCCGTTCCGTTATCGTTGTAGGCCCCGAACTGAAGATGTATCAGTGCGGTCTGCCCAAGGAAATGGCTCTGGAGCTGTTCAAGCCCTTTGTCATGAAGGATCTGGTGGAGAAGGGATTTGCCACCAACATCAAGTCCGCCCGCAAGAAGGTGGAGCGTGCCAGCACCGAGGTCTGGGACAGCCTGGAAACTGTTATCAAGGGCCACCCCGTTATGCTGAACCGTGCACCTACCCTCCACCGTCTGGGCATCCAGGCTTTCGAGCCTGTGCTGGTAGAGGGCCGTGCCATCAAGCTGCACCCCCTGTCCTGTACCGCTTTCAACGCCGACTTCGACGGCGACCAGATGGCTGTACACCTGCCCCTGTCCACCGAGGCCAAGCGTGAAGCCAAGATGCTCATGCTGGCTTCCGGCAACCTGCTCAAGCCCTCCGACGGCGCACCTGTTACCGTGCCTACTCAGGATATGATTCTGGGCAGCTACTACCTGACTATGATCAACCCTGATGACGAGGGCCACGGAAAGATTTTCCGGGACGAGAACGAAGCTCTCATGGCTTACGCCGAGCATGTTGTCACCCTCCAGGCTCCCATCAAGGTCCGTCGTACCGGCACCTGCAACGGCGAGCCCGTCACCAAGCTGGTGGACACCACCGTGGGCAGCATTATCTTCAACACTCCCATTCCCCAGGACCTGGGCTATGTGGACCGGAACGATCCCGACCACTGCCTGGATCTGGAGGTGAGCTTCCAGGTCACCAAGAAGAACCTGCCCGACATCATCAGCCGCTGCCTGGCCAAGCACGGCGCTAAGATTACCTCCGTAATGCTGGATGCCATCAAGAGCCAGGGCTACAAGTACTCCACCGTTTCCGCCATCACCGTGGCTGTCTGCGACGCCGTTATGCCTGAAGAGAAGCCTGAGCTGCTGGCTGAGGCTGACCGGAAGGTACAGCAGGTCATCAAGCAGTTCAACCGTGGTATGCTCAGCGAGGAAGAGCGGTACAAGAATGTTATCGAAATCTGGCAGGAATGCACCGACAAGGTCTCTGACGCTCTGTCCAACAACCTGAAGACCAACCACAAGCGGAACCCCATCTACATGATGGCTGACTCCGGCGCCCGTGGTTCTATGAACCAGATCAAGCAGCTGGCCGGTATGCGTGGTCTGCTGGCCAACACTGCCGGTAAAACCATCGAGATGCCCATTCGTGCCAACTACCGTGAAGGCCTGAACATCTTGGAGTACTTCGTATCTTCTCGTGGCGCTCGTAAGGGCCTGGCCGATACCGCTCTGCGTACCGCTGACTCCGGTTACCTGACCCGCCGTCTGGTAGACGTTTCTCAGGATGTTATCATCCGGGAAGAGGACTGCCACTCCACCCAGGGTATCTGGGTACAGGATATCCGGGAAGGCCGTGAAGAGATCGAGTCCTTCCGGGAGCGTCTCATTGGCCGGTTTGCTGTGGGCGATGTAAAGGACCCCACCACCGGCGAGATCATCGTGCCCGAAGGCAAGATGATGGATATGTTCGACGCCGACAAGATCGTGGCTGCCGGCATTGAAAAGCTGGAGATCCGCAGCGTTCTGACCTGCCGTGCTCACAAGGGCGTCTGCGCCCGGTGCTACGGCTCCAACCTGGCCAACGGCGAGGCCGTCCGGGTAGGCGAGTCTGTAGGTATCATTGCAGCTCAGTCCATCGGCGAGCCCGGTACTCAGCTGACCATGCGTACCTTCCATACCGGTGGTATCGCATCTGCCGAGGATATTACCCAGGGTCTTCCCCGCGTTGAGGAACTCTTCGAGAGCCGCCGTCCCAAGACCATGGCCATCATGACCGAAATCGCCGGTACCGTTCACATTGACGATACCAAGCGGAACAAGCATGTGGTCATCGAGGGTGTGGACGAGAACGGCGCCCCCATCACCAAGAGCTATATGATTCCCTTCGGCCAGCATGTAAAGGTCATGGAAGGGGACGTTCTGGAGAAGGGCGCAATGCTCACCGAAGGCCACGCTTATCCCCAGGATATCCTGGCCATCAACGGACCCATCGCCCTTCAGGACTACCTGATCAGCGAAGTTCAGAAGACCTACCGTCTCCAGGGTGTAGAAATCAACGATAAGCATATCGAGGTTATCATCCGTCAGATGATGCGGAAGGTCCGGGTTGAGAACCCCGGTTCCACCAACCTGCTCACCGGTGCTATGGTAGACCGTCGTGAAGTTATGATTATGAACGAGGAGATCCAGGCCCGGATGGATGCCGGGGAAGAAGGACTGGAGCTGGCCACCACCAGCCAGGTTCTGCTGGGTATCACCAAGAGCTCTCTGGCTACCGACAGCTTCCTGTCCGCCGCATCCTTCCAGGAGACCACCCGTGTGCTCACCGAAGCCGCTATCAAGGGCAAGGTGGACCACCTGAACGGCCTGAAGGAGAATGTTATCATCGGCAAGCTGCTGCCCGCCGGCACCGGCCTGCCCGAGGTGGAAGCTGCTCTGGAAGAGCGGGAAGCCGAAGAAATGGCTGCCGCCAACAACTGAGCCTGAACCATTCTCAGAATATACGCAAAAGGGACCGCTTCCCAAAAGGGGAGCGGCCCCTTTCTTTTTGCAGCCAGCCCTTGTGAAAGAGAAAAAATTATAGTATAATACTATGGATTATCAAAATAGGCGGGGTATACCCTTTGCCTGTTTTGGTCGTCCCAACGCCTTTTCCCAGTAAAAAGGAAAGAATATCCTGTTAGGAGCATTGCTTTGAAAAATACCAGTTACAGTAAAAATCAGCAGGCTGCCCAGGTGATTGCTCAGGCCTATGATTCACCGCCCCTGGCCTATGTCCATTCCTTTGGCTGCCAGCAGAATGTGAATGACGGCGAGAAGATCAAGGGAATCCTGGTGGACCTGGGATATGGCCTTTGCGATACCCCGGAACATGCCGACCTGATCCTCTTTAATACCTGTGCTGTCCGGGAACACGCCGAGCAGCGGGTGTTCGGAAATGTGGGCGCCCTGAAAGCCTATAAGAAAGCCAACCCCAAGCTGATCATCGGAGTCTGCGGGTGCATGACCCAGCAGGAGACGGTGGTGGAAAAGCTGAAAATGAGCTACCCCTTTGTGGACCTGGTCATTGGAGTGGACGGCATGGACCGGCTGCCCCAGCTGCTGGCCGACCGGCTCATGGGGGGAAAACGGGTGATGGAAAAGCCGGTGGAGCCTGCCACTGTCATGGAAGGTGTTCCCATCCGCCGGGATTCCTCCTTCCGGGCCTGGCTTCCCATTATGTACGGCTGCGATAATTTCTGCACCTACTGTATCGTCCCCTATGTGCGGGGCCGGGAGAGAAGCCGTACCCCCGCCGCCATCCTGGAGGAGTTCACCCAGCTGGTGGAGCAGGGGTATAAGGAAATCACCCTTTTGGGTCAGAATGTAAACAGCTATGGCAAGGGCCTGGAAGAACCCATGGATTTTGCCGACCTGCTCAACCTGCTCTGCCAGGTGCCGGGGGACTATCAGATCCGGTTTATGACCAGCCATCCCAAGGATGCCAGCCATAAACTCATTGATACCATGGCGGCCCAGCCCCATATCTGCAAGCATTTCCACCTGCCGGTTCAGTCGGGCAGCGACCGTATCCTCAAGGAGATGAACCGTCACTATGACCTGGCCCATTACCTGGAACTGGTGGACTACGCCCGGGAAAAAATTCCGGGGGTGACTTTCAGCAGTGATATTATTGTGGGATTCCCCGGGGAGACCGAGGAGGACTTCCAGGCCACCCTGGATCTGGTGGAAAAGGTGGAGTATATGCAGCTTTTCACCTTCATCTACTCCAAGCGCACCGGGACCAAGGCAGCTTCTATGCCCGACCCCTATACCCACAAGGATAAGACGGAACGGATGGCAAGGCTTCTGGCTTTACAGGATAAAATTGCCAGCCGACAGGTGGCCAGCCTGGTAGGCCAGACCCAGCGGGTGCTGCTGGAAGGCCACGGCCGCTTTGAGGGACTGCTCAACGGCCGACTGGACAATAATCTGGTGGTGGAGATTCCGGGCAGGCCGGAATGGATCGGCCGCTATGCCAGGGTAAAGTTTACCGGAAGCCGGGCTACCATTCTCACCGGAGAGCTGGAAGAGCTTCTCTGAACCAAAACAAGTATATTATTTAAAAGGAGACAAAAATCATGGATTGCATTGAACTGTTCAAGCAGGCTGCTGTAGCCCTGCAGAGTGATATTCGTTACCTGGAACTGGACGCCGCCCGGAAGGAAAACGACGAAAACCAGGCTCTCCAGGATAAAATCGGGGAGTTCAACATTGCCCGGATGAACATGAACGAGCTGATGAGCGAGAACGAGCGGGACGAGGCAAAAATTGCCGCCACCAACGAGAAGATCAACCGGCTCTACCAGGAGATCATGAACGACGAGGGAATGCTTCGGTACAACGAGGCCAAGAAGAACGCCGAGACCCTCATCAACCACATTGATGCCATCATCAACACCGCCATGAACGGGGGAGATCCCATGACCGTGCAGGAGCCCACCGGCGGCTGCACCGGCAGCTGCAGCTCCTGCTCCGGCTGCCACTAATGCGCCCACACCACTAAAACAGGAACCTAAATTTCAGAAGGCAGGTAAAAGCAATGGCCCAGCTGTCCCCCATGATGGCCCAATATTTTGAGATCAAGAATCAGTATAAAGACGCGATCCTGTTTTACCGGGTGGGCGACTTCTACGAAATGTTTTTCGATGATGCCCTCACCGCCAGCAAGGAACTGGAACTGACTCTTACCGGCAAGCAGTGCGGTCTGGATGAAAAAGCCCCCATGTGCGGGGTGCCTTTCCACGCCTACGAAACCTATGTGGCCCGGCTGATTGCTAAAGGCTACAAGGTGGCCATCTGCGAGCAGACCGAAGACCCGGCTCTGGCCAAGGGCCTGGTCACCCGGGATGTGATTCGGGTAGTCACCCCCGGCACTGTCATCGAGAACAGTATGCTCCAGGATGACAAGAACAACTATATCTGCAGCATCTATTTCCGCCAGGGCAAGGCCGCAGTCTGCTTTGCGGATGTTTCCACCGGTGAACTTCAGGGAACCGAACTGTCCGGGGAAAAGCTGTCGGGAGACCTGGTGGGGGAATTGTGCAAGTTCCACCCCAGCGAGATTCTTATGAGCCCCGGGGTGCTGGACCTGAAAACTGTGACGGATTACGCCAAACAACAGCTTCACTGCTCGGTGGAACTGATGGGGGAGGAAGAGTACGACCTGGGAGAACTGGCAGTCCACCTGACCCAGAACTTCGGGGCCGACTGGGAATCCCAGTGCGGCAGCCCCAAGGACTGCCTGCTGCCCTATGCGGTGGGAGGACTGCTCTCCTACCTGGGCCGGACCCAGAAAAAGGGAATCGAGCGGATTCGCCGGGTCCAGCGGTACGCCCAGACCCAGTATATGCACCTGCCCGCCATCACCCGGAATAACCTGGAACTCACCGAGACCATGCGGGGTCGGGACAAGCGGGGGACCCTTCTCTGGGTGCTGGACCAGACCCAGACCGCCATGGGCAAGCGGATGCTCCGGAAATGGCTGGAACAGCCTCTGGTGGATGTGAATGCCATCCACCTCCGGCTGGACGGTGTGGAAGCCCTTTATAAGGATAATATCCTCCGGGCCGACCTGCAGGAAGCCATGAGCCGGGTCCATGATGTGGAGCGGCTTATGACCCGGGTGGTCTACGGCTCTGCAGGTCCTAAGGAGGTCTACTCCCTGGTGGACACCTGTGCCCAGTTCCCCCAGATAAAAGCCCTGTCCTCCCAGACCCAGAGCGCACTTCTCACCACCCTGAGTAATCAGGTGGACCTGCTGGAAGATATCCGCCAGAGGGTGGAGGATACCCTGGACCCGGAAGCACCTCTCACCCTCAAGGACGGGAAGGTGATTCGCCCCGGCTGCAACCCCGAGGTGGACGAGCTGCGGGAAATTCAGGAAAACAGCAAGGGAGTCCTCTCTCAGCTGGAAGCCCGTCTGCGGCAGGAGACCGGGATTCCCAAACTGAAAATCGGATTCAACCGGGTGTTCGGTTATTACATTGAAATCAGCAAGAGCTACCTGTCCATGGCTCCCGCCCACTTTATCCGGAAACAGACCCTCACCACCGGGGAACGGTACATTACCGAGGAACTGAAGGTGCTGGAAAACAAGATTCTGGGTGCAGGGGAGCGGCTGGCCGTTCTGGAACGGCAGCTTTTTGAGGAACTGCTGGCCTTCATTGCCGGCCAGATTCAGCGGGTGCAGCAGACCGCCACGGCGGTGGCTGCCCTGGATGTGCTGGCCAGCTTTGCCCAGGTCAGCGTCCGGAATAACTATACCAAGCCCCAGGTGGACAGCGGAGATGAGATCATCATCCGGGAAGGCCGTCATCCGGTGATTGAGCAGATGCTGAAAGGGAGCCTTTTTGTTCCCAACGACACCACCCTCAACGGAACCAGCGACCGTATGCTCATTATCACCGGCCCCAACATGGCTGGTAAATCCACCTATATGCGCCAGAATGCCCTGATTGCCCTGATGGCTCAAATCGGCTGTTTCGTCCCGGCGGCTCAGTGCCGGGTGGGAGTGGTGGATGCCATCTTTACCCGGGTGGGCGCCAGCGACGACCTGGCCGCCGGCCAGTCTACCTTTATGGTGGAGATGACCGAGTTGGCTCAGATTCTGGAGGAGGCCACCCCCAAGAGCCTGGTCATTCTGGACGAAATCGGCCGGGGCACTTCCACCTTTGACGGCATGAGCATTGCCCGGGCCGTGGTGGAATATATCTGCGACCCGGCCAACGGCCTGGGCTGCAAGACCCTGTTTGCCACCCACTACCATGAACTTACCGACATGGAGGAGGAACTGGACGGGGTCAAGAACTATAATATTGCAGTGAAAAAGCGGGGAGAGGACATTACCTTCCTTCGCCGTATCGTCCGGGGTCCCGCAGACGACAGCTACGGCATTGAGGTGGCCAAGCTGGCAGGACTTCCCGAGGGGGTCACCAAGCGGGCCCGCCAGGTGCTTAAAACCCTGGAAGCAGCCGCTCCCGATACCAAGAAGGTGACCCAGATGGACTTTGAGCTGCTGGAACAGGAGATGGATGCACCCTGCCTGCCCAGCGAGGCGGTGGAGAAGCTGCGGGCTCTGGACCTGGAGACCCTCACCCCCATTGAAGCCCTCAACTACCTCTATCAATTGAAATCTGACTTGACTTAAAAAGAGAAAGGCCGGTGAAGGAGATTGCCCACCATACAGGTATTGGATAAACAGGTGGCGGAACTGATCGCTGCCGGGGAAGTGGTGGAGCGCCCTGCTTCGGTAGCCAAGGAACTGCTGGAAAATGCCATTGATGCAGGGGCCACCCAGGTCACCCTGGCCATAGAAGGAGGGGGAATCCGCCTTCTGGAAGTGCAGGACAACGGCTGCGGCATTGCCCGGGAAGACCTGCCCAAGGCGTTCATCCGCCATGCCACCAGCAAAATTGCTCAGAAGGAAGATTTGGATTCCATCCATACCCTGGGCTTCCGGGGAGAGGCTCTCCCCAGCATTGCCAGCGTAGCCAAAGTGGAAATGCTCAGCCGGGTGCCGGAGGAGGATTTCGCCCACAGCTACCGGATTTGCGGAGGCCAGGAACTGGGCCTGGAGGAAGCAGCCCGCCCGGTGGGAACCACCATCCGGGTGGAGGAACTGTTCTACAACACTCCGGCCCGGATGAAGTTTTTGAAAAAGGATTCCAGCGAGGGGACCTTTGTAGGGGAAGTGATTCAGGAACTGGCCCTCTCCCATCCTGAGGTGTCCTTCCGGTTCATCCGGGAAGGGAAACAGCAGTTTGTCACCCCCGGAGACGGAAAACTCCTCAGTGCCGCCAGTGCGGTGCTGGGCCGGGAGTTCAGCCGGGACCTGCTGGAGGTAAAGGGAGACTTTGGCCTGTATCATCTGGAAGGGCTCATCACTCCGCCCCGGGCCTGCCGGGGAAGCCGGAGTGCCCAGTATTTTTACATTAACGGCCGGTATGTGAAAAACCGTACCATGATGGCCGCCCTGGAAGCCGCCTACAAGGGGACCCTTATGCAGGGGCGGTTCCCGGGGGGAATCCTCATGCTCACCATGCCCCCGGAACTGGTGGATGTAAATGTCCATCCCGCCAAGACCGAGGTACGGTTTGCCCGGGAGAAGGAAGTTTTTGACGCCGTTTACTACGGCGCCAAGGAGGCCCTGGCCGCCCCCGGCAGCGGAGACAGACGGTTCAATTTCAACCAGCCTGCCCCCGCAAAACCCGCCGCCCCGGCCAAGCCTGCCCAGTTCGCAACCCTGACCGCCCAGGAATACCGGGCCATGCAGGGACTGCCCTCGGTGGTTCCTCCCGCTCCGGCGGCTCCGGCAGCGCCTGCGCCTGCCCCGGTCAAGCCTTCCGTGACAACTGTCCGGGAGGAACCCAGGGCAGCCGCAAAACCCGCTCCCCAGCCGGTAAGCGGACCTATCATCACCACGGTCTCGCCTGTGGCAGGAGCCGGGGAAATGCACAGCCAGCGCCAGCCCTATGGGGAGGCCGCCCGCACGGTCACCTGTGCCTCGGAACAGGTGCTGGAAATCCTTCCCGAGGAGGACCCCATTCCCGCTCCGGCTCCCAAGGCCCCGGTGGTGGAGGATATCCCGGTAAAGGAACCGGCCCCGGCCCCGGTTTTCAGGGAGGACCCCCAGCCGGCTCAGCAGCTTTCCCTTATGCCGGAGGAAAAGGAAGAGGAACCCCTCCAGTATATTGGAGAGGTATTCAAAACCTACATTATTACCCAGCGGGGAGAGGAACTCTGCCTGCTGGACAAGCACGCCGCCCATGAACGGATCCTCTACGAGCAGTTGGCCGCCGGATACGGCAAAGTACCGGGCCAGACCCTGCTGGAACCGGTGCGGGTCAATCTCAGCGCCGAGGAAAAGCAGGCGCTTCTGGATAACATGGAAATGCTGGAGGACACAGGCCTGGGTGTGGACGACTTCGGCGGGAATACCATTCTGGTCCGGGAGGTCCCGGCGGATGTGGAAGTAACGGACATTGAGGATATGGTGCTGGAGGTGGCCAGCGGGCTGGCCAAGGGAAGTAAAACCGCCCTCAGCGAAAAGACACAGTGGGTCATGCACTCCATGGCCTGCCGGGCTGCCATCAAGGCAGGGGACAAGACCGACCCCTCCGCCCTTCTCAAGCTGGCCCAGGATATTCTCTCTGGGAAGGTGCCCCCCTTCTGTCCTCATGGACGGCCGGTAGTGCTGCGGATCACCCGCAGGGAATTGGAGAAACAGTTTGGACGGATCGTGTAAGCAGAAGGTGGTGGCCCTGGGGGGGCCTACCGCCAGCGGAAAAACCGCACTGGGAATCCTGCTGGCCAATACCTTCAAAGGGGAAATCCTCTCTGCGGATTCCATGCAGATTTATAAAGACCTGAATGTGGGAACAGCCAAGCCTACCCCTCAGGAGCAGGCCCAGGCGCCTCACCATCTCATTGATTTTCTGGACCCCAGCCAGCCTTTCAGCGTGGCGGACTATGTGGAACTGGCCCAAAGGACCATCCGGGAAATCGCCGGGCGGGGAGCCCAGCCCTTTGTGGTAGGGGGAACGGGGCTTTACCTGTCCAGCCTTCTGGAGGGAATTCAGTTCTCCCATAAAATGGCGGACCCTGCCCTGCGGAAAAATCTGGAAGAAGAGATGGAACGGCTGGGCCCCGAGGCTATGTATGACCGGCTCAAGGCTCTGGACCCCCAGGCCGCTGCGGGAATCCACCCTAACAATAAGGTGCGGGTGATTCGGACACTGGAAATCTGCCTGTCGGGAGGCGAGACTGCCTCCCGACAGAAAGCCCAGGCCCGTCCCGCCCAGCCGCCCTACAACAGTCTTTGTCTCTGCCTGGGCTTCTCTGACCGGCAGATTCTCTACCGGAGAATTGAGGACCGGGTGGACCGGATGGTGGAAGAGGGAATCCTGGAAGAGGCAAACCAGGTATACCTTCACCGGCAGGAGTACAAAACCGCGGCGCAGGCCATTGGCTATAAAGAATTTTTCCCTTATTTTGAGGGGACAGCTTCCCTGGAGGAGGCTGTGAACCAATTGAAACAGGCCACCCGGAACTATGCAAAGCGGCAGCTTACCTGGCTGCGGCGGATTCCGGGGGCAGTCTGGCTGGAGGCGGATGACCCCCAGTGCAGCAATAAAGCCCTGGAGATTACGGCCCGTTTTTTAGAGCAGTCCCGGGAATGAGGAGTTTGGATGAAACAGCCAAAGACAAAACTCAATACTTTGAAAATGGCTGGTGTGGCGGCCCTGGTCCTGGCGGTACTGTATGTTGCGGTTCAGCTTTATCTGATCCTGGGCCATTCCTATAAGCAGGAAACCGCCATCCTTTACCAGCTGTCGGACAGCGTCACCCTGGACGGGGTGGTGGTGTTCGGGGAGCAGGAGGTCCAGGGAAGCGGTAACCTAGGTTACCTGGTGGAGGACGGCACCCGCGTGGTGGACGGCACCCAGGTGGCAGAGATATACACGGACCCCCAGCAGGCAGCCTGGCGGGAAAAGCTGACCCGGGTGAACAACACCATCGCCCTGCTGGAAAAAGCCCAGAATGCCAACAGCAGCAGCGACATTGAGGTGGCATCCAGCCAGGCGCAGGCTGCCCTGTATGACTTGCTGGACACCATGGACCAGACGGCCCTGGTAGGGTTGGCCGAGGACCAGAACGAGTATCTGCTGGCCGAGAGCCGGGTGAATGTGTGCACCGGCCTTGAGACTGATTACTCCCAGAAAATTGCAGAGCTTTCCCAGGAACGGGACAGCCTCCAGGCCAACCTGGGCCAGCCCCAGCCCATCTATGCGGGAAGCGGCGGGTATTTTATCTCGGCCCAGAACAGTAAGTTCCTTACCAAAAGCGCGGAGGAACTGGATGAGATGACCCCGGCCCAGCTCCAGGCTTATCTTCAGGAAGGAGCCGCCGAGACCCGGGATGTGGCGGGTAAGGTGATCACCAGCTACCACTGGAACTACTATGCGGTATGCGACCTGGCAACGGCAGAAAAATTCCAGAATGCAAGCAAGGTGACCATTCGGTTCCCCGGCAAGTCGGAGGAAGAGCTGCCTGCTACCGTGGAAAGTGTCACGGTGGACCAGGACGGGGGACTGGCCAAGGTGGTGCTGTCCTGCGAATACACCAATGAGGATATGCTCAAGCTGGTGCAGCAGACTGCCCAGGTAAGCTTTGCCACCTATACCGGCCTGCGGATTGACAAAAATGCCATGCATATTGTGGACGGCGAAAAGGGCGTATATGTAAAATATGGGTCCATTCAGCGGTTCAGAAAAATTTATGTCCTCTATGAAAATGAAGATTATATCCTTGTACCGGCAGATCAGAGCAACGGCAGCGAGGTAAAGCTGTACGATGAGATCATTGTGGAGGGCACGGATTTGCAGGACGGAAATCTCCTATAGTATTGACATTTCCCCGGAAAAAGGGGATAATAAATACTGTTTTAGTGGGATTATTTGTTACTGACCCCTAATAGAAAGAAGAGGTTTAACTATGCTGAGTTTTAAGGAAATTCTGGGCTTCGGCGAGGGCGCTATGGAAGACGAGGAGCTGGACCAGAACCTGGAGTATACAGAACAGGTGCCTGATACCGGCGCAGAGCAGGAGACCAGCAGCGGTATTTTCAACCGCCGTTCCGCTCCCCGGAAGGAGCGTTCTTCCGTTCAGATGGGCGGTGTGACCAATGTGGATGTAGTGCTGGTCAAGCCCGATAAGTACGATTCCGCCACTTCCATTGCAGACGACCTGAACGCCCATAAGGCTGTGGTCCTGAATCTGGAAAATGCATCCAAGGAAACCAGCCGCCGGCTGGTGGACTTCCTGTCCGGTGTAGCCTACGCCAACGGCGGTGACATTCAGCGGGTGGCAACCAACACCTTCCTGATCACGCCTCCCAATGTGAATCTGACCAACGGCCAGGACGAGGGCGATTTTGACACCGCAACCTACCTGTAAGCCGGATTCCCGGCGGGGATTTATTCCCCCCAGAAATGAGGAAGAGCAGTTTCTGTTCAAACGCTTTCAGGAGCTGGCCCAGCAGGCCCGCCAAAAGAATATTCCCCGTTACAGCGGCTTTTTGTCTGACCGGGAGCAGGACCTTGCCCGTGCTGCCATGAACAAGGCAGGCTGGGAGGAGTATGGCTTCCAGGGTGGATACCCTCAGTCGGAGCGGCAGGTTCTCTGCATTGAACCTGCGGATTCCTGGCAGGAACAGCCGGTAGCCGGTCTGATTATCCGGCCGGGCCGGGGCAGCCAGAAGCAGCCCCAGCACAAGGACTATCTGGGCTCACTTCTGGGCCTTGGCCTTGAACGGGAATGCATCGGGGATATTGTGCCCGCTTTGGACGGCAGCTATGCCATCGTTTTTGTGCTGGAAGATAAGGCTGGTTTCATTAAAGATCAGCTTTGCCAGGTGGGGAGCGTCAGCGTCTCCCTGGATGACTGGGACCCCGATGGCCCCGAGAAGCTGGAACTGCCTCAGCGGACCATCAAAACGGCCAGCCTTTCCTCTTTGCGGACAGATGCTTTTCTGGCGGCAGCCATGAACACCAGCCGAAGCAATGCGGCGGAATTTATCCGCAGCGGCAGGGTGGAGATCAACCATATCCCGGTGGACAGGCCCCACGAGGAAATTTTCCTGGGGGATGTGTTTACAGTGCGGGGAAAAGGTCGGTTCCGTCTTGAAAGCATAGGGGGAAAGAGCCGGAAGGACAGAATTTTCGTAGAGTATTTTCAATATTGACCAGGGAGGAGTGAGCGGTATGGTCACACCCAATGATATCCGTAACGCCAAGTTTGAAGTGGTGTTCCGGGGCTATAAGCCGGAGGATGTAGACAACCTGTTGGAACAGGCCGCCCGGGAACTTGAGTCTGCTCAGAGGGAGGCGGCAAGCCTTCGCCAGGAGCTGGACGGAGTGGACCAGGAGCGGGCTGATTATGAGAAAAAACTTAAGATCCTGGCCTCCAAAATCGAGGATTACCGGGATGAGGAGGAAACCCTCAAGCTGGCCATGATCAATGCCCAGCGGATGGGGGAGAGCATCCTCAAGGAAGCCAAGCAGAAAGCGGAAGAAATTCTGCGGGAAGCCAATATTCGGGCAGAGGACCGGGAACAGCGTGCCAATGATGAAGTGGCCCGGGCTGCCAACGAAATGAAACAGCTGCAAAAGCAGGTGGGCCGGTTCAAGGCCAATGTGCTGAATCTGTATAAAAAGCACATTGAGTCCCTCAGTGCCCTCCAGAGCTACGATGAGGCTCCTGACCGGGAAGCAGACCGGCGGGCCGCCTTTGAGCAGGAGGAAGATTCTCCTGCTCTGGTAGAACAGATCGAACAGGCCCGGCAGAGCTACCTCAGTGAAGAGCCTGCTCCCGCCCAGGAACCCACCCCTTCCTTTGAACCGGAGGTTCAGGAGGAGCAGAGCGTTCCTTTGGCCCAGATCAACCAGGAAGAGGAAGAGATTCCTCAGAATGATCTGGCTCAGGAGGAGGAAGAACTCCCCTCCGTGTTTGACGGCTTTAAGGGAATCGGTTTTGATGACTGATTCCCCGGAAATAATCCAGGAATAGAGGAGAAAAGTACCAGTGGCACAAGATTACAACAAGACCATCAATCTGCCCAAAACTGCCTTTGAAATGCGGGCCGGGCTTCCCAAAAAGGAACCTGTCATGCTGAAAGACTGGCAGGAAAACCACCTGTATGAAGAGCTTATCAAGCACAACGAGGGCAAGCCCCGTTTCGTGCTCCATGACGGCCCTCCCTACGCCAACGGCAATATCCACATGGGTACTGCCCTGAACAAGATTATTAAGGACATCATTATCCGGTACAAGAACATGACCGGATTCCAGGCTCCCTATGTGCCCGGCTACGATACCCACGGTCTGCCCATTGAGCTGAAGGCGCTGGCCGCAGCAGGGGACAAGAAGGCTAGCATCAGCAAGCTGGAGCTGCGGAAGCTCTGCTATGATTTCGCCACCGAGCATATCGACATTATGGGCGAGCAGTTCCAGCGCCTGGGCGTTATCGGTGACTTCAAGAACCCCTACCTGACCCTCAAGCCTGAATTTGAAGCTCATCAGATTCAGATTTTCGGGGAGATGGCCAAGAAGGGTTACATCTACAAGGGCCTCAAGCCCGTTTACTGGTGCCCTGACTGCAACACCGCTCTGGCCGAAGCTGAAATCGAGTACGGCGAGGACGAGTGTGATTCCATCTATGTGCGGTTCCAGGTTTCTGCTGACCCCAACGGCATTCTGGCTCAGCGGAACATCCCCATGGACAAGGCCTACTTTGTGATCTGGACCACCACTACCTGGACCCTGCCTGCCAACCAGGCCATCAGCCTCCATCCCGACTATGACTATGTCTTTGTCAAGATCGGGGAGGACTACCATGTTATGGCTCAGGATCTGGTCAAGGATGCCATGGCAGCCTGCAAGATCACCGAGTACGAAGTGGTAGGAGAGCCCATCCGGGGCAGCGAGCTGGAGATGATGGAGTACCAGCATCCCTTCCTGGACCGCAAGGGTATCATCATCCTGGGCGAGCATGTCACCCTGGAAAGCGGTACCGGCTGTGTCCACACCGCTCCCGGACATGGTGCTGACGACTTTATCGTCTGCCAGAAATACAATATGCCGGTCATCGTTCCTGTGGACGACCACGGTGTTCTCACCGAGGAAGCCGGCCAGTTCGCCGGACTCATGGTGTGGGATGCCAACCCTGTCATCCTGAAGCATATCAAGGAAACCGGCAACCTGCTGGGCGTACAGCACATCCAGCACCAGTACCCCCACTGCTGGCGGTGCCATAACCCCATCATCTTCCGTGCCACCGAACAGTGGTTCTGCTCCATTGACCCCTTCAAGGAGCAGGTCTACAAGGCCGTGGATGAGGTAAAGTGGCAGCCTGCCTGGGGCCATGACCGTATGGTGGGAATGGTCCGTGACCGGAGCGACTGGTGCATCAGCCGTCAGCGCACCTGGGGTGTGCCCATCCCTGCATTCTACTGCAACAAGTGCGGTAAGTATCATATTTCCGATGAATCCATCCAGGCTGTGGCCGACCTGTTCCGGAAGGAAGGCAGCGACGCCTGGTACAAGTACGAAGCCAAGGATATCATTCCTGCCGACATCAAGTGCCAGTACTGCGGTGCTTCCGATTGGCGGAAGGACACCGACATCATGGATGTCTGGTTTGACTCCGGTTCCACCCATGTGGCCGTTCTGGAGGAGCGCCCTGAGCTGAAGTGGCCTGCCGACCTGTACATGGAAGGCGCCGACCAGTTCCGCGGCTGGTTCCAGTCCAGCCTGCTCACCAGCGTTGCTACCCGTGGGGTGGCTCCCTACAAGGCCGTGCTGAGCCATGGCTGGGTAGTGGACGGCGAAGGCAAGCAGATGCACAAGAGCGCCGGCAACGGCGTGGAGCCCAGCGAGATCATCAAGGACTACGGCGCCGACATCATCCGTCTCTGGGTAGCTTCTTCCGACTACACTGTGGATGTGCGTGTTTCCAAGGAAATTCTGAAGCAGCTCTCCGATGCATACCGGAAGATTCGGAACACTGCCCGGTTTATGCTGGGCAACCTGGACGGCTTTGATCCCGCTAAGGATATGGTGGCTGAGGATCAGCTGCAGGAGATCGACCGCTGGGCCCTGGATGCTCTGGATCGTCTCCAGGAGCAGTGCATTGCCGCCTATGAGGTCTACGACTTCAACAAGGTATACCACCAGGTCCATAACTTCTGCGTGGTGGATATGTCCAACTTCTACCTGGATATTATCAAGGACCGTCTCTACTGCACCAAGGCCAACGGTCTGGCCCGCCGTGCCGCTCAGACTGCCATGTACAAGATTCTGGTAGAGCTGACCAAGCTGGTCGCTCCCATCCTGGCTTTCACCGCTCAGGAAATCTGGAGCTTTGTGCCTGACTTCCCCGGAAAGAACAAGTATGTTGCTTTCGAGGAAATGGGCAAGACTGGCCTGCACCGTCAGGATGCCGCCTTCCAGGAAAAGTGGGGCCGGCTCCGTGCTGTGCGTGACGATGTGAAGAAGGTTCTGGAGCAGGCCCGCGCTGAAAAGCAGATCGGTTCTTCTCTGGAAGCCCAGATCAAGCTGTACTGCAGCCAGGAGGTCTACGACCTGCTCAATGCTCTGCCCATGGACGAGCTGGCAGACCTGATGATCGTGTCCAAGGCTGACCTGGTTCTGGGTGAAGGCGGACTGAAAGGTCTGGTGGAAGGCCTGGGCGTAGAAGTCACCCGTGCCGGCGGCGAGAAGTGTGCCCGCTGCTGGAAGTACTCCGGGGACATTGGCTCTGATCCCAACCATCCCACTTTGTGCAAACGCTGCGCAGCAGAACTTTAATGCCAGGGGCGGCGCTTTTGAAATAAAAGCGCCGTCCTTTTGTTGTAATATAAGGGGCGCCCTGCCATTGAGACCGCCGGATCCGGGGGTGCCGCCGATAAAAATGGAGGACCTAAATGCGGTATTGGCTGATTACACTCTTGACCCCCCTGGGGCTGGCCGGGCTGGACCAGGCTATCAAGGCTTGGGCTACCGCTTACCTGAAACCTGTGGGGAGTATGCCGCTGATCCCCGGAATCGTGGAACTGCGCTACCTTTTGAATACGGGGGCCGCCTTTGGCTCTCTGGCAGGCCGTCAGCTGTTTCTCATTGTTTTTACAGTGATAGCAATGGCAGCGGTGTTGGTATACCTTCTCAGGAAAAAGCCCCAGTCCAAACTGGAATACATTGGTTGGCTCCTGATTCTGGGAGGCGGTCTGGGCAACCTGATTGACCGGGTTTCCGCTCAGGCGGTGGTGGACTATATCAACCCTCTATTTATGGATTTCGCAATCTTCAACTTTGCGGACATCTGCATCAGCGTGGGAATCGGACTGTACATTCTGGACATTCTGCTGACAATGAGAAAGAAGGAAAAGAATGGAGCAGCTTGAATTTCTGGTGGAGCCTTCCCAGGCAGGACAGCGGCTGGATAAGTTTTTGGCCGCCGCCCAGGACCGGCTTTCCCGCAGCGCCCTCCAGAATCTGCTGGAGGAGGAGCTGATTCTCTGCAACGGAAAACCGGTCAATAAAAAATATACCACCCGGGCAGGAGACGAAATTCTGGTGCAGATTCCTCCGGCCCAGCCGCTGGAAGCAGTCCCCCAGAATATTCCTCTGGATATCTACTATGAGGACCCCCATCTTCTGGTGGTGTATAAACCCAAAGGAATGGTGGTCCATCCCGCTCCGGGCAATCCGGACGGTACGCTGGTGAATGCGCTGCTTTACCACTGTGCCGGAGAACTTTCCGGGATTGGTGGACAGCTGCGGCCTGGTATTGTCCACCGGATAGACAAGGATACCAGCGGCCTTTTAGTGGTGGCAAAGGATGACCCTACCCACCAGGAACTGAGCCGCCAGATGAGTGTCCACAGCATCAACCGGATTTATCAGGCAGTTTGCTATGGGGGCTTCAAGGAGGACAGCGGTTTTGTGGAAGCACCCATCGGCCGCCATCCCCAGGACCGGAAAAAGATGGCCATTACCCCTAAAAATTCCCGGTACGCTTATACGGGCTGGGAAGTGGTGGAGCGGCTGGGAACCTTTACCCATATTCAGTGCAAGCTGAAAACAGGCCGCACCCATCAGATCCGGGTTCACATGGCCAGTATCGGGCATCCTCTGGCGGGGGACCCGGTGTATGGACCTCAGAAAGTAATTAAGGAACTGGAAGGACAGTGTCTCCATGCAGGAACCCTGGGATTTGTTCATCCCGCAACAGGGGAATACATGGAGTTTAACGCACCCCTTCCGGAATACTTTGAGAAGTTTTTGAAAAAATTGAGAGGAGAAGGCTCATGAACACAGGTTTGCAGGAAAGACTGGTCCTTTGCAATCTGGATACAGCGGTGCGGGACAATAAGGGCGACCTTCTGTCCTGTGACCGGTGGGCCATCAAGCTCTTTGAAAAGATGGGGGGACAACTGGCTTTTATCAGCGGCAAGCCGGTCCATGAGATACTCCATCAGCTCAAGGGCAGTATGCCTGCGGAATCGGTGATCGCCTGTAATGGTGCGGTGATTTACGATGGGGCCCAGGGGGAAGAGGTAAAATCCGCCTGCGTTCATGAGCAGGAAGCCCGGGTAGCCATTCAGGATATTCTTCTTCGGTTTCCCTCGGTGGGAATTGAGATCGTGGCTCGGGGCGGCGGACTGTATGTGGTCCGGAGCAACCTTTATGTCCATGAAAACCTGAAAAGCTGTAAGGTCCGGTATCTTCTCAAATCCCTGGATGAAATCCCCCGGGGGTGGCTCCAGGTGATTCTGCGGGGCAGCGAGGAGCAGATTCGGAAAATTCAGGAACATACCCGGCGGAAATACTACGGGGCACGGAACTGTATCTGCCCTCAGGATGCCAACACCTGTGTGATTCTGGCCCAGAATGCCCGGCCGGAACGGGCCTTTGAGGAACTGTGTATGCTGAAAGGGGTTTTGCCCCGGAACTGCGTTCTTCTTACCGATGACCAGCGGGACCTGCCCCTGGCCCAGAAGGCAGGGCAGACCATCTGTTCCTTCGATGCTCCTCCTGAAATCCAGCAGACCGCAGGCCGGCATACCCTCTCTGCATTGTACGGAGGCGGCGTGGGAGAATATCTGTATGGAATGCTCAAAGAGTACCCGGACAAGGTTTGACCCGGGATGGAAAGGGATTCTGGCGGCGGCCTGCCTGGCAGCGGTGGCAGGAGGATGGATATTCTTTCCTTCTTACAGCCTGGGCGGGCAGACGACAGCGGAAGTCTCCCTGGAAGAACTGGCAGAGCCGGTTCCGGTAGACCTGAATACTGCAGACATGGAACAGCTGATTCTTTTGGAAGGAATCGGGGAAGCCAAGGCTCAGGCCATTCTGGACTACCGGGAGGAAAACGGTCCCTTTGAAAGCTGGGAAGAAGTGGATCAGGTCAAAGGAATCTCAATGAATATGATAGAAGCATGGGAAGATAAGGCAGTCATATCCAGATAGGAGGAAATCATGAAGGACGAGACGCTTTACATCAACCGGGAACTGAGCTGGTTGGATTTTGATCTTCGGGTGCTGGCCCTGGCCAAGGAAAAGAACCTTCCTTTGGCAGAGCGGCTGAAATTCGCTTCCATCTACGGAAGCAACATGGACGAATTTTTCATGGTCCGGGTGGGCAGCCTGTATGACCAGACCCTGCTGAAAAGCAAGAAGCGGGACAGTGTTACCGACATGACTCCCCAGCGGCAGCTGGAAGAAATTCTGCCCAGATACCGGCAGCTTCAGCTTTCCTGCGACAAATATTATGAGAAGCTGGTGGCGGCCCTGGATGAAAAGGGATACCACAAAATCAACTTTGAAAAGCTGAACAAGGACCAGGAGCACTTCTGGAAAAAGTATTTTGACAACGAGCTTTTCCCGGTCCTCAGCCCCCAGATCATTGACGAGCGCCATCCTTTCCCGTTCCTCAGAAACAAGGAAATCTACTACTGCGCCCAGCTGAAAACCAAGGAGGATGGCACCTGCTACGGAATCATCCCTATCAGCAGCCAGTTTGACCGGCTCCTGTATATCAGGGGAGAGAGCGGGGTCAGCTATGGCTTTGTGGAGGAACTGATTTACCACTTCGGTGCCACTGTCTTTGACAAGAAGGCAGTCCAGAAGGAATGTCTCATCCGGGCTACCCGGAACGCAGACATCACGGTTCAGGAAGGAATGATGGACCACGATGTGGACTTCCGTCAGGTGATGACTGAACTGCTGAAAAAGCGCCGGAAGCTGGCGGCTGTCCGCCTCCAGTTCTGGCCCCAGGCCCCCCAGGATGTGGCAGATTATTTCACCAAAAAGCTTATGCTTCCCCAGGGCCATACCGTGGCCCAGACGGCTCCTCTGGACTTGAGCTGCCTGATGAAGCTGGCCGGAAAAATTTCCAAGGAAGACCCCTCCTTCAGCTATCCGGCCGCCCGGCCCATGCAGGCTCCCGCAGGATATCAGCTGTCTCAGCAGGTGGAAAAGCAGGATGTGCTGCTGGCCTATCCCTACCAGAGCATCCGTCCCTTTATTAAAATGCTGCACCAGGCAGCCAGTGACCCGGATGTCATCTCCATCAAGATGACTCTTTACCGTCTGGCCGAGGACAGCCAGGTTGTCTCCGCACTGGTGGAGGCTGCCGAGAACGGGAAGGAAGTTCTGGCTCTGGTGGAACTGCGGGCCCGGTTTGACGAGCAGAACAACATTGACTGGTCCCGTCAGCTGGAGGAAGCCGGCTGTACCGTAGTCTATGGCTTCGAGGAGTACAAGGTACACTCCAAGCTGACCCTCATTACCCGGAAGGTTGGTTCTGATTACCATTACACCACCCAGATCGGCACCGGCAACTACAACGAGAAAACCAGTGAGCTTTACACCGACCTGTCCTTCATCACCTCCGACCAGAAGATCGGTGAGGAAGCCAATGCGGTGTTCAATAACCTGGCAGTTCACCGTTTGACGGACCAGGTGGAGACTTTGCTGGTGGCTCCCCTCAAGTTCAAGAGCGTTATGCTGGAGGAGATGGACCGGGAGATTCGTGCCGCCATGGCCGGGAAACCCGCTTCCATGATTCTTAAAAACAACTCCCTCAACGATGTGGAGATCATTGATAAGATTTCTCAGGCTTCCTGCGCCGGGGTTCAGGTGGATATGATCGTCCGGGGCATCTGCTGCATGAAGGCGGGCCTTCCCGGCAAGACCGAGAATGTCCGGATTCGCAGCCTGGTAGGCCGCTATCTGGAACACAGCCGTATCTACTGCTTTGGCCAGGGGGAGGATATGCGGGTATACATCGCTTCCGCAGACTTCCTTACCCGGAATACCCAGCGCCGGGTGGAGGTGGGGGTCAGAATCGACGACCCCCGGCTCAAGAAAATGCTGTACAGTATTTTGACTTTACAACTTAAGGATAATGTGAATGCCCGGGAAATGCGCCCCGATGGAAGCTATGTAAGGGTCAAGCGGGAGAAGGATGCCCCCGTGGTAGACAGCCAGATGGCCATGTATGACCTGTTCCGGGATAAGTGGCTGCCTCAGGAGCAGTGGAAACCCCAGCCCCAGCCGGTCCAGAGCAAGGAACCGGTCACTCCCATTGTAAAAAAGACCGTGGCAAAAAAGCGTCCTGCACCCAAAAAGAACCTTTTCCAGAAATGGGTAGGTCATCTGGTCCGGGGTAAAAAATAAAATCTGTTTCAGCTGCTGCCGTCCGGCGTTTTGCCGGGCGGCAGTCTTTTTTTGAGAAGGAGGGCATAGAATAGCAACCGGAAGGCGGTGAAGGAATGGAAGCAAAAATGCTGGAAGAACGCAGGGAAGAAACCCGGCAGGTATTGAAACCACCCAAGGAGGAAAAGATTCCGGGAAAGGGGAGCCTGCTCAGAATGCAGATCATTCTGACAGGATTACTGGTGGGAGTGCTGGCGGTGATAGGCCAGCTTTCTCCCGGGCTGTTGGCGGGAATCCTGACCCCCTACCGGGAATATATGAGCCGGGAAACTCTCAATCCCCAGCCCATTGTCCGGTTTGCCTGGGCCTGGCTGGGGGAAGAGGGAAAGGGCGGTAGCGGACAGACCAGGAAACCCTGGAACTATTCGGAGGAAAGTTATGTCCCCACCCAGATCCTCCACAGTCCCCTGGCTGCCCTTTGGGAAACCTCCAACTATGGCTGGCGGGAGAATCCCACCGGCGAAGGGGATGACTTCCATACCGGAATCGATCTGGGAGCCGGGGAAGGGACCCCGGTTATGTCGGCGGCGGACGGAGTGGTGGTGAAAGCCACCTGGAGCAACAGTTACGGCAACTATGTGGTGGTGGCCCATCAGGACCACCTGACCACCCTGTATGCCCACATGCAATACTTATTTGTCCGCACCGGCCAGCCGGTAAAGGCGGGACAGGTCCTGGGCACATCGGGAAGTACGGGAAATGTAACGGGACCTCATCTCCATTTTGAACTCCTCTACCGGGAGATAGGGTATGATCCACGGGAGGCGCTGGGCCTATGAAATATATCAGCTGGAAATATCCCTTTCTCACCTGCCTGGTAATGATTCTTCTTCTGAGCCGGGACGGGTTGGCCATTGGCAGAATGGGACTTCTGGCAGCCCTGCTTCATGAGGCGGGCCACGCCTGGGCCTATTTTCTTCTCATGGGGCGGCTGCCCAGAATCTCCATCTCCCCGGCGGGGATAGGGATGGAAGCACCCCAGTCTGATTTTACTCCCAGGGAACTGCTGATACTGGCGACGGCAGGCCCGGCGGTAAACCTTGCCCTGGGCGGGCTCTGCTTTCTGGCCATGCAGATTCAGGCCAGCTATGGGGGATACTGGTTCGGGGGTGTGAATCTTTGGATGGGGCTGTTCAATCTTATCCCCCTGGGCAGACTGGACGGGGCCCGGATACGCCAGGCTCTGGAAGAGATGGGGCAGGGATATTAAATTGCTTTTTTTACAGGAATCGGTTACAATAGTAGGACAGTGAAAGCGGCGGAGACTTCCGCCGGGAGAGGAAACAAAGAATGTTGGACCCGAAACTGAAACAGGCTCTTGCCATGGTGCAGAAGCCCGGCCGGTATACCGGCGGAGAGCCTGGCTGTGTATATAAGGATAAGGAAAAGGTGGACCTGCGGTTCGCCTTCTGCTTCCCCGATACCTACGAGGTAGGCATGTCCTTTTTGGGGGAGAAGATACTCTATGAACTGATCAACGCCCATCCCAACTGGTGGATGGAGCGGGCTTTCATGCCCTGGCTGGACATGAAGGAGCAGATGGAACAGCTGGGGATTCCCCTCTATACCCTGGAAAGCAAGGACCCCCTGACCAGCTTTGATATTGTGGGCTTTACCCTCCAGTATGAGATGTCCTTTACCAATATCCTGGCCATGCTGGATTTGGCGGGGATTCCTTTTTATGCCAAGGACCGGGGAGAGGAATGGCCTTTAATCATTGCCGGCGGCCCCTGTGTCTGCAACGGGGAACCGGTGGCACCCTTCTTTGATGTAATGCAGCTGGGAGAAGGGGAGGACCAGCTCCAGAGTCTCTGTGCTCAGGTGGAGCAAGCCAAGAAGGAGGGAATCTCCAAGGAGGAACTTCTTCTCCGGCTGGCAAAAATCCCCGGGGTATATGTGCCTGCTTTCTATGATGTGGAGTATGAGGAGGATGGCCGCATCCATGCCATCACTCCCAACCATCCCGGTGTTCCTGCGGTGGTTACCAAGGCCATCCTGAAGGATATGAACGCCTATAAGCCGCCGGTGAACTTTGTGGTTCCTCTCATTGGAGCCATCCATGACCGGGCCCAGGTGGAGGTCCTCCGGGGCTGTGTCCGTGGCTGCCGGTTCTGTCAGGCCGGATTTATCTACCGGCCCATGCGCCAGCGGGACGCAGAGGGACTGGACCAGGCGGCCCGGGACCTTTGCGCCAACACCGGGTATGAGGAGGTCAGCCTGACCAGCCTTTCCACCAGCGACCACAGCCAGCTGGAGGAACTGCTGGACCGGATGAACACCTGGGTGGAGAAGGAACATGTGAACATTGCCCTGCCCAGTCTCCGGGTGGACAACTTCAGCGAGAGCCTTATTGAAAAGACCACCAAGGTCCGGAAAAGCGGCCTGACCTTTGCCCCGGAAGCGGGCACCCAGCGGCTGCGGGATGTGATCAATAAGAATGTCACCTGGGAGGAAATCGAGAGGACCTGCACCATCGCCTTCAAGGCGGGGTATACCAGCGTAAAGCTCTACTTTATGATGGGCCTGCCCACCGAGACCATGGAGGACATTGAGGGAATCGCCGATACCGCTCACCGGATCGTGGACCTGTTCTATGCTATCAAGGACAAGCCCAAGGGCAAGGGAAGCGTTCAGGTCACCATCAGCTGTGCCTGCTTTGTGCCCAAGCCCCACACTCCATTCCAGTTCTGTCCCCAGGACACTATGGAAATGCTGGAGGAAAAACAGGCTCACCTGCGGGCTGCGGTCCGGAGCCGGAAGGTAAAGGTGAACTGCCATTTCAGCGACATCAGTTTCCTGGAAGCAGTGGTGGCCAAGGGGAACCGCCGTCTGGCTCCTGTCATGGTGGAAGCATACCGGAACGGCTGCTTCTTCGACGGCTGGGACGAGTGCTTCCACTACGATACCTGGCTGGAAGCCTTCAAGAAGTGCGGCATTGATCCAGCCTTCTATGCTTACCGGACCATCGGCCTGGATGAAATTACTCCCTGGAGCCATATGGACTATGGTGTGACCCATGAGTTCCTGGTGCGGGAGTATCAGAAGGCCCTGCAAGCTGTCACCACCCGCCCCTGCAACAAGGCTTGCAGCGGCTGCGGCGCCAATCAACTGTTGGGAGGTCCCTGCTTTGAATACAATCAGAATCTGGTTCACTAAGGAGGGGGACGCCTCCTATATCTCCCTGCTGGATCTTCAGCGGGCTATGGGCCGATGCCTCAAGCGGAGCGGCCTGCCGGTCTGGTATACCCAGGGCTTTAACCCTCATATCTATATGACCTTTACCTGTCCTCTTTCTCTGGGCCAGGAAAGCCTGGTGGAGAGCGTGGATGTAAAGACAGAGGAGGAATCCCCTGACTTTGAAGAGTGGAAGAACCGGCTCAATCCGGTCATGCCCGGCGGAATCCGGGTGACCAAGGTGGCGCCTGTGGTCCATAAGGGAGAGGAAGTGGCCTTTGCCCGGTACACCATCTGGACCCGGCAGCCCGGCGGGGAGGAAGCGGTCCGGGCCTACAACCAGGCACAGCAGCTTCTGGTGGAGAAGAAAACCAAGCGTGCGGTCAAGACCATTGACCTGAAGGAGATCCTGCCCCGGGTGGAAGCGCACCTGGAAGGGGATAAATGCACCTTTGAAGCGGTGCTCCCGGCGGGTAAGGACCTGAATGTGAATCCCACCCTTCTGCTGGACAGCTGGCAGGAGGCCTACGGATTCCCGGCCCGGAACTGGAATATCCTTCGCACCCAGCTTTACACCGGAAAAATGGAAATTTTTTGCTGAAAAATCCCGGGAAAATCCAGAAAAACCCTTGCAATGCGGTCTTGGTTGTGCTATTATATTTAGGCGTTAGTGTCGCTGGAACCAACCAGCGGGTTAATGTAACAACATTAAAACAGGTGGTCCTCTGCCGGAAACTCCGGGCATGAACGCCGAACAAATTGGAGGATTTATCATGGACGCAATGAAAATCATGACCCAAGGCATGATCAAAGAGAACAAGCCTCAGTTCGAGGTTGGTGACACTGTCCGGGTTTCTGTCCGGATCAAGGAAGGCGAGCGTGAGCGTATTCAGGCTTTCGAGGGTACCGTTATTGCAAAGAAGCATGGCGGCATCCAGGAGACCTTCACCGTTCGTCGTTCTTCCTACGGCGTAGGCGTGGAGCGTGTATTCCCCGTCAACTCTCCCTTTGTTGAGAAGGTTGAGGTCATCCGTCGTGGTAAGGTTCGCCGTGCCAAGCTGTACTACCTGCGTGAGCGTACCGGCAAGGCTGCCAAGGTTAAAGAGCGTATTTGATCATCGGAAAGGAGGCAGCGGAATCGTTGCCTCCTTTTTCTTTTTATGGTATTTTACAAAGGGGTGAGAAGAGTGGACCAGAGAAAACGGCTGGAACGGCATAAGGCACTGCTGGAATGGTACGAGGCCCTTATTTTCGGGGCGGTGCTGGTGGTGCTGCTTTTCACCTTTGTGTTCCGGGTAGCGGTGGTCCAGGGAAGTTCCATGAACCCTACCCTCCAAAGCGGAGACCGGGTGCTCCTCTGGAGTGCCGGATACACCCCCCAGCGGGGGGACATTGTGGTGGTGGACGGATACACCTCCTACGAGAAGGCCCTCTGCAAACGAATCATTGCCCTGGGCGGGGATGAGATCAATATTGATTTCGCTTCCGGGGAGGTCTGGGTCAACGGCCAGCTGCTGGAGGAAGATTATATTGCCCATCCCACTCAGTTGTCAGAGGGAGTGTCTTTCCCTCTGACAGTGCCGGAGGGAACCGTGTTTGTGATGGGGGATAACCGGATGAATTCCACGGACAGCCGTTCCCCCGAGATTGGATGTATTGACCAGCGAGATCTGCTGGGCAGGGTGGTGCTTCGCATTCTCCCTGTCACAGCTTTTGGGGTGGTAAAGTGAACGGAGACGGAATCAATCGCCGGGCCATTCAATGGTTCCCCGGCCATATGACCAAAACCCTCCGGGTGATGGAAAAGGAAATCCGGAATGTGGACTGCGTTTTGCAGCTGCTGGACGCCCGGATTCCTCTGTCCAGTCTGAACCCGGAAATTCAGCGAATCACGGCGGGCAAGCCTCACCTGTATCTGCTGAATAAAGCCGACCTGGCAGACCCGGAAATCACTGCCCAGTGGGTGGAGTATTTCCACCGGGCCGGGGCAGGCTGCCTGGCGGTAACTTCCCGCCAGGGCGGGGGAATGGGAAATGTGAAGAAACTCATTCTCTCCCAGCTGACCCAGCTTATGGAAAAGCGGGCCAACAAGGGTATGACAGGAGCTAAAATCCGGGTGATGGTGGTGGGAATCCCCAATGTGGGAAAATCCACCTTTATCAACAGCTTTGCAGGCCAGGCCCGCACCAAGGCGGAGGACCGCCCGGGCGTTACCCGGGGCAAACAGTGGGTGTCTGTAGAAAACTTTGACCTGCTGGATATGCCGGGGGTGCTCTGGCCCAAGTTTGACAGCCTGGAAACAGCCACCAACCTGGCTTTTATCGGCTCTATCAAGGATGATATCCTGGATATTGAGGAACTGGCCACCGGCCTGATCAGTCAGGTCAGCCGGCTTTACCCCGAACAGGTGGCCCAGCGGTATAAGCTGGACCCCCAGGCCCTGGAAATGCCTCCCTATGATTTGCTGGAGGAAATCGGCCGGAAGCGGGGAATGCTGATAAGCGGCGGAGAGGTCAACACTCAGCGGGCCGCCATTATGCTGGTGGACGAGTTCCGGGGAAGCAAGTGGGGAAGAATTTCCCTGGAGCGGCCTCCGGTCCGGGAAAGGGTGGAAGAATGAATCCCTTGTATCAGTATGATGAGGAGATCCGGCAGGAATACGGCGTATTCTGCGGGGTGGACGAGGCAGGCCGAGGCCCCCTCTGCGGCCCCGTCTGTGTGGCAGCGGTGATTCTGGACCCCCAGGCTCCCATTGAGGGAATCAACGATTCCAAAAAGCTGTCCGAAAAAAAGCGGGAACTTCTCTTTGAAGAAATCTGCCAGAAGGCTCTGGCTTATAAAATCGTGTTTGTGGGTCCGGACATTATAGACCGGGATAATATCCTCAACGCCACCATGGGCGGTATGCGCCAGGCAGTGGAGGAACTGGAACTGGTCCCTAATCTGGCCCTTATTGACGGAAACAAAATCCCGGCAGGATTGATTGTCCCTGGCCGGGCTGTGGTAAAGGGGGATGGAACCAGCGCCAGTGTGGCGGCGGCTTCCATCCTGGCCAAGGTCAGCCGGGACCGGTATATGCTGGAATTGGATAAGGAATATCCCCAGTATGGTCTGGCTCAGCATAAAGGGTACGGCACCAAACTCCACTATGAGCGGATCGCACAGTATGGAATCCAGCCTTTTTACCGGCGGAGTTTTCTGAAAAAGCAGGGGTACTGGAAGTGACCCGGGCAGACCTGGGAAGGACCGGGGAGGCAGTAGCAGCCCGGTATTACCAGAAACAAGGGTATCTGCTTCTGGCCCACAACTACCGTACCCGAATGGGTGAACTGGATCTGGTCCTGAAAAAAGGGGACCTGATCGTGATCTGCGAAGTGAAAACCCGCAGTCCCGGAGCTCCGGTTTCGGGACGGGAAGCGGTGGACCTGCACAAACAGCGGCGGATTCTGGCTGCAGCCAGTCAGTACCTGGCCGCCAGCCCTTTCCGGGACTGCCCGGTCCGGCTGGATGTGGCGGAGGTAATGCCCCGCCCTCAGGGAGGATGGCTGGTCCACTGCATTGAAAATGCCTTTACAGCCGGATGAAGCGGCTGAAACCTTACAGGACAGAGGAGGAAAGTAGTATGCAATTTCACAGCACACGGAACAAGGAAACCTATGTGAGCAGTTCCCAGGCCATTGCCCAGGGCCTTTCTTCGGAAGGGGGACTTTTTGTACCTGTAAGCTTCCCCAAGGCTGATTGGGAAAGCTGGAAGGGACTGGATTATCCCCATCTGGCCCAGAAGGTGCTGGAACTGTTCCTCACCGACTATGACAAGGAGTTCCTCCTTAAAGCTGCCCAGGAATCCTACGGGGAACGCTTTGGAGGAAAAGCCGGGTATCTGGCCCCTGTAGCCCAGGGAACCTATGCGCTGGAATTGTGGCACGGCCCCACCTGTGCATTCAAGGACTACGCCCTTCAGCTGATGCCCCGGCTGCTGGTCCAGGCCAAAAAGAACCTGGGCGCCACTGAAAAGACCCTGATTCTGGTGGCTACTTCCGGAGATACCGGCAAGGCTGCCCTGGATGGGTACCATGATATTGAAAATGTGGAGATTGCCGTCTTCTATCCTGACCACGGCACCAGCGAGATTCAGCGTCTCCAGATGGTCACCCAGGAGGGAAGCAATGTGTCGGTCTACGCCGTCAACGGCAACTTTGACGATGCCCAGACCGGGGTCAAGAAGGTGTTCGGAGACCGGACCATCCAGGAGGAACTGGCCGGACGGAATATCCGCCTGTCCAGCGCCAACAGCATCAACTGGGGCCGGCTGGTTCCCCAAATCGTCTACTACTTTGCCGCCTATTTCCAGCTGGTGGAAAAGGGCGCCCTGACCATGGGCCAGAAGGCCAACTTCTGCGTTCCCACCGGAAACTACGGTGACATTCTGGCCGGATATTACGCCAAACAGATGGGCCTGCCCGTAGGCAAGCTGATTTGCGCCAGCAACAAGAACAATGTACTTACCGAGTTTCTGGAGACCGGCCGGTACAATGCCAAGCGGGAATTTTACCGGACCAGCTCTCCCAGCATGGATATTCTGGTGTCCAGCAACCTGGAACGGCTTCTCTACCATGTCTGCGGCAGCGACAAGAAGGTGGCCGAGTATATGTCCCGGCTGGCCAAGGAAGGAGAGTACACCATCTCTCCGGAGGAGCTGACTGCCATTCAGGCTGACTTTGCCTGCGGCTGCGCCAACGATGTACAGGTAGCCCAGGAAATTCTCCATCAGTACAAGGACAACGGTTACCTCTGCGATACCCATACTGCCGTGGCTTTCAAGGTGGCCCGGGAATATGGGGAAAAAACCGGGGACAATGCACCCATGGTGGTGCTTTCCACCGCCAGCCCCTTCAAGTTCCCGGGAGATGTGCTGGAGGCTCTGGACCAGGCTGCCCCTGAAGATGACTTCCAGGCTATGACAGCTCTGGAGCAGTTTACCGGGCATAAGGCGCCCGAGAGCCTGGCCTGTCTGCGGGAGAAGCCGGTGCGGTTCACTGCGGTCATCGACCCGGTGGAAATTGCCGATGTAGCCCTGGGCACCAAGTGATGAACTGAATGCAAAAAGCCCACCCAGAAATTCCGGGCGGGCTTTTTGTAAATGAGATTCAGGCTTAGACTTCGCTGAAGGTTCCGCAGCAGGTCTCCTCGGGATGAGAAGAGCGGTTCTTCACATGGATCTCGCTGGCAGTGCAGCAGCATTTTCCGTCGTTGTGAACACAGTTGGTAACATCGCAGCAAATGCCGCTGAGAGTCTTTTCATTCTGGTACATCGTTTGTACACCTCCTTACAGCCATAGTATGGGCCATAGGGAGCCAGTTTAACAGGAGGAATTTATGGCAATTTTTGTAATGGGAGATACCCACCTTTCCCTGGGAGCATCCAAGCCCATGGATGTGTTTTCCGGTTGGGAAGGGTACCTGGAAAAGCTGGAATCCAACTGGCGGAAACTGGTGGGCCCGGAGGATACTGTGGTCATCAACGGGGATGTAAGCTGGGCCATGAAACTGGAGGATACCAGGGCGGATTTTGCTTTTCTGGACAGCCTGCCCGGGAAAAAGCTTCTCATGAAGGGAAATCACGATTACTGGTGGACCACTATGAAAAAGATGGAGACTTACCTGGCCGACCAGGGTTTTTCCAGCCTGGGGTTTCTCTTTAATAATGCAAGGCTGGTGGAGGGGGTCTGGCTCTGCGGCACCCGAGGCTGGATGTTCGACCAGGGGGAAGTCCATGACCGGAAGGTCATCGACCGGGAGACCGGGCGGCTCCGGCTCAGCCTTTCCGCGGCACAGGGGGAGGAGGAGAAGGTCTGTTTTCTCCATTACCCGCCCATCTTCGGCACTTCCTCCACCCCGGAGATACTGGAAGTGATGAAAGAGTATGGGGTCCGGCGGTGCTATTACGGACATCTCCACGGGAAAAGCATCCATTACGGGGTCCAGGGAGAGGTGGACGGAATCCAATATCGGCTTACTTCTGCGGATGGATTGGGCTTTTGCCCCCTAAAAATTTAAAAATGGTATGGTATTCCAAAAAACTTTGTGCTATAATACCATGGTAACGGTCTGCGCTCTGGAAAAAAGTGGGCTGTACAATATGTTGAAAGCGGCGTGGCCGGTAAGACGGACCGCCGAAAATGAACTCTACTGGAGGAAATAGAATGGAACTCATCAAATGTGAAAAGCTGGAAAAAAGCATGGCAGAGCTGCAGTTCTCTGTAGATGCTGAGACTTATAAAAAGGCTGTAGACGCCGCTTTCAAGCGGGAAGGCAAGAAGTACACCATTCCCGGCTTCCGCAAGGGCAAGGCTCCCAAGGCCATGATCGAGAAGATGTACGGCGCTGATGTGTTCACCTATGACGCCATCAACGATCTGTTCCCCGCCGCCTACGAGGAGGCTGTCAAGGCCGCCGGTATCGAGGTCGTGGGCCGTCCCGAGGTGGACATCGTTTCTGAGAGCGTTGCCGACGGCGTAGTGCTGAAGGTGAATGTTGCTGTCAAGCCCGAGATGAAGCTGGAAGGCTACAAGGGCATGGAAGTTGCCAAGAAGACCGAGGCCGTGGACGAGGAGCAGGTCAACCAGGAACTGAAGCGGATGCAGGAGCGGAACGCCCGGCAGATGACCCGTGAGGGTGCAGCTCAGGACGGCGACATTGTGGACATCGACTTTGACGGTTCCGTGGACGGCGTTCATTTCGAGGGCGGCAAGGCTGAGCATTACAGCCTGACCCTGGGCAGCGGCAGCTTTATCCCCGGTTTCGAGGAGCAGGTCGTTGGCCACAGCGCCGGGGACGAGTTTGATGTAAATGTCAAGTTCCCCGAGGAGTACCATGCTGAAGAGCTGGCCGGCAAGGATGCTGTCTTCGCCATCAAGCTCCACGAGGTAAAGTACAAGGAACTGCCCGAGCTGGACGACGAGTTCGCCAAGGATGTAAGCGAGTACGACACCCTGGACGAGTTGAAGGCTTCCATCCGCAAGAACATTGAGGAGCGGAACGCCAAGATGGCCGAGCAGGAGATGGAGAACAAGCTGGTGGATATGGCCATCGAGAAGATGGAAGGCGAGATTCCCGAGGCTATGTACGAGTCCAAGATGGACGAGCTGGTTCAGGACTTCGAGTACCGTCTCCAGCAGCAGGGCATGAACCTCAAGACCTACCTGCAGTACCTGGGCCAGAATATGGAGCAGTTCCGCAGCAACTTCATGGAGGCCGCTCAGAAGCAGGTAAAGCAGCGTCTGGCTATGGAGACCATCGCCGCTCAGGAGAACTTCGAGATTGCTGAAGAGGCTCTGGAAGAGGAATACAAGAAGATCGCAGAGATGTACAAGATGGAAGTGGAGCAGGTGAAGAAGTTCATCGATGCTGCTTCCCTCAAGAAGGACATGGCTGTCAACAAGGCTCTCGATCTGCTGAAGGAGACCGCTAAGGTCGTGGAAGGCTGATAAGCCGTTTCAAACAGCCAGGAATATAAATTATACAAACCGATACGGCTGTACTGGCTGTATCGGTTTGTTTCTAAACAAATTCTGATTCAGTAAGGGAGGTCTTACTATGAGTTTTGTTCCTTATGTGGTAGAACAGACCGCACGGGGGGAGCGCTCCTACGATATTTTTTCCCGGCTCCTCAATGACCGTATCATTGTTCTGGGAGAAGAAATCAACGACACCACCGCCAGCCTGGTAGTGGCTCAGCTCCTCTACCTGGAAGGTCAGGACCCGGACAAGGACATCAACCTGTATATCAACAGCCCCGGCGGTTCCATCTCCGCAGGCATGGCCATTCATGATACCATGAAGTATATCAAGTGCGATGTGTCCACCACCTGCATCGGACTGGCCGCTTCCATGGGCGCATTCCTGCTGGCCAGCGGCACCAAGGGCAAGCGGTACGCTCTGCCCAACGCCGAGGTCATGATTCACCAGCCCCTTATGCAGGGCCTTGGCGGACAGGCTACCGACATCAAAATCCACGCTGACCATATTGTCTATATCAAGGGCAAGATGAACCGGATGCTGGCTGAGTACACCGGTCAGCCCCTGGAAAAGGTCATCCAGGACACCGAGCGGGACAACTATCTGTCCGCCCAGGAAGCCGCAGAGTACGGCCTGGTAGACGCTGTTATTTCCAAGCATTGAGAGGAAAACCATGGCAAACAATAAAGATAAGGAATTGATCTGTAACTTCTGCGGCCGGACCCAGAGCCAGGTGGAGCAGATCATCATCGGCCCCGGGGTCAACATCTGCAAAGACTGTATTGACGCCTGCTATGCAGCCATGGGACAGGAGCCTCCCCGGGCTCAGGCCCAGCGCCGGAGCATTCGCAGCCGGAAGGAAGAACAGCGGCTGGAGGACATCAACATCCTGACCCCCGCCGAAATCAAGGCTGGTCTGGATCAGTATGTCATTGGCCAGGACGATGCCAAGAAGGTTTTGGCCGTGGCTGTGTATAACCACTACAAGCGGATTCTCAGCACTGCCAATGAGGATGTGGAGCTCCAGAAAAGCAATGTGCTTCTTCTGGGCCCCAGCGGCAGCGGTAAGACCCTGCTGGCCCAGACTCTGGCAAAAATGCTGAATGTTCCCTTTGCCATTGCAGATGCCACCACCCTCACCGAGGCCGGCTATGTGGGCGAGGATGTGGAGAATATTCTGCTCAAGCTGATTCAGGCTGCTGATTTTGATATTCCCCGGGCTGAAATCGGAATCATCTATATTGATGAGATCGACAAAATTACCCGGAAGAGCGAGAATCCTTCCATCACCCGGGATGTGGGCGGCGAAGGGGTTCAGCAGGCCCTCCTCAAAATCGTGGAAGGCACTGTGAGCAATGTTCCCCCCAACGGCGGACGGAAGCATCCCCAGCAGGAGTTCATCCAGATCAATACCAAGAACATCCTCTTCATCTGCGGCGGCGCCTTTGACGGACTGGAGAATCACATCCAGCGCCGTACCCAGGACAGCAGTCTGGGCTTTGGCAGCAAGGCGAAGGAAACCGGGGAGAAGGCCAAACAGAACCTGCTCAAGAAGGTGGAACCCCATGATTTGGTCAAGTTTGGTCTGATTCCTGAACTGGTGGGCCGTATTCCGGTCATCACTGTTCTGGATGAGCTGGACGAGGAAGCTATGATTCGGGTGATGAAGGAGCCCAAGAACAGCATTGTGAAGCAGTATACCGAACTGCTTCGGCTGGACGATGTGACTCTGGAGTTTACCGATGATGCCCTTCGTGCCATCGCCCAGAAGACCATCCAGAGAAAGAGCGGTGCCCGTGGACTGCGGAGCGTTATGGAGGATATTCTTATCCCCATTATGTACAAGGTCCCCAGCGACGAGCAGATTGCCAAGGTGACCATCACCAAGGAGACCGTGGAAGGGGGAGAACCCCTCATTGAAAACGGTCCCGGACGACAGCGGTATAAAAACCGGCTGACTGTGGCAGAATAAGTTAAAGGAGGCATTTTCAGATGAAAATGCCTCCTTTTTTTGTGATAATAAAGAAATATTCTGTTCATAAAATTTTAACTGAATAACCTCTTGATTTTTTGTAAAAGTGGAGTTAAAATATCTTTAGCACTCAGGAAGAATGAGTGCTAAACGAACCAACTAACAAGGAGGAACTATCCTATGAAAATTAGACCTCTTGCAGACCGTGTGGTCATTAAAACCGTAGAAGCAGAGGAAACCACCAAGAGCGGCATCATCCTGACCGCATCCGCCAAGGAAAAGCCCCAGGTGGCCGAAGTGGTTGCCGTAGGTCCCGGCGGACTGGTTGACGGCAAGAATGTGGAAATGATCGTCAAGGTGGGGGATAAGGTCCTCACCAGCAAGTACTCCGGCACCGAGGTAAAGGTAGACGGCGAGGAGTGCACCATCGTCCGCCAGAGCGATATTCTGGCCATTGTAGAGTAATTGACCGAGAGGAGAGCGAGTTATTATGGCAAAGCAGATTAAACACGGCGAGGATGCCCGCAAGGCCCTCAGCGCCGGTATTGATACCCTGGCCAACACCGTCAAGATCACCCTGGGCCCTAAGGGCCGGAATGTGGTTCTGGCCAAGAAGTTCGGCAGCCCCGTCATCACCAACGACGGAGTGACCATCGCCAAGGAAATCGAACTGGAAGACCCCTTTGAGAACATGGGCGCTCAGCTGGTTCGGGAAGTAGCCACCAAGACCAACGATGCTGCCGGTGATGGCACCACCACTGCCACTGTGCTGGCTCAGGCTCTGGTTACCGAGGGCATGAAGAATGTTGCCGCCGGTGCCAACCCCATGGGAATCAAGCGGGGTATGAAGAAGGCTGTGGACGCAGCTGTTGCCGCCATTGCAGCCAACAGCCAGAAGGTAAACGGCTCCAAGGACATTGCCCGGGTAGGTACCGTTTCTGCCGGTGACGAGCAGGTGGGCAACCTGATTGCTGAGGCCATGGAGAAGGTCACCGCCGACGGTGTTATCACCATCGAGGAGAACAAGACCACTGCCGAGACCTACACCGAAATTGTGGAAGGCATGCAGTTTGACCGCGGCTACCTGACCCCCTACATGGTCACCGATACCGAGAAGATGGAGGCTGTCCTGGAGGATGCCGCCGTTCTCATCACCGATAAGAAAATCAGCGTGATTCAGGACCTGCTGCCCCTGCTGGAGCAGATCGTTCAGGCTGGCCGGAAGCTCCTGATCATCGCCGAGGACATCGAGGGCGAGGCTCTCTCCACCCTGATTGTCAACCGTCTGCGGGGCACCTTCACCTGCGTGGCTGTCAAGGCTCCCGGCTTTGGCGACCGTCGTAAGGAGATGCTGCAGGATATCGCCATCCTCACCGGCGGTACCGTAGTCAGCAGCGACCTGGGCTATGAGCTGAAGGATGCCACCCTGGATATGCTGGGTGTGGCCCGTCAGGTCAAGGTCACCAAGGAGACCACCACCATTGTGGGCGGCGCTGGTGACAAGGATGCCATTGCCAAGCGGATTGCTCAGATTCGTGCTCAGATCGAGACCGCTACCAGCGACTTCGACAAGGAGAAGCTCCAGGAGCGTCTGGCCAAGCTGAGCGGCGGTGTAGCCGTTATCAAGGTTGGCGCTGCTACCGAAGTTGAGATGAAGGATGCCAAGCTGCGGATCGAGGACGCCCTCAACGCTACCCGTGCCGCTGTTGAGGAAGGCATTGTGGCCGGCGGCGGTACTGCTCCTGTCAACGCCATTCCCGCTGTCCAGGCTGTCTGCGACCAGCTGGAAGGTGACGAGCGGACCGGTGCCAAGATCGTTCTCAAGGCCCTGGAAGCTCCTCTGCGCCAGATTGCTCTCAACGCCGGTCTGGAAGGCAGCGTGATCATCGACAAGATCATTGCTTCCGGTAAGGCTAACTATGGCTACGACGCTGCCAAGGATCAGTATGTGGACATGATCGAGGCTGGTATCATTGATCCTGCCAAGGTTACCCGTTCCGCTCTGGAGAACGCTGCCAGCGTAGCTGCTATGGTCCTGACCACCGAGAGCCTGGTGGCTGACCTGCCTGAACCTCCCGCTCCTGCCGCACCCGGCATGGGCGACATGGGCGGTATGTACTAAGCGATACCATCCAGTAAATAACTCTGAAATAGAAAAAATCGGCCCCCACCTTGGTGGGGGCCGATTTTTTTGCTTTATTTGCTTTATAAAAATAAGTGTAAGCAATCAGACCGTAATTTCGATTTGATTGTGTTCCGGGTCCAGAATGCAGCTCTCGTAGTAGCCGTCTCCGGTGGTACGGGGACCGCTGACCACCTGAAAACCATCCTCTTTCAGTTGACGGGTCAGGCTGTCCACCTGTTCTTTGCTGCCCACAGAGAAGGCCAGGTGAATAAACCCGGTCCGGGCCGCTGCATTGTCGATTTCCTGAAAGCCGGGGCGGTGCATAAGCTCCAGCCGGGCTCCGTCCGAGAAGGTGAGAAAGTAGGAACGAAACTCCGTGCGGGGGTTGTGATAAAGAGACCCTGCCGCGGCTCCGAAATACTTTTCAAAGAAATCCTTTTCTCGCTCTAGATCCTTCACATAAAGGGCAATGTGTTCGATTTTCATGGAATCACCCTCAAAAATGGTTACAGCTGGTTTGCGTACCGAAGGGCAGAATCATCAAAAATGTCGTTGTTGTCGTGCTGGTAGAACTCTTCAATGGTCCGGTTGAGGGACTTGTTCCCGGTGGTGGCCCGGCCCTGGCTCCGACGCTTGATCCACTCTTCCTTGCTCTTGGTAAAGTAATGATTGATCCGCAACTTGGTGATTTGGTTGGTGGGGTTGGACCAGGCGGGAACCTTTTTCCCATTTTCATCAATGGCGTACAGCCCCAGATTGTAAAGGGGATAGTGGACATGGTTGAAGAAAGCGACCTTCCGGGGGTCCACAATGCTCTTGATGCAGTCGTTTCCCTTGCCGTCCTCGGCGGCCCGCCAGACAAAGTTCTTGAGAACGCCGCCCTCCGGTTTTTTCTCCAGATGGGAGGAGCCGAACACTCTCCAGTTTACCGCAATTCCGCCGGCATGAGGGTCCTGGGCAAGAATTTCCTTCACGGTCTGGGGAACATTGGTGTCGGGGCGGACGGGGAAGAGAAATTCGTCTGTGTCAATAAAGGCAATGTAGCGGCTCTCGTTCCGGTAATTCTGAATGGCATCGTTGTAGGCAGGAATCTGACGGGCCACCCCGGGAAATTCCCGGTAGGTGACGATTCCTTTTTCTACATAGGGGGCAAGAATTTCCGGCATGTTGTCGGTACTGCCGTTGTCATAGATATAAAAATGGTCCACGCCAACCAGAAGATGATATTTGAGCCATTCCTCCACATAGGCGGATTCGTTTCTCATAATGGCAGCCACGGAAAACTCGTAGGGAAATTGGGAAGGACAGGAACGGGCAGCGGCCTTCAAGGTGCATACGCTCCGCTTGCCCAAGATAAGCCCTTTTTTGGCAAGTCCTCTCACAGATTTAACAAGCTTCATAAAATATCATTTCCCTTCCGTTAGTTTTGTACAAAGTAAAGCTCATACCAGAGAATGAAGCTGTAGAAGCTCCAGATTTTGGTCATGGTGTTCTGGCCTTTTCCGGCCCGGTGGTCCTCCAGAAGCTGGAGCAGGGCAGGGACCCGGAAGAACTTCCGGCTCACATCACCCTCGAACTTCTCTTTGACCATGTTGTAGTATTTGTCCTCTTTCAGCCAGTCGTTGAGAGGAACGGGGAAGCCCAGCTTTTTCCGGTTGGCAACGCTCTCGGGCAGCTGACGGAAAGCAGCGCCCCGGAGGGCAATCTTGGTATGTTCCTTGTCGCACCGGTACTCCCGGGGAATCCGGGTGGCAACTGCAAGGACCTCCCGGTCCAGGAAGGGGACCCGCAGCTCCAGGCTGTTGGCCATGCTCATCCGGTCGGCCTTCAAAAGAATGTCATAGAGCATCCAGGTGTGCATATCCACCCACTGGAGCTGGGTAGGTTCATCCAGATGTTTCACCTGGTCGAAGTAGGGCTTGAAGGATTCCTCGGGGGTCTTTGCGTGATAATCCTTCAAAAGGTATTTGTCCCGCTGGGCAGGGGAGGCAAACACATAGTTGGCCCGCATGAACCGCTGCCAGGGTTCCATTCCGCCCCGGATGATAAACCGCCGGCCCTTCATGTTGGGCAGGCATTTGGCAATCCCGGCGGCACCCTTCCGGAGAAGCTTGGGCAGCTTGGAATAGCTTTCAAAGTGGACCGCCTGACAGTACATAGGATAACCGCCGAACAGTTCGTCGGCACCTTCTCCGGACAGGACTACCTTCACATATCTGGCGGCGTTCTTGGTCAGGAAGTAGAGTGGCACTTCGCTGGGGTTGGGCATGGGCTCATCCAGATACCACTGAATGGTTTTGTTGGCCTCAAAAAACTCGTCGGCACTTACCTTGTTTGCAATGCTGGGAACCCCGATCTCCTCGCTGAATGCCTGGGCATAGGGAAGCTCGCTGTACTTGCCTTCCTCGTATCCCACGCTGAAGGTCTTTACATGGCGGGTGCCTTTGCTTACCTCCCGTACCACATAACTGCTGTCCACACCGCTGGACAGAAAGCAGCCTACCTCTACATCTGCGATCTGGTGGGCTCGGACGCTTTCCGCAAAGGTGTCGGTGATAATGTCCTCCCACTCCTTCAGGCTCTTGGAGTGGTCAATGTTATATTCAATCTTGAAGTACTGGCTGATTTCCAGCTTCCCGTCTTTCCAGAAGAAGGAGTGTCCACCCGGAAGCTTGTAAACATTCCTGAACATGGTCTCCTTGTTGGGAATGTACTCAATGCTCAGATAGTCGGGAAGCCGTTCCTCGTTCAGTTCTTTCACAAAACCGGGATGGGGCAGAAAAGACTTGATTTCGCTGCCAAAGAGGAAATGGCCGTTTTCATTGTAATAATAAAAGGGCTTGATTCCGAAAATGTCCCGGGCACCGAACAGCTCTTTCTTGGTCCGGTCCCAGATGGCGAAGGTAAACATTCCCCGCAGTTTTCCGGGAAGCTCCTTGCCCCACTCCTCATATCCGTGGAGCAGGACCTCGGTGTCGCTGTGGGTGGCAAAGGTATGCCCGGCGTCCAGGAGTTCCTGGCGAAGGGCAGGGAAGTTGTAAATCTCTCCGTTGAAGATGACCACCAGGTTCCCGTCCTCGTTGAACATGGGCTGCTTGCCGCCCTCCAGGTCAATGATGGAAAGGCGGCGGTGGCCCAGAGCCACGGTGTCGTCCACAAAATATCCTTCCCCGTCGGGACCCCGGTGGATGATCAGGTCGGCCATCTTCTTGATGGTGGCCTGGGCCTCGTCCCGGTCATGCCGGGCTGATGTAAATCCTACAATGCCGCACATGGGCAGTTCCTCCTTAATCCTTCAGGGATTTGTTCCCGTAGTACCGGGCAGTTTTCCGGTAATAGTTGAGCTGGCTCTTAATGTACCAGATAAGCCGCTTGAAACTGAAATCTTCCTTGCAGAAAAGCTGGTGGCTGGCCTTGCCGGCTTTCTTGAGCCGGATGGCTTCCTGGAGCAGCTGCGGGTCTTTCAGATATTTTTTGATAACACCAAAGGGGGCAATCATCCAGAGGCTCTGGGTATGGGCAATGGTCAGCTCCAGGGGCTTTCCTTCAACCACATCCTCCACCAGCCACTTGGCCAGGTTGTACCCGCTGGCGGTGACAAAGAAGCTGCTCCGGCCTTGGCGAGGATTCATCTCAAAGAGTTTGTATTCCCCGGTGCGGCTGTCATACTTCATGTCAAAGTTGCTGAAGCCTTCCCATTCCATGTCTTCCAGGAAAGCCTTCATCTTCTCCATAAGGGCATCATCCTCCACCGAAAGGATGGCGGCGTAGTTGCCGATTCCTTCCGGGGTCTGCTCCTCCAGAAGGGGACGGCCCAAAGCCATCAGCTTTACCTTGTGGTCCAGGCCGGAATAGCAGTTGAGGACCCGCATGCAGTTGTCATCTCCGGGAATGTACTCCTGGAGAATCAAAGGGTCCTGGTAGCTGCTGGAATAGATGGCAGCAGTGATTTCATCAAACTCCCGGCGGTCCTGGGCAAGGAATACCTTCTTCTTGTGAGGGAACTCACAGTTCCAGTAGGCCATGCTGTTGCTGGGCTTGATGATGCAGGGAAACTCAAAAGGAAGCTCCACGGTTTTATAATTTCCCGCGGTGCAGTGGGCTGTTTTGGGATAGTTCAGCCCGTGGGCCTCACAGGCTTTGTAAAAGTTTTCCTTGATGTCCAGGGCCAGCACGGTCTCCAGCTGAGGGCAGGCAAACCGATAGTAGGGAGCCAGGGCCTGACGGTTCCGGGCCAGCAGAATGGTATATCCATCGGCGCAGGACTGGAGCACCAGGGGAAGGTCAGAGTGGGCCTTGGCAAAGTCCACCAGGGTCTTTACAAAAACCTCATCCTCTTCCAGACGGGGCTCTACCACCACATGGGAGAGAAGCCGGGTGTTCTGAGTGGCAATCAGACGGCGCTTGCAGACACAGGCGCTGGGGATGCCGTACTCCATATAAAAGCTGCGGGCCATGCCATACACATTGGCATCGCTCCCCAGCAGAACAGGCAAAAATTGAGCCATAAATCATTCTTCCTTATTACAAGATATTAGCCCTATTATTTTACCCTTTCCCGGGGGTATTGTCAAATAAGATCAGGAGGGCAAAACCGATTCTTCTTGACAAGAAAAACCGCAGGAATTATAATACAATTAACAATCCGGCTAAATGAAAGGAGGGGTCCCAATGCTCCAGGATACTTTACGGGCCCTGGCCGATCCTACCCGGCGGGAGATACTGAATCTGCTGAAAAACGGGCGGCTTTCCGCAGGGGAGATCACCCAGCATTTTTCGGTGTCGGCCCCTTCCATTTCCCGTCACCTGTCGGTGCTGAAGGAGGCGGACCTGATTCGGGACCAGCGGGAGGGAAAATATATCTACTACCAGCTGAACGCTTCTGTGCTGGAGGAAATTCTGCTTTGGATCACAGACCTGAAAGGGGATAAGGACCATGAAGAATAACATGAAGCAAAATAAATGGAAAATCCTGATCAGCGCAGGCATCATCCTGCTGCCGGCCCTTTTTGGTCTGGTTATCTGGAACCGGCTGCCGGAGCAGATGCCCACCCACTGGAACATGGCGGGAGAGGTAGACGGATGGAGCAGCAAAACCTTCACCGTGTTCGGGCTGCCCGGTATTCTGCTGGGAGCGCACCTGGCCTGCATTCTGGGGACCCGCACCGACCCTAAGAACAAGGACCAGAACCGGAAGGTGATGGGAATGGTCCTCTGGCTCTGCCCGGTGATTTCTCTGGTAGTGTCCGGGATGACATACGGCGCAGCTCTGGGAATGGAAATGAATGTGAAACTCCAGGCATCCGTACTGATGGGGGCCATGTTTATCATCATAGGAAACTATCTGCCCAAGACCAAGCAGAACTACACCATTGGAATCAAGGTGCCCTGGGCGCTCCACAGTGAGGAAAACTGGGACCGTACCCATCGGCTGGCAGGACGGCTTTGGGTGGCCGGGGGAATCCTTATGCTGGCAACCGTCTTTCTTCCCCAGGACTGGACCTGGCCGGTCATGCTGGTGGGACTGGTGGTTCCCACCATTCTTCCCATGGGGTATTCCTATCTCCTCTACCGCAAAGAGACCCGAAAATAAATCATCCCCGGCGGCTTCTCCTGAGAGAGGCCGCCGCTTTTTATTTCAGGGGACCAGGAGATACAAAAGGTAGTTCAGTCCGGCGATTGCTCCGAAAATTCCGGCAAAGACAAAATAGGAGAGAGGATTGCCCAGATTGATGGTCCAGCTGATACCCTGTGGTTTCCGGATAAAAATATTGGAATCGGCCTTGTTGGCGTAAAACCATCCCCCGTGCTCCTTTCTCCAAGCCTGGACTTCCCGGAGAGTCCATTTCCGTTTTTCCATCTGGTCAGCCTCCCCCGAAAAAAAGCATTTCTTATATTCAAAAGTATACCATATTTCCTTTTTTTTGAGCCATAAACTCTTGTAGGAACAGGAGGTTGGCCGGGCTCTGCCTGCTTGCAATATAAGGGCAAAAGTGTATAATAAGACCATCTATAAATTAAAGGCGGTAGTGACCATGTGTGGAATTGCAGGCTTTACGGGGAACCGGGAGGAAAAAGCAGTCATTCTGAAAAAAATGACTGACGCCATCCTTCACCGGGGACCGGACGGAGAGGGACATTTTCTGGACGAGGGGATTGCCCTGGGTCATCGCAGACTCTCCATCATCGACCTGGAGGGGGGCAAGCAGCCCATGTTCAACGAGGACGGAAATCTGGCGGTGGTGTTTAACGGCGAGATTTATAACTTCCAGGACCTGGCCGGGGAACTGAAGGAGGCAGGGCATACCTTTGTAACCCACAGCGATACTGAGGTGTTGGTCCACGGATACGAGGAGTGGGGAAAGGAAATGATCTCCCGTCTGCGGGGAATGTTTACCTTTGCCATCTGGGATAAAGAGAATAAGACCCTTTTCTGTGCCCGGGACCATTTTGGAATCAAGCCCCTCTACTATTATCTTACCCAGGAGGGGGAACTTCTTTTTGCCAGTGAAATCAAGGCCTTTCTGGAACATCCCGGCTTTGTGAAAGAGTTTAACCAAAGCCAGCTGGAACTTTATCTGACCTACCAGTACAGCCCCGGAGAAAATACCTTCTTCCAGGGGGTGAAAAAACTCCTGCCTGCCCATTGTATGACCTTCCGGGAAGGAACGCTCCAGGTGGAACGGTATTGGGAGCCCTCCTTCAACCCGGATGAAAGCCGGAGCCTGGAAGAGTGGGAAACCGCCATTGAAGCCAGAATGAAGGAGAGCGTCGAGGCTCACAAGATTGCCGATGTGGAGGTGGGCAGCTTCCTTTCCAGCGGTGTGGACAGCAGCTATATGGCCTGCCTGGCCCATGTGGATAAGACCTTTACCGTGGGTTTTGCAGATAAAAAGTACGACGAGACCGACTATGCAGCTGAGTTCAGCAAGCATATCGGGGTCAAGAACTTTGCCTATCGGATCACCCCGGAAGAATACTGGGAGAACCTGAGTAAAATCCAGTACCAGATGGATGAACCTCTGGCAGATGCCGCCAGCGTGGCCCTCTATTTCGTCAACCGGGAAGCCGCCCGCCAGGTAAAGGTCTGCCTCTCCGGGGAGGGCGCCGATGAGTTCTTCGGCGGATATAACATCTATAAAGAGCCCTTCACTGTCAGCTGGTATGATAAGCTGCCTCTTTGGTTCCGCCGCCTTGTGGGAGCCGTTGCCCAGCAACTGCCCCCGGTGCGGGGCCTGAATTTCCTGGTCCGCCGTTCGCTGCCCTTGGAGGAACGGTATATCGGAAACACCAACCTTATGACGGAAGTTCAGAAAAAGCGGCTTTTGAAGGAATATTCCGGCAAGGTGAAGCCTACGGATTTGAGTAAGCCCTATTTTGCCAAGACCAAGGGCCAGGACCCGGTAACCAGAATGCAGTACACCGACCTTCACCTTTGGATGGTGGGGGATATTCTCCTGAAGGCGGATAAAATGAGCATGGCCAACAGCCTGGAGCTGCGGGTGCCTTTCCTGGATAAGGAAGTGTTTGCCCTGGCCAGCCAGATTCCCACCCGGTTCAGAGCCAACGCCCAGAACACCAAAATCGCCATGCGTGGGGCTGCTCTGCGGAGCATTCCCGCCAAGACCGCGGATAAAAAGAAACTGGGCTTCCCGGTGCCGGTTCGCGCCTGGCTGCGGGAGGAACAGTACGCCGCCCTGGTACGGGAAAAGTTCACCGGAGAGAGTGCAGCCCGGTTCTTCAACACCAGGGCCCTGGAAAAAATGCTGGACCAGCATGTAAGCGGAAAGCGGGACAACTGGCGGCAGATCTGGTGTGTGTTTATCTTCCTGGTCTGGTATGAGGAGTATTTTGTTAAGAGATAAAGGGGGAGCGGTAGAATGACCGTTTTGCAACTGCTGGAAGGTTTGGAGTATACCCTGGTTCAGGGCAGCCTGGATACCCAGGTCTCCGACCTGTATTATGATACCCGGAAGGTGACTGCCGGCGGCGCCTTTGTCTGTATTGTGGGCACCCAGCGGGACAGCCACGATTTTGCCGGTCAGGCCGTGGAAAAGGGAGCAGAAGTTCTGATTATCCAGCACCCCATCCCTCTGGAAGGTCTGGAAAAAATCACGGTGGTTCAGGTCCCCTCCAGCCGGAAGGCCCTGGCCCTTATGAGCGCCAATTACTTTGGCCGTCCTGCCGAGAAGCTGACCATGATTGGGGTCACCGGCACCAAGGGAAAAACCACCACCACCCATATGATTAAAGCGGTGCTGGAAGCGGCAGGCCGTCAGGTAGGAATGATTGGAACCAATGGGGTCTACTACAAGGGAACTCACCTGGAGACCGCCAACACCACCCCCGAAAGCTACGAGCTGCAAAAGCTGTTCCGGATGTTCCTGGACCAAGGATGTGACACCGCCCTTATGGAGGTGTCCAGCCAGGGAATCATGATGGACAGAATTGCAGGGATCACCTATGATGTGGGGGTCTTCACCAACCTGAGCCCCGACCATATCGGCCCGGGAGAACACGCCAGCTTTGAGGAGTACCGCAGCTGGAAAGCCCAGCTTTTCCGCCGGTGTAAAATCGGAGTGGTCAACCTGGATGATGAAAATACCCCCGCCCTGCTGGAAGGCCATACCTGTCGGCTGATTACCTACGGCATGGAAAAACAGGCAGATTACCGGGCCTATGACCCTCAGCTTTCCCGGAGCCGGGATTTCATGGGGGTGGAGTTCAAGGTCACCGGAAAGGAAGACCTCTCCCTCAAAGTAAATATGCCGGGCCTGTTCAGTGTGTATAACGCTTTGGCCGCGTTGGGAGTGGCCAAGGCTCTGGACCTGCCGGATGAAGCCATTCACGAGGGCCTTGCCAAGTGCGTGGTAAAAGGCCGTGTGGAGCTGGTGCCGGTAAGCCACAAGTTCACCATCCTTATTGACTATGCTCATAACGAGGTCAGCACCCAGAGCCTTCTCTCCACCCTGCGGCAGTATCAGCCCAAACGGCTGGTGGTCATCTTCGGCTGCGGCGGCAACCGGAGCAAGGAACGCCGGTACGGTATGGGAGAGGTGGCGGCCCGGATGGCAGACTTCACCATCCTTACCGAGGATAATAACCGGTTTGAAAAGGTAGAGGACATTCTGGCCGACATCAAGGTGGGAATGGCAAAGGGCAATCCCCAGGCCAAGTACCTGGAAATCCCTGACCGACTGGATGCCATCCACTATGCCATGGACCATGCCCAGGAGGGCGACCTGATTGCCCTCATTGGGAAGGGCCATGAGACCTACCGGGACCGGATGGGAGAAAAAACGCCTTTCCTGGAACGGGAACTGATTCTGGAATACGCCCAGGAAAAGGGAATTCAGTAAATATTGTCTTAAAGGAGATCACCTCCGGCATAAAAATAGCCGGGGGTGATTTTTTGTTTTATAATCGGATATCTCCGGGACAAACCCCGGAAATGCGGCTGCGGACCCGATTGATTGCGGCAGGGATGGGGATAGTATGCTTTGGGGTGCTGGCGGCAAGGCTGGCTTTTCTCCAGCTGATAGACAGCGGATGGTATGCGGCCAAGGCTGCGGACCAGCAGCTGAGGGACAGCGTTATCCCGGCAGCTCGGGGAAAAATTTACAGCGCAGACGGGACCCTATTGGCAGACAGCGTTACCTGCTGGACCATCCGGGCAGAGCCCCGGGCCCTGGCAGATGAACTGGTGGAACCGGCTTCCCGGGCCCTGGCGGAGATTCTGGAACTGGAATATGAGGAGGTGCTGGAAAAGCTGAGTCAGCGCACCAGCAATGATGCCCTTCTCAAATACCGGGTGGATAAAGAGACCGCCGATGCAGTGCGGGACTGGGCGGCTGCCAATCAGGCAGAAGGAATTCTCATTCTCCAGGATACCCGCAGGGTCTACCCGGAAGGAGATTTCCTGGGCAGCGTGCTGGGCTTTACCAATGTGGACAACGCAGGAATGGCAGGAATAGAGCTGGAGTATAACCAGGACCTTACGGGAATCAACGGCAGGGTCCTTACAGCAAAAAATGCCTGGGGCTATGCCATGCCCCAGGATTACGATGTGGCGGTCCAGCCGGTGGAAGGGAACAGTCTGGTGCTTACCATCGATGCCCATATCCAACACTACCTGGAAAAAAGCCTGGAAGCCGCCGTGGAGGAACATAATGTGGGAGCCCGTGCTGTGGGAATTGTCATGGATGTAAACACAGGGGCGGTGCTGGGGATGAGCACTACCCCCGACTTTGACCCCAACCAGCCCCGTATCATCACGGACGAGGAGACCCGGGCAGAGGTGGACAGTCTCACGGGAGAGGAGAGAAGCGCCGCCCTTCAGCAGGCCCAGCAGTACCAATGGAGAAATAAGGCCATCAGCGACCTGTATGAACCGGGAAGCGTGTTCAAATTGATTACCGCTTCGGCGGCCCTGGATTCCGGGGCAGTCACACCCCAGGATACCTACTACTGCGGCAAGTCCTATAATGTGGCAGGAACCCAGTTCCATTGCGCCAATCATAAGACCCACGGGCTGCAAAACCTGGAAACTGCCTTGCAGAACAGCTGTAACCAGAGTTTTATCCAGATAGGACAGCGGCTGGGAAAGGAGAACTTCACCGCCTACTTTGAGGCCTTCGGTCTGCGGGAGGGGACAGGAATCGACCTGCCCGGGGAAATCAAGCGGAGCGAATATTACACTGCCGACAGGATGGGGCCGGTGGAACTGGCCAGCTGCAGTTTTGGACAGAGCAGCAAAATAAGCTATCTCCAGATGATTACTGCCGTCTGTGCGGTGGTGAATGGGGGAAAGCTCATGCAGCCCTATCTGGTTCAGGAGATCCGGGATGTGAACGGCAATGTTCTGAAAGAGGTGGAGCCTACCGTAAAAAACCAGGTCATCCAACCCCAGACCAGCGAGACCATTTGCCAGATGATGGAGGCAGTGGTTCTGGAAGGGGGCGGAAAAAACGCCTATGTGGACGGTTACCGGATCGGAGGAAAATCGGGGACCAGCCAGAAACTGGACAGCGAAAACGAAAAAGCCCGAATCGCCAGCTTTGTGGGGGTGGCACCTATCGATGACCCTCAGATTGCCGTGCTTATCTGCCTGGATGAACCCCACAGCTGGTCTACTGCGGGAGGCAGCCTTTCCGCTCCGGTGGTGGCAGATATTCTGGAAGAAAGCCTCTCCTATCTGGGATATGAACCAGAAGTGAGGGAAGAACAGAGTTCGACAGAATGATACCGGAGAAACGCATATAATGGGAAACTGTTAAGGGAATAAAACAAGAAGGAAAGGAAGAACCATGAAAGAGGCGGAAAGATACTGGATAGGATGGGAGCAGGAAAAAACGCTGGAACAGGACATATTCCTGGCAAAGACTGCCTTGGAGGAATATTATCGGGCACCCCTGGAAGCCTTCCGGGCGGAAGAACGGCTTCGCAGCAGATATCCCTTTTTGGAGAAAAAGGAGTGGCAGACAGAACCCTGCTGGTCTCCTCTCAGCGAGCCGGAGATTCTGGTGAGACTGCGCTGGGAAATTGAAATGCTGGGAGAATTGAAAAAGAAAAAATCAGCATGAAAAGGGAGCGGCCCGGTGCCGCTCTCTTTCTTTTTGATAAGCCCAAAAAATCATAGATAAAAGGGGAAAAGGGAATTTACTGGACAATGGGGGAGAAATACTATATAATAAGGGACGGTAAAATTGATTTAGCCTACCCTTCTGAAGGGAATAAAAAATAAAGAGAAGTATCAGACTCTCAAAAGGAGTTGTAAATAGATTGGAACAGATACGGGCCTTGGGGCGTAAACTGGTGCTGATGATCATAGACGGAGCAATTATTGCGGCCTCTTTTCATCTTGCGCTGAACCTGCGCTTTCAATGGGAGATTCCTCCTGAAATCGGAGCCCGCTGGACAGAGAACGGCCCCTGGATGGTGGGCCTTTATCTGCTGGCGTTTGCACTGGGCGGTTTGTATGAGGTAATGTGGCAGTATGCGGGAGTGAGAGACCTGACCCGCCTGGCGGTTCTGGTGGCCATTCCCAATGCGCTGATTTTTATTATCAATGCCTGGGTCATCCATGGTGTCCTTCATAATACGGTCATGTTCATCAGCGCCATACTGGCATTCCTGTTTATCGGCGGAATCCGGTTTGTCTGGCGTTGGGTCCGTTTTATCCTGTTCAGTCCGCAGGGGGCGAAAAAAGCTCCCGTTCTGATTGTGGGCGCAGGAAACGCGGCGGCCTGGGCAGTGACCCTCTGCAAGCAGAAGGAAAATTTCGGCAATCCGGTGGTCATGGTGGATGATGACCTGAAAAAGAAGAATCTCCGGGTGCAGGGTGTTCCGGTCCGGGGCATTATTTCGGATGTGCCGGAACTGGTCCGGAAATATCATATCCAGGAAATTGTTATTGCCATTCCCACCCTTAGGGGTGAGCGGCTGCGGGAAGTGGTGAACCTTTGCACCAGCACCCGTGCCAGGGTGCGGATGCTCAATGACCCCCAGCTGGTGGAAAAGGATACCCTCAAAACCAGAGCCGGACTTCGTGAGGTCAACACCTCCGACTTCCTTTCCCGGGATGAGGTTGTGCTGGATGCGGACCGGATTCGTCAGTATCTGGCCGGCAAGACGGTACTGGTAACGGGCGGCGGAGGCAGTATCGGCAGTGAGCTTTGCCGTCAGATCATCAAGTTCAACCCCAAGCAGCTGCTGGTTTTTGACATCTACGAAAACTGTGCCTACGAACTGGAAATGGAACTGAAACGGACCTATGGTCAGGATGTTCCTGTAACAGTGCTTATTGGCTCCATTCGGGACAAAAAGCGGCTGGATGAGGTGTTTGAAAAGTACCATCCTCAGGTAGTGTTCCATGCGGCTGCCCACAAGCATGTGCCTCTCATGGAAATCAGCCCGGCGGAAGCGGTCAAGAATAATGTCATGGGCACCAAGAATCTGCTCAGTTCTGCCAGTGCCCATGGGGTGGAGCGGTTTGTTCAGCTTTCCACCGATAAGGCGGTCAACCCCACCAATGTAATGGGCTGCACCAAGCGGCTGTGTGAACTGTTGCTTCAGGCATTTGCTAAAGGTACAGAGATGAAATGCATGGCGGTCCGGTTCGGCAATGTTCTGGGAAGCCACGGCAGCGTGATTCCCCTCTTCGAATCCCAGATTCGGAAGGGCGGCCCCGTGACCATTACCCATCCGGATATTGTACGGTATTTTATGACCATCCCCGAGGCGGCACAGCTGGTGCTTCAGGCGGGAAGTCTGGCTGAAAGCGGAAGCATTTATGTGCTGGATATGGGAGACCCGGTCAAGATCATGGACTTGGCCAAAAAGCTGATTCGGTTCTACGGCTATGAGCCGGGCGTGGACATGGATATTGTGGTCACCGGCCTTCGCCCCGGCGAGAAGCTCTATGAAGAGCTTATGCTGGATGCAGAGCAGGAGAAAATGCAGAAGACTGCACACAATAAGATTTTTGTGGCGCCCCCCAGTGAGATTGATGTGAGCCGGTTCTACGAGCAGCTGAGCGAACTGAATGAGGCTGCGGAGCATAACGATGAAGGTGTGATTCAGTGCCTGGAAAAGATGGTGCCCACCTATCATCCCAACCGGGAAATGCTGAAAGGAGAGTGAGTTGGATGTATCGCAACGGAGTTAAACGGGTTTTGGATTTTCTCCTCAGCCTTGTGGCAACCATCCTTCTCTCTCCCATCATGCTGGCTCTTTCCATCTGGATCAAGCTGGATTCTCCCGGCCCGGTATTTTTCCGGCAGAAGCGGGTGGGCATCCATAAGACCCACTTCAATATTCTGAAATTCCGGACCATGAAGTCGGACACTCCCCATGATGTGCCCACCCACATGTTGAAGAATCCTGACAGCTATATTACCAAAAGCGGAGCCTTTCTCCGGAAGACCAGTCTGGACGAACTGCCTCAGATATGGAATATTCTGGCTGGTCAGATGAGCATTGTGGGCCCCCGGCCTGCTCTGTACAATCAATACGATTTGATTGAGGAACGGGATAAATACGGAGCCAATGATGTCCGCCCCGGACTTACCGGTCTGGCCCAGGTCAATGGCCGGGATGAGCTGGAAATCGAGGAAAAGGCCCGGCTGGACGGTGAGTATGTAAAGAATCTTACCTTTGCCATGGACCTTCGCTGCTTTTTCAAAACCATCACCTATGTGTTCAACCGGGAAGGGGTAGTGGAAGGCGGCACCGGTACCCTTCAGCAAAACCAGCAGGAAAAGAAAGACTAAAACCTTCACCTTCCGCGTACACTGTTTACAGGAAACGCCGGAGGGTAGGTTATGGAGCCATCGAAACAAAAAAGCCTTCGGCAGATCCTGGCAGGGAAAGGACTTCCCGAACCAGATCTGCCTTTTCTTTTTTTGATTCTCATATTGGTCTGTTTTGGACTGGTGATGCTGTTCAGCGCCAGCTATGCGGTGGCTATGTACCGGAGGAATGACCCTTATGCCTACCTGAGGCCGCAGCTGCTCTATGCATTGATGGGGCTGGCAGCCATGTGGGTGGCAAGCCGGGTGGATTATCATATCTACCATAAGCTGGCCTGGCCTTTGTTTGGCATTTCCCTGGTGCTGCTCACGGTGGTGCTGTTTATGCCGGAATATAACGGATGCAAACGGTGGATCGTTATCCCGGGGGTGGGAACGCTTCAGCCCAGCGAGATTGCCAAATTCAGTGTGATTCTGCTGTTCAGTCATATCATCAGCCTGAACCATGACAGGATGAAGACCTTCCGGGTGGGAGTATTACCCTTCGGACTGATTCTGGGCGTGGTAGCGGTGCTTATGCTTCTGGAACCTCACCTGAGCGGCACTTTGCTCATTATGGGAATCGGGGCAGTGCTCATGTTTGTGGGGGGGACCGGCCTGAAATGGTTCGGTCTGGCCGGAGCGGGAGCGGTAAGTGCAGTGGTGGGAGCAGTGATTTTCCTGCCCGACCTGGTGCCTTATGCGGCCAACCGGCTGGAAAGCTGGCTGGACCCATTTGCAGACCCATTGGGAAAAGGGCATCAGACCATCCAAAGCCTTTATGCCATTGGAGCCGGAGGGGCGGCAGGACTGGGACTGGGAAACAGCCGGCAGAAATATCTTTATGTGCCGGAACCCCAGAACGATTTTATTTTTTCTATCCTCTGCGAGGAACTGGGATTCCTGGGCGCCATGGTTGTGCTGGGGCTTTTCCTGGCTCTTCTTTTGCGGGGACTTCTCATTGCCACCCATGCGGCGGATAAATTCGGGGCCTTGCTCTGTGTGGGATTTGTGGTCCAGGTGGTCATGCAGGCGGTGCTGAATGTGGCGGTGGTCACCAACACCATCCCCAATACAGGAATCAGCCTGCCCTTTTTCAGCAGCGGCGGAACCAGCCTTATGATGCTGCTGGGGGAGATGGGAATTGTGCTGTCAGTGAGCCGATACGGCAACCAGAATAAAATATAGCAAGAAAACCCTTTTGGATACTTTTCCAAAAGGGTTTTCTTCTGAGATTTTACAGAAAGTTAACGGCGGGGTTATTGGATTGAAAGAGAAAAAGTGGTATAGTACTCTACGATTGCGATAGAATGGACTGTAATGCTGATTAGCTTTACAGAAGAGGAACAACGACAACTATGGTTAAATACAGCGTTAAAAAGCCCTACACGATTTTGGTCGCCATGGTTTTGGTGCTGGTGCTGGGCTTTGTCAGCTTTACGGGAATGCAGACAGAGCTTCTGCCCGAAATCAGTCTGCCTTACCTTATGGTGATTACTACCTACCCGGGGGCAAGCCCGGAAAAGGTGGAAAGCTCGGTAACCGAACCCCTGGAAGCTTCCTTAGGAACAGTGAACGGTGTTGAAAATGTTACCAGCACCAGTGCGGAAAATTACAGCATGGTCATGCTGGAGTTTGCAGAGGAAACCAATATGGACTCTGCTATAGTCAAGGTGTCCAGTGAAATCGACCAGATTTCCGGAGCACTGCCGGATATGTGCGGCACTCCCATTATCATGGAAGTAAGCATGGATATGATGGCCACCATGTATCTCAGTGTGGACTACGAGGGAATGGACATCTATGAGCTTTCCGGGTTTGTAGAGGATACAGTCCAGCCCTATCTGGAACGCCAGGAAGGAGTGGCCAGCGTGTCTCCCACCGGCATGGTGGAGAAAACCATAGAGATTCGGCTGGACCAGAACAAAATTGATGAGGTAAACGACCGTCTGCTGGTTCAGGTCAGCAGCAAACTGGCAGAGGCAAAACAGGAACTTGCCGATGCACAGAAGGAAGTGGACGACGGACTGGCCGCCCTTGAAGACGGACAGTCCAAGCTGGACGAGGGGAAAAATCAGATCGACCAGCAGCAGGACAAGGTGGGGGATTCCCTGGAAGATGTAGTCGGCCAGGTGAATAACAGTCTTCCTGCCATGGTAGGGATGCTTCGCCAGGCGGCCGATGTTCTGGATCAGCAGGCTGCTGCCATGCAGCCCAATCTGGACCAGGCCAAGAAGGGACTGGAACAGCTGAAAGCTGCCCAGGAGCAGGCTCACGCCGGTCTTGGAATGACGGCTCAGCAGGAGGAAGAACTGGTGGTGGGCGGTGCTGCCTGCCTTTCCGACTATCTGCCGGACATAGCGGCGGAAAACCTTCCCCAGAATAAGGCGGATGCCCTGGCCAATAACGGAACCAAACTGAAGTGGACAGAGGAAAAGCTGGCAGAGGCTAAAACTGCCATTGAAACAGACTATGCCGAGGCCCTTGCAAAAGATGAAACCACCCTGGAACAGGAACGGGCAGAAGCTGCCCAGAAGGTGACAGAGGCACAGACGGCTCTGGATAATCTGCCTGAAACAGCAACGGACGAAGAGCGTGCGGCTGCTCAAGCCGCCCTGGACAGCGCTAAAGCAGACCTTGCCGCTGCGGAAAAACCCCAGAAAGCCTTCAAGGACTATCAGACCATCACCCAGGCTCAGCCGGTGACTACCGTGTGGGAACTGGACCTCCAGGTGGAAACCACTGCGCAGACTGTAGCCGGACTGGAACAGCAGATAGCCCAGGCAAAAGGCTCGGCTGCCAAACTTCGGGAACAGGCGACCAGTTTGGAAAAGGGCGGAAAACTGGATAAGGAGCTGGGAGACCTGGCGGCACAGCTGCTTTTCAGCGGCAGTCAGGCCCAGATCAGTCTGGGTCAGTATCAGATGGACATGGCTCAGACCCAGCTGGAGAGCGCTGAGTCTCAGCTGGAACAGGCATGGGACCAATATTATGAAGCCCGGGAGGAAGCACTGAAAAGTGCAAACCTGGATCAGCTTCTCAATATGAGCACCATCAGCGGAATCATTACGGCCCAAAACTTTTCCATGCCTGCAGGGTATGTCTCCCAGGGGGAGGAACAGTTCCTCGTCAAGGTGGGAGATGCCTATGAATCGGTGGAAGGGGTAGAAAATACCCTTCTGTGCAGCATGGATGGAATCGGGGATGTGCGGATTGGCGATGTGGCCCAGGTTACCCTCATTGACAACACCGGAGAAAATTATGCCAAGGTCAACGGAAACAATGCGGTAATTTTGTCTGTGTTCAAGGGAAGCACCAGCGGCACCAGCCAGATATCTGAAAACTGCCTCAAGGCTATGGAGGAACTGGAAGCCCAGTACCCCGGTCTGCGGATCACAACCCTCATGAACCAGGGAGACTATATCGGCCTGGTGGTGGATAATGTCCTTTCCAGCCTGGTGCAGGGAGCGATCCTGGCCATCCTGGTCCTGGTCATATTCCTGAAAGATGCCCGGCCCACCACGGTGGTGGCCCTGAGCATCCCTCTCAGTGTTCTGACCGCCATTGTGCTCATGTACTTTACCGGCATTAACCTGAACATTATCAGTCTGTCCGGTCTGGCGCTGGGCATTGGTATGCTGGTGGATAACTCCATTGTTGTCATTGAGAATATCTATCGTCTGAGGAGCAAAGGTGTGCCTGCGGCACGGGCGGCAGTCCAGGGCGCCAAGCAGGTCACCGGCGCCATTGCAGCTTCCACCCTTACCACTGTATGCGTTTTCCTGCCTCTGGTCTTTTCCTCGGGCCTGACCAGAGAACTGCTTCAGGATATGGCTCTTACCATTGCCTACAGCCTGCTGGCCAGTCTGGCGGTGGCGCTGACGGTGGTGCCGGCTCTTTCCAGCACCATTCTGAAAAACTGCAAGGAGAAAAAGCACCCCTGGTTTGACCGGATGACCCAGGAATATGCCAAGGTGCTGCGGTTCTGCCTGAAGCATAAGGCGGTGCCGCTGGGACTTTCCCTGGGACTGCTGGTGTTCTGTGTCTGGCAGGTCACCCGGATGGGAATGGTTCTGATTCCGGATATGGGCTCCAACCAGATTTCCGTAACGGTCACCATGCCGGAGGAAAACACCGACCAGCAATCTATAGAAACTGCTGACCTGTTGATGGAACGCCTGACCCGGGTGGAAGGGGTAGACACAGTGGGAATGATGGCTTCCAGCAGTGCTGCCAGTCTGTTGGGCGGCATGGGGGCTGCAAGCGGTGATTCCGCAGATTTCAGCAGTTTCAGCTGCTTTGTCACCTTGGACGAGGATGCGGAAAACCGCTCGGACCTGGTGGTGGAAGATATGAAACAGGCCGTGGCGGATCTCAACTGTGAGACGGTCATCAGCGGTTCCATGGATATGGGCAGTATGATCAGCACTGGTCTGCAGATTGACATTTATGGCGAAGACCTGGATACTCTTATGGCCATCAGTCAGGATGTTATGGATATGGCAGGGCAGATTGAGGGATTCCAGGAAATCAGCAACGGTCAGGAGGAAGGCAAAACGGAGGTTCGGGTAACCGTGGATAAGGATGCAGCCATGCGCTGCGGCTTGACCGTTGCCCAGATTTACAGCGAACTTTCCGCCGCTATGACCACCTCCGCCACCTCCACCACCCTGACGGTTGGGGAGGAGGAAATCGAGGTTGTGATTGTGGATGAAACCGATCCCGTCACCCTGGATAATCTTTTGAACTATGAATTCCAGACTTCCACGGTAAATGGGGACGGGGAGACAGTCAACGAGACCCATACCCTGGGAGAGTTCGCAGCCACCAGTCAGGGACAGGGTGTGGCCAGCATTGCCCGCTCCAACCAGGCCCGGACCATGTCGGTGACTGCTACCACCATGGAAGGGTACAATACCACCCTCCTCAGCCGTCAGCTGAAGGATTTTCTGGAGGACTATCAGGTGCCGGACGGATACACTGTGGAGATGGCCGGCGAGTCCAGCATGGTCAATGACATGGTAATTCAGATGGCCAAGATGATTGCTTTGGCCCTGATCTTTATCTACCTGGTCATGGTGGCCCAGTTCCAGAGCCTGCTGTCGCCTTTTATCGTTATCTTTACCATTCCTCTGGCATTTACCGGCGGCCTGCTGGGAATCCTCCTTTCCGGTGAGCTTATCAGTCTCATGTCTCTCATGGGCTTCCTGCTGCTGGCCGGCGTAGTAGTAAATAACGGTATTGTTTATGTAGATTATACCAACCAGCTGCGGCTGGCAGGGATGGAAAAACATGATGCTCTGGTGGCGACCGGCGTTACCAGAATGCGGCCTATCTTTATGACGGCCCTCACCACCATTCTGTCTATGAGTGTTATGGCGGTTTCCAAGGATGCCACCGCCGCCATGAGCAGGGGGATGGCCATTGTGGTGATCGGCGGACTTCTCTACGCCACCTTTATGACCCTTTTCGTAGTCCCGGTCATGTATGACATCTTCTTCCGGAAAAAGGAAATGAAAGAAGTAGATGTGGGAGATGATTTGGAGGATGAGGTGGACGAGGCCGCCGAATTTGCCCGTACAATGAGAAATTGGGAGACCGCTCTGCCGGAAGGGGAGAATCCTGAAGATAAAAGTTGAAAAAAGCCAAAAAATCTTGAAATAAAATTCCACAAATTTTGATATAGAATGTTGTGCGACTTGACGAAACAAAATAATGCTGTTATAATGAAGAAGTTGCAGGAGAAACTTTAGGCCCGGCGAAATCCTGGGCCAGGGTGATTTCCTGAGGAACACAGAACTTCGTTTTTCAAAAACACCAAGGCATAACCAATTCAAAAAGGAGAAGATTTTATGGCTACTAAGAAGACTCAGCAGACCGTGATCTCCGCAGACAAGTACTACACCATCTCTGCAGCAAACGGTCGCGTGATCGAGGTTGCTGACTACAACACTGAGAACGGCGCAGCTATCCAGCTGTGGGACAACATGGGTGCCGAGTGGCAGCAGTGGAAGTTCAACCGGGAAGGCGATGGCATTTACCGGGTTGAGAACCGCTTCACCGGCAAGATGCTGGACCTGATGCAGGGCGGCACTGTGGACGGAACCTGGCTCCATCAGTGGGAGGGCGGCAACGGCTCCTCTCAGCTGTGGGCTGTTGAGTTCACCAACGACGGCCGTGTCAAGCTCAAGTCTCACATGGCTGCCGGCAAGTGCGTGGATGTTGTGGGCATGAGCACCGAGAACGGCGCCCGCATCCAGATTTGGAGCGATGTGGACGGGGAGAACCAGATTTGGACCCTGAACGAGGTTGCCGAGAAGAAGGCCCGCGCTGCCCGCAAGCCTGCCGCTAAGAAGGCTCCTGTCAAGAAGGCCGAGACCGTAAAGGCCGAAGCTCCCAAGGCTGAGGCTGCTGCCGAGACCAAGGCTGTTGCCGCTGAGGCTCCCAAGGCCGAGAAGGCTCCCGCAAAGCGGACCTGCAAGCGTACTGCCGCTCCCAAGGCTGCTGCAAAGGTTGAAGCTCCCAAGGCTGAAAAGGCTCCTGCCAAGAAGCCTGCCGCCAAGAAGGCTTCCAAGTAATTGAAATTAAAACAAAAAGCCGTGACCCTTTGATCGGGGCCACGGCTTTTTACTTTGTCTGTCAGGGCAGAGACAGCAAAAATTATTTTTCCAGATATACAGTGGTGGAGGGGAAGGCAAAATCTCCGCCCAGAGCCCGGACTTTGTCCAGAATCTCCAGATAAATGCGGCTCTTGTCGGCCAGATATTCATCTTTGAGCAGGGTGGAGAGATAGCATTCCACCGAGATATCCAGGCTGCTGGCACTGAACCCGGCCATGTTCACCAGGACGCTGCCTTCCACTACATGGGGGTAGGCTTCCAGAATCTCACGGACGGCGGCCATGATTTCCTCCAGCTTTTCCCGGCTGGTGTCGTAGGTCAGGCCAAGGGTAAACTGGCACAGACGCTTGGTGCGCCGGGTAGAGTTCCAGATGTTGGCAGAGGAAACAGAGGAGTTGGGCAGGGTGACCAGGGTGTTTTCAATGGTCCGGATTTTGGTGCTGCGGAAGGAAATATCCTCTACAGAACCTTCTACTCCGCCCACTGTGATCCAGTCTCCCAGAGAGAACGGCTTCTCCAGAATCAGGATCAGCCCGGCAAACAGACTGCTGGCGGTTTCCTGGGCGCCCAGGGAAACAGTCAGACCTACCAGACCTACGCCGGTAACCAGACCGGCCACGGGAATCCCGAATTCCTGCAGGATGATAAGCACTCCCAGAATGAAGGTAAGAATTTTATAGCACTGGGTGAGCAGACGGAGCAGGATTTGGTTTGTCTCCAGGCTGAGCTTGGAGCCCACTTCCCGAAGAAGCAGATTGCAGAGCGGCCAGCATCCCCAGAGTCCCCGGGTGCCAAACGCCACAATGGCTACTCGTAAAATTTTGAAAACCAGAGCTTCATAGCCGGGCAGGGTAATGGGCAGACTTTGCAGAGCCAGGGCATAACCAATGGCCTGGAAGGTCAATTCCACAGGAATGGTAAATTCCCGGACCACAATTTCAAGAGCAGTCATCTCCTTACTCTTGAACTTTGCGGAAAGACGGGGCCCCAGCCAGAGCTTGACCACCCGGCTGAGCAGCCAGCCGCCCAATGCCGGAAGCAGGATCTGAAGAACAAGACCGATTGTGATATTTTCCAAAAGACGGTTCCTCCTTGTTAAACTTCTCATGAATGGGAGCCGGACAATTCTCTTAAATACAAGTAAAGTCCCGGGCCCCGTATCATCTGCAGCTCTCCCATGGGAGAGAAACAAACTGCTACGGTATCATTATAACATGGATGCACAGGACAGGAAAATCCATTTAAACTATTTTTCAAAACTTTCACGGGATAAAAACCTGTTGCATTTTCCAAAGAATGTGCTATACTGCTAATGAAAAGTCTGTTTCAGGGCGGGGTGAAATTCCCCACCGGCGGTATAGCCCGCGACCACTCCATACTGGGGTGCTGATCTGGTGAAACTCCAGGGCCGACGGTATAGTCCGGATGAGAGAAACGACAGAGCACCCATATGCTATGTTTGCGCCCTTTTATACCTTTTCGGTGTAAAAGGGCTTTGTTTTTTCCTGTCCTCAGGCTGATGGACTTTTCAAAATATTGAATAGGGGAAAACACCCCAAGGAGGAAACCTGTATGCAAACAACAAAAACTCACAACCTGGTAGTTACCGCAATGCTGGCCGCTGTAGCCACAGTCCTTATGTTCCTGGACTTCAGCGTGCCCTTTCTTATTCCCACCTTTGTAAAGATGGATATTTCGGAACTGCCCGCACTGCTGGCTTCTTTCAGTTTGGGCCCGGTCTATGGAATTGTGGTCTGCCTGCTGAAAAATATTTTCAATATGATTTTCCACGGCAGTACCGGCGGAGTCGGAGAACTCTGCAACTTCCTGCTGGGCGCTGCTTTTGTGGGGGTCGCCGGTTTGATTTACAGCCATCATAAAACCCGTAAGGGCGCTTTGATTGCAGCTGCTGCCGGAGCAGTAGCCATGGCCATTGTCAGTGTACCGGTCAACTACTGGATCAGCTATCCCATCTACGCCAACCTGTTCCACGGTATGGACAACATCATTGCCGCATATCAGGAACTTCGCCCCGGCGTAAACGGCCTGCTGGAATGCCTCATCATCTTCAACATGCCTTTCACTCTTCTGAAGGGCGTCATTGACAGTGTCCTTTGCTTCTTGATTTACAAGCCTCTCAGCCCGGTTCTTCACGGGAAAAAGTGATTGACAGAAATTCTTTTGCCGTGGTACTATATCCTTATAGGATTATGCCCAGTTGAGGGCGCCGCCGTATAAGGGCCCGGTAGGGGCAGCATACCATGGTGAGATAACGCTCAAGGCCCACCCTGGGAATTGAGCGTTTTCTTTTTAATAGATCCATCCAGGACAGGAGGGAGCATTATGGCTAAATATCTTTTTACATCTGAATCCGTTACCGAGGGGCATCCCGACAAAATCTGTGACCAGATCAGCGATGCAATTCTGGACGATCTGCTGGCTCAGGACCCCAATGCCCGGGTAGCCTGTGAAACCACCTGTACCACCGGTCTGGTTCATGTGATGGGAGAAATCACCACCACCGGATATGTGGATATTGCAGGGGTGGCCCGGCGGGTCATTTCGGAAATCGGATATACCCGTGCCAAGTATGGCTTTGATGCCGACACCTGCGGTGTGATTACCAGCATTGACAGCCAGAGCGCCGATATTGCCTTGGGAACCAATGACCAGGTGGGCGGCGCAGGCGACCAGGGAATGATGTTCGGCTATGCCTGTGACGAAACTCCCGAGCTGATGCCTCTGCCCATTATGCTGGCCCACAAGCTGACCCGGCAGCTGGCAAAAATGCGGAAGGATGGATTCCTGCCTTACCTGCGTCCTGATGGAAAGAGCCAGGTGACCGTAGAATATGAGGATGGAAAGCCTTTGCGGGTAGCCGCCATTGTCCTTTCTACCCAGCATGCTCCCGCAGTCACTCTGGACCAGGTCCGCTCTGACATTATGAAGTATGTCATCCATGCGGTGATCCCGCCGCATCTTCTGGATGAGGAAACCCAGTACTTTATCAATCCTACCGGACGGTTTGTCATCGGCGGCCCCCTGGGCGACTGCGGCCTTACCGGACGGAAAATCATTGTAGATACATACGGTGGTTATTCCCGGCATGGAGGCGGAGCCTTCAGCGGCAAGGACCCCACCAAGGTGGACCGGAGCGGCGCTTATGCGGCCCGGTGGGTGGCCAAGAACATTGTGGCGGCAGGCTATGCCCGCAAATGTGAAGTGCAGCTGGCCTACGCCATCGGCGTACCTTATCCGGTCAGTGTGCTGGTGGACACCTTTGGCACCGGGACTGTGCCGGATACCCGCATTGAGGAGGGGGTAAAAAAGGTATTTGACCTTACCCCTGCGGGAATTATCCGGGATTTGGATCTTCGCAAACCGATTTACCGTCAGCTGGCAGCCTACGGTCATATGGGCCGGGAGGACCTGGATGTAAGCTGGGAACGGAGAGACCGGGTGGATGCCTTGCGAGAGGCCATTGGATAAAATGTTTCGCCAGCCTGCATTGCAGGCTGGCGTTTTGGTGTAGAAAGACATCTGCACTGAAAATCCGGACAGGAGAGGAGGGAACTGTATATGCCTGCACCGCTTCAGAAACTGGAAGGGGTGGTAGAACACCTGATTTACGAAAACCGGGAAACAGGATACTCGGTTTTTGAGGTCCGTTCCGGGGACAGCTATGTGGTGGTGGCCGGAACGGTAGGGGAAGTCTGCATCGGTCAGAAGGTGGAAGCCTACGGACAGATGGAAGTTCACCCTAACCACGGGGAACAGTTCAAGGCCCAGTCCTGCAATGTGATGCTCCCGGAGCAGAAGGAGGGAATCCTGGCCTATCTGTCCAGCGGAGCATTGCCTTATGTGGGCCCGGCTACTGCAAAAAAGCTGGTAAGCCTGTTTGGAGATGAGACCCTGGAGGTGATTGCCCAGGAGCCAATGAAACTGACCCAAATCAAGGGAATCACCGAGCAAAAGGCACAGGCTATCTCCAATGAGTTCCGCCGCATGTTCGGAGTCCAGGAAGTGGTAGCCTGGCTGGGACGGTATCAGATCCCTCCGGTAAAGGCGGTAGAAGTGTTCCGGTATTATGGCCCTCATACCCTTCAGATGCTGACGGATAATCCCTATCTCCTCTGCGGAGAGCCTTTGAATCTGAAATTCTCGGTGGTGGATATTATTGCTGCCGAACAGAAAATACAGCCGGAGGATACCCTGCGGGTGACGGCGGGGGCTTTGTATGCCCTGCGGTATAACGCCAATCAGGGACACACCTGTGTGCCGCGGCAAAGGCTGGTGGAGAGTACCGCCAGCTTTATCCGCCTGGAACCGGAGCAGGTGGACCGGTCTGTGGAGGCCATGCTGGAAACCCAGGAATTGAGCCGGAAAGAGTTTGACGGGACAGAGTACCTGTTCCTTCCTGACCTTTTGCGGGCGGAGGAAGACATCGCATCCATCCTGGCACAGCGCAGCCAGTATCCGCCCCTGCCCAGCCGGGGAATCGAAAACAAAATCAGAATATTGGAACAGACCCAGAACCTGAAATATGCACCTCTCCAGAAAGAAGCCATTATCAAGGCCATGGAGAACCGGGTCTTTGTTCTGACCGGAGGCCCCGGTACCGGAAAGACCACAGTACTTAACGGAGTGCTGGCTCTTTGCCAGGAACAGGGGGAACAGGTGGCCCTCTGCGCTCCCACCGGCCGGGCCGCAAAACGGCTGAGCGAAATTACGGAATGCAAGGCTACCACCATTCATCGTCTGCTGGAGGTGGATTACTCCTCCGGAGTGGTGCGGTTCATCCATAACAGCCAGAATCTGCTGAAACAGAGCGTCGTCATTCTGGATGAGATGAGTATGGTGGATGTAAAGCTGTTCCAGGCGCTTCTGCTGGCCCTTCGTCCCAGCTGCCGGGTCATTATGGTAGGAGATTCGGAACAGCTTCCCAGCGTAGGCCCTGGCAATCTTTTGGGAGAAATCATCCAAAGCGGTGTTGTTCCGGTGGTTCGTCTGACTGAGATTTTCCGGCAGGCAGAAAAAAGCTTGATCGTAAGAAATGCCCGGAGAATCAGCCAGGGAGAGATGATTGCAGCCGGGGATAAAAGCGACGACTTTTTCCTGATGGAACGGACCGGGATGTCCTGCGCAGAAACCATCTGTCAGCTGGTCTGCCAGCGGCTTCCGGCGGCATACGGCTATGACCCGGTCCAGGATATCCAGGTTCTGACTCCCACCAAGACAGGCTGGGGCGGTACCATCGAACTGAACAAGGAACTGCAAAGACTTCTCAACCCACCGGATCGGAATAAACCGGAGATACAGTGGGGGGACCGCTTCTTCCGCCTGGGAGACAAGGTCATGCAGGTGCGGAACAACTATGACCTGATCTATGAGCGGGAGGATGGGGAACCGGGCGCCGGTGTTTTTAATGGAGACATCGGGATCATTGTGCGGGTGGACCCTCAGGAGCAGACCCTCCTGGTAAAGATGGATGACCGGCTGGTGGCTTACGGCAAGGATGTACTGGGTGACCTGGAGATGGCCTATGCCATCACAGTCCATAAAAGTCAGGGCAACGAATTCCCCGCAGTGGTGTTGGCCGCCGGTGATCCGCCCCGAAAACTCTGTTACCGGAACCTCCTTTATACAGGGGTGACCCGTGCCCGGAAACTCTGCGTGGTGGTGGGTAGTAAACGGGTGGTGGAACAGATGATACAGAATACCCGGCAGGCAAAACGATACAGCTGCCTGAGCCGACTGCTTCGGGAGGAATTGGAATGAAACTGGACCGATGGATGGAAACAGGAATTGACCTGATTTATCCACCCCGGTGTCCTTTCTGCGGAACCATCATTCCCTCCAGATGGGAACTGCTCTGCCCGGAGTGCAGGGAGGAGGAAAAGGCGGCTCTTCACCGACCGGCTCGGATAGACCGGGAGAAACACTACTATTATTGTATAGAGAGCGCAGCGGCACTTTATAAGTATCATCACCCTCTGGTTCAGAACGGAATTCTGAGGATGAAGAGCAGTGAGCCCTGGTATGCGGCAGGATTTGCCAGACTTATGGCAGTCCGGCTTTATGGCTATGAACCGGATAAAAGAAAATCCCTGCTGGATTTTTCCCTGGAATATGGTTGCATTGTTCCGGTACCGGACAGCAAAACCGGAAGGGGATACTGGGTCACCGGATTGATGGCCAGGGAACTGGGCCGCTTGGTAGGTCTTCCGGTGGAAACAAAGGCACTGAAAAAGATTCGCTCCACAGTCCGTCAGGCAGGATTGGACCGTGAAGAACGGCTGACCAATCTGATTGGGGCTTTTGAGGTGACCTCGCCGGAAAAGGTGGAAGGAAAGAAAATACTTCTTCTCGATGATATTATGACCACCGGCAGTACCGTGTCCTGCTGTGCGCAGGCTCTGTTGGAAGCCGGAGCAGTGTCTGTTTGTGTAATTTGCCTTGCGGTTTCAGAACGGGGATGAAAATGTTGAAAAAATCTGTATAAATAGTTGAAACTTGCATAAAGAACAGTTATAATGAATGCGTATACTGTTCTAGGGAGGAATCTGGTTTATGATTGGTTTATTGGCCATTACACCCCAGCCCAATGATGGCATTGTGGTCATTACCGGTATGAGTCTGGTGTTCTTGATTCTGGTGGTACTGGCTTTGATCATTATGGCACAGGGCAAAATTTTTGACTATATTACGGCAAAAAAAGAGAAGGCGCATTCTGCTAAAGCCAGCGAGTCTGCGGCTAGGGCTCAGGCTGTTTCAACTGCGGCTTCCTCCGAACCTGAGGCTCCTGCGGTAGAAGCCGGAATCCCTCAGGAAGTAGTGGCAGCTATTGCGGCTGCTTTGGCTTGCATCAGCGGCGGAAAATACCAGCTTCGGGCTGTGCGGAAAGCCCGGCGGGACGGCTGGAGTCAGTCAAGCCTGTTGGATGAAACCCAACCTTTTTGACGGAGGAATCTAAAACATGAGCGCGTTTATTGATACCCTGGGCAGTATTTGGAGCAACTCCGGATATGCAACTCTGTTTGATTTTGCAAACGGCGGCTACCTCTACCTGATTATGATTATTGTGGGATGCGGCCTGCTCTATCTGGCCATTGTAAAGGAGTTTGAGCCTCTGCTTCTTCTCCCCATTGCATTTGGCATGATTCTGGCAAACCTGCCGGACAGCGGCATCATCCACATGGAGTATTTTATCAACACTCCCACCGGCCATCCCATGTGGTCCGAGATTCTGGACAACGGTGGTCTGGCTGATATGCTTTACTGCGGCGTAAAGCTGGGAATTTATCCCCCTCTGATTTTCCTGGGAATCGGAACCATGACCGACTTCGGCCCCCTGATTTCCAATCCCATCTCCCTGCTGCTGGGCGCAGCTGCTCAGCTGGGCATTTTTGCTACTTACCTGGGCGCTCGTCTCTTGGGCTTTACCGGACCTGAGGCTTCCGGTATCGGCATCATTGGCGGTGCCGACGGTCCTACTGCCATTTATGTGGCTTCCATGCTGGCCCCGCATCTGTTGGGCAGTATTGCGGTGGCAGCCTACAGTTACATGGCTCTGGTGCCGGTTATCCAGCCGCCCATTATGAAGCTCCTGACCACCAAGAAGGAGCGTCAGATCGTAATGACTCAGCTGCGGGTGGTTTCCAAGACGGAAAAGATTATTTTCCCCATTATGTGTACCATCCTGGTCAGCCTGCTCCTGCCTGATGCGGCAGTTCTGGTCGGTATGCTGATGCTGGGCAACCTGATGAAGGAATCCGGAGTGGTAGACCGAATCAAGAACACTGCAGGAAACGAACTGATGAACATCATCACCATCTTCCTGGGTCTCTCTGTTGGCTGCACTACCTCCGCCAACACCTTCCTCAACCGTCAGACTGTATTTATTATTGTGCTGGGTCTCATTGCATTCAGCTTTGGTACTGCCGGTGGCGTGCTTTTGGGTAAGGTGCTCTGCTTTGTTACCAAGGGCAAGGTCAATCCTTTGATTGGTTCTGCGGGCGTTTCTGCTGTTCCTATGGCAGCCCGAGTTTCTCAGAAGGTGGGCCAGCAGGAGAATCCCACCAACTTCCTGCTCATGCATGCCATGGGCCCCAATGTGGCCGGTGTTATCGGCTCCGCTGTTGCTGCGGGTATTCTCATTAACATCTTTGGATAATTGCTTCGGAGCGGTCGTCTGAAAAGGCGGCCGCTCTTTTCTTTTCCTTTTTATTAAATATCTACTCACATCTACCAAAGAGAAGTAAAATGTGGTATACTGTCCGGGTATAGCTTTTATCTTGTAATTTGAAGAATAAGGAGCTTTTTACAGCCCCATAAATCGGAGTAGTCAATCATGTCCCAAACCATTACCCAGGAATTTATCAAACTGAGAGACCGCTATATTGAATCCCAGTTTTCCAGAATGAATCCCATGCAGCGGAAAGCGGTGCTGTCTGTTGATGGTCCTCTTCTGATTCTGGCCGGCGCAGGAAGCGGAAAAACCACAGTGCTGGTCAATCGAATTGCCAATATCATTGGATTTGGCTCTGCCTGGGGATGTGAGGAAATCTACCGGGAACCCACTCAGGAAGAACTGGACCAGCTTCACAGCTGCGTGGTGAAGGGGGAGAAGGTCCCTGAATCCCTTATGCCTCTTATGCGGTGGAAGAATGCCCGACCCTGGAATGTGCTGGCGATTACTTTTACCAATAAGGCTGCCCAGGAATTGAAGGAACGAATCGGCAAAATGCTGGGGCCCGACCTGGGAGAGGATGTGAATGCATCCACCTTCCACTCGGCCTGTGTCCGTATCCTTCGCCGGGATGGGGAGGCTTTGGGATATCCCCGCAGCTTTACCATTTATGATACCGATGACCAGAAGCGGGTATTCAAGGAAATCTACAAGGAACTTGAAATTGATGAAAAGTTTCTCCCTATGAAATCGGCTATGAGCCAGATCAGCCGTTACAAGGACCAGATGGTAAGCCCCGAAGGGGCGGAGGACTTGGCCGGGGATATTCGGAACCGGCAGGTGGCTCGAATTTACAAGCTTTATCAGGACCGCCTCCGGAAAGCCGGAGCCATGGACTTTGACGACCTCATTTATAATACGGTTCGTCTGTTGGCTGACCATGAGGAGGTACGGCAGTATTACCAGGAAAAATTCAAGTATGTGCTGGTAGATGAGTATCAGGATACCAGCGTGGCGCAGTTCCAGCTGGTCCGGCTTCTCTGCTCCGGCACTGGAAACATCTGCGTGGTGGGCGATGACGACCAGTCTATTTATCGGTTCCGGGGAGCTACCATCGAGAACATTCTCAGCTTTGAACAGCAGTTCCCGGGAGCACAGGTCATCCGCCTGGAACAGAACTACCGTTCCACCTCTCATATTCTGGATGCCGCCAACGATGTCATTCAGAACAACGCAGGACGGAAGGGGAAGACCCTCTGGACCGATTTGGGACAGGGAGAAAAAGTAGAATATTATCAGGCCGACAGCGAACAGATGGAGGCCATTCATATTGCGGAAATCATCGGCAAAAACCTGAAAATGGGGATGAAGCTGCGGGACCATGCGGTGCTTTACCGGATGAATGCCCAGTCAGGCCCCATTGAAACCTACTTTGCCCGGGCGGGTATTCCGTATCGAATCCTGGGTGGCCAGCGGTTCTATGACCGTAAGGAAGTCAAGGACATCCTTTCCTACATGGCCATTGTAGCCAACCCCCAGGATGACCTGCGGCTGCGCCGGATCATCAATGAGCCGGCCCGTAAAATCGGTGCCGCTACCGTGGACCGGATGGGAGACCTGGCAGTACAGCAGGGAATTCCCATGCTGGAAGTCTGCCGCCATGCACAGGAATATGCAACCCTTTCCCGTGCAGCGGGAGCCTTAGGCGGATTCATAAAGATTTATGACCAGCTGGAGGAGACCGCAGAGGAAAAACCTCTGGATGAATTTGTCCGGGATCTGCTGGATATTACCGGTTACCGCCAGATGCTGAAAGCCCAGGGTGAGGAAGGCCAGACCCGCCTGGAAAACTTGGGCCAGCTGGTCAACAGCGTAAAAACCTATTGTGACCAGCAGGGGGCCCAGGCTTCCCTGGAAGGATTCCTGGAGGAAGTAGCTCTCATCAGCGATATTGACAGTTACGATGAAAATGCCGACAGCGTAGTCATGATGACCCTTCACTCCGCCAAGGGACTGGAATTCCCGCAGGTGTTCATTGTGGGAATGGAGGAAGGGGTTTTCCCCGGAGAAATGAGCCGGTATGCCCAGGAAGACCTGGAAGAGGAGCGCCGCCTTTGCTATGTGGGAATCACCCGGGCAAAGAAAAAACTCTGCCTCATTTCCAGCCGGAGCCGAATGTTGTTCGGACGGACCCAGTATAACCAGCCCTCCCGCTTTTTGGGTGAAATTGACCCGGAACACCTGGAAATGACCGGGAATGTAGCTGGCCAGGGAGCCAACCAGAACGGCTACGGCAGCTATGGCGGATATCATGTGCCGGGAGGCCGCAGCGGGTACTCCGGTACCAGCTACGGCCAAAGCGGTGGTTATGGCGGTTATTCCGCACAGCGCACCACCACTTCCAGCAGTTACGGAGGTTATACCGGCGGAGGCGGAATCCGTTCTTCCGGTTATGGTCAGAGCTTTGCAGGCTCTACCGTTAAGGAAGCCGTTCCCACCCAGGGCGGAAAACACCAGTACAAGCCGGGCCAGTGGGTAGAACATAAAACTCTGGGACGAGGCCAGGTGCTTAGTGTAAAACCTACCGGCGGGGACTGCATTGTGGAAGTGCGGTTTGACCGGGTGGGAGTAAAGAAAACCATGGCCAACTATGCGCCCATGAAGCCAGTGGAGGAATAAAAAATGATGCAGGTATCTTTGATTGCACATACCCCGAATCCGGAGCAGGTGGTGGCGGCTGCCGCCAAACTGTGCTATTCGGACGCCCACATTGAGACCCTTCTGGAGGGTCTTACTCCGGAAAAAAGCAGGGATTTCCTCCTGATGCTTTCGGACCTGGGCCATGCCAGTCCCACTGAACATGCCAGCTTTACTTTTGCCATCGAGGGAGTGAGCCGTGCCCTTCTTGCCCAGATCACCCGGCACAGAATCGCCAGCTTCAGTGTTCAGAGCCAGCGGTATGTGCGGCTGGATGACTTCAAGTTTGTGATTCCTCCCGAAATTGAGGCTGTTCCCCAGGCAAAAGAATCTTTCCTGGAGGGAATGCGCCAGGATTGTGCCAAATATCTGGAACTGGTGCAGGAACTGGAGGATGCCCACACTAAAAAATTCATGGCAGAGGGAATGGAGGAGAAGACTGCACGCCGTAAAGCAAGTAAGCTTGCCAATGAGGATGCCCGGTTTATCCTTCCCAATGCCTGTGAAACCAAGATGATCATGACCATGAACGCCCGGGAACTGAACAGCTTTTTCCGTCTGCGGTGCTGCAACCGGGCCCAGTGGGAGATCCGGGCGCTTGCAAAGGAAATGGTAAAGCTGGTAAAGCCCATTGCCCCCACCTTGTTCAGCAAGTCCGGGCCTGCCTGCCTGACAGGCCCCTGCCCGGAAGGAAAAATGTGCTGTGGTCTTGCAGACCAGGTGCGGAAGGAATATGAGGCTTTGTAAAGAAGGGTAAATATGGGAAAACTGATTGTAATTGAAGGGCTGGACGGCAGCGGCAAAGCCACCCAGGCAGGGCTGCTGGCCCAGAGCCTGGAAGGGGAAAGCCGCCAGGTCAAAAAGGTTTCCTTTCCCAACTACGAGAGTGATTCCTCTGCCCTGGTACGGATGTACCTGGCAGGGCAGTTTGGGGACAAGCCGGAAGATGTAAACGCTTATGCCGCCAGCATGTTTTATGCGGTGGACCGATATGCCAGCTATAAAACCCAGTGGGCAGATTTTTACGCTCAGGGGGGAATCGTGGTGGCGGACCGGTACACCACCAGCAATGCGGTACACCAGTGCAGCAAGCTGCCCCGGGATCAGTGGGAGGAATACACTGCCTGGCTGTTTGAACAGGAATATAAGAAAATCGGGATTCCGACCCCGGACCTGGTCATCTATCTGAAGGTGGCCCCTCAGGTCAGCCAGAAACTGATGTCCGGCCGGTATCAGGGAGATGAATCCAAGAAAGACATTCACGAAAAAGATTTGGAATATCTGGACAGAAGCCGTCAGGCAGCAGAGTACTGCGCCCGGACTTTTGACTGGATCACGGTGGACTGTGCCCAGAACGGGGAACTTCGGTCCATCCAGGATATACATAATCAGCTGCTTGACCTGGTCCGGCAGCGGATATAATAAAACGAAAGGAAGAATATTTCCATGAAACACGGAAAGAAAAGGGGAGGCGCTGCCCGGATCATTGTGGGTGTTGCCGTTCTCATTCTGGCAGTAGTAGTTCTGGCTACCGTTTTTCTCCTGAAAGAAATCAAGGGAAGCGGAGAGGCAGGAGAAACCGTAGTAGTGAGCATTGAGCCGGGCAGCGGTCCCGCCACTATTGCAAACTCTCTCAAGGAGGCCGGTGTCATTGAATCTCCCATGCTGTTCCGGCAGTACCTGAAATTTACCGGCCAGGCCGGCGGTCTTCAGTACGGGGAATTTACTCTGGATACCAGTATGGGCTATGAGGAGATCGTACAAGCCCTGTCCCAGTATGCCCAGGCTGATACCGTTACCTTGACCTTCCCCGAGGGAAGCACTGCGCTGGCCATTGCAGCCAAGATGGAAGAGGCAGGACTTTGCACTGCCGATGAATTCCTGGAGGAAGCCAACAACGGAGATTTCAGCGAGTTTACCTTCTGGAATAAGATCGAGACTCACCCCAACTGCTTTATGAAGTGTGAGGGTTATCTTTTCCCCAATACCTATGAGTTCCTGGTAGATGATACCGTCCATAACTATGTGGCTACCTTCTACCGTGAATTTGACAAGCAGATGACTCCCGAACTGTACCAGAGAATGGATGAGATGGGAATGAGCCTGGAAGATACCATTATCCTGGCCAGCTTTGTCCAGGAGGAGGCCGGCAATGCGGAGAGCGCCAATGTGAGTGCTGTATTCCACAACCGGCTCCAGCCGGATTCTCCCATTACCAAACTGGAGAGCAATGCTTCCAGCTATGTTCAGAATCCTCAGGACAACAACTATCTGTACAACTGGGTCGCTCCTTACTACGGCGGCTGGGAAAACATTCCTCCCGAGATGTACAGCGCCTATAACACCTATGAGGTGGACGGCCTGCCTGCCGGTCCCATTTCCAACCCTGGCATTGACAGCATCAAGGCAGCCCTCTATCCCACCGAGAATTTCCCCTACTACTTCTTTGTCACCGACCTGACCGGAAAGTATTACTACGGCAAAACCGCAGAGGAACACAGTGCCAACTGTGAAACTGCCTGGTCTGTCAACGCCAGCCTGAACAAGTAAAAGGACGGGAAAAATATGCTGCAAAAACCGGAATTGCTCAGCCCTGCAGGAGACCTGGAGCGGCTGCAGTATGCCATCCGATACGGAGCAGATGCGGTCTACTGTGCACTGACCGAATTCGGAATGCGGGGAGCTCCCGCAAACTTTACCCCGGAACAGCTGGAGCAGGGATGCATCTTTGCCCACGCCCGGGCCAAAAAGGTATATTTGACCATGAACACTCTGCCCACCAATGAGGAATTGGACCGGCTGCCCCAGGCAATTCGGGATGCCCGGGCGGCAGGTGTGGATGCCTTTATTGTGGCAGACCTGGGAGTGCTGGAAGCGGTGAAAAAATATGCCCCCGAGGTGGATGTACATATCTCCACCCAGATGGGCATTACCAACTATGGAGCCGCCAACGCCTGCTACCATCTGGGAGCCAAACGGGTGGTTCTGGCCCGGGAGCTGTCCCTCCAGGACATCGCTATCATTCGGGATAATACCCCTCCTGAACTGGAAATTGAGGCCTTTGTCCATGGAGCCATGTGCATGAGTGTCTCCGGGCGCTGCCTGCTCAGCAATTACCTGGCTGCCCGGGACGGAAACCGTGGCCAGTGCGCCCAAGCCTGCCGTTGGAAGTACTATCTCCATGAGGAAAACCGGCCTGGACAGCTGCTGGAGATTGGGGAGAATGAGAAGGGAAGCTATATTCTCAACGCAGACGATCTCTGCGCCGCTCCCTTTATTGACTTAGTCTGCAAGGCTGGCGTAGACAGTCTGAAAATTGAGGGCCGGGCAAAGACCCATTACTATGTGGCCAGCGTAACCAGTGCTTATCGTCAGGCTCTGGATGCTTTCCTGGAAAACCCGGAGGCAGAGGACTATGAGCTTCCTGCCCGGGCTGCTGAGGAACTGACCCGGACCAGCCACCGTCACTATTCTCCCGGATTTTATTTTGGTCGTGAATATGCCCGCCAGCATTATGACAAAATCGGGTATATCCGTGACTGGGAGTTTGTGGGTACTGTCAGTGAATGGTATGATGGAATTGCCTACTGCCAGCAGCGGGGAAAATTTTGCGTGGGAGACGATATTGAAGCCCTGACCCCGCTGGGAGATGTGGTTTCCATCCATGTGGAATGGATCAAAAACGAGGAAGGAGAGCTGGTGCCGGACACCCGTCATCCCATGATGAAGTTCCGGATACCAACCGAAACTCCGCTGCCTCCGTACAGTTTGCTCCGGATGAAAAATAAGACAACCGCATAAGAAAATAAAATTGACCCCCAGTGCAGAGACTTGATGAAAAGTCAGTGCGCTGGGGGTTCTTTTTATAGAGAAAATAAGGTGGTACAAAAATCAAAGAGACAGCCGGCGGCCGGTTTGACTGACGGTTTTAATATAGCGGAGCAGCAATTTCCAGCAAAGCCATCCTGCCAGGCACAATGCAACCCCAATCAGAATACAACCGACAAACTCCAGGAGCGGATTCAATTCCACGCCGCTCTCCGGAAAAATCCCTACATACTGAAGGAAAGGAAGATGAAGTCCCAAGAGAAAATCAATCATTTTAACGACGCCTACAATAGGGCAGACAATTCCGCAGGCCATAAAGGTGGGAGCCATAATCCCCAGACAGGGAATGATCACCATGCCGGAAAGACCTGCAAGGCTGTAATAGGCAAAGAGAGCCAGCATCCGGCTCCACCCGAAAGAGCTGTCCCGGGTAATCACATCGCCCAGATAGGACTTGGCCAGGGCTTTTGGCTCTCCCAACCGTTCCAGAATCTGCTCTGCCGAAAAACCGTTGGCCGATAACTCGCACATTTCGCTTTTGATCTCCTGCACAATGTCCACCCGTTCAGATATGACCAAGGGTTTCAGGTATTTTTCTACCTTTTCAAGATACAGGTCAAGACGCTTATCCATTTCCATTGTTATCCGCTCCTTTGATTTCTTCAATTGCACTTAAAAGATTTTCCCATTCCTGGGACATGGCAGTAATATATTCAAGCCCGTCTTGAGTGACAGCGTAGTATTTTCTGGGAGGGAGCCCCTCGGCGCTTTCCTGCCAGGAGGATGAGATGTATCCTTCTTTAAGCAGCCGCCTGAGCAAGGGATAGATGGTGTTTTCCTTGGCGGAGAGAATAGGGTACTTTTCCAGGGTGCTGATGATTTCATACCCGTAGGAAGGCTTCTGACGAATCATAAGAAGAATACAGAATTCCAAAGTTCCCCGCTTGATTTGAGATTTCCAATCGTCTAAATTCATATACTGTACCTCCTGCATGTATATCGTACCACACAGTATATCTAAAGTCAACAGTAAACTTGGGAATTAAAAAGGACGGTATAGCTGCCGGGCTATACCGTCCTGGTAAAATGTGAGATAAATCAAAGATAGAAGGAGCTTACTTTGAGGTCCTGAAAATTGGCTTCCAGCATGGCTACATGGGAGAGAAAAGCCGGGTCATCAAAGTATTTGGCCTTCTGAGAGCAGCTGCGGACACACCGCTGACATTTGATACAGGTTCCGGGAACCTGGGAATAGTCCTCAGAAGAGATGGCTTCCATGGGACAAAGCCGGGCACAGACTCCACACCGGATGCAGCTGTCCAAATTGGTTTTAGGTCTGGCCTTCAAAAATTTGGCCGGTTGCCCGTCCAACCCTTTGGGAATATAGTAAGGGGCGGAGCTGTCTCCCGGAACTGTTACAGGAGCTGGCAGGGAAGATGCTTCCAGAATTTTTTCTGCTGCCTTTCGGGCAAACTGTTTCAAATCTTCCAGGTCCTGTTCTGTGGGCTTGCCGGCAGCCAGCAGGTCAGTGAAAGCATGACGGCAAACCACGGCTCCGGCAGCCATAGGGAAAAAATGGTTGGATTTTAAAGAATCCACAAGTTCAGCCAGAGAATTGTCAAAGCTCCGATTACCAAAAGTGACCAGAGGAATGGCGGGAGTGCCGTTCCCTTTGATACCAGTCTGGACAAAGGGGAGCATTTTGTTGGGCAGCTTTCCTGCATAGGTGGGAAGAACCACCACCGCCAAATCTTTGGAAGAAAACTCCATGACGGTTTCTCGGGCGCCGGGCAGGGTGAAATCAAATTCTTCCACAGGACACCCCAAATATTCACCTATGGCGCCGGAAACAGTTCTGGCTACCTTTCGGCTGTTTCCTGTAGCGCTCCAATACACGGAACAAATGCGCTGAATTTTCATAAAATCCCTCCCTGGAGAGAATCCTTTTTATGAGTATAACATACTTGAAAGTGCAGAGCCAGTTGCATAAAGAAACAATTTATGGTATTGTTTCAGTTGTACTCAGGAAAGCGAGGATCTAAGAATGGAAATTTTCCATGAAATGCTGAACATAATTGCAGAAGCAGCCATTCTTCTGTTTGAATTCATGGGGGTATTTACTATTATCGCCGCAGGAATTCAGGGCTGCTGGAATTATATCCGGCACGACAGCCTGACCAGACTCAAGCTGGCCAAAGGAATGGCCATGGGACTAGAATTCAAGCTGGGCAGTGAGATATTGCGTACCGTAATGGTGCGGGATTTCAAAGAAATTGCCATTGTGGGCGCTATCATTGCACTGCGAGCGGCATTGACACTTCTCATTCACTGGGAAATCAGAACAGAGAAGGCAGAAGTGGAAACCGAAGCCAGGGAAAGCAAAGGATAAAAAACAAAAGCGGGAGAGCCGTAAAGGCTGCTCCCGCTGATTTTATTTCAGGGTTCCGTCCAGCACCTGAGCGCAGTACCAGGGCTTGGGAACGGTAAACTCTTTTCCGGAAAGTTCAGTCAATACTCCTTCCAAATGGGCAGGGAAGGTGAGCCGCCAGGCACAAAGGGCCTGATACTTCAGCTTCAGTTCCCGGTTGGCGGCATTGTTGCCGTACTTGCTGTCTCCCAGGATGGGGCAGCCGATGCTGGCCATGTGTGCCCGTATCTGATGGGTCCTTCCGGTGAGAAGGTCAACCTCCACCAAAGCAAGCCGTCCGCTTACTGCAAGGGTATTGTACCGGGTCAGGACTTCCTTGCTGTCGGGGGTTTCTTTCTTTGCATGGATGTAAACCATTCCCTTGGCACCGTTCTTTTCCAGCCAGCCGTGTAGGGTGGCAGCAGGGGGCTGGGGCCGTCCGAAGGTGACACAGAGATAGGTCTTTTCCACCTTCCGCTCTTTGATAAGCTGGGTCAGAGCTTTTTCTGCTCCGTTGGTTTTGGCCAGCATGACCAGGCCGCTGGTGCCGGTATCCAGACGGTGGCAGAGCCGAGCAGAGGGACATTCCTTCCGGGCGCGCTCCAACAGGGAATCTTCCTCCCCATCCACCGGAAGACCGGCAGGCTTGTTGAGAATCAGAACCGAATCATCCTGGTAAATTACAGACTTGGGGTCCAAACCTCTTTTACCGGGGGCTTCCAGCTGCTCCTCTTTCAGGTAAAGGGTAATTACATCTCCCTGAATCACCCGGGTGTTGAGGGGCTGTTTTTTGCCGTTCAGCTTGATTTTATTTTCCCGGAAAGCCTTGTTGATCCGGCCGATTCCCAGATGGGGGAACTGGGTCAGCAGATACTGATCCAGCCGCTGGGGGAGCAGATTGAATACTTGCAGTTCTCTCATGGGGCAGCCTCCAATACAACATCTTTCAAAACACGGGCATCCTCAATATCCAGGGTGACCCAGAGCCAGTGCCTCTTGACTTCCTCCACCTTGACAATGGGATAAACCACACCATCTGCCATAATGGCATCAGCATCATCAATGAGCTGATGGACCAGATAACAGTTGGAAAGGAGAATGGTGCAGTCATCCTCGTCCAGAACGCCGCCGTCCCACTGTCCGTCGGTGAGAGGTTCAATGGTGATGGGATAGTCGGCGCTGTACTCTACCGCATCGGTTACCTCACCCTCAAATCCGGGGGCGATCACATACTGGTTTTCTCCTACTTTGGCACAGTAGGCTTCGTCCTGCATATAATGAGCGATCCGGAGGAACAACCCCTCGCTGGTGGTGTAATAAAGAGTATCCGGGTCATAGATCCGGTCCAGCAGCCCATTCAGGGTCTCCTCCCGGCTTACCATCAGATTGGCGGCATCATAACGGGCGGGGAAGGCATCGTTGGTGGTCATATCATTCTCGGCAGCATAGAGGGCCAGGTGGAGAATATCCCCCTTATCTGTATCAAGGGTAAAAAGGTGGTCATACTGACCGGCTGCCTGAGCCCAGAAATCGCTGGTAAGGGCGGTGGGATTCTGCTCCTGATACTGAGTCATCTGGGTGTGTCGGCCAACGAGCGCCGGGGAAATGTCCACAAGCTGTACCAGACAAAGCACACCGATGGCCAGAGAGGGCAGCCATTCCTTTTTCCTGAAACGGGAAAGGGTGACCACAGCCCAAAGGAAGAGAAGATAATAGGTGGGCCAGAACATCCGTCCGCTGGCCCGGAAAATGCTGGCCAGTTCCTGGATTTTCTGGGGCAGGGGAATGCGGAACAGGGTTGCGCCGTTGGCTGTGACTACATTGCTTACCGCAAAAACGCAGAGAAGGAACATGCAGAACAGAAGGGCAAAATGCCGCAGGACAAACCGGAAGGTGGTCTTGTATTCCTTGATGGCCCAAATTACTGCAATAACCAGGGTAAGCAGAACACCCAGCCCCAGGTAGGCAAACGCATCATAATTTCCACCCACCTGGTTTTGTACCGGAAGGAACCGACTCCAAAGGGTGTGGCCCAGAGGATCAGTGTCCCCGATGCTGGTAGGATTCCAAAGGGCGTTAAGATTCAGGTTGAAGTATCCGTAAAGAAGCAGACTTCCGCCGGTGCTGGGCGTGTAGAAGAGCCCGAAAAGCCAACCCACTGCAACGGTACCGGCAAGACTGCCGGCCAGGGCGCCAAATCCTTTCAGCCACCGGCCGGTATTCTGACCATACCGGATGACCAGCGCCAGGGTGACGGCATAGGTCATAGGCACAAAGTAGGGATGGATGGAGAGTATAAGAATGTTCCACCAGGGGAAATAAAGTTTTTTCTCTTGGTCGGAACGGAAATAACAGTAGATAGCGTAAATTACAAAAAAATGGGCAGCCAGGGAAGTGTGATGAAGAGTACGCTCCACCAGAATGGGACTGCACACAAACAACACAGTACCCAAAGCACAGGGAAGCACCTTTTCAATGAAGAGACTCAGGAGCAGGATGGAATACCCGCCCATCATAAAATAACACCAAAGACTGAACCAACCAAAATACTGGCAAGGGTCGGGCAGCCAGGTGGAGAACAGCTTGAATATAACTCCGAACAGGGGAATGGAGTCGGTAAAGGCAATGCTCACCCCGTCCGGGTAATTCATATTGTCTGCTACTCCCAGGGGAAACTGCCAGCTGCTGTCCCGAAAGAAAAGCCAGCCTGCATAGTGCTGCTGAATGTCTTTTTCTATAAAGCCCCCCCGGGCAAATGATACATTGGCCAGATCCAGAGAGCTGAAGCCGAAGATACATAAAAAGGCCAGAATTCCAATGCTGCCTCCCAGCAAAAACATCCGGAGCCGGTCTTGTCTGGTTTGTAATTTCACCCAACTTCCTCCCTTGGCTACCAAAGATTCTCTCCTGATTATATCAGTTAGGGGGAGAAAAAAGCAACCGGATTATTTGACAAACAGCTCCGGCAAGTGTAAACTATCTTCATACGCCGCTGTGGCGGAACAGGCAGACGCAAGGGACTTAAAATCCCTCGGTGGCAACACCGTACCGGTTCGATCCCGGTCAGCGGCACCAAAAAGAGCAAAAGCTCATGGCAAAGAATCCCCGGTCTATACGACCGGGGATTCTTTGTTTTATGTTCAGAAGAGAGAAACCGGTGGCTACAAAGAAGATTCCAGAACCGGAAGCCTTTTTCCCAGCCGGGAAAGCAGTTCGTTGGAAATGGTACCTGCCTTGGCTGCTACCAAAGAGGCGGAGAGAAGGCTTTCAGGTCTTTCGGATAAAATGGTGGCAACATCCCCCAGGGCAATTTGGGGACCGGTAGTCACATCGACTGCCAGTTGGTCCATACAGATTCGCCCTACTATGGGAAAGTTCTGACCTTTGATTTCCACCATACCGGCGCCATCTCCATAGCTGCGTGGAAGCCCGTCAGCATAGCCTAAGGGAAGAATGGCAATCCGGCTGTCCCGGGCGGCCACAAAAGCCCGACTGTAGCCTACACTCTCGCCACTGCGAACATTACGAAGGAGGATAACTCTGGATTTCAAAACCAGAACAGGGCGCAGATCCAGCTTGAGAAGGGTGGATGACGGAACAGCAGAGGAAACACCGTAAAGAGCTATTCCGGCCCGTACATAGTCGCAGTGAAGGTAAGGGTAATTGAGAAGTCCGTAGCTGCTTTGAATGTGAAGCTTGGGCAGGGGAATCCCGCTGTTTTGAATTTCGCCGGTCAGAATATAAAAGCGGCGGATTTGCTCTTTTGTAAAGGCAATATCGGATAGAGACAGACTATCTGCGGCGGCAAGGTGAGTATATATTCCGCAAATAGAGAGATTCTTCAGGGAAAAGAGCGAAATGGCCTGATTCGGATGATCCCAGGAAATTCCCAGCCGGTGCATCCCGGTGTCAATTTTTATATGCACTGATAGGGGAAAGCCCTGCTTATCCAAAGCCCGGGCGTATTCATCATCAATCAGGGTCTGGGTCAAGCGGTAACGATGGAGGAGTGATGCTTTATTGATTGGAGTATATCCAAGGACCAAAATCAGACCCTGGATTCCTGCCTGACGAAGCTGAATTCCTTCCTCGAGAGTGGCTACAGCAAAGGCGGTAACTCCGGCGTTATTCAGACAGCGGGATATTTCGATGGCTCCGTGGCCGTAGCCGTTGGCTTTTACCACAGCCATCAAACAGCAGCCGGAAGGCATGGCGTCTTGAAGGACCCGGGCGTTATGAATGAGATTTTCAAAATTGATTTCGATCCATGACCGATCCCGGGAAGGATAAGGCAATTCTTCCAAAGGCTCTTGCTGTGCAGGATTCATGTTGATTCACTTCCTTAAGTATCAAATGGCAAGGTCGATAAGACTGTCCAGAATTTCTGAAAAAGAAATCCCAATCCCTTTCATCATGGATGGATAACGGCTGTGAGCTGTGAATCCGGGAAGGGTGTTTACCTCGTTGAAAACGATTTTGCCCTGAGGAGTATAGAACAAGTCCACTCGGGCAAGTCCGGAGCAGCCCAGAGCACGGTAGACGGTAACAGCCGCTTGCCGGATTCGCTCTTCTGCGTCGGAGGAAATCCGGGCAGGCATATGAATTTTAGAAGTCTTCAAAGTGTACTTTTCAGTAAAGTCAAAGAATCCACCATCCAATTCAATTTCATCTACCCGACCTACGGTTAAATGTTCGTTTCCCAGAATGGCACATCCTACTTCAAACCCGGGAATTTCTTCCTCAACCAGTGCTTCCTCACCATATAAAAAAGCGGAATTCAAGGCGGATTCCAGTTCTTCCGGACGGGTCACTCTGGTGATTCCGAAAGAGGAACCAGCCGCCACAGGTTTGACATAAAGAGGATAGGTCAGTTTGCCAAGAAGTTTTTCCAGATCATGAGAGCGGTTGTTCTGACGAATGATACCGCCCGCCGGAACAGAGATGCCTGCTTGGTGGGCTAATCTATGGGCCCGGTCCTTGTCCATGCAAAGAGCAGAGGCCAAAACACCACAGCCGATGACGGGAAGTCCGGTCAAGGCCAGCATACCCTGAACCGTTCCATCTTCTCCGTTCTTGCCGTGAAGTACTGGAAAAACAACATCCACCGGGAGCGGGCAAGTTGATTCATTTTCAAGAAGAACAAATCCACGGCTTTGGCCTGCAAGGCATAACCCTAAAGGTTTGCACAAATCAGGGTCTTGCCAGCTGTCGTTTCTTATTCTGTCAATTGGACCAGTGTAATGATACCAGTCTCCTGCAGGGGTGATTCCTATCATGACAGTCTGGTATTTTTGAGTATTCAGATGTGAAAGCACTCCGCAGGCAGATTCAAGGGAGACTTTATATTCAGGGGAGCAGCCGCCAAAGAGCACAGCAATTTTCTTTTGATTCATATACATCCAACCTTTCTTTATGCGGCAGTATTCAAACCCAGATACTCTTCCAGGCAAAGTCCTTGCTCATACATCTCGGTGGCGGCCTCCACACCTACATACCGGTAATGCCAGACTTCCTGGGAAATGCCGGTCAGCTCGGTCTTCTCGCCGGAATACCGGAAAATGAACCCATAGCGGTAACTGTTTTCCATAAGCCAGGTATAAACATCGTATACCTCGCCGTTGATGTCCACTGCCAGGCCAAGCTGGTGTTCACTGTAACCGGGCTTCGCTACCAGCAGCAGGGCTTGTTCTTCGGCTTCTTGAGAGGAATACCCCTGGGAGAGATATTCCTCTATCTTCTGGTCCAGAATCTCCTGTTGGGTTTCCTGGGTCCGGTAACCGGAGACCACCACCGGCAGTGCCCCCAGGTTGCTTTCCCTTGCAGCCTCCAGCATATCCATGAGAGGCTGGTAGATGCGGGAGTCCACCAACTCTCCGCCGGGGACCTGGGTGAGGGTCACCTGATAGTCCTCGGGCAGGGAATTCCAAGGATTTACCAGCAGCAGATAGTCTGAGGATTCGTCCTGAGGAATTGAAGGAGGAAGAGCATTGGATTCAAGGGTCCACTGGACAGAGGTTCCGCTTTCTCTTGTCAGGGAAAGAGTAAGTAAAAGCCGAATACCCAAATAGGCCATCACTCCGAGGAGAGCCAGGGTGCTCAGCCGGATTACCCGGACGGCCAGTTTCCGGGAATTTCTCCTCCTGCGAGGCTTATAACTGTAAGAGGCCATTCGTCTGGACGCATATTGGGTCGAGTGATTCATTTCCTGTACATTCCTTTCTGGGGACCGGCAATCGGTCCTTCATCCTGGAAAAATTATACCAGAAGCACCTTGAAAGGTGATTTAAGAGGTCTTTGTTTAATTTTTAAGAAAAGGTGAAGCTTTGGGTCACAATTCATTAAGGCAAGAAAATAATTCTTAAAGAATAAAAATATCAGCAGGAAAACCAACATCTTAGGTTTTAATAGGAATCAAAGGCAAGATATGGGGATTTTTTCAGGCAAACTCTTGTTTCTGCATAGGTTTTATATTATAATCTACTAGTGTATCTGTCCCGGCGGCAGATACCAGGGGAAAGTATATGACATATTATGGAGGTAAAAGCAATGGCAGATTATACTCGGATGTCAGTAGAAGAACTTCAGGCGGAGCAGGACCTGCTTCGGGCAGAATACCAGAAGTTTAAGAACATGGGTCTGTCCCTGAACATGGACCGGGGCAAACCCTGTCCCGAGCAGCTGGATCTTTCCAAGGAAATGCTCAAGATGGACAACTACATTGGCGAGAATGGGGTAGATGCCCGGAACTATGGCCTGCTGGAGGGTATGCCTGAGGCACGGCGGTTCTTCGCCGAGCTGCTGGGAACCACTCCCGAGGAAGTGCTGGTCTGCGGCAACTCTTCTCTGTCCATGATGTACTATCTCATTGACCTGGGCTGGCGTCAGGGCTTTGTGGACAGTCCGCGTGCCTGGCGGCATAACAACAGCATTAAGTTCCTTTGCCCGGTGCCCGGTTATGACCGGCATTTCCGGGTGACCGAGTATTTCGGATTCCAGATGATCAATATTCCCATGACTCCTTCCGGCCCTGATATGGACATGGTGGAAGAGTGGGTTCGCAGCGATGAGAGTGTTAAGGGCATCTGGTGTGTGCCTGTCTACTCCAACCCGGACGGATATGTTTACAGCGATGAGACTGTCCGCCGTCTGGCTCAGATGACCACCGCCGCTCCCGATTTCAAGATTTTCTGGGACGATGCCTATGTGGTCCATCACCTCACTGATGAGCAGGTGGAAATTCCCAACATTCTGGACGAGTGCAAAGTGGCCGGCCATCCTGACCGTCCCCTGATGTTCTGCTCCACCAGCAAGATCACCTATCCCGGCGCCGGTGTTGCCGCCATGGGTGCAAGCCTGCGGAACATTCACCATATCGCTAAGAATATGGTGCCCATGATCATCAGCTACGATAAGATGAACCAGCTTCGCCATGTGCAGTTCCTCAAGAACAAAGAGGGCGTTCTGGAGCACATGAAGAAGCACCGTGCCATCCTCCAGCCCAAGTTTGACCTAGTCAAGGATACCTTCAAGAACGAGCTGGAGCCCTGCGGCAAGATTGCCCGGTGGACCAATCCCAAGGGCGGCTACTTCATCAGCCTGTATGTAATGCAGGGCTGCGCCAAGCGGGTAGCTCAGCTTTGCAGCGACTGCGGCCTCAGCCTGACTGGCGCGGGCGCTTCCTATCCCTACGGTCTGGACAGCCGGGACAGCCATCTGCGGATCGCACCCACCTATCCCAAACTGGATGAGCTGGGAACTGCTGCACAGCTGCTTTGTATCTGCGTAAGACTGGCTACTGTGGAAAAGCTCCTGCAGAGAGCTGAAAGCTGAGGACAGGGTTGAAGCGGTGGGGGCTGTCAAACAGCTGAGCCACCCAGGGCATAACAGGAGGAAGCAAGATGAAGTGTCCCTATTGCGGGACCCTGGATTCCAGGGTCATTGATTCCCGCCCTACCGATGACGGAGAGCGAATCCGCCGCCGCCGGGAATGCATTGAATGCAAAAAACGGTTTACTACCTACGAGATTGTGGAAACAGTTCCCCTCATGGTCATTAAGCGGGATCATTCCCGGGAGGCTTTTGACCGTCAGAAGCTGCTGCGGGGAATGCTGCGCGCCAGTGAAAAGCGGCCGGTATCTTACCAGCAGCTGGAGCGTGCAGTGAACAACATAGAACAGACGCTTTTGAACGGGTATGACCTGGAAGTGACCAGTATGCGGGTTGGCGAACTGGCCATGGATGAACTGAAGAAAATCGACGAGGTGGCATATGTCCGTTTTGCCTCCGTTTACCGTCAGTTCAGCGACATCAATACCTTTATGGATGAACTGAAGGAAATGCTCAATAAGCGCTGAAAAATAAAGCTCTTGCCGTCCGGACCCTGTCAAGGGTCCGGACGGTTTCGCTTTTCAGCTCGGTCTGGTGGTCGGCATCGTTGAAGGCGGAGGTTTCCCGAATCATTCCACTGATTTCGCTGAGAACATCATGTTTCATCATAAGTCCCATCATTTTTTCACGAATATCCCATTCTTCCATCAGCCGACGGTATATGCCGTCGGCTTTTTCATATTCACCGGACTGGCTCAGTTCCAACGCAGACTCCATACTGCATTGCACCAAATCCAGGGTGTTATCTACAAACTGATTGCCCCAGAAAGTAAGGATTCCCACAAGGACACAGACCAGGGCCGTCCAGGCAACCCGTTTCATACATCTTTCTCCTTTCGTATGCAAAGCTGATTCTTGCCGTCATCCAGCAGAAGGAATACCTTTTCCAGTTCCAGATGATGCTTTTCCAGATACCCGTCCAACCAGGAACGGTTACGCTCCAACAGATGCAGGTTTTCGCCCTGGATTCTCCCGCCAATTACCAGGGGGAGCATAGGCTGGGGCTGGTCCTTGGAGGAAGCAGGATACACTGCCAGGGTTCCGTTGGTTTCTACCAGGGCCAGAAAGACTTCCTGGGGATCAAAAACACTTTGGGCACGGAGGGCACAGAGGAGGTCTTCCCCGGAAATACGCAAACTGGCCAGTGCAGATTGGTCCACCTTTCCACGGCGAATTACCGGTACAGGCTTTCCTTCCAGAAACCGGGAGTAGGAAGGAAACCGATAACACAGGGCAGAGTTGAAAATTTCCACTGCCATGATAATGAGAACCGGCAGGACGCTGGAGGCCAGAGGCTGGGTGGTATCCTCAATACAGATGGAGGCCAAATTGGAGATGAGAAAGGTGGTCACCAGCTCCGAGGGCTGAAGTTCCCCAAGCTGCCGCTTTCCCATCATCCGCATGGAGAAGATGACCAGCCAATAGATGAGCAGGGTACGAATAACAAAGATAATCAAAATTTATCCTCCCGGGCTATAATTTCTCCCGCCCTCGGCAACACTGAAAGGGAAGGGGGAATCTGAATGGAACCATTGTCCAAAAGTTTGGAAGAAAATCTGGACTGGCTTAAATCCAGCTTTGGCAATACGGCAGACTGCTATACCAAAAAAATTCGTATTGCCGGGGTGGAGTGTGCCATCTGCCTGATGGAAGGGTTGGGCAACCTGGAAAAGACCTGGGAACTGCTCCTGAAACGAATCGGAATTCAGCCGTTACTGGGAATGAACGGGGAAAAGCTTTTCTCTTACATCATGGAAAAGAGCGATTATCCTACTGATAAAATGCCGGTGGAAAGCAGGGAAGACCTGGTCTTTCGACTGACTGCGGGAATGACCGTGATTCTTCTGGATGGGTGTAATAAAGGTTTTTCTCTTACCACCCAGGCTATGGCCTATCGCTCGGTCTCTGCCCCCAGTACGGAGGGAAATGTGCGGGGCAGCCAGGAGGGCTTTACAGAGCTGGTTCGGGTGAATGTGAGCCTGATCCGGCGGCTGATTCGGACCACTGACCTTTGCGTGGAATATGCCCAGCTGGGACAGCGGACCCGGACAGAGTATGCCCTGTGTTATAACCAGAAGCTGGTACCTCCCAAGCTGTTGGAGGAAACAAAAGAAAAATTGAAAAAGGCAGAACTGCCCTTTCTGCTGGACAGTGCCTATCTGATTCCTTTTTTGAGAAGAGGACCATTTCATTTGTTCAGCGGAATGGGAAACACGGAACGCCCGGCAGTGGCGGCGGCGAAATTGTGTGAAGGGAAAATCATTATTCTGGTAAACGGCAGTCCCTTTGCCCTTATCCTTCCAACTTTTTTTGCAGAGCATTTTGAAAGCCTGGATGATTATTCCACCACGGCTCTGTTTGCCAGTACCATCCGGCTTCTGAAATATACCGGATTCTTTCTGGCTATTTTGCTGCCGGCTGTCTATGTTACGGCGGTGCGGTTTCTTCCGGAAGCGGTGCCTTATCAGCTGCTGACCACCATTGCAAAGGGGGAGGCAGATACACCCTTCCCCATAACCATGGAGATGCTGATGGTCCTGGTAGTACTGGAAATTATCCGGGAAGCAGGGTTGCGAATGCCCAAACAGCTGGGGCATTCCGTGAGCCTGGTGGCGGCCGTGATTATAGGGGATACGGCGGTCAAGGCGGGAATCATGAGCGTTCCAGTCATAGCAGTGGCGGCCATTGCGGCTATTGCTACCTATGTGATTCCCAGCCTGTATGAGCAGGTTACTCTGCTTCGGTTTGGATTTGTGCTGCTGGGGGGATACCTGGGCGTAGCCGGTCTGGCAGCAGGACTTTTTGTGCTGGTGGCAATGGTCTGCGGCGATGCCCAGGGATATCCCTACACCTATCCCATCGTCCCCTGGGATAAGGGGATGGTGCGGGATGGGATTTTCAGAAGCAGCTGGAAGGTCCTGGCAAAAAATGATTACAGCCTCCGGGATATAAAACAGGAGGATCGCCATTGAAAACCAAGAAAAATTTTTCACTTCTCTGCCTGGCAGCAGGACTGGGGAATCTTTATTTTCGAATGCCCCAGGAGCTGCCGGCTCAGGCTGCTGTGCTGGTGGGGATCTGGCAAAGCCTGCTGCTCTCTCTGGTTATGCTGCTTCTGCGGAAAGCAGGGGGAAACTGGAAGGATTCAGCCCTTATCCGATGGCTGCTGCTGAGTGTATTTCTCTATTCTGCCGGAGCAGACCTTATGGACCTGAACCGGTTTTATCAAACTGCATATCCCCAGCAGCTGCCGGGATGGGTTCTATCCCTTCTCATGCTGGGCAGTGCAGCTATTCTGGCCAAAGGAGAACTGCGGACCCTCAAAAATCTTACCAGAGTGGTTTTTCCGCTGCTGGTGATTTCCCTGGTCCTGCTGATTCTTTCCTGCTGGAATATGTTCCATCTGAACAACCTCATCAGCTGGGGATGGAGCAAAATCTCCCGGGAAATGTTCTCTCTCCGGAATCTGATGCTGTGGCCGGAGTATCTGGCCCTGGCACTTTGGGTAACGGAAGAGGGAAAAGCCCCTTTGCTCTGGGTGCCGCTGGTCAGGGCGGGGGTCTGTTCTGTCATTTTAGTGATGGCCGAGCTGGCCTTTGGAAACCGGGGCGCCCGGTGGCCGGCGCAGAGCCTTTCTCTCCTGGGACAGTTGTCGGTTTTCAACCGTCTGGAATGGATTCAAATCACGGTATGGCTCCTTCTCTTGATGACCCGGCTGGCCTTTTATCTTTATCTATCCCGCAGCATTTTGGGAAAATCGGACAGCTTTCTTCTTGCGGGAACGGCCTGGGCTGTAAGCATAGGACTGACGGCCTTTGAACCGGAAATCATCTGGCAAATCCAGCAAGCGGCTTTGTGGGCCGCTGCAGGAATCATTTTGGTACGGGGGGTGTGCCCATGGGACGGCTCGTCAAAGCAGTTGCATGCGTAACAGCGCTGTTCTGCCTCACGGGATGCCGCAGCGCACTTTTGTCTGAACGCGCTATCCTGCGGGGAATCATTCTGGACGAGGGGCAGGAACAAACCTGGTCGGTGACACTCTGCTGGGATTCTCTCAAGGAAGGAGAAGAGGTAAAATGGGTCGAAGCTGAGGGTGAATCCCTGGAAGAAGCCCTGTATAACGCGCAGGGAGACCTGGAGGGAAAACCCTTTTACGGTCAGATGCAGCAGGTGCTGGTAACCGACCGGCTGACTTATGGCCAGCTTCAGGAGATAGGGGAGCTCTTTACTTCTCCACAGTTGGCGCTGCCCCAGGTAAAGCTGGCGGGAATCGAAATGCCCTGGGGAGAGCAAGAACCCCAGACACTGCTGGAAACGGTGGACAAAACCTTTGGAACCTATGGAATCATCAGTAACCTTTATGAAATTGCCCGCCGGCCCGGATGTCTGGTCCTTCCTTTTCTGGGAGAGCAGGGACTGGGCTGCCGCGCTGTGTATCGAACGGGCTCGGTGATACACTGGAATAAGGAAGAGGGACAGCTGGCCCTTCTTATGGCGGGACTTGCAAATTCGGTTTCTTTGGAATGGCAGGATGGGGAAAGTCTCTGCCAGATAAGCGGCCAGGGAAAATGCCTGTATGGATGGGATGAAGGAAAGGTGAAAATTTATCTTCGGCTTACCAATGCCCGGCTTCTGGGAAAAAGCGCACCGACCTCCGCCCAGGAGAATGGATTTTCAACCTGGCTTCGATACACGGCAAAGGCAATTCTGGACCAGGCCAATCAGGAAGAGGGGGACACATTTCTTTTGATTCCCTGGGTGAAAAATTATAACCTGCACCTGGGAGATAAACTGGTACGGGAGGGAAGACTTCCTCCGACGGAGATAAATTCTCAGGTTTGGTTTTCTCCCTGACAGGGTCCGGCGCATTCTGCGCCGGACTTTTTTGCCACTGTGAATTGAAAAGAAAAACTATTGGCAAGAAAGTGTTTTTAGTCTATAATGAAGCTAATTATATTGCACCGGAAAATTCAGCGTGATTTTCCTGCTTTGCAGGGAATATATTGAAAGGAAGTGACTTTTCCTATGGCACAATTTTCCGTCTCTCTTGCAGACCTTTGCGAAGATGTCCACCTGAAGACGGTCTATACTCCACGGCCTTTGGAGGAAATCAAAATCTACTCTGCGGATGTGAACCGCCCCGGCATCATCCTGGCGGGTTATTATCAGTATTTTGATCCTACACGGGTGCAGATCTTCGGACTGACGGAAATGTCTTTTCTGCGGGAACAGGCAGAAGATGTACGGGACACTCATCTCCAGGCACTTTTTGCCTTCAATCCTCCGGCGGTGGTTGTGACCCGGGGATTGGAGCCTCTGCCTCAAATGATTCAGTATGCCAAACAGTATGAGGTCCCTCTCCTGACCAGTGAAGAAATATCCTCCACCCTCAACTCGGAGATGGTCGCTTTCCTGAACACGGAGCTGGCCCCCCGCGTTACCCGGCACGGCGTGTTTGTAGAAGTCTACGGTGAAGGAATTCTGATTCTGGGAGATTCCGGCGTAGGCAAAAGCGAGACCGCCATTGAGCTGGTCAAACGCGGGCACCGGCTGATTGCCGATGATGCGGTGGAACTGCGGCGGATCTCTTCCCGGAACATCCAAGGCAGAGCCCCTGAAAATATCCGGCACTTTATTGAAATTCGGGGAATTGGCATCATCAATGTGGCCCGGATGTTTGGTGTCGGCTGTGTCAAGATTCATGAAAAGGTCGATCTGGTGGTAGAGTTGGAACCCTGGGACGAGGCCCAGAACTACGACCGCACCGGTCTGGAAACAGCGTACTACAATATTCTTGGCGTGGACATTCCCAAGACGGTCATTCCTGTTATGCCCGGAAGAAATCTGGCGGTGATTCTGGAAACTGCGGCCATCAATAACCGTCAGAAAAAGATGGGATACTATGCAGCCAAGGAACTGCTGGATAAATTGGGCATGGTAGATGATATCAGCCTTTGAATCACCGAATAAAAAAAGGGAGGAACATTTTTATGAATTACATGATCGGCGTTGACCTGGGCGGTACCACTATGACCGCTGGTCTGGTGGACGAAAACTATCAGATCGTTGAGAAGCTGACCTGGCCCACCAGTCTGCCCCGTCCTGCCGAGGAACTGGAAAGCTCCATGGCAGAACTCTGCCGGACTCTCTGCACTCAGGCAAAGGTGGACTTTTCTCAGGTGCGTTGGGTGGGAATCGGAACTCCCGGCAGTGTCAACAGTGCCACCGGCCATGTGGGATTCAATGTAAACTTTGGTTACCATAACTGGAACCTGGGCCCCAACCTGGAAGCTCTGCTGGGCTGCCCTGTTTATATCGAAAATGACGCCAATGCTGCCGCCTACGGCGAGTATATGGCCGGAGCTGCCAAGGGCGCACGGAACGCAGTGGTAGTGACCCTGGGTACTGGCGTGGGCAGCGGCATCATCATTGACGGAAAAATTTACGCCGGTTCCAACTATGCAGGAGCCGAGATGGGACATATGGTCATTGTAAAGGGTGGTCGTCCCTGCAACTGCGGACGGAATGGATGCTGGGAGCGGTATGCTTCCTCCCGTGCTCTGGCCGAGGATGCAGTGGAAGCCATGGAACGGGACCCTGACCAGCTGATGTGGAAGCTGGCCCAGGGAGACCTGAGCAAGGTGGGAGCCAAGACCGTATTTGATGCCATGGACCGGGGAGACGAGACCGCTTACACTCTGTTCAACCGCTGGGTGGAGTATGTGGCCTGCGGCATCTGCACTGTGGTAAACATCTTCCAGCCTGAAGTGGTCGTAGTAGGAGGCGGTGTCTCCGCTCAGGGTGAGAAGCTGCTGGGACCCATCCGTGAGCTGGTGGACCGGGAGGAATATAACCGGGATGGAGAAAACCGCACCCGGATCCGTGCGGCCACCCTGGGCAATGACGCCGGAGTGCTGGGAGCAGCTTCGCTGGGAAATCAGCACTGAATTTTCTGATTACAGGAGCCTGTCATGAATCAACTGGAATTGCTGAAAAGTAAATTAAAGGAGGAGCAGATACCCTTCCGGACAGATCATCCCCTGAAGGCCCATACCTCTTTCCGTATCGGAGGCCCCGCAGATATTTTCTGCCAGCCGGAAACGGAGGAGGAGCTGAAACGGGTGTTGGAGCTCTGCCGGGAGACTGGGGTACGGCATTATCTGCTGGGCAATGGCTCCAATACCTTGTTTTCCGATCAGGGATTCCGGGGGGCTGTTGTCTCCACCCGGAGCCTGGACCAGGCTCCGGAATTCCAGGAGACAGAAGTGTCCTGCCCTGCAGGGCTTTCTCTTAATCTGCTTTGCAGAGCAGCCCTGGACAGGGAGCTGTCTGGATTGGAATTTGCCTATGGCATCCCCGGAAGTGTCGGGGGCGCTGTATACATGGATGCCGGAGCCTACGGCGGAGAGATGAAGGATGTTCTGGTATCGGTCGCCTTCCTGGATGAGGAAAACAAGATCCAGACCCTTCCCGCAGAGGAACTGGAACTGGGTTATCGTACCAGCATTTTCCAGAAAAGAGACTGGACCATTCTCTCTGCCCGGCTTCGCCTCAAGCAGGGGGACCCGGTTGCCATCAAACAGCGTATGGATGAATTGATGGCCAGCCGGAGGGAAAAACAGCCTTTGGAATATCCCAGTGCGGGCAGCACCTTCAAAAGACCGGAAGGCGCTTTTGCCGGCGCTTTGATTCAGCAGTGCGGTTTGCGGGGGTACCGTGTGGGCGGTGCCGCCATCAGTGAAAAGCACTGCGGATTTGTGGTCAACCTGGGCGGCGCTACCTGCGCAGATGTGACCAGACTCTGTGAAGAAGTGGCAGAAGTAGTACAGAAGCAGACAGGTTATCTGCTGGAACGGGAAATCAAGATTGTAGAATAAAATGGGGGAGAGATAAGTATGGCCTTTTTGATCGTTACGGGTATTTCCGGCGCAGGAAAATCCCTGGCAGTAAATGCCCTGGAGGATATTGGTTTTTTCTGCATGGATAATATTCCAGCCCGGTTGATGGGGTCTATCCTTTCTCTGGCGGTTCAGCCTGAGCATCCCATTGAAAATCTGGCAGTAGTCATGGATGTGCGGGGCGCCCGGGACAGCAAAGAGATCGAGGAAGCCCTCGCTTCTCTGGATGAGCAGAAAATCGATTATAAGATTCTGTTCCTGGATGCTCAGGATGATGTGCTGCAGCGGCGGTATAAGGAGACCCGCCGCCGCCATCCCATCAGCCTCAGTGAGGGTATTTCCACAGAACGAGCCCTGAAAAAAGAGCGGGAGATCCTTCGCCCTCTTTTTGAACGGGCAAACTATATTATTGATACCTCCCTCCTTTCTACCTCTCAGCATAAGGAACGAATCTGTGACCTTTTCTCGGAGGGCCCCAGAAAAGCCATGGCGGTGACCGTGGTTTCCTTCGGCTTCAAATTCGGCCTGCCCAAAGAATCGGATTTGGTTTTTGATGTGCGCTGTCTGCCCAATCCGTTCTACATAAAGGAACTTAAGGATAAAACCGGTCTGGACCAGGAAGTGTTTGATTTTGTCATGCAGTTCCCTGAATCCAAGGAACTGCTGAAACGGTATGAGAGCATGCTGGAATATTCGCTGCCTCTTTATGCAAAGGAAGGAAAAAGCCAGCTGATGATTGCTGTGGGTTGCACCGGGGGCAAGCATCGGTCCATAACCTTTGCCCGGCAGATAGCAGAGTATTGCCAGAAACTGGGCTTTGCGGTGGCTGTCCAGCACCGGGATGTGGCCCGTAAAAATTAAGAACCAGGGAAGGAGTCGGCAAGTTGAGCTTTTCTCAAAATGCCAAGGTTGAGATAACAAAACGAAAAATAAGTAAGCCCTGCTGCAGGCTGGCGGCCTGCTACGGGATTGCCTGCTTTGGGAAATATTTTGATAACAGGGGACTGGTGCTCCAGACTGAAACAGAGGAAGTTGCCAAGTTTGCCCTGAAAACCTTCCATTCCCTGGGAGTGGAGGGAACGGTACTTTGCAAGGAACGCCCCAATGGCGCCATTTACGAATTTTCCGTTTCCCATCCCAAGGAAGTGGAGCGGATGATGAAGCTGCTGGATTGTACCGGTACAGAGACCAATCTGAGAATCCGCCCCCAGCTGCTTCAATGCGGAAACTGTCTGCGGACCTTTGTGGCCGCAGCTTTCCTTTGCGGGGGGACCATTACTGACCCGGAAAAAACCTATCAGTTGGAATTTATTTCCAACCGCTATAATCTGTCCCGGGACTTTGAAGCCCTTCTGGCTGAACATGAGTTCCGCCCCCGCCGGACCCAGCGCAAGGGGACCAATATTGTCTATATCAAGGCCAGCGAATCCATTGAGGATCTGCTGGTTTTCATGGGAGCCCAGAACGCTGCCATGGTTATGATGGACAGGAAAATCTACAAAGATACCAATAATAAAAACAATCGCCTGAACAATTGCGAAAACGCCAATAACATGAAACGGGACAAGGCTACCCAAAAGGTCCAGCAGGCCATTCGCCTGTTGGAGGAGGAAGGGCTGCTGAGCGATCTGCCCCAGCCTTTGCAGGAGGCAGCACAAAAGCGGCTGGCTTATCCCCAATACACATTGGCGCAGCTGGCGGAGAGCTTTGACCCGCCTATCAGCAAATCCGGCCTTTCTCATCGGCTGAAAAAGCTGGAGGAACTGGCCCGCACTGCTGCCGTAAGGAGAGAAAATGTCTGATAACACCCGTCAATTTACCCACCTTCATGTCCATACCGAGTACAGCCTGCTGGACGGTGCCTGCCGAATCGACCGTATGTTTGACCACCTCAAAGAACTGGGGCAGACTGCGGTTGCCATCACTGACCACGGGGTAATGTACGGGTGTGTGGCTTTTTATAAGGCTGCCAAGGCGGCCGGAATCAAGCCTATCATAGGATGTGAAGTCTATGTGGCTACCCGGACCCGGTTTGACAAGGTGAACCGGATCGACGGCAATAATCATCTTATTCTCCTTTGTAAAAACGAGGTAGGGTATCGGAACCTGCTCAAACTGGTTTCGGCAGGCTTTACGGAGGGCTTTTACTCTAAACCCCGTATTGATAAGGAACTGCTGGAAAAGCATCACGAGGGGCTGATTTGCTGCTCTGCCTGCCTGGCGGGCGAAGTACCCCAGGCATTGCTGGCTGGAAATTATGGCCGGGCGAAAGAAATCGCATTATGGTATAATCAGCTGTTTGGGCAGGGAAACTATTACCTGGAGATACAGGATCACGGAATCCGCCAACAGCAGGAAGTTCTGCCACAGATCATTCGCCTTTCCCGGGAAACGGGAATCCCTCTGGTGGCGACCAATGATGCCCATTATATCTCCAAAGAAGACAGCAAAATGCAGAGCATCCTCACCTGCATCCAGACGGGAAAGACCATCCAGGATGCAGACCGGATGGAGTTTGAGACAGACGAGTTTTATCTTAAATCCACCGAGGAAATGTACCAGCTCTTTGCCATTGCGCCGGAGGCCTGTGAAAATACCAACCGGATTGCGGAACAGTGCAACTTTGACTTTGAGTTCGGAGTGACCAAACTGCCCTATTTCAAGGCTCCTGACGGAATGGAAAATCAGGAGTATTTTGAGAAACTCTGCTGGGAGGGACTGGAGCGCCGATACCCCGGCAAGGTTACCCAGGACAAGCGGGACAGGCTCCAATATGAAATTGATGTGATCAAGCGAATGGGGTATACCAACTACTACCTTATCGTGTTTGACTTCATCAACTATGCCAAGAGCCAGGGAATCCCTGTGGGCCCGGGACGAGGAAGCGGTGCGGGCAGCCTTGCGGCTTACTGTGTAGGCATTACCAACATCGACCCCCTGCGGTATAATCTGATTTTTGAACGGTTCCTTAATCCGGAGCGGGTAAGCATGCCCGACTTTGATGTGGACTTCTGCTACGAGCGCAGACAGGAAGTCATCGATTATGTGAACCGGAAATACGGCCGGGACCATGTGGCACAGATCGTTACCTTCGGGACCATGGCTGCCCGGAATGCCATCCGGGATGTGGGCCGGGTACTGGGAATCTCCTACCAGGAGGTGGACCGGATCGCAAAGCTCATCCCCATGGAATTGAAGATGACCATTGCCCGGGCATTGGAAATTTCTCCTGACCTGAAAGCTGCCTATGAGGAAGACCCTCAGGTAAAGGAACTGATCGATACTGCCCAGAAGGTGGAGGGAATGCCCCGGCACGCTTCCACCCATGCTGCCGGCGTTGTAATTACCCCCGAAGTGGTAAACGATTATGTGCCTCTGGCTACTAACGACGGTTTGCCGGTAACCCAGTTCAACATGATTGAGATTGAGGAACTGGGTCTTTTGAAAATGGACTTCCTGGGGCTTCGCACCCTGACGGTCATCCACGATACCGAGGAGATGGTCCGGAAAAAGGACCCCGGTTTCTCCATTGAGAACCTGGATTACGATGACCCGGAAACCTATGATATGCTGGCAGAAGGGGAGACCAGCGGAATATTTCAGCTGGAATCTACCGGCATGACCCAGGTGCTTATGGGAATGCACCCCAAAAACCTGGAAGATGTTATTGCTCTTATCTCTCTTTATCGGCCGGGTCCCATGGATTCCATTCCCACTTATCTGAGAAACCGCCGGGAACCGGATAAGGTCCGGTACAAAACACCTCAGATGGCGCACATTGTGGATGTGACCAACGGGGTGGTGGTTTATCAGGAACAGGTTATGCAGATCTGCCGGGAACTGGCAGGATTCAGTTATGGACAGGCTGATAATGTCCGCCGGGCCATGAGTAAGAAAAAGCATAAGGTGATGGAGCAGGAACGGGCTCACTTCATCTATGGCTGTAAGGACCCAGGCAGGGAATGCGCCGGGTGTGTGGCCAACGGGATTCCGGAGCAGGTGGCAAATGAGATTTATGATGACATGGTCAGCTTTGCCTCCTACGCTTTTAACAAATCCCATGCAGCCTGCTATGCCTATGTTGCTTTCCAGACTGCTTATTTGAAACGGCATTATCCCTGTGAGTTTATGGCTGCTCTTCTCACCAGTGTCCTGGACAACACGGACAAGGTGATTGAGTATTCCGGCGAATGCCAGCGTCTTGGAATCAAGCTCCTTCCGCCAGATATCAATGTAAGCCTGGGCGGCTTTACAGTGGATGGAGGAAATATCCGGTTCGGCTTGAATGCAGTCAAGAATGTGGGACGGAATCTGATTGAAACAGTGGTCCGGAGCAGAGAGGAAAAGCCTTACACCTCCCTCTATGACTTCTGCAAGAGAATGCACGGAGCAGAATTGAACCGGAGAGCCGTGGAAAGCCTGATCAAAAGCGGCGCTATGGACTGCACAGGTGCTACCCGGCGGGCTATGCTGGAAAATCTGGAAGGGATTCTGAAAAGCATTGAAAATGACAGCCGGAAGAATTTGGAAGGACAGCTGGACCTTTTTGCTGCTCTGGGAGAGGACGAGGAGGAGAGCAAGGACGAGTATATCCTGCCCAAGGTGGAGGAATATCCCCTGGCAACCCTTTTACAGATGGAAAAGGAAATCAGCGGCCTTTATCTGTCAGGACATCCTCTGGATGCTTACCGTGACCAGATCAACCGGTATGCTACCGCCAGAATCGCTGACCTCATTGGGGAGGATGCCCGCCGGTATGATAACAAGGCTGTGACCCTGATTTGTACCATTGTAAAGATCCGCCAGATGACCACAAAATCCAGCAGTCTTATGGCTTTTGTGAATGTGGAAGATCTTACCGGGACCATGGAAATGATTCTTTTCCCCAAAGTATATCTGCAATATCGGGCAGCACTGGGGGAAAATAAGGTTGTCGTAATCCAGGGACGGGTGTCCTGCCGGGAGGAGGAAGCAGCCAAATTGCTGGCCGAGTCGGTGACCCTGTTGGAGGACTATCAGCCGGGACAGTCTGCCCGGCAGGAGGGAAAAGGTGCAACTCCGGCCCCCGCCAGTCAGAAGCGCTCCCTGGAATACTGGCTGCGAATGCCGGGCAAGGAAACTCCCCAATGGGAAAAGTTCCTTCATCTGGCCGCTATTTTTGACGGAACAACTCCTGTTTATGTCTATTTCCAGGATACTGCCACCAGATTGCTGACACCCCGGACGCTGTGGGTGAATCCTCATCCGCTTCTGGAACAGGAATTGAGGCAGATGCTGGGGGATAAAAATGTTGTAGTTCGGCAGCGCGACAACAAAACAACAAAAGATGAAACAAAAATCCATTGCTAAAACAGCGTGAAATTTTTGACAAAACCACCCATCGTTGCTATAATGAGAATACTGTAAGTTATTGTACAGTTTTACACAGAAGGAGATAGTTATAGCTTTTTGAAGGGGATTGGAGGATTGCGTTATGGCGCAAAAAGAAATTAAAACCATCGGTGTGCTGACCAGCGGCGGCGATGCCCCTGGAATGAATGCCGCAGTTCGGGCTATTGTCCGGGCAGGCATTGCCAAAGGCTATCGAATGATGGGAATACAGCGGGGATATAATGGCCTGCTGAACGGCGAATGCTACGAAATGAACCTTCGGAGTGTTTCCGAAATCATTCACCGGGGCGGTACTGTCCTCTACACTGCTCGCTGCCTGGAGTTCAAGACCAAGGAAGGCCAGCAGAAAGGTTACGAAAAGTGCCGTGAGATGGGAATCGATGCACTGGTTGTAATTGGCGGAGACGGAAGTTTCATGGGCGCCAGAGCCCTGGCTAACCTGGGAATTCCCTGCATTGGTATTCCCGGTACCATTGACAACGATATTGCCTGCACCGAGTATACCATCGGCTACGATACTGCCATGAATACTGCTGTTGAGATGATTGACAAGCTGCGGGATACTACCCAGAGTCATGACCGGTGCAGTGTGGTAGAGGTTATGGGCCACAATGCCGGATACCTGGCACTGAATGTAGGTATTGCTACCGGTGCCATGGCTGTTTTGCTGCCTGAGAAGGAGTTTGATTTCCAGCGTGACATTCTGGATAAGATGGCCCGGACTCAGTTCAGCGGCAAGAAACACTTCATCATCATTGTGTCCGAGGGCGTAGTACCCACTCAGGATCTGGCCAATGCCATTCAGGCGGCAACCGGTGTTGATACCCGTGCCACCATCCTGGGCCATGTACAGCGCGGCGGCTCTCCCTCCCTGCGGGACCGTGTGGTTGCCTCCTATATGGGTTACTATGCAGTGGACCTGTTGGATCGGGGCATTTATAACCGTGTGGTCGCCCTGAAAGGGGAGAAGGCCGTGGACTATGAAGTCAACGAAGCTCTGGCCATGAAGAAGACCATCGACGAATATATGCTGGAAGTCTGCAATACCATTTCCATCTGAGTTTTGTCATTAGGGGCATTCCTTTAAGGGAATGCCCCTTTTTCATTTGTAAACTCCCGGATAAAAACGGAAAGTGCAGGGGAGAAATTAAAAAATTGTGCAAATTCACTACTTTAAAGGGATAAATTTCTATTCCTTTCTGCTTGGTTTTGCGTTGAAATTTGGAATTGATTGTGGTACACTTTGGTGCAGTAAAGTTTTTCTGGGGATTTGAGAGATCTCCCAAGGAGGGAAAGATTTTACCATAACCCCATTTTGGGGAAGTATCTTTTGTTGGGAGGAAACAACAATGAAAAAAATTTTGGCTTTAATGTTGGCGCTCTGCATGGTGCTTACTCTTGCAGCCTGCGGCTCTTCCAGTGATGCTGGGGATGCTGCTCAGGATACCGCAGAAAGCACCCCTGCCGGCGACGAGACCGCAGCGGGAGATGCCGCTTCCGATGTATATACCGTTGGCATTTGCCAGCTGGTCCAGCATGATGCACTGGATGCCGCAACTCAGGGCTTCAAGGATGCCTTGGTAGAAGCACTGGGGGAGGATAAGGTAGTGTTCAATGAGCAGAATGCTCAGAACGACAGCAACACCTGCTCCACCATTATTTCCAGCTTTGTTACCGAAGGTGTAGACCTGATTCTGGCCAATGCAACTCCTGCGCTTCAGGCCGCTCAGGCAGGCACTGATACCATCCCTGTGCTGGGTACCTCGGTTACCGAATACGGCGTGGCACTGGGCCTGGACGGTTTTGACGGGCTGGTAGGCACCAACATCTCCGGCACCTCCGACCTGGCACCTCTGGACCAGCAGGCCGCCATGCTGCAGCAGCTGTTCCCCGATGCCGAGAATGTGGGCTTGCTCTACTGCTCTTCTGAAGCCAACAGCCAGTACCAGGTGGACACCGTAAAGGGTTACCTGGAAGAAATGGGCTACACCTGTGAGCTGTATGCTTTCAGCGATTCCAACGATCTGTCCAGTGTCTGCACCAGCGCAGCTGCCAACAGCGATGTGATCTATGTGCCTACTGACAATACCGTTGCCAGCAACACTGAAATCATCAACAATATCTGCCTGCCTGCAGAAGTGCCGGTAATCGCCGGTGAAGAGGGAATCTGCGCCGGCTGCGGTGTGGCCACTCTCTCCATCAGCTACTATGATCTGGGTGTTGCCACCGGCAACATGGCCGTCAAGATTCTGACCGGTGAAGCCAATGTGAGCGAGATGCCCATTGAGTATGCTCCTCAGTTTACCAAGAAGTACAACCCCGCCAACTGCGAGGCTCTGGGCGTAGCTGTTCCCGATGATTTTGAGGCTATTGGCTGATTTATTTTAATTTATCAAAAACCGTGGAAGGGGCTTGCACTTTCCACGGTTTTTCTATATAATAGAACCATTATCGCTACTGCTTTAAAGCGATAAAGAATAAATGAAACGAGAGAAGGAACTTTATGCCGAACATTGAACATCTCATTGGCGCCCTGCCCAGTGCTGCTGCACAGGGGCTCATCTGGGGAATTATGGCCATTGGTGTATATATTACATACCGGGTCCTGGATGTGGCGGACCTTACGGTGGATGGCACCCTCTGTACCGGCGGCGCCACCTTTATTATGATGATGCTGGCTGGATATAACACCTGGTTCTGCCTTCTGGCTGCATTTATTGCAGGCATGCTGGCAGGTCTTGCTACCGGTCTGTTCCATACCTTTATGGGCATCCCGGCGATTCTGGCCAGTATCCTTACCCAGTTGGGACTTTATTCAGTCAACCTGAAGATTATGGGAAAAGCCAACCAGGCAATCAATGTGGACCGTTTCCCTTTGCTGGTCTCCCTGAGATATATTAAAGATGTACCCTTCTACCGGAATACTATCCTGGTGGTATTTCTGTTTATTGTTGCTATTATCGGGATTCTCTACTGGTTCTTTGGCACTGAGCTGGGATGCAGCATGCGTGCAACCGGCTGCAACCAGCAGATGGCCCGGGCACAGGGCATCAATACCAAGGTCTGCATTGTTCTGGGCCTGATGGTATCCAATGGCCTGGTAGGTCTTTCCGGCGCATTGCTGGCTCAGTATCAGGGATTTGCAGATGTACAGATGGGCCGCGGTGCCATTGTCATTGGTCTGGCAGCCGTGATTATCGGAGAAGCTCTACTGGGAAAAATCTGCCAGAACTTTGCCTATAAGCTGGCTACTGTGGCAGCGGGTTCCATTATCTATTACATTGTTCTTCAGGTGGTTATCTGGCTTAAGGTGGATACAGACCTCCTCAAACTCCTTACTGCTTTGCTGGTGGCCGTGTTCCTGGCCATTCCTTACTGGAAGCAGCAGTATTTCAACCGTGTAGGCGGCAAGAAGGGAGGAAAGTAAAATGCTGGAACTGAAGAATGTGCATAAGACTTTTAATGCAGGCACCGTAAATGAGAAGAAGGCTCTGAACGGCCTTAACCTGGTGCTGGAGGATGGAGACTTTGTTACCGTTATCGGAGGTAACGGCGCTGGAAAATCTACCATGCTCAACGCAGTGGCAGGGGTATGGCCGGTAGACCAGGGACAGATTCTGATTGATGGACAGGATGTTACCAAGTTGTCTGAACATAAGCGTGCAGCCTGGCTGGGCCGGGTGTTCCAGGACCCTATGACCGGTACCGCCGCCACCATGGGCATTGACGAGAATATGGCTCTGGCTCTCCGCCGGGGCGCACACCGTGGCTTGCGGGTGGGCATCAAAAAGGAAGAGCGGGAAAATTACCGCCAGCTCCTGAAACGGCTTGACCTGGGACTGGAAGACAGAATTTCCAGCAAAGTGGGACTTCTGTCCGGCGGCCAGCGTCAGGCAGTGACTCTGCTTATGGCAACCTTGAAGAAACCCAAGCTCCTCCTTCTGGACGAACATACTGCGGCACTGGACCCCAAGACTGCCCACAAAGTACTTACTCTTTCTGACGAAATCGTTAGGGAAAATAACCTGACCACCTTGATGATCACCCATAATATGAAGGATGCCATCCGGTATGGAAATCGGCTGATCATGATGTGGGAAGGCCGGATCATCTATGATGTGCGGGGCGAGGAAAAGTCCAAGCTGAAGGTCAGCGACCTGCTGGCAAAGTTTGAGCAGGTGAGTGGCGATGAATTTGCCAACGACCGGATGATGCTGAGCTGAAATCAGGACATTCGAGGAGTTCCTTGAAAAAGGAGCTCCTTTTTTTCGTCTGGTATTTGCCTATTGAAAAGAAATGTGCTATAATGACAAACGATTATCATACCCAGGAGGCCATTTGCCCATGAGCCGTTTTCGCAACATTCTATTTGATGTGGATGGAACTTTGATTCATTCTCAGCCGGGAATTATTCATAGCATGGAATACACTTTCAGGACGATGGGCGTGGACCCCGAGGGAATCGATTTGATGCGATATCTGGGACCCCCTCTGAGAAAAAGCTTTGCCAACCACTTTGATACACCGGAAAAGGTTGAGCAGGCTGTAGAGATTTACCGCCGCCGGTATGCGGAAGAGGGGCAGCATGAATGTACTCTTTTTCCGGGAGTGAAGGAACTCTTGCAGGATTTGCGGAATGCTGGGTATACTCTTTGTACAGCTACCTGCAAGCCGGTTTCAGTGGTGACTCCTATTCTGGAAAATCTGGGGGTTCGCTCCTACTTTGAAATTGTAGGCGGTGCCAGTGAGGATCAATCTGTAGATAATAAAACTGCGGTAATTCAGCTGGTTCTGAACCAGCTGGGTACGACCGAAGGAACTCTTATGGTAGGGGACCGGCGGGATGACATGGAGGGAGCCCAGAACTGTGGGCTTCCCGCCCTGGGTGCGCTCTACGGCTATGGCAGCCGGGAAGAGCTGGAGCCCTACCATCCCGTGGCTTACGCTCAAAACAGCCGGGAAGTCTTTGAATACATTGCCTCTGCCGAGTAATAGTGAAAGGAAGATACCTGTATGGGAAATCCAATTTCTAATTTTAAATCCTGGGGAGAACTTCAGCGTAAAGCTGTGATTGTTCTGATTATCTGCTTTGTGGTCCTGGTAGCAACCATCGTGGGAGTTTCCGTGGCCTTGCAGGCAACAAAAGATGAAACTGCAGACGAGGTAATCACCGAGGAATACAGCGCAGATGCTTATGTGCTGGACCAGGAAAGCAGCGCCATCGTTCCTGAAAGCGGGGAACCCAGCGAGGATGCTTTGAAGGATGTCCTCTTTGTGGGCGACTCCAATACTGTGCGTATGCAGGAATACGGCTTGATCGATTTCCAGTGGACCGCTGCAAAGGTGGGCATTGGAATCCGCCAGGTCACCTCTGATGCATTCCTCTATTTTGAATATCCCGAAGGAATGGCTTATACCATAGCAAAGGCCCTGCCTCAGTTTGCTCCCCGGCAGATCATTGTCTGCCTGGGAACCAATAATGCTGACGGAAGCATGAATGTGGTGGAGTTTATCGACTATTATAAGAGTGCGCTCACCGCTATGGAAATGAGCTATCCTTATGCGGACATTCTGGTTGCCGCCATTCCTCCTATCCCTACCGACCACTCCAAATATCCTGATATGACTCAGCTGGTGATTGACCAGTTCAACCAGGCTCTGCTTGAGATGTGCGAGGAGGAGGGCTATCCCTTCCTGAACACTACTGAAGTGCTCAAGGGAAGCAATGGCTTCGGCAAAATTGATTACTTTGACAAGGGCGACATCCATATGAATATGGATGGTCTGACTGCTCTTTATGACTACTACGCCAGCCATGTTTATCAGTCCGAGGATCGCCGTCCCAGCGCTTCTTACACTGTGCGGGTTGAGGCTCCTGCTACTGCGGCTCCCAGTGCCACATCTACCCCTGCACCTACTGCAACTGCATCCAACGGAACCTATAAGGTTAACTATTATGTGGAGGGCGACGCCGGTTATATTGAGTATGGCAGTGACCGCGGCACCAGTTTGTCCTTCAACGCAACTGCCAGCGACAGCTACACTGTGACCGCAGTGCCCAAGGACGGATATGTGTTCTATAAGTGGAGCGATGGTGTTACTACTGCCACCCGTACAGATAAGGACTTCAAGAAGAATCTGTCTGTAACAGCCATGTTCAACAGTTCCAAAGTGGAACTGAACCTGAGCCAGAGCAGTGTTACCATCAATAAGGGCGAGTCTGTCACCTTGTCTGCCTCCGTCTATGTGGATGGAAAGAGCTATGACACTGCCGGTGTTGCATGGGTCATCAACAATGAAAAGGTTGGAAGCGGTGCCACCTACACTTATACCGGCGGCAGCACTACTCCCGTGACGATTACCGCTACCATAGAGGTAAATAATGTGACCAAAAAGGCAGAGTGCACCGTGGTAGTCAACCAGCCCACACCTGCCCCCACTCCCACGCCTACTCCTGCCCCCACACCTACACCCACACCGACGCCCACACCCACACCCACACCCACACCCACGGTTACTCCCACACCTACTCCTACCCCTACGCCCACGCCTGATACTGATACCTCACAGGAAACCTAGGAACAAAAGGCGGGTAGGCGGGACCCCTTCATTTAACCGTATTATCCCGCAGATTTAAGCGGGAAGCAGGAGCAAACAATTTTATGGCAAACTACTATTGTCTGCTGTTGGACAGTGATGATACTATTCTGGACTTTTCCACGGCACAAAGACGCACTGTTCAGCAAACCCTGGAGCATTTCCAGTTTCCGTGTGATGAGGCAGCTCAAAGCCTGTTTCTTGGAATTGAAGCGGAGATTTGGGAAGAGTTCAACCAAGGCAAGATCAAAAAAGAAAAGCTTCTTACAGAGCGATTTGTAAGATTCTTCCGTCAGATTGGACAGGAAGGGAATGCCCGGGAAATGAACGAGTATTACCTTGCGGTGCTGGCTCATCATCCGGAGCCTGTCCCGGGAGCGGATGTGTTCCTTAAGTCGGTTTCCGAAGTGGCCAGTCTTGCGGTGCTTACCAATGGACTGGAAGGAGTACAGATTCCCCGTATTCGGATGTCCGGGCTTGGGCGGTATCTGGACGATGTGCTTATCAGTGAAAAGGTTGGACTTGCAAAACCCAATCCAAAGCTGTTTGAACTGGCCCTGAAACGACTGGGCGTGGAAAATAAAAGCAAAGTTCTGGTGATAGGGGACAGCCTGTCTGCTGATATTCAGGGAGGAATCAATGCCGGGCTGGATACCTGCTGGATCAATCTGGCAGATCAGCCCAATACCACAGGAATCCAGCCTACTTATACCGTGCGTTCCCTGGAGGATATACTTCCCATTGTTATGGAACCGGATGAGTTGGAGGCTCTGAGGGACCCTAACAAGAAACATCAGAACGATTTGATCTGACAACGAAGAACCGCCTGATCCCATTGGGCGGTTCTTTTTGGTAAAGGAAAAGGACCATCTATGCTGATACAACTGCAACAACTGGGAAAGAATTTTGGAGAGACAGTAATTTTTCAGGATGTGAACCTGGGGGTCGAGGCGGGGGAACGAATTGGAATCGTTGGCCAGAATGGCACCGGTAAGACCACACTCCTGAAAACCATCTGCGGGGAATACCAGCCCGACGAGGGAACCATTGCTTTCGGGGAAGGGGCTGTACTGGGGTACCTGGCCCAGAACAGCCATCTGGACCCTACCCGGGATGTATATGAAGAAATGAAAACTGTCTATGCGCCCTGCTTGGAAGCTATGGCGGAAATGTCTGTGCTGGAAAAGAAACTGGTTATAAATCCTGATGATGCCCGGCTTCTCGCCCGACATGGAGAACTTACCGCCGTCATTGATTCCATGGACGGTTACCATATGGATGTGGAAATCAAAAAGATATTGAGCGGCATGGATTTCCCGCCTGAGACTTATGAGAAAAAGGTAGCGGTACTCTCGGGCGGAGAATATACCCGTCTGCGTCTGGCCCGGCTTCTTTTGCAGAAACCGGACATCCTGATTCTGGACGAACCTACCAACCATCTGGATTTCACCACTATGGAATGGCTGGAAGGCTACTTGAAGGGGTACAAGGGTGCCGTTCTGGTAGTCAGCCATGACCGGTATTTCCTGGATGCGGTGGCTACCCGTATCTGGGATGTGGAGAATCAGACCGTAACCTCCTATAAAGGCAACTTCTCTGCTTATCTGCCCCAGAAGGAGATGGCGGTAGAATACCAGCAGAAACAGCATGATGCAGATGTGGCAAAAGCTGCCAAGCTGCAGGATTATATAGACCGGAACCTGGTTCGGGCTTCCACCACCAAGATGGCTCAGAGCCGCCGGAAGCAGCTGGAAAAAATGGAAATTACCGAGGCACCCAAAACCACAGTGACCTCCATGAATTTCCGGTTTGAATTTGATCTCACCCCTTATAACGAACTGATTACCATGAAGGATCTCTCTATCCGGATCGGGGACAGAATCCTTCTTCAGCCTTTCAGTATGCAGATATTCCGGGGAGACCGTTTGGTGATAGCGGGACCTAACGGGGCAGGAAAATCCACTCTGCTTCAGGTGCTGGATGGAAAGCGCCGACCCAGCTCCGGCCTGGTTCGGCTTGGCGCCGGCGCACGGTACAGCATCTTTGAACAGCAGCAGCTTCGCCGGGGCGAGGGCCGGGTCATCGATGCCATTTGGAACCGGTATCCCCGGTTTACAGAGCTGGAGGTGCGGAGCCACCTGGCACGGTTTGCCTTCCGGGGAGAGGATGTGTTCCAGCCTTGCGCCAATTTGTCCGGTGGTGAATTGGCACGGCTGCGGTTTGCGGAGATTGAGCTGGAGCGTCCCAATCTTTTGTTCCTGGATGAGCCCACCAACCACCTGGACATTTTTGCCCGGGAAAGCCTGACCCAGGCCCTTACTGCTTACGAGGGAACCCTGGTGATGGTCACCCATGACCGGTATCTTATGGAACAGCTGGGTTGTCCCATTCTGTACCTGGAAAACGGAAAAGCCACTCTCTATCCCAGCTATGAGAAAATGATGGGAAGAGATAACAGCCCTGTGCCGGTACAGACTGCAAAGGAATCGGCAAAGCCGTCGGGGGGATACGGAAAGGAACAGCGCCGCCGCCGGGCAGAGGTGCGTAACCGCCTCCGTGAGATCGAAGCGGAAGTGGAGGAATGGTCTGCTCATGTGGTAGAACTGGAAAACCAGCTCAATGACCCGGAAATTGTCCGGGATCATATAAAACTTCGGGATAAATGTGATGAACTGGAAGATGCCCGGTTCCATCAGGATGAACTGTTTGCCCAGTGGGAGCAGCTGCTGGAAGAACAGGAGAAAATGGAACAGGGAGATTGAGCGGCCCCCATTTGAGAAAAACTGTTGTTAATTTCCAAAGATAATGCTATAATGAATACCGTAAAAAACTGTGTCCGCATAGAGACACCGGCATAGATTGGAGGAACCAAGCATGGATATGGAGCGTTCTCAACTGTCTGGCGGCAGCCTGCAGATTTCTACTGAGGTTTTGGCAAAGATCGCTCGCCTGGCTGCCTTGGAGGTCAGCGGAATTGCTCAGGTGACCAGTGATGTCCCCAAACATCTGGCTAAAACAAACCTGCAGCGCCCGGTGACTGTAGTAATGAAGGATGGAATTGCCGAGGTTACCATCCGGCTGTATGTAAAATACGACTGTGCAGTGCGGACTGCCTGCGCTAAAGTACAGGAAAATGTAAAGAACACCATTCAGAACATGACCGGGATCACTGTGTCCAAGGTCAATGTGATTGTGGCAGGTCTCGGTGAAGAGGCCAATAACGAGGAATAAAAGAGGAAGACGATGGCACAAAAACTACAGCGGCGTCAAAGCCGGGAAAATGCCTTTCTGGTACTGTTCTCTTCCGCATTCGGAGGAGAGAATCTTCAGGAGTCCATTGCTCTGAGCAGGGAAGTGGACGAGTATGCTCTGGACGATTTTGGAGAGAAAACCGTACTGGACTATCAGGTCCATGCAAAGGAAATTGATGCACTGATTGGGGAGCGGCTTCAGGGCTGGACCTTCGGACGCCTGCCCAAGGTGAGCCTTGCCTTGCTGCGCGTGGCAGTGAGCGAAATTCTCTATGGTGAGGAGAAGCTCCCCAGCGTTACCATCAATGAGGTGGTGGAGCTGGCTAAAAAGTACGGAGATGAGAATGACTACCAGTTTATCAACGGCCTGTTGGGCAAACTGGTAAAGGATCTGGGGCTGGCCCAGCAAACTCAATGCTGACCCTGGGAATTGATACAAGCAACTACGCAACCTCTCTGGCTGTCTTTTCCAAAGACACAGGAGAGGTTGTTTGTGATATAAAAAAGTTTCTTCCGGTCAAGGAAGGGCAAACCGGCTTGCGCCAGAGTGACGCACTTTTTCACCATATTGCGGCACTCCCGGAAATGCTGCGGGAACTGTCTGCGAAGGCGGATTTGACACAGGTCGGCTGCGTGGGCGTTTCCACCCGCCCCCGGCCTGTGGATGGTTCCTATATGCCCTGCTTTTTGGCGGGAGTCAATGCTGCTGCCGCTTTTGCGGCGGCAAGGAAAATTCCGGTCGTTTCCACTTCCCATCAGCAGGGGCATATTGCGGCGGCACTTTATGCTACCGGAAACAAGGCGCTTATGGATGGCCCCGTGCTGGTGTTTCATGTGTCCGGAGGAACTACAGACCTGCTTTACTGCCCCTCTTTGGACCATATTGAGTGTGTGGGAACCAGTGGGGATCTGTATGCAGGCCAGGCTGTGGACCGTTTGGGTGTAAAGCTGGGCTATCCCTTTCCAGCGGGGCAGTATGTGTCTCAGCTTGCAGAATCCTGCACTGATAAAATTCGCCCCAAAGTGAGTGTGAAAGGAACCCGGTGCAGTTTGTCAGGATTGGAAAACCAGTGCAACAAACTGCTGGACCAGGGAAAAAGCCGGGAGTATGTCTGCCGGTACTGTCTCCTGGCTATTGGGGAAACTCTTTTCAAAATGGCTTCCGCAGCCCTGGAGGAATATCCGGGAACTCCGGTGGTCTTTGCCGGAGGCGTTATGAGCAGCAGCGTCATTGCCCAATATGTAAAGGAACGGCTGCCTCAGGCTTATTTTGTCCCGGGACGCTTTTCCAGCGATAACGCCATAGGTGTAAGCATTATGGCGGCAAGGAGCTTTCTATGAAGCAACAGGCCATTACGGTGACCGTCCTCAACCGATACGCCAGACAGGCTTTGCAGCAGGTTGACCTGCTCCAGAATCTGGTAGTGTGCGGAGAAATTGCCGGATTCAACAGGCATTATAAAAGCGGGCACTGCTACTTCGCTCTGCGGGATGCTCAAAGCAGTATCAAAGCGGTGATGTTTGCCCGCCAGGCCTCCTTGCTGGGATTCCAGCCTCAGGAGGGAATGGAGGTGCTGGTTTACGGCCATGCGGACTTGTTTGAACGGGACGGCGCCTTCCAACTGTATGTGGACTATATGCGCCCTTCCGGAATGGGAAGCCTGCAGAAAGCCTTTGACCAGTTGAAGGCAAAGCTGGAGCAGGAAGGTTTGTTTGACCCTGCCCATAAAAAGAGACTCCCCCCCATGCCCCAGACCATCGGAATTGTGACCAGTAAGACAGGTGCTGCTCTTCAGGACATCCTCAATGTGATGGGACGGCGGTGGCCCGGGGTCAAGTTGATTCTGGCTCCCGTAAGTGTGCAGGGACAGGCGGCGGAGGAAGAAATCGTAAAAGGAATCCGTGCGCTGGAACAGGATGGCCGCTCCCAGATTATACTGGTAGCCAGAGGCGGAGGCTCCCGGGAGGATCTCTGGGTATTCAACAGCGAGCGGATCGCCCGGGCTGCCTATGCTTGTACTGTGCCCCTGGTAAGCGCTGTGGGACACGAAATCGATTATACCATCCTGGATTATGTGGCGGATTTGCGGGCCCCTACGCCCTCAGCAGCAGCGGAGCTGTGTGTCCCTGACAGGGAAGAGTGGCTTCGGAAAATGCAGGATTTTAGAAATAATATGCAGAATTCTATACAGAAAAAGCTGGAATTGTGCTATAATAAAATGAAAGAGCTTTCTCCTGAGTCTGCCAGGGAGATGAATCGTGCCCGTCTGGAACAGCGGCAGGAACAGCTGAAACAGCTTGGGCTGCTGGCAGGTGAACGGATAGAGCGAATCGTAACTGAAAAAGAGAGCCAGCTTGCAGCAGCTGCGGCGGTGGCTCATTCTCTGAATCCTTACCAAGTTCTTGCCCGGGGGTATGCCATGGTAGAGACGGATGGTTCTGTGGCACAGGTGGAAAAGCTGGAACCGGGGCAGACCGTGGAGCTGATAGGCCATAAGGCCCGTGCCTGGTGCAGAGTGGAAGAGGTAAAGAAAGGGGGAGTATCTGATGAAGCAACCCAAATCCTTTGAGGAGGGGATTGCCCGTTTGAAGGAGTCTCTGGATGTTTTGGGACAGGAAAATACCAGTCTCAATGACTCAGTAAAAATATACGCAGAGGCAGCAGAACTGATCAGATATTGTCACGATTGCCTGGAGAAGCATAAGCTTCAGGTGGAGGAAATTGATTTGCAGCTGGCCCGGCTGGGAGGACAGGAAGAATGAAAGAACAGATGCAAGGGTATCTCACCCTGGTAAATGATCATCTTTCCCTGGTTTGTGACCGGCTTTTGCCTGCCCGGCTTCCCGGTCCGGAAGGTGGACCGCGGGAATGCCAGGTGAATCAGGCAGCACGGTACAGTCTGCTGGATGGAGGAAAACGAATCCGGGGGATTCTGGTGCTGGCTGCCTGTGAGCTTCTGGGAGGAGACTGCCGGAACGCACTGGATTTTGCGGCCGGAGTGGAAATGCTTCACTGCTACAGCCTTATCCACGATGACCTTCCCTGCATGGATAACGACGACTTCCGGCGGGGAAAGCCCAGCTGCCATAAGGCTTTCGGAGAAGCCACTGCTCTTTTGGCGGGAGATGCTTTGCAGGGGGCAGCCTTTGAGGCAGTCGTCGGAGCCGCAGACAAAGAAGGGAAGGCTCTTCCTGCTCAGTATGTGGTGGAAGCTGCCAAGGCTTTGGGCCTGGCCGGAGGAGCCAGAGGGATGGTTTTGGGCCAGGAACTGGACCTGGCTTATGAAGGTAAGAATATTTCCAGGGAAATTCTGGAATCCATCCACACCCACAAAACAGGCGCTCTTATCAATGGTGCTGTTCAGATGGGGGCTGCTGCAGCAGGCGGTTCCCGGGAGGACCGTGAAATCCTCAGCCGGTTTGCCTTTACTTTGGGGTTGGTGTTCCAAATTGTAGACGATGTGCTGGATGTCACCTCCACGGAACAGGAATTGGGAAAACCCATTGGAAGTGATTTGGAACAAGGAAAGACTACATATATCACTCTGTTGGGAGAGCAGGGAGCCATGGAATTGGCCCGTAAGCTCACTCAGGAGAGTTGTCAGGAGCTTGCACAGGTGTACGGAGCCAAGGCAGATTTTCTGATCTGGCTGGCTCAGAGCCTCCTGGAAAGAAGGAGTTGAGAAAATGGGATTGTTTGAGGTCATTTACGGCTGGAATTATGTGCTGATGGTCTCCCTTACCGGCTGGCTTGTAGCACAGGTCCTCAAGACTCTGGTTGATTTTGTCATTATGAAGGAAATCAACTGGGAGCGAATGGTGGGAGATGGGGGAATGCCCAGCGCCCACTCTGCAACGGTGACCTCCCTGGCTGTGGCTATGGGGAGGTATTGCGGAATCAGCTCTCCTCTTTTTGCCTTGGCTGCAATTTTTGCCATTATTGTAATGCATGACGCCATGGGAGTTCGCCGTGAAACCGGCGAACAGGCAAAGGTGCTGAATAAGATGCTGGAAGAATGGATGGAGCTTCTGGGCGGCCAGAACAGCTCCCTCATGGATATGAAACGCCTGAAAGAGATGGTAGGTCATACTCCGCTCCAGGTAATGTTCGGCGCGATTCTGGGAATTGTGATTGGCCTCATTATCCCTGTGGTTTAAAAACTAATACACAAAGGACTTGAAACTATGCAAAAACCCTTGTTAGAGCAGGTGAACAGCCCTGAGGATCTGAAGCGGCTGCCGATGGAACAGCTGCCGGCCCTGTGTGGTGAGATCCGGAGCTTTTTGCTGGATAGCGTTTCCAAAACGGGGGGACATCTCTCCTCGAACCTGGGAACCGTTGAGCTGACAGTGGCTCTGCATTATGCGTTGAACCTTCCTCAGGACAAGATTTTGTTCGATGTGGGACATCAGTGCTATACCCACAAGATCCTTACAGGGCGTAGGGAAGAATTTCCGACCCTCCGAAAGATGGGAGGGCTTTCAGGCTTTCCGTCTCCCCGGGAAAGTGAATATGATACCTATATTTCAGGACATGGAAATACCGCTATTTCGGTGGCCATCGGGGTGGCCCAGGCCAAGAAACTGAAAGGGGAACAGGGCTGCGCCGTGGCTGTGGTCGGTGACGGAGCCTTTACCGGCGGCATGGTCTATGAGGGCCTGAACAATATAGGAAAACTGAATAATCTTATTGTGATTCTCAATGACAATAAGATGTCTATCTCTAAAAATGTGGGGGCAATGGCCCGGTATCTTACCCGGTTGCGTACAGCCCCCGGCTATGTCAGTGCAAAGGCAGGAACGGAACAGCTTCTGCGGGTTATTCCCCTGATAGGCAACGGCCTGGTGTCCGGGCTCCAGAAAGCCAAGATGTTCCTTCGCCGTCAGATCTATCGCCGTTCCACCTTCTTTGAGGAGATGGGATTCCAGTATATTGGCATCGAAGATGGTCATGATGTGGAAGCGCTGACCCAGCTTATCAAGAATATCCGGGCCTCTCAGTATGCGCCGGTCCTGATCCATGTGGTAACCACCAAAGGAAAGGGATATGCCCCTGCAGAGGAAAATCCGGGAGAATTCCACGGGGTATCGGCTTTTGATACTGAGCATCTGATGGACCCGGAGCTGAGTCCCAGTGAGTCTTTCTCCACCCAGTTTGGAAAAACGCTGGTGGAACTGGGAGAATCATACCCCAGAATTTGTGCCATTACGGCAGCTATGAAGTACGGCACCGGGTTGCAGTATTTCTATCGCCGGTTCCCTCAGCGATTCTTTGATGTGGGAATGGCGGAACAGCATGCGGTTACCTTTGCAGGCGGGCTGGCCAGCCAGGGAATGCGCCCTGTAGTGGCCATCTATTCTACCTTCCTCCAGAGAAGTTATGACCAGCTGATTCACGATATTTCCCTTATGCATTCGGATGTCCTCCTGGCAATCGACCGGGCAGGACTTGTTCCGGGTGACGGGGAAACCCATCAGGGAATCTATGACCCGGCCTTCCTGAGTTCTGTGGGAATCCAGACCTACTCCCCCAGCAACTATGAAGAGCTTCGTCACTGGCTGAAGATTTTGGTCCGGGAGCAGGATGGCCCCAGAGCCATCCGGTATTCCCGGGGCGGTCAGACTGAGGAACTGGCAGCTTTGGGCTGTTCCGGCGAACCTTATGATTTGATTGGGTCTGAGAGCGGGGGAGCAAAGGTCGCATTGGCGACCTATGGAACCCTGACTGCCCAGGCTCTCAAGGCAAAGCATATCCTCGAACAAGAGGGGATTTCTGTCCACTTGATAAAGCTGGTTCAGATTTGCCCTATACCCCAGGATCTTCCTGCTCTGCTGCAAAATTATGCAGGGGTGATTTTTGCAGAGGAATGCGTCTATGAGGGCGGCATCGGACAGTACCTGGAATCGACCCTTTACGAATCCGGATGGCGGGGACGGTACCTCCGTCTGGCTGTTCTGGATCGTCATCAGCCCCCGGGAACGGTGGAAGAATTGCAGAAATACAACGGCCTTGACCCTGAATCTATGGTCAATGCAGTGAAAGAGGTGTCCCTTTGAAAATCCGGTTGGATCAATATCTTTGTCAGAATGGCTTGGCACAAAGCCGCGAGCGGGCCAAAGCCCTTATTATGTCCGGTATCGTCTTTGTAAATGAACAGAAATGTGATAAAGCGGGAGATATGATTTCTCCTGATGCAAAGGTCGAGGTCCGGGGCCATGATATCGGCTATGTAAGCCGGGGCGGATTGAAACTGGAAAAGGCCATGAGCTGTTTCCCGCTTACTCCCAATGGAAAAGTCTGCATGGACATTGGTGCGTCCACCGGCGGCTTTACCGATTGCATGCTCCAGAACGGAGCCAGCAAGGTCTATGCGGTGGATGTGGGATACGGGCAGCTTGCCTGGAGCCTTCGCACCGACGAGCGAGTGGTGAACATGGAACGGACCAACATCCGGAATGTTACCCTGGAACAACTGACGGAGCCGATTGAGTTCTTCAGTGTGGATGTTTCTTTCATTTCCCTAAAGCATATTTTTCCGGTGGCTGATCAGATTACCACTCCGGATGCCACTGGTGTCTGCCTGGTGAAGCCACAGTTTGAGGCTGGCCGGGAGAAGGTAGGAAAGAAGGGCGTGGTCCGGGAAGCATCCACCCACAAAGAAGTGATCCTCCAGGCCATGGAGTACGCAAAGAATAATCATTTCAGCGTAGAAGGGCTTTCTTTCTCCCCCATCAAAGGACCCGAGGGAAATATTGAATTCCTTATTTTTGTCCGGCATTGCCAGGAGGCTTCCGTGCTTTCTCTGGAAGTGGTGGACCAGGTGGTAGCCGAAGCACACGGAAAGCTGGATTGATTGAAAACATGACCATTTATCTTTATCCCAATCCTAAAAAAGACCCCGGCCTGAACATTACCGCAGAAACTGCTTCCAGGCTGCTCGAAAAGGGAGCCGCAGTGCTGGTGGAGGAATCTTATGGCAAGGAGCTGAAACTGGAGGGAATCCGGTTTGCGGACCCGGACCAGGGAATCTCACGGTCCCAGGCGGTGATCACCATTGGCGGGGACGGTACTCTGCTCCGGGCGGCAAAAAAATGCCTTGCCTCAGATACCCCTATTTTGGGCATCAATGTGGGGAGGACCGGTTTCCTGGCTACCTGTGAGGTAGACGAACTGGAGGAAAAGCTGGGAAAGCTGCTTGCCGGGGAGTATGAGTTTGATGAAAGAAGGCTTCTGGAAGCGGCGGCTCCCGGCCCCTGGAACCGGACGGCTCTCAATGATATTGTGATTTACAGCGGACAGCGGCAGCAGGCTATGGACTATTCCATCTACTGTGATGGCAGCCTTGTGAGCCGGTGCCGGGGAGACGGGGTAATTGTTGCTACGCCCACCGGCTCCACGGCCTATTCGCTTTCGGCTGGGGGCCCGGTCCTGGACGCACATATTGCGGGATTTGTGGTGAATGCCATCTGCGCCCACAGCCTGAAAAATCCCCCCATTGTGTTCTCCGCAGACAGAAAGATTACCATTCAGGTAGATGCCCGGGAGGGCGAATCCGCTCAGGTATCCTGCGATGGCGGGAATCTGTATACCCTTCACGGCGGGGACCAGGTGGGAATACAGCTTTCTCCCACTCCCATCCGGCTGATTAGTTTTACCCCTGCAGAACAATTTGAGGCCATTGACCGAAAGCTGCGGGGAAGGAGGTAAAATATATGAAACGAGCCAGACACCAGGCAATTCTTTCCCTGATTCGCGCCCACTCCATTGACCGTCAGGAGGAATTGCTGAAATACCTGAAAGAGGCCGGCTTTGATGTGACCCAGGCTACCGTTTCCCGGGACATTCGGGAGCTGCGGCTTGTCAAGGCTACAGACGGAAGCGGCGGGTACCGTTATGTGGTGGCTTCCGATAAAAATAAGGCCGCCCATTCTCCCAGCCGCTTTGAAACCATTTTCCGGGAGTCTGCTTTGAGTGTGGACTATGCAGGACATATTGTCATTGTAAAGTGCTTTTCAGGAATGGCCAATGCCGCCTGTGAGGTGTTTGACTCTATGAACTGGGATCAGGTAGTAGGAACCCTGTCCGGGGATGACACCTTCTTCATCCTCATGAGAACCGAAGAAGCTGCTGCCCATATCTGTAATCAGCTGCTGGAATATACCAATCGATAATCCTGCTCTAAGGGAGGTTTTTTATGCTGTCACAACTGAATATTGAAAATGTGGCGGTCATTGAAAAAGCCCAGGCCAACTTTCAGGAAGGTCTGAATGTATTGACCGGTGAGACGGGTGCAGGCAAGTCCATTCTGATTGATTCCATCAATGCCATTCTGGGAAACCGGACCAGCCGTGACTTGGTCCGTACAGGGACCGGAAAGGCCTGCATTCGGGCTGTGTTCACCCAGATTCCGGAAGGTGTCAGGAACAAGCTGGAGGAAGCGGGATACCCCGGAGAAGAGGAGCTTCTTATTTACCGGGAAATCACGGCGGAGGGCAAAAGCAGCTGCCGAATCAATGGACTGCCTGCAACTGCGGCGGTGCTTCGGGATATCTGCGGAGAGCTGATTTCCATTCACGGCCAGCACGACAGCCAGAGCCTTACCAACCCGGCCAAGCATTTGGGGGTGCTGGATGCTTACGCCCAAAATCGGGGCGAGTACCAGGCCTATCATGAAAAATACCGGGAACTGATTGGAGTAAAGCGGCAGGTGGACCGTCTCAAGGCAGAGGAGAGCCAGCGACGGGAACGGGTAGACTTGTTGGAATATCAGGTGGAGGAAATCCAGTCCGCCCGTCTTCAGGAAGGGGAAAGCCAGGCTCTGGAGCAGCGGCGAAAGGTAGTAAGCCATGCCCAGGGAATCATGGAACAGCTTGCGGGAGCTCTAGCCGCACTGAATGGGCAGGAGGACTTTGGGGGAGCCGCCGATTTGCTGGGCGCCGCTTCCAATAGCATTTCCTATGCTGCCCAGTTGGATGAAAGCCTGAAACCCTATGCGGACCGGCTGGGAGAACTTTATTACGCAGCCCGGGAACTGGCGGCTGACCTGGCCTCGGAGGAGGAAAGCTACCAGTTCGACCCTGCGGAACAGGAAGCCATAGAAGCACGCCTGGACCTGATTCACCGGTTAAAGCAAAAGTATGGCTCTACGGAAGAGGAAATACTGGAATATGCAGAAAAAGCCCGGCAGGAGCTGGAGACCATCCAGAACGCAGACCAGACCCTGGCTGAGTTGGATTTGAAGCTGCATACCCTTTACAAGGAAGCCCGTGATTTGGCAGCAGTCCTGACTCAAACCCGCTTGGATGCCTTTGAGCGGATGAACCGGGAAATCACAGGAGTTCTGGGATTCCTGAACATGCCTGGGATTCGGTTTGTGCTGCAGCACTCCACCGGGCCTTTGGCAGGCAGTGGTCAGGATTCTGTGGAGTTCCTTATCTCCGCCAATAAAGGCGAGGAACCCAAACCTCTGGCGAAGATTGCCTCAGGAGGCGAACTGAGCCGGATCATGCTGGCCATAAAGAGCGCACTTGCGGAGAAAGATGACATCCCCACCATTATCTACGATGAAATTGATACGGGCGTGTCAGGACTGGCAGCCGGAAGAATCGGACAGGTTTTGAAGGGTACTTCCAAAGGCCGGCAGATTCTCTGCATTACACATACTGCCCGCATCGCTGCCATGGCGGATATGCACCTTCTTATCCGGAAAGAGGTGGAGGGGGAACGCACCTTTACCAAGATTCATGAGCTGAACCAGGAGAAACGGGTGGAGGAGGTTGCCCGAATCATTTCGGGAGATCAGATCACCCCCACCAGTCTGGCCAATGCACGGGAACTGATTGCGGGAGGAACGCCTTGACAAGGTTTTTTGGCCGTGCTATAATCGGCTTTGTTAAATGCGAAGAAGGGAACCAGTAGGTCTGGGGGCTTTATTCAGAGAGGCTTCGGTTGGTGCAAGAAGCTATAAAGTACAGACTGAATACATCCCGGAGCAGCGGGCTGAACTTTCAGTAGGCTTTGCCGCGTGCGCGCGTTACAGCGCAGGAGTGTATATCTGCACTCTCCGAGGCTTTATCTGTGAGGATAAAGCGAACCAGAGGTGGTACCACGATTATTTCGTCCTCTGCCAATTCAAAATTGGCAGGGGATTTTTATTTTCCTGCCGCAGCCCAAGGAGGAATTGTTATGGGTATTTACGAAGAACTGGTTGCCCGGGGCCTTATCGCCCAGGTAACCGACGAAAAGGAAATCCGGGAACTGGTGAACCAGGGCAAAGCTACCTTCTACATTGGCTTTGACCCCACTGCAGACAGCCTGCATGTAGGCCACTTTATGGCGCTCTGCCTTATGAAGCGGCTTCAGATGGCCGGCAACCGTCCGGTGGTGCTCATTGGCGGCGGTACCGGTATGGTGGGCGATCCCAGCGGCCGGACCGACATGCGCCAAATGATGACCCCCGAGACCATCCAGCACAACTGCGATTGCTTCAAAAAGCAGATGGAGCGGTTTATTGAGTTCGGGGAAGACAAGGCCATTATGGTCAATAATGCCGACTGGCTTATGAAGCTGAACTACATTGAGCTGCTCCGGGATGTGGGCGCATGCTTCAGTGTCAATAACATGCTTCGGGCAGAGTGCTACAAGCAGCGGATGGAGAAGGGCCTTTCCTTCCTGGAATTCAACTACATGATCATGCAGTCCTACGACTTCTACCATCTGTACCAGCACTACGGCTGCAATATGCAGTTTGGCGGCGACGACCAGTGGAGCAATATGCTGGGCGGCACCGAGCTGATTCGGAAGAAGCTGGGCAAGGATGCCTACGCTATGACCATCACCCTGCTCATGAACAGCGAAGGCAAGAAGATGGGCAAGACTGCCAACGGTGCTGTCTGGCTGGACCCCAATAAGACTTCTCCCTTCGAGTTCTATCAGTACTGGCGGAATGTGGGAGACCAGGATGTGCTTAAATGCATCCGGATGCTCACTTTCCTGCCTTTGGAGCAGATCGATGCCATGGATCATTGGGAAGGCGAGCAGCTTAATGAAGCCAAGAAGATTCTCGCTTACGAGCTGACCAGCCTGGTCCATGGAGAAGAGGAAGCAAAGAAGGCACAGGAAGCCGCAGCCAACCTGTTTGGAGGAGCCGGCAGCACAGAGCACATGCCCACCACTGTCCTCACTCCAGACGATTTTACTGACGGAAAGATCGGACTGCTCACCACCATGGTCAAGTGCGGTCTGGCTTCCAGCAACCGGGAAGCCCGTCAGAGTGTCCAGCAGGGTGGTGTGACCCTGAATGGCGAAAAGGTTACCGATGTGACCTATGCCCTCACTCCCGAACTGGTGGGAGAGGAACTGGTGATCCGGAAGGGTAAGAAGAACTACCACAAGGTAGTGTTCCAGGGCTGATTTATACTAAGTTGTGCAAGCGTCTCTCCGGGATGTCCGGGGAGACGCTTCTGCGTTAGATATGGCTCTTTCAGTGGATTTATAAAACATAGTGTGTTATCATACAAGAAAAAGTGCCCTTCAAGACAGATGGATTCATGGTAGCAGGAGAAGGGCAGTAAGGAGATTTCTATGAAAGCTCTGACTTATCTGGAACAAGGAAAATTTGCTTTGACGGAAAAGCCTCGCCCGAAACTTCAGCAGCCGGGAGATGCCATTGTGCGGGTGACCATGAGTTCTATCTGCACCAGCGATCTGCACATTAAGCACGGTTCTGTGCCTCGCGCAGTGCCCGGAATCACCCTGGGACATGAGATGGTAGGAATCGTGGAAGAGGTAGGAGAACAGGTGACGGCTGTGCATCCGGGAGACCGGGTGACGGTGAATGTGGAGACCTATTGCGGAGAGTGCTTTTTCTGCCAGCATGGGTATGTGAACAACTGCACCGACCCCGATGGCGGCTGGGCACTGGGCTGCCGGATTGACGGAGGCCAGACAGAATATGTGAGGGTACCCTATGCAAACCAGGGACTGAACAAAATTCCGGATTCTGTGACGGATGAGCAGGCACTGTTTGTGGGGGATATACTGGCCACCGGTTTTTGGGCTGCCAGAATCTCCGAAATTCAACCGGATGACACAGTACTGATTATCGGGGCGGGCCCTACCGGAATCTGCACTCTGCTTTGCGTTCAGCTGAAAAATCCAAAACGAATCATTGTCTGCGAGAAGGATGGGGAGAGAATACAGTTCGTGCGGGAACATTACCCGGATGTGCTGGTATGCACTCCGAAAGATTGCGAGGCCTTTACCCGGGCTAACTCAGAACACGGGGGAGCAGATGTGGTGCTGGAAGTGGCCGGAGGAAAAGATACCTTCCGGCTGGCTTGGCAGGCCGCACGGCCTAATGCCATTGTAACTGTAGTAGCTCTGTACGACCAGGACCAGGTACTGCCGCTCCCGGAAATGTATGGGAAAAATCTTACTTTCAAAACCGGCGGGGTGGACGGCTGCGACTGTGCCGAAATTTTGAAACTGATTGAGGAAGGAAAAATCGACACCACACCCCTTATCACCCACAGATTCCCCCTTTCGCAAATTGAGGAAGCTTACCGGGTATTTGAAAACAGATTGGACGGCGTGATTAAAGTCGCCATTGTTAACCCATAAATTAGACATCGGGGCAAATCCGAATTCCGGATTTGCCCCGATGTCTTTTGCTTTTTTAATACAGTTGTAAAGAGTGACTTATAAGGGACTCTCGGTATGATACAATGAACATAAATCCATATTGAAGAATGTGCAACTCATTGTTATAATGAAAAAAAGACCGGCGCTGCAGAGGCGCCGGATCATTAAAAGGTGGATTGTACGGGTTACCACCATACCCTGCGGCGTAAAGCCCTATCTTAGAACTTCTGATGGATATTGATAAACCGATACGGGTTAGCAATAAGTTTACTCTGATGGATATTGATAAACTGACACATCAAAAATCTAAGCTCACCCTGATTATACTACAGAATTGAGCTAAGTCAATAAAAATATAAAAGGAGTATTAAAATGCGGTATGTACTGGGACTGGATATCGGAATTCAATCTGTTGGCTGGGCTGTAGTTCGGATGGACGAACCAGCAAGAATCGAAGACTTCGGAGTAAGGATTTTCGATAGTACAGAGAATGCTCATGAAAAGAATAATGCTAACCAGGAGCGGCGTTTGTTTAGAGCGGCTCGCCGGGTCATACGGCGGCGCAGCCATAGAAAGGCCATGATTAAAGCACATCTGCAGAAAATCGGCTTACTCAATCCCGGTGAGGTTGAAGCGCTGTTTGAGAATGGGGCATTGGACATTCTGGAACTTAGAGTCAGGGGACTTACTCAGTGCCTTTCTCCGGCAGAGTTGGCGGCTTGCCTCATCAATATGGCAAATCACCGGGGATATCGAGAGTTTTATTCGCTTGACGATGAAGAACAAAAACAACTCACTGCACAGGAAAAAAAGGAATATCAGCAGGAACGCAATGGCATAGAACGAGTTAAGGAGATTATGGAGAATGGCCATTACCGATCCGTAGCAGATATGCTGTTGAAAGCCCCGGAATTTTCTCCTCAGACCGGAAAAGTGCGTGTATACCGCAGCCATCCCTACAAGGATATACTCTATCCAATCAGCCGGGATTTGATTCGCAAAGAAGCTGAGGATATTTTATCATGCCAGGCAGAATATTACCCGGTGCTGAATCAGCCTTATAATACATTATGGAAGAAAGAATCCGTTACGACCAGCAACAGAGAGTTCCTGCTTTGGCTCATATTTGAGCAGCGGGACTTTGAAGATGGCCCGGGTGATGCAGAAAATCCTTTCCGCAAATATACAGGATTCCTGACATCTTTGGGGAATTGCCAATTTTATAAAGACCAACCCAGAGCCGCAAGAATGACGATTTTAGGGGATGTGTTTTCGGTAACAAATGCCCTTTCCCAATACCGTTACATCAATAATCAAACCGGAGAAATGGAACTTCCCGGGAAGATGGCCCGGGAACTGGTACAAAAACTTTTGGAAGACGGCGAATTACCTCAGAAAAAGATTAAAGAGATTGCAAAGAAATATGGCATTATTGTTGACGATAAAGACACAAAGGCGGCCCAGAAAGCACCTTCCTGTGTAAAGTTTATGCGAAGGGTCAAGCCTGTCCTGGAGCAGAACGGCCTGGATTGGAAGAGCGCTTTGGGAAAAGATCCCTTTGATCCTGATACCCTCTTGAATAAGATTGGAAGAATTTTGTCCCTTTACCAGACTCCGGCACGCCGTAAAAAAGAACTGCTTGGATTGCCGGGAATGACGAAAGAACTTGCTGGACGCCTGACTGCCATGCAGAACCTTTCCGGAACCGCAAAAGTGTGTGAGCGGTATATGAGAGAAGCGGTCGAAGCATTTGAAAATGGAGAAAGATACGGCGAATTTCAGTGGCGGAAAATCAACGAACTGGAGAATGTCCTGTCTGATGAGGCAAAGGGAAAAAATATAAAACTTCCTCCTTTTACACATCAGGCAGAATTTGCAAAGAATTCTGTTGTGTTCCGAAGTCTCAACGAGACCAGAAAAATCATCAATGCAATAGTGGAAGAGTATGGTTCGCCATGGGCTGTGAACTTGGAAGTGGCCAGTGAGTTGGGGCGCTCTTGGTCGGAACGGGGTGAGATAGAAAAGCAGAACAAGCAAAATCAAAAAAAGGCACAGCAGGATCGGGAGAAAATTTGCCAGATCATGGGATGGAGCGCCCCGGACAATGTAAGCGGGGCAATGCTGGAGCGCTTTCGATTGGGGGAACAGCAGGGATGGCAATGCCTCTATACAGGAAAGCCTATTTTGGATAAATGCGCTGCCGTTGATCCAAAAAACAAACAATATGAAGTGGACCATATTGTCCCATTTTCACTGATTTTGGACAACAGCCTAAATAATAAGGCACTGGTACTTATGGATGAAAACCAGGCTAAAGGACAGCGCACCCCTTTGATGTATATGCGCAGCGCTGAACAGAAAAATGGCTACATTACCAGGGTCAATGCCATGGCGCAGAAGCACTTGATCAGCGACCGGAAGCGGCAGTATCTTCTCCTTGCAGATTTGAAAGACAGCAATTTGCTCAATGAGTGGAAGACACGCAATTTGAATGATACCCGGTATATAGCCAAGTATCTCAAAGGATACTTGGAACGGGAATTGGCGCCTGCCCAGGTTCACAGAACACCCTTTGTTTTTCCTGTTAAGGGAGGTCTTACCAGCAGATTCCGTAGAATCTGGCTTGATTCCAAGACCTGGGGAGAAAATGAAAAAGAAAAACTTCGGGGCAAGACCACTCTTCACCATGCGGTAGATGCTGTAGTGATAGCGAACCTCACTCCGGCTACGGCCCAGATTGCAGAAGATAATTTCCGCCTCAACCGAATTTGGAAGGCTGGGCACGGGGAAACACCGGAATATTCTGCCATGTTGGAAAAGAGCATTGATACCCTGGAAAAATACTATCACATTCCTCGAGACAAAGCAGAAGCTTACCTGAGAAGAAAAAACAGAATCGTAGCACCGGTCTCTCAGTTGAATCTGGAGGTAAATCTGCGGTTTGGAATGCCGGATGAAACCATTGACCCGGATACATATAGTCGTAATCTTGTATCCTTTTACCACTATGATCCCGATTTTGCCAATTCTCTTGTGCCGCCTTTGACCAGCCGCAAGCAGGAGAGAAAGGTGCAAGGAACATTGACGGCAGGAAATCCTTTGGGGACAAAGCGGGTGGAAGACCAGCTCTACGAGAGAAAGCGCCTGAATGTGTTGGAGTTGACTCAAAGCAAGCTTTTAAAGATGGTCACCGGAGATGAGGATCTCCGATGCTCTCTGGAAGCGCTTTTGGGTACTGCGAAAAATCCTTTGGATAAAGAAAATGGGGGAGGGAAACAAAAAGAAATCACGCTTGGAGAAATTCTGACTGCACAAGGACTTTCAGAATTCCGGACCCGGAAGGGAAGACTGATTCGGAAGGTGACTCTTCAGAATACAGCACCGCTGGATACTGTCAAGGTGAAGGAAATCGCTCCTGGCAACCAAAGTGTTCTGAAAACGGCCAACTACTACTGTGTGGAGGTTTACAAAAATACGCAGGGAGAAACAAAGGTTCGGGGAATATCCAGAACAGATTTGGTGCGAAAAGATAAAAAATTATATCTGACCTGTCCCTACCCGCAAGATTATGCCCAACATGAGATGTATCTTTTTAAAAATGACTATATTACGGTGGAAACAAAAAATGGACTCATGTTTGAGGGATACTATCAGAGTCCTTCCGGAATAAAGCAGGCAAAATTTAATGGGATTTCTGCAAATGCGGCTTCAATATCAGCATTCCGAATTACAAGCACGGCAGTAGTAAAAAAATACGATGTTTCTATTCTTGGCCGGAAGGGAGGACAAATTTCGTGTGGAGAACCCTTATTGTTTCTAGCGGGGAAAAAATAACCGTGCGTGATAGCTGGCTGCATATTTGCAGCCCACAGCAGGAAGTAAGGGTCCCGATCGTGGATTTGTACTCGGTGGTAATAGATAACCCGGAGACAATGCTCAGCATGCAGGCGCTGACCCAGCTTTCAAATTCGGGAGTTATGGTTTTGCTGTGCGATTCGAAACATCTTCCTTCTGCCCAGATGCTTCCGGTATCGTCCTATTACCAACCTTTATCTGTGCTTCAAAAGCAGATGAATTTGCAGGATGAGTTGAAAGATCAGCTATGGCAGAGAATCGTGGTTGCAAAAATACAAAACCAGAGTAAAGCCCTTAGACTTGCAGGGGTGCGGCCGGAAAAGCCTCAAAAGCTGGAAGAACTGGCTCTCCGTGTGCTTCCCGGTGATTCAAACAACCGGGAAGCACAGGCGGCCCGCCTTTATTTTCCTGCAATGTTTGGGGCAGGCTTTACCCGTACCGGAGAAGATGTGACTAATGCGGCGCTTAATTACGGGTATGCGATTATCCGCTCGGCAGTAGCAAAAACTTTGGCCGGATATGGATATTCCGGGATACTTGGCCTTCATCATGTGGGAGCAGGAAATCCTTTTAATCTGGCCGATGATCTGATGGAACCCCTTCGCCCCTTGGTGGATTTATGGGTGGATGATCACTGCGAAGATTTGTACGAAACACTCACTCGGACCAATCGCAGGGATTTGGTCAATCTTGTGAATCATACGATCCGGATAGATGGAAGAAAAATGCGGGTGCGATATGCTGTGGACTGGTATGTGAAGAGCCTTACCACAGCAATCAACACACAGGATGCAGGAATGCTTCGTCTTCCGGAATTGATTCGCAATGACCCGGCCTTTGAGGATGAACAGGATGGCTGACCGTTTTATGAGACTGATGGTATTTTTTGATCTTCCTGTGGACAGCAAGAAGCGCCGACGGGACTATACTATGTTCCGTCGGGCTTTGATTAAAGACGGTTTTACAATGATTCAATATTCTGTCTATGTAAGGCTGACCAGAAATCACGATGATGCACAAAGACATCTACGGATAGTGCAAGATAACCTTCCTCCGACGGGATCTGTCCGTGCAATGATTGTCACGGAAAAACAGTACAGCCAGATGAAACTGCTTTGCGGTAAGCAGATGGAAGATGAGCGTTTCCTTGACACGAGAGATTTGCTTGAAGTATAATCTAGTAGATGCAATAAGGCCAAAACCGTTTTGGACACAATATCTAGCGGTTTTGGTTCTCTGATGGATATTGATAAACTGACACATATGCTCCGGGCGTTTGCCCCGGGCGTATGTTTTGGTTCTCTGATGGATATTGATAAACTGACACCAGACAGCTGAGCAGGCTGGAGAGCGGACGGTTTTGGTTCTCTGATGGATATTGATAAACTGACACTTGCCACAGATTCAGTTATAGTTGTGTTTGTTTTGGTTCTCTGATGGATATTGATAAACTGACACTGTCCCATTTGCCGTGTATGAGATTGTAAAGTTTTGGTTCTCTGATGGATATTGATAAACTGATACTCCGGATCAGCTCGCAGCGGAAAGCAATCTGTTTTGGTTCTCTGATGGATATTGATAAACTGATACTAAATGAAAAGTTCTTTGCCGAACTTGCAAGTTTTGGTTCTCTGATGGATATTGATAAACTGATACGAAAAGCCACTAATATATACAGCTATTCATGTTTTGGTTCTCTGATGGATATTGATAAACTGATACATAACGGTTTCTATTATGCTGATGGGAATGGTTTTGGTTCTCTGATGGATATTGATAAACTGATACAAAGAAACGGATGTCGGTATTGACGATTGAGTTTTGGTTCTCTGATGGATATTGATAAACTGATACACAAAGCTTGAAATCATGGCGGATATTCGGGTTTTGGTTCTTTGATGGATATTTGTTCTTCGGCTGCGGTCGAAGACCTTATTTGGAGTGAATAAATATGATTTTCACAAGAAAATACAGCCCCCGGATAGGGGACTTTAACAGCGAGGGGAATATCTCCCTCCGGGCTATCCTGGAACTGCTGGAGCAGATTGGATTCTGCCACTCCGAAGCGGTAAAGGATAAACTGATGGCGGTTCAGGATGTGGAGATTGCCTGGGTCCTGGCCGAGTGGACGGTCAAGCTGGTAGGGAATATCCGCCCGGGACAGGAGCTTACCTTCAATACCTGGGTTACTGGAAAGCCCTCCGCCAGCTCCACCATGCGGGAAATGGAAGTGCTGGATGAAAACGGCAATCCTGTTTTACAGGCTCTGTCCCGGTTTGCCCTCTTCAACACCGAAACCGGAAAACTCACCCGAATTACTCCGGAACTCTTTGGAAACTACCAGCCAGAGCCTGCCGCCAAAAATGAATATCCCAGCGGCAGAATGAAGGAAAAAGGGGAGTATGACAGGGAGGGACAGGTGACTGTCCGGAAAGCAGATATGGACTTCAATGGTCATGTACATAATTCTGTATACATGGACTATGCCCGGGAAGTCATCGAAACGCCCCGGAATGAAATTGGCTATTTCCGGATTGGTTACAAGAGCCCCGTTAAGGAAGGAGAAGTCCTCACTGTCAGACACGGTATGGGGGAAGAGGAGTGGGTGGAAATTTTCCACCAGGACGGAACTCTCTGCACCATCATACATATTGGCAAAAAATAATATTAAAGAAAGGCCACCCCGGCCTCCGCTGAAAAGCAGAAGCCGGGGTGACTTTTATACTTTCTTGATTAACCTGTTCCGTAGATTACATCAGGCTGCGGTAGAGAGCCTGGATCTCTTCCACACTGGTGTCACGGGGGTTGCCGGGGCAGCAGGCATCAGCAAAAGCGCTCTCAGAGAGGAACTGAACGTCCTCCTCCTTCAGGATCCCCTTCAGGTCAGCGGGGATACCAACGTCAGCGGACAGCTTCTTGACAGCGGCGATGGTGGCCTCTACAGCCTCTTCCTGGGTCATGTTGTCGATTCCTTCAACGCCCATGGCCTTGCCGATGGCGGCATACCGGGCACCGGCTACGGACTTGTTGTACTCCAGACCGGTGGGCAGGATAATGGCGCAGGCTACACCGTGGGGAGTGTCATACAGAGCGGACAGACCATGAGCCATGGAGTGGACAATGCCCAGACCTACATTGGAGAAGCCCATGCCGGCAATGTACTGGCCCAGAGCCATTCCTTCACGTCCCTCGGGAGTGTTGGCTACGGCCCCGCGCAGATGGGTGGAGATGAGGCGGATGGCTTCCAGATGGAACATATCAGAGATGGCGCAGGCACCCTTGGTGATGTAGCCTTCGATGGCATGGGTGAGAGCGTCCATACCGGTGGCGGCGGTGAGGCCCTTGGGCATAGAAGACATCATATCGGGATCGACCACAGCGACTTCGGGAATATCGTTGGTGTCCACACAGACGAACTTCCGCTTCTTCTCCACGTCGGTGATGACGTAGTTGATGGTTACCTCAGCGGCAGTGCCGGCGGTGGTGGGAACGGCAATGGTGAAGACGGCATGCTTCTTGGTGGGAGCAACACCCTCCAGAGAACGGACATCGGCAAATTCGGGGTTGTTTACAATGATGCCAATGGCTTTGGCAGTATCCATGGCAGAACCGCCGCCGATGGTCACAATGCAGTCAGCGCCGGAAGTCTTGAAAGCCTCCACGCCGTGCTGAACATTTTCAATGGTGGGATTGGCCTTGATGTCGCTGTAGACTTCGTAGGGGAAGGAAGCCTTGTCCAGAAGATCGGTGACTTTTGCGACTACGCCGAACTTGATCAGGTCGGGGTCAGAGCAGACAAAAGCCTTCTTGTAGTTCCGGCCGGTGAGCTCGGGAACAATGTTTTCGATGGCGCCTTTGCCATGGTAGGAAATAGTGTTGAGAACGATACGATTAGCCATGATAGTTCTTCTCCTTTACAAAATTGCGGGCAGAAAACGGCCCTCTTTGACACAAGTATAACAACCTTTTTCCTGGAAATGCAAGTTACAAAAACCTTTGTGTGTAACATCTGAATTTTGGGCATAAAGTAAAAAAAGGAACCGAAAGGGAAGTTGCGCTCCCTGCCGGTTCCTTTCATTTTAATTATTTCTTTTGCTCATCCCAGATCGTGGAGAAGAAGCTCCAGCCGGGCAGGCATGGATTCAATCAACAGTTCCACCATGTCCTCGGGGCTTCGCTTCATGCCGCCTACAGCCCACCGGGCAGTCATCTCAATGGAACCGCGGCAGTACATTTCCAGCAGAAACGAAGTATCGTCATCCAAGGTGCCGCCGGTCTTTCGGGTGATGATATCTTTGTAGAAATTGTAAATGTATTCGTAATCATACCGCATGAGAGAGTTGGCATCATCGCTTCCAAAGGCACAGGAAAAGAAGCTCTGCTCAGCGGCAATGAAACGGAATTTATTGAGAAGCCCTTCCCGCAGGGTCAGGCTTACCCCCATTTCCTGAAAAGACTGATCTACAAGACGCTTGAAGTACCAGTTCACCAGATCATATTTATCCAGAAAGCAGCGATAAAAGGTCTGCCGGCTCACGCCTGCGGCCTGGGTTATTTCCTTTACGGTGATTTTATCCAAGGGTTCACTGCGCACCAGGGTTTTAAGACCGGCTGCAATTTTATAGCGGGCAGCGTCCTGCTTTTCCATCTGTATCCCTCCCGGGCTGTTTCCTTCATTATAGCTGAAAAATGCAAACAAATAAAGAGGGAGAGCGGCAATGGTTTGAGGAAAGTCAACAAGGAAAAAACATAAAAAGAAAGGAAGAACAGACCAATTTCAGAAACGGTGCTTTTACTTTTTTCGCAGTAAAATTCGGACATTATTTCTTGTTAAAGAAAACCTATTTTTATGTATTGACAAAGAGCTTCAATCCGTATAGAATCCCTTGTGTGTTCTAATAAATTGACCACTGAAACTTGTAATTGAGGTACCGGAATCAAGATGAAAAACGCAGCCGAACAATCCAGATTTTTTGGAGAGGAAAAGATTTACAAAATCTTTTTGAAAATCGCTCCGCCGGTTATGCTGGCTCAGCTTATTCAGGCACTATACAATATTGTAGACAGCCTTTTTGTGGGCCGGTATGCGGATTCCGGTCTGACCGCGCTTTCTATCGTCTATCCTCTCCAGCTTCTCATGATCGCCCTGGCTGTGGGTACCGGAGTAGGCATCAACACCGCTATGGCAGCACGCTTTGGGGTGGGACAGAAAGAAAAAGCAGAGGAATTTGCCGGAATCGGAGCTCCCTTGGCTTTTGTACTCTGGGTGATTTTTGCTCTGCTTTGCTGGATTTTCATGCCGGCCTATGCAAGGCTGTCTACTTCCTCTCCCCAGGTTATCCAGGATGTAATTGTCTACGGCCGCATTGTCTGTGTGGGCAGCTTTGGACTGTTCTTTGAAAGCATCTGGACCAAGTGCCTGCAAGCCTATGGAGATATGAAAACACCTATGGCGGCCCAGATCCTGGGGGCGGTCATCAATATCGTTCTGGACCCTCTCCTGATTTTCGGCCTTTTCGGGCTGCCCAGGCTGGGCATTGCAGGTGCAGGCGTTGCCACTGTGGTAGGACAGATTGCAGCCGCTCTGGTAGTTATGAAGAACGGTTACCGGAAATCTCCGGCGTTCTCTGTATACGGAAAGCGGATCGCAGAAACCTTCCGTCTTGGAATCCCTAATATTCTTATGCAGTCCGCCTATACCTTTTACATTTTTGGTCTGAACCTGATTCTGTCCGGATTCTCGGACCAGGCTGTGACCGTATTGGGTCTTTACTATAAATGGCAGACCATCTTTTTCATCCCTCTGGGAGCCATGCAGACCTGTATCGTTCCGGTTATCAGCTTTAACTATGCAGCCAGAAAAATCCGCCGCTGCAAAGAAACCCTCAACCTGGCTATCTTCTTTGGAATGGCACTTATGGTGCTGGGAGTCCTTTGCTTTGAAACCATTCCCGGCCCTATGCTCCAGGTGTTCAGTTCCGATGCAATGGTAATAGAGATAGGGCAGGTGGCCTTCCGAATCATCGGACTCAGCTTTATCCCCCTGGTGACCTCCCTGATTTACCCCGTATTTTTCCAGGCTGTCGGTTTCGGACTGAAGAGTTCTATGCTGACCCTGGTCCGCACGGTGGTGCTCTTTGTACCGCTGGGATATGTATTTTCCCAATTTGGCCTCAACTATTTCTGGTTCACTTATCCAGTCACTGAGGTTATTACCACCAGCCTGGGCTATTACTACTATCGCCAGTTCCTGGCACAGCCTTATGTAAAGGATGCTCCCATTCTGGAAAGCAGCCATGCCAAAGCGGTTATCCAGCCCTCTCACCCGGGTGTGATTCTTACCATTGCCAGACAGCATGGCTCCTCCGGCAAAGAAATCGGCAGGATCGTGGCAGACAAGCTGGGGATTCCTTTCTACTATAAGGAAATGACTGCATTGGCAGCCCAGGAAAGCGGATTGGACAAGGAGTTCGTTTCCGGCATTAACAAGAATGCACCCCAGGTATTGTATAACCTGTATCTGAGCACAAAGGTCGTCCGTCTGGCCGTGATTGCCCAGCACAAGATCATCCAGCGAATCGCCCAGAATGGCAGTTGCGTTATTGTGGGCCGTGCGGCGGACTATGTGCTCAAGGATCATCCGGATGTGGTGCGGATTTTTATCCATGCACCGGAGGACTATCGTATGGGCCGGGTTCATGAGGTATATGGCGATACGCCTCAGGAGGCCAGGGAAAATATCCGGCGCTCGGACAAGGCCAGAGCGGCTTACTACCATCATATTTCCGGAAAACGGTGGGGAGATCCTAAAAACTACGACCTGGTTCTGGATTCTTCTTGCGGTGTAGAAGAATCCAGCAAGAAAATTCTGGAGTTTTTGAAAACCCGCCAGGAGCGTTGAAAAGAGGAACAGGGAACAGTATAATAAGGATAGTTTATGTTTGTAGAGGAGGTTCCCTGTATGGCCGCAGATATGAAAGCACAGATTGCGCAGGCTACCTGGAAGCTATTGTTTGAGCGGCAGGTCAAGAAGCTCACCGTCAAGGATATTGTGGAAGAGTGCCACATTACCCGACAGGCCTTCTACTATCATTTTGAGGGAATCCCGGAATTGCTTCGGTGGATGATTGAAGGATATGCGGAAGAAACCTTTCGCCAGGTCCTGGCAAAAGAGAATGCGGAAGAAGGGCTGCGCTGTTTCTTTGTGATGGCAACCAATGTCCTTCCTTATGTAAAGAAGGGAATGGACAGCAATTATGGGCAGGAAGTACGGCAATTGCTCAGCCAGTATACCCAACGCTTTTTTGCCATGGCGGCAGACATCAAAAATTTTTACCCCAACCGTACTTTGGCTGAGGTAAAGGTCATTTTGAGGTATCACACCCAGGCTGTGATTGGAATGCTTCAGGAGTGGACACCGGAGGACACAAACCAGATGGACCAAATCGTCCATACTGTTTATCAGCTGGTTATGGAAGGGATTCCGGTAAAAGAACAAACTTAATATACCTTGTCGAAATGGCCGGAGTGTAAAGATTTTTTACACTCCGGCTTTTTTGTCTAGACATCCCGGAAATATTGATAATTGAAGGCAAAATTATCAAGACTTACAATGAAATACGGAAGGAGGTGGAGGCCGTGGCTAAGATGATCCTGAATGAAAAAATGGCAGAGTTGGAGGAGCGGCTTTCCGGTCTGCATGACCGCATCCGACTGTATCAGAAAATACCGCCCCAAAATCTGGAAAAGGAGATACAGGCACTGGCAAAGGAGCGTTCCCTAAACCGGCAGGAACTGGAGAAAAAACTTTACAGCTCCAAAGCGGAAATGGTACGGGCTTTGGGGAGTATGTATCAGGAAATCCAGGGTGTTATCCGAAAGGGGATCAAGAACCTGGAGGAAAAAGCTCCGGGTGATGGGGGTGACAAAGATGCAGAGGGTAAAATTCTGTTGGCTGAATATGCCCTGGATTTTGCCTGCCAGGCAGCAGACTGTTCCTTGCAGCTCTCTCTGGAAGCAATGAACGCCCAGCTTTTGCAGGAACAAGGCAAAAAGAAGTAAGCCTATGAAAGAAGTAAAGACACCTAAAAAACCTCTCATTTATTATTACGGGATTGTATTGATCATTATCATGATTTTCAACTTCCTTATTGCACCTATGATCAGTCGGAGCCAGGTGGAGGAAGTAGGATATGGAACCTTCATGGACATGATCGAAGAAGGAAATATCGGGGTGGTAGAGGTTGAAGATTCCCAGATCCTGTTTACGGATAAAGAGGAAACCACCATTTATAAAACCAGTCCCATGGAAGACCCGACCCTGACCCAACGGCTCCATGATATTGGAGCCGAGTTTAACCGGGTCATTGAGGAGCCGGTTTCGCCTATCTGGAGCTTCCTGCTCAGTTTTGTACTTCCCATTTTGATTTTTACTGCGTTGGGACAGTATATGAGTAAAAAACTGATGGAACAGGCTGGAGGCGGGAAAAATTCTCTTGCCTTTGGCATGGGAAAAAGCAATGCAAAAGTTTATGTACAGTCTACCAAGGGAATCAAGTTCTCCGATGTGGCAGGGGAGGATGAAGCCAAGGAAAGCCTGGCTGAAGTAGTAGATTATCTTCATAACCCGGGCAAGTATACCGAGGCGGGGGCATCTATGCCCAAAGGCATCCTTCTGGTGGGCCCTCCGGGTACCGGCAAAACCATGCTGGCAAAAGCAGTGGCCGGAGAAGCCAATGTTCCGTTCTTCTCTATCTCCGGCTCTGAGTTCGTGGAAATGTTCGTTGGTATGGGTGCATCCAAGGTCCGGGATTTGTTCCGGCAGGCAAAGGAAAAAGCTCCCTGCATTGTTTTCATTGATGAGATTGATGCCATTGGACAGAAACGAAACTCAGGAGGCAGCATGGGCGGAAATGACGAGAGAGAACAGACCCTTAACCAGCTGCTTACCGAGATGGACGGCTTTGAAGAAAATACCGGCGTGATCATTCTGGCTGCCACCAACCGTCCGGAATCTCTGGACCCGGCTCTTACCCGGCCCGGGCGGTTTGACCGTCGTGTGCCGGTGGAACTGCCTGACCTGAAAGGACGGGAAGCCATTCTTAAGGTCCATGCAAAAAAGATCAAAACCACAGAGGGTGTGGATTTCCATGCAATTGCCCGGATGGCTTCCGGCGCCTCTGGTGCAGAACTGGCTAATATTATCAATGAAGCGGCTTTGCGGGCGGTTCGGAATGGCCGAACCATTGTAAATCAAGCCGACTTGGAAGAAAGCATTGAGGTAGTTATCGCCGGCTATCAGAAGAAGAATGCGATTCTGTCCAACAAAGAAAAGCTCGTAGTTTCTTATCACGAGATTGGTCATGCACTGGTGGCAGCGAAACAGAATAACTCTGCCCCCGTTCAGAAGATTACCATTATTCCCAGAACCTCCGGCGCTTTAGGATATACCATGCAGGTGGACACAGGGGATAAGTATCTTTTGACCAAGGAGGAACTGGAAAACAAAATTGCTACCTTTACTGGTGGACGGGCGGCGGAGGAAGTCGTATTTGGGGAGGTTACCACCGGAGCCTCCAACGATATTGAGCAGGCGACCAAACTTGCCCGGGCTATGATTACCCGGTACGGTATGAATGATGAGTTTGGAATGGTGGCTCTGGAAACAGTCCAAAACCAGTATCTGGGGGGAGATGCTTCTCTGGCTTGTTCCGCCGAGACTCAGCGAGAGATTGACCAGAAGGTGATGGAACTGGTCAAGACCCAGCATGCAAAGGCCAGGAAAATTCTGGAAGAGAACCGCAGCAAGCTGGATGAATTGGCAAAATATCTCTACGAGAAAGAAACCATCACCGGTGATGAATTTATGGCAATACTGGAAGGAGGAGAAAAAGAGTGAGAAGGCATACTGGATTTGGCTGGTTGGAACTGGGGTCCGGAGTCTTACTGATTCTTTTGGGAATTCTGGTATTTGTCAGACCGGACCTGGCCCTCAACACATTGGTTTTCGCTTACGGATTGGCAGCAATTGTAACCGGAGTTGCAGAACTGATTCTGTATATTCAACTGGAACGGTATACCGGCTTCGGTCCGGTGCTGGCCCTGATATTCGGAATTTTAAGTGTGATGGCCGGAATCATGCTGCTGGTCTGTCCTGCAACCGGAGCGCTGATATTGACAGTATTGTTCCCGCTTTGGTTTATTGCCCGCTGCATCTCCAGGCTGGCACATCTGAGAGACCTTAGGTTTGTTGCGGGAGATGGAATTTTCTATCTTACACTGGCTATCAATATTATTGGATTGGTGCTGGGATTCCTGATGCTTCTGAATCCGCTGCTCACTCTGACTACGGTTCGGTATATTGCAACCATCTATCTGATTCTTCTGGGAATCGACAGCCTGGTTATGGCGCTCAGCCAAATTGGACGGAGATAAGGAAAGGAAGGTGAACCAGGTGGAACCTATCGCTTTGCTCACCACTCTGGATAAAAACTATCTGCCTCAGCTTCAGGTGCTTCTTACCTCTATTTATCTGAACAATCGTGGAGAAACATTCTCCCTGTATCTGCTTCATAAGGATATTCCCCGGGAAAATTTGGAACAGGTAAGGACTCATTGCAACCGGTATGGATATACTTTTATACCGGTTACGGTGGAGGATGTTCTTTTCAAAGAAGCACCCGTAACCAAGCAGTACCCAAAGGAGATGTATTACCGTTTGCTGGCGCCGCATCTTCTCCCGGAGACACTGAACAAGGTAATCTATCTGGACCCGGATACTCTGGTAATCAATCCGCTTCGGCCACTGTGGGAAACCGATTTGCAGGGAAACCTGTTTGCCGCTGCCGCCCACACGGGCAAGGCTCAGCTGGCGGATGGAGTTAATCAACTTCGGCTTGGCACCCAGGGCCAGTATTATAACTCGGGGGTTCTCTTGCTGGATTTGAAGGCCGGGAGAGAAAAAATCAACCCTCAAACCATTTTCCAGTATGTGAAGGAACATGGCAGGGAACTGCTTCTCCCGGACCAGGATGTGCTGAACGCACTTTATGAAAGCCAGATCCTTCCCCTGGAAGATGTGATCTGGAACTATGACGCCCGGAATTACCGCAGTTATTTTCTGTTCAGCGGGGGAATTTACGACCTTCCATGGGTAATGGAGCATACAGTCGTTATCCATTTCTGCGGAAAGGATAAACCCTGGAAGAAAGGGTACAGCCGGCGTTTCGGTGTTTTGTATCAGCATTATTTGCAGCTTACCAAAAGGGAGCTTTTTCTTGAAGAAAAAATTGAGCTTTAAATGATTCTATAAAAGCCGCCGTTCTCTATTTAAGAATGGTGGCTTTTCTTTTAGTTTTAGGAAAATGGGGACTTTGAATTTCTTGCCTGAAATGATATTATAAACTTATATATCAAAGAAAAACAAGAAATTTTTGACAGAAGTTTTCAGAAAAAAGAAATGGTCAGAAAAGGGAAGGGAGTTGTTAAAATTGCCGATAGGGGTATTTGCGAACTGCTTTGCAGTGTTCTTTGGTGGCGTGGCAGGGTCCATGCTGGGGAAAAAGCTGTCTGGAGAAATACAGGAAAAGCTTCCTATGCTGTTTGGATTTTGTTCCATCGGAGTAGGAGTAAATTCTATTATCAAAGTGAATAATATGGCTCCTGTGGTGATGGCGATGCTGACCGGATATATTCTGGGGCAATCCCTCCACCTGGAACAAAAGGCTACCCGGTTCTTTCGCTGGCTGGTAACAACTTTGCGGCTTGGAGGAAAGAACATTGATATGGATTTCTACATTACGGCTGTTGCAATTTTCTGCTGCAGCGGGTTTGGATGGTTTGGGACACTGACTGAGGCTATAGCAGGAGATTCCAGTGTTCTTTATTCCAAAGCAGTGCTGGACTTGTTTACTGCGGTAGTGTTTGCGGCTGCGCTGGGGAAGGCGCTCTGTGCGATTCCACTTCCCCAGGTCGTGATTCTTCTGGGAGTGTTTGGATGCGGAAAACTGCTGGCGCCCTGGGTGAATGCTACCATGATGGCAGATCTGACTGCCTGCGGTGGTATCATTACCATGGCAACCGGTTTCCGGGTGGCCAAGATCAAATCTTTCCCTCTTATCGACCTGATGCCTGCGCTGATATTGGTGATGCCTTTCTCGGCAATCTGGACGGCATTGGTGGGATAAAATTCATCTGCAGGGGTTTCGGCGGCCCTTGCATTCTATTTGATGCCATGGTAGAATAAAAACAAATTCAAAAGATAGTATTTATTCTTGGGAGGTGTTCCTGTGCCCAAGGTAGCTTATACAGAGGAAGACCGTCAGCGAATCCGCAGTACTCTGGTTTCCCTTGCATTAAAAAGAATTGCTGAACAGGGAGTACAGCACACTACGGTGGGGCAGATTTATAAAGAAGCCGGAATTTCCAGAACCTTTTTCTACAGCTTCTTTCCAACTAAGGAGGAGTTGGTGGTGGAGGCAATCTATTGCCAGCAGCCCAGGATTCTTGCTTACGCACGCAGCCTTATGGAGGACCCGTCTCTCACCTGGAGGGAGGGCGTGGAAAAATTCCTCTATTCCTGTTGTTACGGCGAAAAAAATGAAATAGCTATCCTTACGCCTCAGGACCAGAAAACTCTTTTCAGAGGGATGAACTTCGAAGGGGGCTGTACCTTCCGCAAAAAGCAAACCAAACTGTTTGGGGACCTTTTGGAGATTTTCGGAATCAAATCCAATCGGGAAAGAATCAACCTGTTTACCAATATCAGTCTGCTGGCCATGATACTCCGCTCTGCCACAGCGGAAAGTATGCCTTTGCTTGTGCCTGAGGCAGTAGATCAGACTGTTTCCTTTCAGATACAGGCAATCCTGAATGAACTGGAGAAAATGCGGCAGCAGGAACCCCTCTGTCCGTAGTATCTATTTTGCCGGAAGCCCGGCTTTATGCAAAGGCTTCCGGCAATTTTTAAAAGCAAAATAAAGACAAAATATAATAAATGTATTTATTCAAACCGGTCAGATGCGGCTGTCAGGAACAGCTGCTAAAAAATATAACTATTTTAGGAGGTAATCAGTATGGGATTTTTCAGCAATCTTTTTAAGGGCCCCCAGGTGGATCAAGAAAAGAGCCAGACAAATGCAGGGAAGATGCGGAAGATTTTTGACCAGATCGTGGAGCAGGGACAGGATTACCGGATTATTTTCGGATATACGGAAGATGTTTCCCGTTTTAACTATGGTTTTGTCCACGGCAGCAAGACCAGAATAGGGAATCTGATTGTGGGCTGGAATGAAAAGACCATGACCATTGCAGTTGTTCCGACGGTGCCGGATCTTTCTGATGCGGGCAGCCCTGCCTACTACCAGCGCTCGGAAATTCTCAAAGCTTACCGGAACAAATATCCCACAGATGCGTTTATCATCTACCCTGACAAAAAAGGATACATTGGAATCAATGCCTATGATTGGCTGGATGATGAATCGTTGTATGTTTATGTTTCTCAGGAAGAGGAACTGGCAGCATTTACCAAATTTTTTATGGAACAGTTTGCGAAAAAATAAGAAATATGGTTTGAAAATTCAGCCCGGATGTTCCTCCGGGCTGAATTATTTTGCTTGGGAGGGGAAAGCGTCGAAAGGGATTGCTATACGGAAGCGGTAATGATAGAATGGAAACTGGAATCTGTTTCGGAAGAAGGGAAGAATGAACCATGGAAAAAAAGATTCCTGCCGAGGTATGGTATCCGCTTGATAATGCGGCCATGGTGTACTCGGCCATACAGAGAGACGATTATTCAGCGGTCTATCGATTCTCCGCTGTTATGGATGAGCAGGTAGACCCGGAAGCCCTTCAGCGTGCAGTAAATCGTGTGATGCCCCGGTTTCCGGGATTTCAGGTTCGGCTTCGTCCCGGAGTATTCTGGTACTACTTTGACGGAGATCCGACCTTCCTGCCTCAGGTAGAGCCTGATATAGCCAACCCCTGTCAGCCGGTTCGCTTTTCTGCACAGGACCGGCTGCTTCGGGTCTTTTACTATGAAAAAAGAATTTCAATTGAACTATTCCACGCCATGGCAGATGGCTCAGGAGCATTGGTTTTTCTGAAAACCCTGATTGGCGAGTATCTCAGACAGAAGGGAATCGAGGTGCCTTGCGCCATGGGGGTTCTGGACCCGGAGCTTCCGCCTGAGCCCGGTGAATGGGAGGATGCCTATGCCAGATATGCCACCTCCCGGGTGAAAAGGGGTACCAAAGGCAGCTTGGCTTTCCGTCAAAAAGGAATACCGGAACCTTTTTATACCCTGAACATTACCATGGGAATCATGAAGGTGGATGCCCTGAAAGCGGCAGCCAAAAAATACGGAGCCACCATTACGGAATACCTGGCAGCCGGACTGATTCAGTCGTTGCTGGCGCTTCAGCATGGGCAGGATCTGGCCCGGGAGAGACCGGTGGCTTTGGTTGTTCCCATTGACCTGCGGCATTTTTTCCCTTCACCCACCATGAGAAACTTTATCCTCACAGCCAGGGTGGCAATAGATCCGGAGCTGGGAGAATATGCTTTCGAGGAACTGGTGGAGATCGTTCGCCATTCGCTTCGGCTCCAGATGACCAGGCAGGAATTGCAGGCCAGGATAACCCAAAATGTGGCACTGCAAAAGTCGCCTATACTCCGATGGGTTCCACGGCCTCTGAAAAACCGGGCCATAGCCCTGGGATTCTGGCTGTCGGGAGAACGCCCCTATTCTACAACTTTTACAAATCCCGGCGTATTCAAAGTGCCGGAATCCATGCAAGAACATATACAGCGGATTGAAGTGGTTCTTGGCCAGTCCTACAGGGGACCGGCCAACTGTGCAGCCATCAGCTGCGGAGAAACCTTTACCTTCTCTTTTTCCGGAACCCTGAAAGAATGTGACCTGGAGCGGTTATTCTTCCGGTGGCTGGTCCGGGAGGGAGTGCCGGTGAAAGTAATCTCCAATCGGAAGGAGTGAGAGAAAATGTCATACTGTGTGAATTGCGGCGTGGAACTGGATCCCACTGCATCTGTATGCCCGTTATGCAATACGCCGGTGATGAATCCAAAGGCACCGGTAGACCGGGAAAGCCCGCCGCCCTTTCCTCTTGTCCGCAGAGAGGTAGAGCCTGTAGACAGAAGAAGTCTGGGACTTCTCCTCACAGGAATGCTGGGGGCAGTGGCAATCTGCTGCGGCCTGCTGAATTTTCTGGCATTTTTCCCGCAGGTTCCCTGGGGATGGTATGTGGCCGGCGCTGCCGGATTGATTTGGGTCTGGGCAGCGCTGCCGTTTCTGGTTCATATGAAATTCAGATATTGCCTGGCTGCCGACCTGGTTGCCACCGCTGGATTTTTAGCCTTGGTAGCTGGGTTGGTGGAAGGATGGTTCTGGTATCTGGAACTGGCACTGCCTGTCATCGGCCTTACCAGCTTTTTGGTGGCAGGACTGGCCTATTGCCGGATTTTTCATCGCTCCCGTCTTACGACTTTGTTGGTGTTTTTGGGAATTACGGCGGTCTACCTGCTGGGCCTCGAGTTGGTGCTGGATTACTTTATGGAAGGAACCTACCATCCTACCTGGTCCTTGATTGCAGCCGCTGTCATTCTGGTGTTTGGCGCAATTTTCCTGACTGTGCGTCTCCGGCCCCGTCTCCGTGCAGAGTTCCGCAGACGGTTCCACAGCTGATAAGAAATAAAACAGAGAGAGCCCTCCGGCAATCGGAGGGCTCTCTCTGTTTTGAAAGAAGATAGGAGGTAAACTCAATTCTGCTTTTCTGCATCCAGCTTATCCAGCAGATCCCAGACACCCAGCATATACTGGATTCCCAGAGCACGGTCATACTTGCCGTAGCCGGGGCGGCAGACACCGGGACCTTCCTCCCAGAGTTGACGGCCATGGTCGGGACGGATATAGCCTTCAAATCCGCAGTCATGATAAGCACGGAGAATATCAATGATGCCGGTTTCACCGCAGCAATCACGATGGGCAGCTTCAGAGAAGTCGCCGTTGGGGAAGTGGTGAATGTTCCGAATGTGGGCAAAAGCGATACGGTCACAATGCTTCCGGACAATATCAGCCACATTGTTATCGGGGTTTGCATTCAGACTGCCGCTGCAGAGAGTCAGGCAGTTGTAAGGGTCGTCCACCATCTTGAGGAAACGGTCAATGGAGGGTTCGTCCACCATAAGACGGGGCAGACCAAAGATATCCCACGGCGGATCGTCCATGTGGATAGCCATCTTGATATCACACTCCCGGCAGGTAGGCATAATAGCCTCCAGGAAGTACTTCAGGTTCTCCCACAGCTTTTCCTTGGTGACAGGGGCGTAGGCCTTGAACAGCTCATCCAGCTTGGCCATCCGCTCAGGCTCCCAGCCGGGGAAGGTCATGTTGTACTTCTCGGTAAAGGACATGATGTAATCAGCCATGGCCTTGTAATCTTCCTGAATCATATCCTTCTGGTAGAACAGGGCGGTGGAACCGTCGCCTACGGGATGGAACAGATCGGTACGGGTCCAGTCAAAGATGGGCATAAAGTTGTAGCAAATTACCTTTACCCCAAACTTGGACAGGTTCCGAATGCACTGCTTGTAGTTTTCAATGTACTTGTCCCGGGTGGGGAGACCAATCTTGATATCGTCATGGACATTGACACTCTCGACCACATCCATGTCAAAGCCATAGGCGTGAATCTGGTCAGCTACCTTCTGGATTTCTTCAACCTCCCAGATTTCACCGGGCATCTTATCGTGAAGAGCCCAGACAATGCTCTCCACACCGGGGATCTGCCGGATATCGCTCAGGGTAATGGGGTCATTCCCTTCGCCATACCAGCGCCAGCCCATTTTCATTGCCATAATGTTATAACCTCCTACTTTAAGATTTCTTCCTTCCACTGAATTGCATGGAGGAAAAAGAGGGAAGGCCGGGCTGCTGAACAGCCCAAATGATGTCCCGGCACTGAAGGGACAACTGGCCTACTAATATACTAATTGCATTATACTCTCTTTTAATGGATTCTGTAAAGATGCAATCATTAAGTTCATGCAAAAAGCCATAAAAACAGGACTTTTTTTATTTAAAATGAAAAAGCCTTTCCTCTTATGGAAGGAAAGGCTTGGGGCTTAATTGAGAATATAGACCCCCAAATTCAGATATCCGGCAAAAATAAGCCATAGAATATAGGGGATGAAGAGAATGCCCGCCGATGGAATAATCCGGTAAAACCAGATTGTCACCAGAATTACCAGAAGCAAAAGAAGGAGCAGCCAGAAAAAGGAAACCAGGTAAAGAGACTGCCCGAAAAAAAGAATCGGCCATACAAAGTTCACGGCCAGCTGGAGCACATACAATCGAAGCGCCGGCATTGTCTGTTCCTGGAAAGCGCCGGAACTTAACACAAGGCCGCTGGCAATGCCCATGGTCAGATAGAGGATGGTCCAGGCGACAGGGAAGACCCAGCCGGGAGGGGAAAAAGGCGGGAGATTCAGCTGAGAATAAATTTCAAAACTGTCCCTGGTAATAAAGCCTGCCAGACCGCCCACAGCCAGTGGAAGGGCAATACAGACCAACCAATACCATTTTTTCTTCATAAAGACAAACCTCCTGACCCGTCATAAAGCGGGGAGATACCATTAGTGTATGCAGATAAAGAAAAAATGGTGCAGAAAATCCCTTCCCAAAAGCTGGGAAGGGACTGGGAATTAACTCAAGCTGGACGGGCGGGCCAGAGCGGACAGATAACCGTCGGCCTTAAAGCTCTGGAAGTTATACAGAATCAGAATCTGATCGTACTCGTTTTCCCGAATCATGGCATCCAGGCTGTAGCTGTAGCTGCGGAGGTCCAATACATCAATGGTCTGGAAGTTGGCGGTAAGAAAGGGGACGAAGCAGTTGGCATAACTGTCCTTAATGACCAGGATTTTCCCCTCTCCATTGCCTTCGATCCGGGACAGGGCGTTGTTGCCATACAGGAAGGCGGCATACTTGTCACGGGTCTCCAGCTTTTCAAGGTCATACATACCACCGGAGAACCGTTCTTTGAAACTGTTTTCTCCCGTGGTGTCGTAGATGGTCATGGCGTTTTCCAGAGGATAGTAGACCAGCGTGTCAGCGGCAGTATTCCAGAGACGGCTGCTGGAATAGCTGGTCCCGTAAAATTCTGGCACAGATACAGGGTCTACCTCGGGAAGAACAGGGAGCAGTCCAATTCGATTGCAATAGTCCTGGTAGGCCAGGAATGCTCCCAGCGTGGTCCAGTGGTGGTCGGTTCTGTAGAAGATATATTCATCCCGGGAAGCAGTGAGGGTGTTCCGCAAATCCATGATTTGAGAGGGCGAATCGATCTGCTCAAAAATATCGTCAAGATATCCGTCCTCGTCCAACATGGGAGCCTTGGCGGGAAGCTGATCCTGGTAAATCAGACTGGCAGAGGGAACCAGCATGAATGTGGAGTTGGGATAACGGCTCAGAAATTCATCTACATACTGGATGTTTTTGGACAGCTGAGATTCTTCGCTGTCTTTCAGGCTGAACTGTTTGGTATACTGTGCGACCTGACCATTGGCCTCACCAATGATCATGCCTCCCAACTCAACCTTCTGCAGCAGCATGCTTTCGCTGCGGCTTTGAAGATCGATCCAACTATCCCGGAACATGAACTGCTCTTTTACATAATTGCCGTAATCGGCAGTCCATTGGTTGTTCACCAGACGGGTCAGGTTAAAAGCGGGGCGCTGTTGGAGGGTGGTATTCTCCAAGTCGCTGTAATCGCGGTCTGGATAAATCAAATCCACCAAGGTGAACAGGATAAGGATGGAAAAAAACAGAACCAATACAGGATATTGAAATAGTTTTTTCATGGCAGTCATCCTTAAAAGTTAAAGTAGAGGAAGGGGCTGTTGGAACTGCCCACAATATAAGCAACGCTGAGGAAGAAGAGAAGGAAGAGGGTTAGAAGTTTTACCCAGGTAATGGAACGGAGCTTGTTCCAAAGTTTTTCCACCAAGGGGGTGCAGCAAAAAGCACTGACGGCAAGAATTACGCCGTAGTTCCGCAGGAAATAAGTGATACCCACCCCTCCCTGAGGAACAAACAGTTTTTGGAACAGGAGCCCCAATCCAACGCCTGGCTCGCTGCTTACAAACATAGCCCAGCCGGTGACTACCAGGAAAAGGGTGTACAGGTGGCACCAAACCTTGGAGCGCTCCAGATACTTGAGAAGGAACAGCTTCTCAATGGTCAGAAGGCAGAAATAGTAAAGACCCCAGAGAATAAAGTTCCAGTTGGCGCCATGCCAGATCCCGGTAAGGAGCCAGACAATAAACAGATTGAACATCTGCCGGGGCTTTCCCTTCCGGTTGCCTCCCAGGGGAATATAAACATACTCTCTGAACCAGCTGGAAAGGGTGATGTGCCAACGACGCCAGAATTCGGTGATGCTTCGGCTGATATAGGGCAAGTTGAAGTTCTGAGGGAAATCAAACCCCAGCATTTTGCCCATGCCGATGCCCATGAGAGAATAGCCGCTGAAATCAAAGTAGAGCTGGAGGGAGTAGGCAATAACACCCAGCCAGGCCAGGGGAGTGCTGGCGTTGATAAGACCTACACCGGCGGAGGTCTGTACCCCGCCGGAATAAATTCCAATGATGTCGGTCCAAAGATGGCTGATGGTGTCTGCCAGGAGCACCTTCTTTGCAAGGCCGAAAATAAAAAGGGTAACGCCTTCTTCAATCTGAGCCAGCTTGAGCCGGCCCTTGTAAACATGAAGCTGATCTGAAACATCCCGGTATTTTACAATGGGTCCGGCAATCAGCTGGGGGAACATTACCACATAAGCGCCGAAGTCAATAATGTTGTGCTCGGTGGCTACATCCCGACGGTAGACATCAATGCTGTAACTCATGGTCTGGAAGGTGTAAAAGCTGATTCCAAGAGGAAGGACAGCCACGCCGATGAGTTCAAAGGAAGTGCCCAGGAATTGGTTTAGGTTTGCGATAACGAAATTACTGTATTTAAAGAAGCCCAGCATGGACAGGCTTCCCACAATGCTGAAAATAAGCGCAGCTTTCCGCATTTTGGGAGAAGCATCGAACCGTTCCATCAACAGTCCGCTGAAATAGTTGATGAGGATCAGCACCACCATAATGGGGAAGTACTTGACCTCGCCCCAGGAATAGAACACCAGGCTGGTGAGGAAAAGAACGGTATTTTTCAGCTTGTATGGAACAAGGTAATATAATCCCAATGCAATAGGGAGAAACCGGAACAGAAAAAGAAGGGTACTGAAAACCAAAGAACAAACACTCCTTCAAAAATCAGTAAAAATACAGCCGCTGCCGAATGAAGGGCAACGGCTGTGAAAAAATTTAGCTCAAGGAGGAAAGTGCCGAGTCGATGGCGTCGTAGCCGTTAACCGAGAGGCTGGAGAAAACCAGGAAAACATAATCTCCGTCCTGGACAATCCGGCCGTCCTGAATCAAAGCCATACCCTGAGCGAACTCAGCGTAATTCCCGTAGAAGGCGACCTGATCTGCCTTGTAGGTTTCCAGAGCGGTCTTTACATCCTCACCCTTGCCTTCGGCTGCTTTGATAAGGAGGATCATACCGGAATCGCCCTGGTCGTTGCTGATCTTTCCCAGGTACTCTTCCACAGCACCTTCTGCAAAACCAAAATCATTCTCGATGGCAAAATCATCAATATCGCGGGGATTGGCGATGGGATTGACTTCCTCCAGGGAAGACATTACAGAGGCCAGGTCGTAGCTGGCAGCCTCCTCTTTGGAAGAGCCACAGCCGACCAGGCAGACCAGAAGCAAAAGCGCAGACAGAATTGCAATATATTTTTTCATAGGTAACTCCTTTACAGGTAATTTAAGCCTAAAAATGCTGTGAGAAACAGACAGGTCGATAGTTATTAGGTTACAACATTTAAAAAGGGATTGCAAGGGGTTCGGGGAGAAATTCTTTTAAAAGACAAAAAGTTTACAGAAAGTTTGAAAAAGCAACTGCCTTGACAATTCAGCAGTCCAGGGCATAGAATTTAGCTGAAGATAAATTCAGGGAGGGAAGGGTATGAAAAGCAAAGCTAGGGAGATCGCTTTGTCCGGTATATTGTTTGCTTTGGCTATAGCACTCTCCATAGTAGAATCTGCCATCACCCCCATGATGGGGCTTATGCCGGGAATAAAAATTGGCCTGGCCAATATTGTGGTCATGTATGCGGCGTTTTTTATGCGTCCCCGTCAGGCAGTTCTTCTGGTGGTGCTGAAAGCATTTTTTGTTTTAATAACCCGTGGTGCAGTGGCCGGATTTCTCTCCCTGGACGGAGGACTGCTTTCTCTGGCGGTAATGGGACTGTTATTCCGACTGCCCTGGAAACCCACCTGGTATATTCTTTCGGTGTGCGGGGCTCTGGCGCATAATATCGGCCAGCTGATAGGAGCCAGCCTGGTGCTGGGAACAGGACTGGCAATGGTTTATGCTCCGGTACTGATGGTTTCCGCTTTGGTTATGGGAGCCGTAACGGCGGCCAGCCTTTCAGCATTGCTTCCGGCTTTGGGCAGGCTGAACATCAGCTATGAACAAAATGTAAAAAATAAGAATAATTCTTAAAAATTTTTCGAAATTCATTGACTATCGGAACACAATAGGCTATAATAAGAGCATCAGAGAGGGACTGAACAATTCAGACCTTAAATTCAGAAAATAGAAATGGAGATAGTACCAATGACCAAGTATGTTTGCACCGTATGCGGCTATATTGCAGAGGGTTCCGTGCCCGAGAAGTGCCCTGTTTGCAAGGCTCCTGCCAGCGCATTCAAGGCTGTGGAAGGCGAGCTGAAGCTGGCTGCTGAGCATGAGTTCGGCGTCTATGCCAAGACCGTTAAGAACAACCCCGACATTTCCGAGGAAGACAAGAAGTACATCTTCGATCAGCTGATGGCCAACTTCAACGGCGAGTGCAGCGAGGTCGGTATGTACCTGTGCATGGCTCGGGTAGCTCATCGTGCCGGCTATCCTGAAATCGGCCTGTACTGGGAGAAGGCAGCTTACGAAGAAGCAGAGCATGCTGCCAAGTTTGCTGAGCTGCTGGGCTCCGACCTGGAAGGAAACATGACCAACGACACCCAGAAGAACCTGGCATGGCGTGTTGACTGCGAGTTTGGCGCTACCGCCGGCAAGGTTGAGCTGGCTGTTAAGGCTAAGCAGCTGAACCTGGATGCTATCCATGACACCGTTCATGAGATGGCTCGTGACGAGGCTCGTCATGGCAAGGCTCTCAAGGGTCTGATGGAGCGTTACTTCAAGTAAGAATCGCTCTCAAATAATCAAGGACCGGCACAGATTTCTGTGCCGGTCCTTTTTTTAGAAAAAGTCTTTCAGACCGGATGTGTTCTCCAAACGGCAGGCAAAAAATCGGCCTTGACGGTCACAGGCCGCGTAGGCAATTTGAGAGACGGGGCCAAGGTCCCTGGCGTGGAGCTGCTTATCCAGCCAGTCCTTTCCAAAGCCGCTGGTCTTAAGATTCTCTTCCAGCAGCTTTCCGTCCAGAATCAGGCTGCTCCAGATGCTTTCCTGGACTGTGGTCAATTTCATATCCTCCGGGGTGAGGGGACGCTGATTGGATTTTGGAAGCAGACTCAGCTGCCCGCTGGGTTCCAGAATTACCGCTTCCAATTGAGACAAATCAAAATACCCAGCCATGCGGCATTGTTCCAGAAAACTGTTCAAATCCAGCTTGGCTTTGGCCAGATTCTTGCGGTACAGGATGCCGCTTCGGTAAAGAATCATGGGCGTACCGTTGACGAAATGGCGGACTTTCATGCTTTTGCAGCAGAGAATGGATACTGCCGTGGTTGCGGTTCCGTAGACCAGGAGCGCAGTCAAAGGCTTCTGCCATTCTTCCAGATTGGTGGCCAGCTCTGCGGCAATACTGCCGATGGTAATGCTGTTGACATAATCAAAAACCGACATTTGGGCGATCTGCTGCTTGCCGATCAGTTTGCACAACAGAAACAGAACTCCCAAAGAAACCAGGCTCAGAGCAACTACACACAGGATATCCAACATCAAAAACACCCCCCATTACAGCCTTGCCGGAAAGTGGGAAAATATGTATTCCTATTGTGGTTTTAGGCCAAATGGTGTATAATGAACCACTATAAAGGGGGAGTTTGCCATCAAGCATATTTTTATTGTGAATCCGGTGGCTGGGCGGAAGGATGCATCACTTCAGTTGGTCCCCCGGATTTTGGATGCGGCCCGAAAACTTGAGATAGAATACGAAATCCGTATGACGGAATATCCGGGTCATGCTACTGAGATGGCCCGGGAATATGCAGAGGGAAATCAACCGGTGCGGCTCTATTCTTGCGGCGGGGACGGTACTTTTCATGAAATCGTCCAGGCTGCCGCCGGGCAGTGCCACCTTTCTGTTGGCTGTATTCCCTGCGGAAGCGGAAATGATTTTGTCCGAAATTTCGGACATAGTTCCAGCTTCCTGGATATGGAAGATCAGATGCAGGGGCAGGAAGTGCTTCTGGACCTGATTCATACCCCCTATGGGCTGGCGGCTTCCATCTGCTCTCTTGGACTGGATGCACAGGTCGCCTATGGCGTTGACAAGTGGAGACGGGTGCCTGGATGCGGAGGCAGAGTATCCTATATTCTCTCTGCCATACAGGAAATCGGCGGTCCTTTGGGACAAAAGCTGAAGGTTACCCTGGATGGTCAGGTAGAGGAAGGCGAGTTCCTTATGATCGCCATCTGTAACGGAAAGGCGTATGGCGGAGGATTCTTTGCGGCTCCCCAGGCTCGACTGGATGATGGCCTGCTGGATGTGGTCCTGGTAAAGAAAATATCAAGGCTCCAGATTCTTCCCGTTTTGGGGGCTTACCGCAAGGGAAAGCACATGGACGGTGAGCAGGTTGCCAAGGGGTTCCAGAAACTGCTTCGTTACCGGAAAGTCCGCCAGATTCAGGTAGAGGCCCTGGAAAAGGAATTTGTTCTCACCGTGGATGGTGAATGTTCCAAACATAAAAGTCTGGATGCAAAGATTCAGCCTGAGGCTTTGCGGGTGATTTTGCCCCGGAGCCTTTACATGGAGTGGAACAAAACGGCCCTGGAAAGCCAGGCCGCTTACACAAGCAGGAGGTAAAAACCTTGAGTGAAAGAGTAACAGTAAAAGTGGAGCGGGGAACCGTAACCCTGCCCTGCATTGCTTTGCGAGGATTGGTGGTATTTCCCAACAATGTGATCCATTTTGAAGTGGGACGGGAAAAATCCATCAACGCAGTAGAGGCTGCCATGGAAGAAAATCTTCCTATTTTCCTGGTGGCCCAGAAGGAAATGGACCGGGAAGACCCCACAGGCGCGGACCTTTACACCTACGGCGTAGTGGCTGAGGTAAAGCAGGTCCTGCGGATGAGCGACGACCTGGTAAAGGTTCTGGTAGAAGGAAAATACCGGGCAAAACTGCTTCACCTGACCGATGACGGAAAGCTGCTGCGCACAGTGGTGCGCCAGGCTCCTGTCCGGGGATTGAAGATCCAGCACAAGGTGGAGACGGATGCCCTCATCCGGAAAATCAAGGACGGGTTTGACAAGTATCTCACCTTTAACTCCAAGCTGTCCAAGAATGTTATTTTTAACATTATGACCAGCGAAGACCCCCAGTATCTCAGCGAATATATGCCTGCAAACCTTCTCCTGAAATACCAGGACAAACAGGCGGTTCTCAATGAGAACACCTTGATGGGAAGCCTCCAGAAACTTCTGGAGGTCCTGGAACGGGAGTGCCTGGTACTTGCCATGGAGCAGGAGATTGAGGACCGGGTCAACGAACAAATGGACCGGAATCAGCGGGAGTATTATCTCCGGGAACAGCTTCATGCCATTACCAATGAGCTGGGCGAGGGAGAAGATGTTCTGGCTGAGGCGGAGGAATACCGCAAAGCCATCGAGGCACTTCCTCTGCCGGAGGAAGGAAAAGAAAAGCTCCTGAAGGAAACCAACCGCTTGTCAAGAATGCAGAGCAACAGCCCTGAGGCTGCGGTTGCCAGAAATTACCTGGATGTCTGCCTGGAACTGCCCTGGGGCAAGAAGACCCGGGATGATTTGGACATTGCCCGGGCAAGAGAGGTTTTGGACCGGGATCATTACGGAATGGCCAAGGTAAAAGAGCGGATTCTGGAAATCTTGGCCGTGCGGAAACTTAACCCTGATATCCGGGGACAGATTATCTGCCTGGTAGGACCTCCGGGTGTGGGCAAAACCTCTATTGCCAAGTCCATTGCTCAGTGCATGGGCCGCTCCTATGCAAGAATGAGCCTGGGCGGCGTTCGGGATGAGGCTGAAATCCGCGGTCACCGGCGGACTTATATTGGTGCTATGCCCGGTAAGATTATCAGCGCCATCTCCACAGCCAAGACCTGCAATCCTCTTATCCTTCTGGATGAGATTGATAAGCTGGGCACTGATGGCAGGGGAGATCCTGGTGCAGCATTGCTGGAGGCACTGGACCCGGAACAGAACAAGACCTTCAAAGACCATTATCTTGATATGCCTTTTGACTTGAGCGATGTGCTGTTTATTACCACAGCCAACGCCCTGGAGTCTATTCCCGGACCTTTGCGGGACCGGATGGATGTGATTGAGCTGTCCAGCTATACCCGGAATGAAAAGTTCCAGATTGCAAAACGGCATCTCCTCCCTAAACAGCTGAAAAACAACGGCGTAGAGAAGACAGTCACCCTCAATGCGGGCGCCATTTACGGCCTGATTGACGGGTACACCAACGAAGCCGGTGTGCGGAACCTGGAACGGGAAATCGGCAAGGTGCTTCGCCGCTGCGCTGTATCGGTAGCAGCTGGAGAAACCAAGCTGTATAAGATTACTGCATCCAATCTGGAAAAAATCCTGGGACCCAAGAAAAATAAGCCGGACTTTATCAGCCGGAAGGATTCGGTGGGAATTGCCAACGGCCTGGCCTGGACCAGTGTAGGAGGGACCATGCTGCCCATTGAAGTGGTGGCAGTGCCTCAGGGCGAGGGAAAAATCCAGATCACTGGTTCCTTGGGAGATGTAATGAAGGAAAGCGCTCAGCTTGCCATTACATACGCCCGGGTTCATGCGCCGGAATATGGTCTGGACCCCAATTCCATCAAGAAAATGGACCTTCATATCCACGCTCCCGAAGGGGCAGTGCCCAAGGATGGCCCCTCTGCCGGTGTGACCCTTACCACTGCCTTAATGAGCTGCCTCACTGGCTGGCCTGTGCGGTGTGATGTGGCCATGACAGGGGAAATCACCCTTCATGGAAATGTGTTGCCCATTGGGGGGCTCAAGGAAAAGAGCATGGCCGCATACCGGGAAGGAATGAAAACCGTTTTGATTCCCAAGGGAAATGAAAGCGACCTCTATGAGGTGGACGAGGAGGTAAAGAAGGCAATTCAGTTTGTTCCGGTCAGTGATTTGGAACAGGTGCTGAAAGCGGCTTTGGAGCCTCCTGCCAAAACCGAGAAAAACAAGAATGCCCAGAGCTTTATAAGCAACCCGGCCGCTGAGAGCCCCGCGGCTGCTGTCATGTAATGGGAGTAGATTATCCATGATTATTAACTACAACAAAGCTGAATTTCAGGCATCCTATGGCCTGTCCAGCCAGCTGCCCCAGGCAGACCGGCCCGAGTTCGTGTTCTCGGGCCGGTCCAATGTGGGCAAAAGCAGCCTAATCAATAAACTGTGCAACCGCAAGCATCTGGCCCGGGTCAGCTCCGAGCCGGGAAAGACTGCTACCATCAATTTTTACCGGGTAGACCAGGTCTATTTTGTGGACCTGCCCGGGTATGGCTTTGCCAAAGTTTCGGATGCGGAGCGCAGACGGTGGGACCAACTGATCAATACCTACTTTGACCAGGACCGTCAGACCCTGATCATCCAGCTTTTGGACAGCCGTCATGCTCCCAGTGCGGATGACCTGCAAATGCTGGAATATCTCAGCCACCATCAGCTGCCTTTTGTGGTTGCTCTTACCAAAGCAGATAAGCTGAAGAAAGCCCAGGCAGACAAGGCAAAGGAGGAATTCAATGCCCTTTGCCAAAAATACGGCTGTAAAGCGGTAGTCCTTACCAGCGCGGAGAAAGGTACCGGTGTGGCAGAACTCTGGACACTGCTGGAAGAGGCATACGAGGGAAGATAATGGCCTATAATGAATTTGCCTATTTTTATGATGAACTGAACGGGGAAGCGGATTACGACAAGCTGTTCGGTCAGGTTTATTCTCTGCTCCGCAGCCATGGGGTGGAGGATGGTATTGTGGCAGATCTGGGCTGCGGCACAGGGGAACTGACCCTCATGCTGGCCCAGGCCGGATATGATATGATCGGGGTGGACCGTTCTCCTGAAATGCTGGCCGTGTTTCGGGATAAGGCCCAGCAGCTTGAGCTCGAGGAGAAAATCCTCCTGCTCAACCAGGATTTGCTGGAGCTGGACCTGTACGGGACCATCCGTGCTGCCATATCTACTTTTGACACCTATAATCATATCGGGCCTTATTCTGAGTTTGATAAAGCCATCCGCAAAGCTGCCTTCTTTATGGAAAAGGGCGGCGTGTTTATCTTTGATTTGAACACACCTTATAAGCACCGGGAGATTTTGGGGGAGAACCAGTTTTCCATTGAGTGTGAGGATGCCCTCTGCAGCTGGCAGAATCATTACGACCCGGAAGAAGACAAGGTGGAGCTGAAACTTCAAATTCGGGATCAGGAGAGCGGTCAGGACTTTTATGAAACAATCCAGGAGTACAGTTATACCCTGGAACAGGTAAAGGAAACTCTGGAAAAACATGGGTTTGCCCTTGACAAGGTATTGGATGGGGAAACCTTCGAACCTTTGACGGAAACCAGCCAGCGTATGCTGCTGGTGGCGGTCAAGCAGTATACCCAGGAACAGCAGGAGGAAGTATGAAGGAAAATATGCTGAGAGCCATTTCCAACAATGGCGGTATTATTTTTTGTGGAGTGGATTCCACCGAGATTGTCCGTAAAGCTGAGCAGCTTCACAAAACCAGCGCGGTGACCACAGCAGCCTTGGGCCGTCTTCTTACTGCTGCCTCCATGATGGGGATGATGCAGAAGAATACAGAGGATACTGTTACCATCCGGGTAAACGGAGGCGGCCCTGCCGGCATGCTGATTGCGGTAGGAAAGGGGGATGGTTCCGTTAAAGGATACCTGGAGAACCCTGTTGTGGAACTGCCCCTGCGCCCGGACGGACACCTGAATGTGGGAGCAGCCGTAGGCAAGGATGGACTGCTCAGTGTTGTGCGGGATCTGGGATTCCGTGAGCCTACCATTGGCCAGGTCCCTCTGGTAAGCGGGGAGATTGCCGAGGATATTACCAGCTACTATGCCCAGAGCGAGCAGATCCCTACTGCCTGCGCTTTGGGGGTGCTGGTGAATCCTGACCTTACTGTTGCCTGTGCCGGCGGATATCTGGTCCAGCTGCTGCCGGGAGCTACTGAGCAGGAGATCTCTCAGCTGGAGCAGAACATTGCCAAAATGGAATCTGTTACCAATCTGCTTGCTCGTCACTGTACCGTTGAACAGATTATGGAGCAGGTGATGGAGGGCTTTGAACCTGAAATCCTGGACCAGGCAGAAGCTGTATATAAATGTGATTGCAGTATGGAACGGACCAAAAGAATTTTAAAAAGTTTGGGAAAAGAGGAACTTCTTCGCATGAGCGAGGAGGAAGAGGACATTACTGCGGAGTGTGAATTCTGCGATAAAATGTATAAAATTCATCTTCCCACCTTTATCCAAGAGACTTTTTAATTTTTTTGGATAAATTTTCAAAAAACTGTTGACAAATGCGGCAAGTTCGAGTATTATATATCTTGTCGCCCGGAGAGAGCGAACACGACAACCTCTCCAACCTGCGGCTGTAGCTCATCTGGTAGAGCGCCACCTTGCCAAGGTGGAGGTAGCGAGTTCGAGCCTCGTCAGCCGCTCCA